>DATMNL010000058.1:0-15472 GCA_035568995.1 Rhizomicrobium sp. | reverse complement strand
TGCGGTAAATTTAAGCGCGGGCCGGATTATTTTGGTCGAACGCGGTTTGTAACCGTCCCCGTGGAACATTCAGATTTTGGCACTAAAAAAAATTGATGCCGCCCTCATCAAGCTAAGGGAATATGCAACTTGAAAACAATTGGACTTATTGGCGGCATGAGCTGGGAAAGTTCGGCCCAATACTATCGGATAATTAATCAAGGGGTTCGAGAGCGGCTTGGCGGCGTACATTCTGCGCGCAGCCTTATGTTCTCTGTGGATTTCGGTGAGATCGAGAGACTTCAACATAAAGGGGACTGGTTAGCGTTGACCGCCGCGATGATTGATGCGGCACAACGGCTGGAACGTGGAGGCGCAGACTTCCTCGTTATCTGCACGAACACGATGCATCGAATGGCGGACGAAGTGGCGGGAAGCGTGGCGATTCCTCTTCTCCACATCGCTGATCCTACTGCCGAGAGGATCATTGCAGCTGGGTACAGGCGGGTGGGCCTACTGGGCACCGCCTTCACTATGGAGCAGGATTTCTACAAGGGGCGGTTGGCCAATCGCTTCGGATTGGAGGTCTTAGTTCCCGGTGAGATGGATCGGGCCATCATCCATGACGTGATCTACCGAGAGTTGGTCGCGGGGCAAGTATTTTCGGCGTCCCGCGACGCCTATCGACAGGTCATTGCCCGCTTGATCTCATGCGGTGCGGAAGCGATCATCCTAGGCTGCACGGAGATTATGATGCTGATCGGGGAGGAAGACAGCAGCGTGCCATTATTCGATACCACAACTCTGCACGCCGAAGCAGCGGTCAAGCGCGCGCTAGAGAACGGCCGATAGATTCGCGCGAGCGACTCCGGTTCTTTTATTGTCCTTACTGGCGTGGCATGCAGCCCGTCCGGGTGGCGCTTTCAGCTATCGCGTCGTTCCTGACGCCCCTTCGCTGTCCTCACCTGGATGGCCGCGCGTACGCTGTCGCTACGCGCTCGGCGGGCCATGACAAATGAGGGTGACATTCCCTCTACCCACATTCTCTTATACCCTCCATTTTAATCCCGAGGCCCGAACCGACCATGTCCGACTCCACCGAACTCTTCTTCTTCGTCCGCCTGTTGCCGCCGCGTCCCACTTTCATCACCGACATGAGTGACGAAGAACGCGCGCTTATGCAGGCACATGCGGTTTACTGGAGAGAGCGGATGGCGGAAGGCAAAGTAATCGTGTTCGGACCGGTCGCCGATCCCAAGGGACCATGGGGTTTGGGCGTGGTGTGCGTGTCCAGCGCGGCGGAACTTGATGCCTTCAAAGACGGCGATCCGGTGATCAAGGCCGGGCGCGGCTTTCGCTATGAAAGCCTGCCGATGCTGCGCGCGGTGGTAAAGCCGTGATTGGCCTCACGCCCTGCCCAAGCTCGGCGCGTTGGCTTGGCTTTTCTTGGCGAGCGGCGCGAGCTTAGAAAAGCCTGCCCCGTGCCTAGCGGCAGCGTAGTGGCGCGAGCGTAGCGAGGGAGGCGTCGCTCGAAACGATCCGCTGGACCATTTCGTTCGCCTTCGGCGAATCGCGACTAAACCCATTTGTGAAACGAGAAAAACGCCGCGCCGCACAGAAACAGAAATGCCACCACGTGATTCCACCGTAACGCCTCCCCCAGATACGTCACCGAGAACACCGCAAAGACCAGCAGGGTGATGATTTCCTGCATGGTCTTGAGCTGCGCCGCCGAATAGACCCGTTGGCCGATATGGTTGGCCGGCACCGCGAAGCAATATTCCAGCAGCGCAATGCCCCAGCAGACCGGGATCAGCAGCCAGAGCGGCGCGGAGGGAAATTTAAGCTGTCCGTACCAGGCAAAGGTCATAAAGACGTTGGAGATGGAGAGCAGAAGGATCGGTGTCAGGAAAGTCCAGGTCATGGCGTCCTCAGTTCGTTTTGAGCGGAATAGACCATGGGTCGGGGGTTGCTGCTTAACCCCTTCAATCTTCCCGGTTTTCTGAACTTGGAGAAATGTTTCGCGCCCCGCTCCCCAAGCCCCCCTTTGGCGACATTCCATTACAATTTTTCCATTCCCCCCAGCTTTTCCCGGGACCCCAACGGGATCAAGCTACCCTTCGGCCTCGTGTCCATTCGGCGCTCCACCAAAGGGATACAGCCACAGGACGGCCGGACAGGCTTTGGTGCCCCCCACGTAAAGCCATTCGTCCGGCCGTCCCTCTTTTTTCAAAATCTCCCAACTGCTGCAGCCGTGCCGCACAAGGGAATTTTTTGCCGTTTTTACAGCCGTAACGTCGCGGAATCGGGGGGCGCGCGACAAAGCTTTACAGCGCCCACCCTTGTCTGATGGGGGGTTCTACCCCTATTTGCTGCTGAAGGTTCCGGCAGGATAAGTAAGACAGATAGCCGCCCGCCCATAGCTGAATGAGAGTAAGATGAAAGCCATTGTCCGCAGCCTGTCCGTCAGCGTGCTTGCCCTCACGGCGGCCGGCTGTTCTACCCCCAACCCCACCGCCCTTGACCGCCCTGGCGACGTGCCAGTGGCCTTCACCGCGCCCGTGGCGGTGGACGCCCCGATCTGGCCGGAAGCCGGCTGGTGGACCAATTTCAAGGCCCCCGAGCTGCCGGCCCTGGAAGAGACCGCGACCAAACAGAATCTCGACCTGGCCGTTGCCGCCGCCCAGGTGCTGCAGGCCGAAGCCACCGACGAAACTGCTTTCGCCGCCCTGCTCCCCACTGTGTCGGCCAATGGAGGCCTGACGCGCAGGGGATCCGATTGTCCCACCGCTTCATCGACCATCTGTAAGGGACCGCCCGTCCTGGCCGCCGGGCATGAAATCGACACCAACGCCTTCTCTACCGGTATTTCCGCCACCTACGGCTTCGATCTGTGGGGCCTATCGCAGGACAAGCTGCGCCAGGCGCGCGAAACCCTGCGCGGCTCACGCTATGCCGAGGCCGCGGTGGGCCTGACCACCGCCCAGAGCGTCGCCAATGAATATTTCATCATCCTGTCCTTGCGCGAGCGCATCACCATCGCGCGCCAGAATATCGACGCCGCCAACCGCATCCTGGCTGTCACTCAGGCCAAGGTGACCAATGGCGTGTCCTCGAATTTGGACCTGTCGCAGCAGCAATCCACCGTCGCGGGGCAGCAGGCGCGCATCCCTCCCCTGATCGAACAGGAACGCGAAGCCCGCTATGCCCTGGCCATTCTTTTGGGCCGCGCACCGGAAGGCTTTGACGTCAGGGGCCAGAACCTGGACGGCATCGTTTCGCCCGCCGTTAAGCCGGGCATTCCGTCCGAAGTGCTGACCCGCCGTCCCGATGTGGCGCAGGCGGAAGCCAATCTCTATGCCGCCCATGCCAATGTGGACGCGGCCCGCGCCGCCTTCTTTCCCCAGATCGGCCTGACCGGTTCGGCGGGCTATGCCTCGGCGGCGATTGACGGGCTGACCAATCCCGGCAATTTCGTCTGGAGCTTCGGCGTCTCGCTGCTGCAAACCATCTTCGACGGCGGCAGGCTGAAGGCGCAGGATGATTCTGCCCTCGCCAATCAGATGCAGTTGATCGCCACCTATCGCAAGACCGTGTTCACCGCCTTCAGCGATGTCGAGACACAGCTGGGCCAGACCGCCTCCGATACCGACACGCTGGTGGCCCTGACCGAGGAAGTGCGCGCCTCCACCGAAGCCTTCCGCATCGCCGAACTGCAATATCGCGAAGGCACGATCGACATTCAATCGCTGCTCACTACCCAGCAGACCCTGTTCACCGCCCAGGACTCGCTGGTGCAGACCAAGCTGGCGCGCCTGGAAGCCGATGTCGGCGTTTATCGCGCCCTGGGCGGCGGCTGGACGCAGCAGGCCGATGATGCGGCATACTCCCCGCAGCTCGACTGGTGGCCTCTCTAAGCGCGGTTCTTTTACTCTCCGGGTTCGTCGCTCGTCGCTCATGGGCTTTCATTCGCCCACATCGCTCCTCGCTCCTGCCCGGCGAGTAAAATCCCTCGCGCTTAGCCGCGCTGGCTACTTGTGGCCTATTACCGGCTTTGGTTGATAAGCCTCGCTTAGGTAGGCCACTTCGTCCGCGCTGAGTTTGATCCCGGCCGCGGCGACGGCGTCATCCAGATGCTTGAGCTTTGACGCCCCCACGATCGGCGAACTGATCCCCGGCTGGTGCAACACCCAGCTGAGCGCGATCTGGGCATTGCCGACCCCATGCTTCTTGGCTGTCTCCTCCACCCGGCGCAGGATTTCGAAATCCGCCTCGCCGTGGCGCAGGTCGAAGACATGGTCGCTTTTGGCGCGGGTGGTGGCCTCCTCGCGGGCCTGGGCGTGGCTGCGCCCGAGAAAGCCCCGCGCCAGCGGGCTCCAGGGAATCACCCCGATACCGTGGGCGGCGCAAAGCGGCAGCATTTCGCGTTCCTCTTCCCGGTACACCAGATTGTAGAAATTCTGCATGGTGACGAAGCCTGTCTTGCCCATCGCCCTGGCCTTGGAGAGATATTCGGCGAACTGCCAGGCGAACATGGAAGACGCGCCGATGTAACGCGCCTTGCCCGCCTTCACCACGTCATGCAGCGCCTCGATGGTTTCCTCGATCGGCGTTTCATAATCGAAGCGGTGAATCTGATAGAGGTCTACATACTCCATGCCCAGACGTTTGAGCGAATTGTCTATGGCGTGCATCACATGCTTGCGCGATAGGCCGCGCTGGTTGGGTGATGGACCCATGGGCTGACACAGTTTGGTCGCCACCACGATATGCTCGCGGTCCGCGGCGAATTTCTTCAGCGCCCGGCCCGTGACTTCCTCGCTGACGCCAACGGAATAGATATCGGCGGTATCAAAAAAATTGATCCCTGCTTCCAGGGCGCGTTCATAAAAGCGCAGGCTTTGCGCCTCATCCAGCACCCAGTCGCGCCATTGCGGCGAACCATAGGTCATGGTGCCCAGGCATATTTTCGAGACTTTCAAACCGGTTGAACCCAGGCGGACCAATTCCATCATGGTTTTTCCTTGTTGGCGGACGGCGATGTTAAAGCCATAGCGACCAGAAACAAAACAGGAACATGGAACTCTTGAGGTCGGCCCGGGTTAGGAACACGATATTCCGCGGCCCCCCGGCCGCCAGAAAGCCACGCCTATTTGAATGGCCAGCATTGACAACAGTTCGGCGGCGCCAAATGCCTGGTTCAAGCTGGACCGGGATGTTTTGCGCGTGGGCGGGTTATGGACCATCCGGGAAAGCGCCCGGCTGGACAAGGAATTGCGTGGCCTGCGGCCGGAGGCCGGCGGCGCCATAGCCATAGACGCCAGCAAGATAGAAAGGCTGGATTCGGCGGGCGCCTGGCTCTTGTTGCGCACCAAGCGCGCCCTGGAATCCGGCGGCCGCGAAGTCGGCAAATTCACTTTGCCAGAACTCTATTGGCCGCTACTGGAAAATCTCGACCAGGGCAAATGTACGCCGGTGGCAGACCGGCCGCGCGCGCGATTCCGCGACCGGCTGGAGCGCATCGGCCGCGCCACCGTCCATGCCGGGAGCCAAGGCTACCGCATGCTGGGCTATCTGGGCCGGGTGACGGTGGAATCGATCGAGACCATCACCTCGCCCAAGACCAATCTGCGTGTCGCCGCCCTGTTTCACCAGGTCGAGGAAACCGGCATCAACGCGCTGCCGATTGTCGGACTGCTGGCTTTTCTGATCGGCGTGGTGCTGGCCTATCAGGGCGCCGATCAGTTGAAGCGTTTCGGCGCGGAGATTTTCACCATCAATCTTCTGGGCGTGGGTGTCTTGCGCGAAATCGGCGGGCTGATCACCGCCATCATCGTGGCCGGTCGCTCCGGTTCGGCCTTCACCGCCCAGATCGGCACCATGCGTGTCAACGAGGAGATCGACGCGATGCAGACCATCGGCCTCAACACCGTCGACGTGCTGGTGCTGCCGCGCGTCATCGGCCTGGTCATCGCCCTGCCGCTGCTCACTTTCTATTCCGACCTGATGGGCCTGATCGGCGGCGCGGTAATGTGCTACTTCCAGCTCGGCATCACCATCCCCGCCTTCATGCGCCAGCTCCATGACGCGGTCACCCTGAACACAATGCTGGTGGGCCTGATCAAGGCGCCGGTCTTCGCCTTCGTGATCTCGCTGGTCGGCTGTTATGAGGGCTTCCAGGTTGAGCGCAATGCCGCCAGCGTCGGGCTGCTCACCACCCGATCGGTGGTGGAATCGGTATTCCTGGTGATCGTGCTGGACGCGGCCTTCTCCATCATGTTCTCGGTATTGGGGATCTGATGACCCGCGAAAACGAAAACACCAAACCCAAAGACACCGTCATAAAGGTACGCGGGCTGGTCAACGCCTTTGGCAACACGGTGATTCACGATTCCGTGGATCTGGATGTCTATCGCGGCGAGGTTTTGGGCGTGGTCGGCGGTTCGGGCTCGGGAAAATCGGTCCTGCTGCGCACCATCATCGGCCTCAACAAGCCCCGGCAAGGCAACATCGAAGTATTCGGCAAAAAGACCGCTTTTGCGGAATCCAGCCGCATGCGGGCGCTGGAAGTGCGCTGGGGCGTGTTGTTCCAGGAAGGCGCGCTGTTTTCCTCCCAGACCGTGGCGGAAAATATCCAGGTGCCCTTGCGCGAATATACCGCCATGTCGCAAAACCTGATGAACGAGATCGCCGCCATGAAATTGATCATGGTAGGGTTGCCCGAAGACACGGCGCAGAAATTCCCTTCCGAACTTTCCGGCGGCATGAAGAAGCGCGCCGGACTGGCCCGCGCCCTGGCGCTGGACCCCGAACTTCTGTTTCTGGACGAGCCGACATCGGGGCTCGATCCCATCTCCGCCAACCAGTTCGACGCGTTGATCAAAAACCTCCAGAAAAGCCTGGGGCTGACGGTCTTCATGGTGACGCATGACCTGGATTCGCTGCGCGCCGTGTGCGACCGCATCGCCGTGCTGGTGAACAAGAAAATCAAGACCGGCACCATCGCGGAGTTGAAAAACGATTCCGATCCCTGGATTCACGATTATTTCTCCGGCGCGCGCGGCCGCGCCGCGCTGGCTGGGGCCTGAGGAGCACGCGATGGAAACCAAAGCCAATTATGTCGCGGTGGGGGCCTTCGTCCTCATCTGCGTCATCGGCCTGGTGGTCAGCATCATGTGGCTGGCCGGGGCGCAATATGCCCAGGAATATTCCTATTACCAGGCCTATTTCAAAGGCCCGGTCACCGGCATCGGCAAGGGCACGGTGACGCGCTACAATGGCATTGACGTGGGCCACATCACCGATCTTCAGTTCAATCCCAACGATCCGCAGAGCGTCATCGTCACCTTGCAGGTCCAGCCCCATCTCAATATCCGCGAAGACAGTGTCGCCTCCATCGAAAGCCAGGGTTTCACCGGCGCCACCTATGTCGAGATCAGCGGCGGCACCGCCAAATCGGCGCTCCTGACCGCCAAGCCGGGCGAGAAATATCCCGTAATCCGCACCAAGCAATCGGGCCTGTTGCAGTTGGAGCAGTCCGCGCCGGAAGTGGTGGCCAAGCTCAATGTCGCGGCGTCTCAGATCAACGACCTGCTCAACGACAACAACCGCAAGGCCATCACGCAGATCCTTTCCAATCTGGATGAAACCACGGCGGTGATCGCGCGGCGTTCGGATGATATTGACGCGATCCTGCGTAACGCCAATCAGGCGACCGCCAATCTTAACAAGGCCGCCGCGAATTTTCAGCCCACCCTGGACCATGTCGACCTGACCGTGACCAAATTCGGCAAAGTGGCCGACGATGCCGACGCCTTCCTCAAGGGCGACGCGCTGGCGCAACTCTCCAACTTGGTCAACGACCTCAGGCGGCTGACCGGCAATCTCAACAAATTCTCGGATCAGCTGAACCGCGAGCCCACCACGCTTTTGTTTGGCGACCGCCGCAAGGGATATCAACCCAATGGCAAATAAGCGCATGGATCGGCGGCTGGTTTTGTTTTCGGCTTCGGCTTTCGCGCTGGCCGGTTGTGGCGGGCTGGGACTGGGCCCCACCGATACCAACAACACGATCTATCTGCTGGAGCCGGCCATCGCGGCAAGCGGGGGCCAGCCCGCAACATGGGCGCTGGCGGTAGACCTTCCCGAGGCCACGGACGCCCTGGACTCAAGGCGCATCGCCTTGATCAAACCAGACGCCACGCTCGATTATTACGCCAATGCGGTTTGGGCCGACCGCCTGCCGGTTTTGGTGCAGACCGCGCTGGTCGCGGCTTTCCAGGCCGGCGGCCACGTCCCCTCGGTGACGCGCATCGACGATGCGCTGCATGCCGATTATGAACTGGGCACCGAAATTCGCGACTGTGCCGCCCATTACAGCGCGCCAGATGGCGTTCCCCTTGTGACGGTGAGTCTGGTGGCGCAGATGTCCACCGCCCATGGCCGCAAGATTATCGCCAGCTTCACAGCCAAACAGGATGCATCCGCCGGCCAGAACAGCACTACCGCCGTGGTGGCCGCCTTCAATGCGGCGTTGAGCGCGGCAATCGGCCAGATCGTGACGTGGGCGCTCTCATTGCCGGCGCCGCCGGGGCCATGAGGCGTCAGGAACCTTCCTAAGTTCCAGGCATTGTTTGACCGCAGTATTTTGAAACAAGCGGAGACCGCCATGTTGCGTTGGGCCCTGATTTTTCTGGTTATCGGACTGATTGCTGGCGTGCTGGGCTTCACCGGCGTGGCGGGCGCCTCCATCGCCATCGCCAAGATCCTCTTCTTCATCTTTATCGCCATCTTCCTGGTCCTCTTGATCGCTGGCTTGACGGTGGCCAATCGCGTCAGTGGCGGCTAGTTGCCGCGGCCCGCTTCGTGGGCGTTCGGGCGGCGAAAGGTCCACCGGACCTTTCGCTTTTCGCCCTCACAGTGGCGGCTAGGCCCTAACAGCGGACGGTGAGACGAACGGCCTTGGCCAGCGCTTTCCAGGGCGCGATGTCCCAGTGATTGGCGGCCAAGGGCGATGGCGAAGGCAAAACCCAGAGCCTTGTCTCGCCCCATCGTTCTTGCTGTTCTCCCGCCTCGGTGGACTTTCCGAGCACCGAGCGCCCCGCGTTCAGGCTGGTGAAGGCCAAGTGGCGCGGCGCAGCCTTGAGGATGCGCGCCTTGAGCGCCGCTACCGCCGCGCGGCCCAGGCTTTTTTTGGGCAGTTGATGGTCCATGCCGAAATGGTATTTGGCGATGTCCGTCAATCCGATGCCGAGTTCCCAAAGCTCTGGATAGTCCTTTGGCGCAAAGCGGCGCGGCGTCAGGCCGACTTCATAAAGCGTGCGCCAGAATTTGTTTTGCGGATTGGCATAATAAGCCTTCTGCAATGCCGATTGTTTGCCGGCAGCGGTTCCGCAAAAAACCAACTGCAGGCCCGGTTTCAGTCGTTCCGGCAAAACATGTCTGGTGGACATGGTGCAATGCTACCGCAAAAAGTTCCGCGCCAGGTTCCATGCGCGCAACCAATTCTTCACTGCGCTAAAAAAATTTCGGGAACTCATGAAGTTTCGATTTTCTTGCGCGCGCAATGATGGCATAAATGTGGCGTGGGGTTGGTTTGGTACGCGGAAACAATTCAAGGATTGTTTCGGGGCTGGAGCAATTATGCAGATATATGGCGATGCCGTGCGCCGCGCGGTCGGTTCTCATTACAAGCGGCCAGTGGCGATGTTGCTGGCGCTGGTTCTGCTTCTTGTCTGGCAGGGCGTGGCGCAGGCGGATGACTTTATCCCGCCCGACACGTCGCAGCTCCCTGACGCCATTCACGGGCCTGGCGCGGACAGGATACCGCCAGGTCTGGCCTGCCCCGACGCCATGGATGTCTCGCCGGAAGACTATATTCCCAACCCGGGCGATGCGAACAGCGTGGCCTGGCGCGCCGCGCCCACAAGGCCTTTCGCGGCTTTGCGCAATTCGGCGGATGATGCCTGTCCGCAATCTCAACCCAGCCGCAAGGCCATCGAGGCCTGACGGTCACTTGCCGATGCGCGATTCCTGGGCTTGCCGGATCGTGGTTGCGCCGTCGAAGGGCAGGATGAAACCCTTCTTGACGTTATCGTCGGTTACCTTTTTCACCGCCGCGACATAGGCGGCATGGCTGGGATAGCGTTGGGCCAGCGAATCCACGCTGATGTCCACCGAATAACCCCAGCGCACGCAGGCGCCCGCGCCGATGGCTTCGCCGCCGGCAGCCGCCGCGTTCGGATCGGCCGGCTTGCCGAGCCCAAAATTGATCTGGGTGGGCACGGCCACTTGCGCCAGCTGGATGCCGCCCTCAGCCAGCATGTCGCTGTTGCGCGCCACCACCGACTGGACAGGCCGCTGATTGACCTGGGTGATCTTCAGATGCGGGGCGGATGGCGGCGGCTTGCCGCCGGCGGCCCAGACCGCAAGCTTGTCGAAGGCCGATCCTACCACATAGCCGGCGGGGGTGCGGGTGCCGACCTGGGCGTTGGCGCAAAGCGGCGCCATCTTGGCTTCCAGCGACACGCCATTGTCGCGCAATTCCAGCGGCTCGCGGCTTTCACGCAGGTGCCGGTCAACATGGCTGGTGCCCGCCACGTCCCAGCTGCGGAACTTGTCGGTGTCGGGCTGCTGGACCGCGGCATCGCCGGTGACCACGTCATGCTCCATGTTGATCTTGAACACCGGCGAGATCAGGTCGCTGCGAATGGGCGAACCGATTGCCGACAACAGCAGGAATCCATCATAGACCTTGGCCAGGGGATGGATGGAATTGACATAGGTTGCCAGCCGGCTGGCCGACTGGGATTCGCCGTTGGCGATGAGCACTTTCGGCTTCAGGCCATGCAGCATGTCGACACCGCCGGGATGACGGATCGCTTCGCCGACCTGGCTGAAAATGTCGTAGGACATGGCGTCGGCGTCCGGGCCGCCGCGCGGTACCGTCCCCGCCACCACCTTGCCGACATCGAATTCGCCGTAGCGTGTGGGGCTCCATTTTTTAAGCGCCGCGACGCCCACCGTCTGGGGCGAGACGCCGACCCAGACATAGCCGGCCCGCATCATGTGTTCCCAGTCGAAAAACCAGACATTCTCGGCATCGAACTGGTTGGTGACATTGTCCCATTCCACCAGGGCGGTGCCGTTGAAGCGTTTGGGGTCGGCCGGGCGGCGCACCACCACGCGGGTGTAATAAGGCAGGCCGCTGCTCGCCACCGTGGCGGTGGCCGGGCCGTTGATGGTGTAGGTGCTGGCAGCGCCCTTGATGAAGAACTCTTCCTCGACATAGCCATGCGCTGCCAGATCGTGATTCGAGGCGAAGAAGATGTAGTTGTGGCTTGGTGTGCCCGGTACATCGGGAGCGGCAACCGGACCGCTCACCTGGGGCACGGGCACCTCGGCGATAGCGGGGGCGATGGCGGGAAGCGCTGCCAATATCACCGCCGCGCCCATGAGAAATCCAAAACGTCTTCCCGGCATGATAACTCCCGATAGTGTTGTGAATATTGGCGGATTGAGGCCTCAGCCCTGACAACCTGTCAAGCGGGCAGCCTGTCTAGCGACTCGCGCCCATCGCGTCCGAGGCATTGGAGCCGTTGACGTCATAATTGGCCAGGGAATCGTCCTTGGCCGCTGGTTGAGCCGACGCGGCCTGCGGGGCCGGCGCAGCCTGGCCGGATTTGGCAGGCTGGGTCTTGTTGTCTTTTACCGCCGGGTCCTGGGACGTTTTGGACATCGCGGTGGTGGCGGGCGAGCCGGACTGAGCGACAGCGGGCGCGGCAAGCAGAAGGCCTGTCAGAATGCCGTAAACCAAATGCCGCATGCCGTTTTCTCCCAAGCACCGAGACCCCAGCATAGCACAAAAGAAAAACCCCGGCAGTTTCCCGCCGGGGCGATCTTTGAGGGTTCCTGCCAGCTATTTTCCGACCGCGAGGATAGAGAAGGAATCCGGCACCATGGGTCCGCGCCGGGCCCGCCCACCGGGCGGGGTTTGCGGTTCGGCCGGGGGCAGCGGCGCGTAATCCGCCGCTATCAGCAGGACGCGGCCCGTCTTGGCGTCCAGAGTCAGGGTTTTTGCGCTGACTTTGGTCTGAACCGTTTGCTCGACCACAAAGCTGGTAGGGCTGTTCTCCTTGATGACGGTCAATGTCCCATCGCCCTGCGAGCTGAACGCTTCCAGGGTGGCGGGATTGAAGGTGGCGCCATCCACACCCACGCCGATCGGCAGGGTGGTGATGATCTTTCCCGTATCCGCGTTAAGGATCACCATGCTCGCGGGATTGCGGCAGGCCGCAAACAGGATGTGGTTCTTGGCATCCAGCGCCAGCCCGGCGGGGGTCAGGTCCGCCGCGCCCAGGTCGTAATGCGCCGTCACGGCCATGGTCTTGGCGTCAATCACGGCAATCTGGCCCTTGTCCTCCAGATCGACATAGATATGTCCCCGTCCATCGGTCGCGGCCTGCTCCGGCGCGGCGCCAAGATCGATCGTGCCCACGATAGAGCCATCGACCGTGTTGATCACGGTCATGTTGGGGGCGCCGTGGCTGAGAATATAGACGCGCTGGTTGAATGGATCGAACAGGATTCCGTCCGGGCCTCCCTGCACATCGATGGTCTTGATCGGCGCGAGTGTCTTGCTGTCCCACATCACCACCGGCTTGCTAGTGGCAAAGCCATGATTGGTCTTGGGATCGACCGCCGCGCCATGCGCGCTATAGCCGGGGATTGAACCCACTGGCGCCAGCGTATCCAGGTTAAATACGTCGATGTGCGGTGGCGGCGTGCCCGGAGTGGCCGGTGCGCTGCGCGGAACATAAAGCCGCCGTCCAGCCGTGTCGGCATAGACATAGTCGAAACCGCCATCGCCGCCGGTCTTGGCCGTCTTGAGGACATTGTAGGGCGCCGATTGCGCCCCTGCCGCGGAAGCGCCAAGCGCGATTGCAAGAAATCCCAAAAGCATGATTGGCCGCATGATGACTCTCCCTGATGACCCTGTTTTTCCCGTGGGGAGACCTGCCCGGATCCGGAACAGCTCGCTCGCACCGGCGAGGATGCTGCCATGCAGGCTCAATGTCACGCCGGGATCGGAAATGTTGGCAAATTGTATGCCCGGATAATCGCAGTCCCACCGCGCCTTTTTTCTTGGCCGCCTTATAGTCACGCTGGGGATTGGCGGGACATGACATGACTTTCGCGGCCACGACGCTCTACGTCGAAGAACTCAAGGCCACGATGCGCGGACGCTTCGCATTGGTGGGCGCCGCGGCGATTCTGCTGGCGGTGGGCGGCCTGGCCGCCGTCGGCACCCAGGACACCTGGCTCGACGGTTACGGCATTATTGCCTATGGCCTGGTGCCGCTCGGATTCATTCCGGTCGCCGCCATGATGATCGCCAGTCCGCGCACCAACCGGTTTGTCGAATGCGTGTTTACCGCGCCGGTGAACCGCCGGGACTGGCTGGCCGCGAAATTCCTTGTCCTGGTCACGCTTGCCGCCGCCTACTATGCCGCGCTTCTGCCGATGATGCTGGTCTATAGCGGACATGTGGGCCTGTCGCCGCTGCTGCGGGAATTCCTGGTCTGGACGCCCGGTCTGCTGATGGTCAGCATCGTCATCGGTACGCTGATCGGTGTCCTCTTTATCGGCCGGAGCCTGGCCGCACCCGCCGGGGCCGGCATGGGCGTCCTCTTGGCCTACGCGGCTCTCATCCCGCTGCAGGAGCTGCTGGTGGCCCAGGGCAATGGCGCGACGCGCAGCGGGCATCTGACATTGGCCAGTCCTGCCGTGCTGCTCAAGAATGCGCTGGGTTTCACGCTGATCGCGGGCAACATTCCCGCCACCACGGCATGGACCTGGATCAGCCTGATCGTGCTGGTGACCGGCGCGCTTGTGCTGGCCGCCTGGATTTTCCTTCGCGCCCAGGGTGTCGAGACCTGGGAAGCCACAGGGAGACAGCGATGGACCATCGCGATTGCCATCGCCGCGATGCTTCTGCTTCCGGTCTTTCTTGCGGACACGAATTATGACAAGCCCGCGCCGCGCTTGAACAACGCGCCCGCCATCCGGGCCCTGTTTGCCCGCGCCGGGACCAGCCTGGCGCTGGTGCCGCCGGGCGCGGAATTTCCGCTTCATTGCTGCGCCACCATCCTCAACCGGGACGATCTGTGGCCGATGGGTACGGATGAACCCACCAAACGGGACCTTTTGCTGCTGCTACCGGTGGATGCGGGCCAGCCTCTCACCAGTTTCCACGCCACTATTGCCGGAGAAGCCGGGCTGGAGGTGGCCCAGGGAACGCCGACCCTGGAGACGCATGCCTATGCCAGTGATTCTGGTCCCGCCGCCGCCGATGGGCACCATGTCGTTTCGGGCTGGGTTGCGCGTATTCCCGTCACGCTCAATCCCACCAGGCCCTGGGACATCGGCGGCGACCGCTATCCCATTAACGCGACGGCGACCTACGATGTCGCGGGCCAGCCGCTCACCTTCAGCGCGCGCGCGGCCATCGACGCCGAGGTGGCAAGCGCCATTTATGAAATGGGACTGGCCGCAAGCATCTTGCCCCTGTTGTGTCTGGGGGCCGCGTTGCTGCGCTGGCGGCGAACGCAATGAGCGCTGAATTCGCCATTGAGATGGACGGTATTTCGCGCCGTTTTGGCAATTTCACGGCGGTGGACCGCCTTACGCTGCGCATCCCCAAGGGGAAGTTGTATGGTTTCCTGGGCCTGAACGGCGCCGGCAAGACGACCACCATCCGCATGCTCACCACCCTGCTGCCGCCCAGCGAGGGCGCCGCCAGAATCTGGGGCCATGATGTGGTCAGGGACCCGCTGGCGGTGCGGGGGCTGGTCGGGCTGGTGAGCGATGAGACGAGCGAGAGCCAGTCCACCTGGACGGCGCGGGAATATCTTTCCTACTTCGCGCGCCTGCGCCACCTGCCCGATCCCTCGGGCCAGGTCGAGCGCCTCCTCGATCAGGTCGGCTTGGCCACCGCATTTCGCGGCAAGCTCATCGGCACCTACAGCACGGGCATGAAGCGGCGCGTGGAAATCGCCCGCGCCCTGATGGGGCGCCCGAAAGTGCTGTTTCTGGACGAGCCCACAAGGGGTCTTGACCTGCCCGCCAAGCGCGACATGTGGAATCTGCTCCGCCGCCTGGCGGCCGACGAAAATGTGACGACCTTTCTCAGCAGCCATGACTCGCATGAGATCCGCAGCCTGTGCGAGGAGATCAGCGTGATCTCCCGGGGCAGGCTTGTGTACACGGGCGCCGCGCACGAGCTTGGCGCCGATCTCGACGCCTTCGAGGAACGCCTGATCGGTCTGCTCACACGGCAAGCGTGACCATCAGTGGCCAAGAAAAAACCCCGGCGTTTCCGCCGGGGCTGTTTCCTTCAGGAAGCAGGCGTCAGATCTTGACGTTACCGGCCTTTGCCGCCTTGACCAGGTAATCGGCGGCGCGGAACGCCAGCGCCGAGGTGGTCAGGGTCGGA
>DATMNL010000057.1:0-14518 GCA_035568995.1 Rhizomicrobium sp. | reverse complement strand
AAGGTCCCGCCACGCAAGTTTCTTGTGCGCCGGCTGGCGAAGCAGATAGGCCGGGTGCAGGGTGGGCATGATCGGCACCATGCGGTCCCCCACGCGATATTCCATCCAGCGGCCCCGGCTTTTCATGATGCCGTCGGTGATGCCCATCACATGCCGCGCAGCCACCGCGCCCAGAAGCACGATGACGCCCGGATTGGCCAGTTCGATATGGCGGCGCAGGAATGGCAGGCACATCGCCGCTTCTTCCGGGCTGGGATCGCGATTGTCGGGCGGACGCCAGTTGATCACATTGGTGATATAGGCGTTGAGATTGCGGTCAAGCCCGATGCTGGCCAGCATCTTGTCCAGCAATTGCCCGGCGCGGCCGACAAAGGGCTTGCCGATGCGGTCTTCATCGCGGCCTGGCGCTTCGCCGATGAACATCACCCGGCCCTCCGGCCTGCCATCGGCGAATACGGTGTTGGCGGCGCTGCGCTTGAGGGCGCAGCCGTCAAAGCCTTCCATCGCAGCTTTGAGATCGGCCAACGTCATGGCCGCGGCCGCCAATGACATGGCATCGCCGATCGCATCAGTGCTCGTAGCGACAGGCGCTTTTGTTGCCGCGACAGAAGGCGCCTTCACAGCCGGCAGCGGCCCGGGTTCGACAGGTCTGGACTGGAAGCGATTGACAGGTGTCTCACCGATGGCCTCGTCGGCACCGGCCTCCACCAGCCAGTTCAGGGTTCCCAGTGTGTCCTTGTCTTGCATAGCGCCATTGTAAGCCGGCAGGACGGCTCTAAGGTATAGAAAAAGCCGCGAATCCTCACGGAACGTCCATGAACGAACAGAATCCGCAAGCCGTGCAAAGAGAAAGCATGGACTATGACGTGGTGATTGTGGGCGCGGGGCCGGCGGGCCTTTCGGCGGCGATCCGGCTCAAGCAGCTTGCCGCACGCGACGGGCGGGAAGTCAGCGTCTGCGTGCTGGAGAAAGGCTCGGAGGTCGGCGCCCATATCCTATCGGGCGCGGTGCTGGACCCCAGCGGCTTGAACGAACTTATCCCGAACTGGAAAGAAAAGGGGGCGCCGGTCGAAACCGGCGTAACGCAAGACCGCTTCTACTATTTCACCAGAACTGGCGCCTGGCGCATTCCCAATTTTCTCCTTCCGCCGTTGATGAGCAATCACGGCAATTTCATTATTTCCCTGGGCAATCTTTGCCGCTGGCTGGGAGGGCAGGCCGAAGCCCTGGGAGTGGAGATCTACCCCGGATTTCCGGCGCATGATCTTCTGCTCGAGAAGGGTGTGGTCAAGGGCGTCGTCACCGGCGATCTGGGCGTCGCCAAAGACGGCCATCACAAGCCGGACTACACGCCGGGAATGATCTTGCGCGGCAAATACACATTGTTCGCCGAAGGCGCGCGCGGCTCGCTGTCAAAACAGCTTGGCGAGATATTCCGCCTGCAGGAAGGGCGCGATCCGCAGAAATTCGGCATCGGCCTGAAAGAGCTTTGGGAGTTGCCCAAGAACAAACATCAGAAGGGCCTGGTGGTACATGGTATGGGCTGGCCTCTTGGCGAAGATACCGGCGGCGGCCTCTTCCTGTATCACTGGGGCGAGAATTTCTGCTCCATCGGTTTCGTGGTGCATCTGAACTACTCCAATCCCTGGCTGGAGCCGTTCAGCGAATTCCAGCGCGCCAAGACCCATCCCGCCATCCGCAAATTGCTCGAAGGCGGCAAGCGGATCGGCTATGGCGCGCGCGCCCTCACCGAGGGCGGCTGGCAATCGGTGCCGCAGTTGAGCTTTCCTGGCGGGGCGCTGATAGGCTGTGCCGCGGGATTCATGAATCTGCCGCGCATCAAGGGCAGCCACAATGCAATGAAAACCGGCATGCTGGCCGCGGACGCCGCTTTCGCGGCGCTGAAGGCGGGACGGTCCGGCGATACACTCGGCGAATATGACGCCCTCTATGCCAGAAGCGCCGTCGCCCGCGATCTCTGGCGGGTGCGCAACGCCAAGCCGCTATGGTCGAAACTGGGAACCTTAGGCGCGCTGCCTTTCATCGGCCTGGATCTCTGGATGAACCAGCTGATGGGATTTTCCCTGTTCGGGACCCTCCATCACGCCAAACCGGACTTTGCCACCCTGAAAAAAGCGAAAGAATCCCGGCCAATATCCTACCCGAAACCCGATGGAACCCTGACATTTGACCGGCTTTCCAGCGTGTTTGTGTCAAACACCAACCATGCCGAAGACCAGCCAGTGCATTTGTTGCTGCGCGATCCCTCGATACCGATTAGACTGAACCTGCCGGACTATGCCGAACCGGCACAGCGTTACTGTCCCGCGGGCGTATACGAGATTGTCGAGGAAAAATCGGGGCCGCGCTTTCAGATCAATGCGCAGAATTGCGTTCACTGCAAAACCTGCGACATCAAGGATCCGGCGCAGAATATTGTTTGGGTCACGCCCGAAGGCGGCGGCGGTCCAAACTATTCAAACATGTAGGAGTCGTCTTGCGTAACACCGTTTTCTTGCTGGGAACCGCACTGCTGTTGGCCGGCTGCGGCGTCGTCACCGCAATCGGACCCGCGGCGACCAAGCCCAACGCACAGGCCGACGCCTTCTCGACCTACCTGTCGGCCCGCTTCGCCGCCCAGCAGCACGACATGCCCCAGGCGGCGCGCTATTACGCCCAGAGCCTCAAGAGCGATCCGGGCAATCCGGACCTGCTGTCGCTGGCGTTTTTCTATTCCAGCACCTCGGGCGATCTCGATGCCGCGGCTGCCTTTGCCGGCAAGGTGGTGGAGAAAACCCCTGACGATCGCGCCGCGCGTCTTGCGCTTGCCGTGGCCGCATTCCGCCACAAGGATTATGCGGGCGTGCGCAAGAATCTCGCCGCTTCCGCCAAGGGACCGTTCACCATCCTGACGGTTTCTCTGTTCGATGGCTGGGCTGCGGCGGCGACGGGCGACGCGAACGCCGCCGCCGTGGATATGAAATCCCTGGGTGGGCAAAACGGCGCGGAGAGTGTCGCCGCTTTTCACACCGCGCTGATTGCGGATTTCATGGACCAGGACGCCGACGCCCTCTACGCCAAGGCGCTGTTGCTGAACGCCGGCAGCCCGCGGGTTGTCGAGGCTTATGGCCGCTACCTGGAACGAAAGGGCCGCGCGGCCGACGCCACAAAATTCTACAAGGGCCTGGCCAACTCCGCCGCGTTAAGTCCGTTGGCGGCGGATGGATTGACACGTATCGCCAAGGGAAAAAAACCAGATTCCCTGGTGCGCAGCGCCGAAGATGGCGCGGCCGAGGGCCTGTTCGGCATCGCCGCCTCGCTCAGCGACGCCTCCAGCGCCGATGTTTCCATACTCTATTTGCGCATGGCGCTTTATCTCAGGCCCGACCTGGCCCTGGCCAACATCCTGCTCGCCGACCGTTATGAGGCGCTGCAGAAGTATGACGATGCCGTGGCCATCTACGCCAGGGTGGACAAGTCCTCGCCCTATTACCGCATGGCGGCGGTGGAGGCGGCGCGCAACGAATCCCGGCTGGATCACAATGATGTTGCGGTGCGCAACCTCAAGGCGCTGACCGACGCCAATGGCAAGGACAGCGACACCTGGATCGCGCTGGGCGATGCCTATCGCGGCACCGGAAAATTCAGCGAGGCGGTGTCGGCCTATGACCAGGCGGAAAAAGCCCTGGGCGCGCCCGCCAAAAAGGATTGGCCGCTCTATTATGCCCGCGCCATGGCGGAAGACAAAGCCGGCACCTGGGACAAGGCCGAGGCCGACGTCAATGCGGGGCTCAAATTGTCGCCCGATCAGCCGGAACTGCTCAACTACCTGGCTTATTCCTGGGTGGATCAGGGCCGCCGCCTCAATGATGCGCTGGCGATGCTGGAGAAGGCGCGCGCCTTGCGCCCCTATGACGGCTATATCGTGGACAGCGTAGGTTGGACCTATTATCGCCTCGGTCGTTATGACGAAGCGGCGCAGACGCTGGAAGCGGCGGTGCTGCTGGTGCCCGGCGATCCCACCATCAATGATCATCTGGGCGACGCGCTGTGGAAAGCGGGACGCAAGATGGAGGCGCGTTTCCAGTGGGACCACGCGCTCACTTTTGGTCCAGAGACCAGCGAGAAAGCCCAGCTGGAACAGAAGCTGAAGAGCGGATTGACGGGTTGATGAATTCCGCCGGAGAGGCGATCGCGATCGAATCCGCGCCTGCAAAAATCAACCTGTTTCTCCATGTCGGTGAACGGCGCGGAGATGGTTTTCATCCGCTGCAAAGCCTGGCGGTATTCGCGGCGCTGGGCGACCGGCTGGTTGCCGAACCTGCGGACAGGCTTTCCTTGTCGATTGACGGGCCCTTCGCGGCGGGACTTTCCGGCGAAAACGGCAATCTGGTGTTGAGAGCCGCACAGGCGCTTGCGGCAAAAGCGGGCAGCAAAGCGGGAGCAAAGTTGTCGCTGACCAAGAATTTGCCTGTCGCCTCAGGCATCGGCGGCGGCAGTGCCGATGCGGCGGCGGCGCTGCGCGCACTGTCTTCGCTATGGGGTCTCTCCCTGGATGAGGCGGCGCTTTGCGAAATCGCGGCGGGCCTGGGATCCGATGTTCCGGTCTGCATCGCCTCCGAGGCGCGCTGGATGGAGGGGCGGGGAGAAATTCTCACCCCGGTTGCCGCCCTGCCGCATTTGCCGCTGCTGCTGGTCAATCCCGGCGTTGCAGTGTCCACCGGCGAGGTGTTTGCGGCGCTACAGACACGCAGCGGCGTCAGCCGTGAGAAGCCGCCAGGGAACTTTCGCGACATGGCGGACGTGCTGCGCGTGATCGACGCCAGCAGGAACGATCTGGAAGAACCTGCCCGCCGCATCCAACCCGTCATCACCGAGGTGTTGACCGCGCTGTCGGCGCTGCCGGGCGCGCTGTTCGCCCGCATGTCCGGCTCGGGCGCGACCTGTTTTGCACTGTTTCCCGACGATGAAAGTTGCCGCCGCGCGGCGGCGTCCTTGTCGCAAGCCAGAACAGGCTGGTGGATCGCGCCGACATCGGTGCCGGAATTTGGCCTGGAGCACGAAGATACGGGCCAGGACATTGGCCCAAGTGATCAAGGACTTTAGTAAGCTCTTTCCACGCAGAAGTCCGCGATATCCGACAGGGCGCTTCTGATCTCGCTGCCGGGCAGAATGGCCAGCGCGGCCTTGGCGGCATCGGCATAGGCGCGCGCCCGCCGCATGGTCTCCTGGATAGCGCCGGTTTCTTCCACCAGGGTGATGGCGCGGTTGAGATCGGCCTCGGTCTGGTTGCCGGTTTCAATTACCCGTTTCCAGAAAATGCGGGTATCGTCGCTGGCGCGGGCGTGCGCCAGGATGATGGGCAGGGTCATCTTGGCTTCCCGGAAATCATCGCCCACCGCCTTGCCCATCAAGGCCTGGCGGCCGGAATAATCGAGCGCATCATCCACCAGCTGAAAAGCAATTCCGAGATTCTCGCCATAGGCCTCAAAGCCGCGCACGAACGCTTCGTCCCGGCCGGCCAGCACCGCCCCGCTTTCGGCGGCGGCGGCGAACAGCGCCGCGGTCTTGGCGGAAACCACTTTCATGTAATGTTCTTCGGTAACCGAGAGGTTGCGCGAGGAGTTGAGCTGCATCACTTCGCCCTCGGCGATGATGGCGCTGGCCCCGGAAAGAATATCGAGCACGGTGAAGTTTTGCGTCTCCACCATCAGCTGGAAGGCCCGCGAAAACAGGAAATCGCCGACCAGCACCGACGGCTTGTTGCCCCACACCAGATTGGCGGAAACCTTGCCGCGGCGCAGAACGCTTTCGTCCACCACATCGTCATGCAACAGGGTCGCGGTGTGGATGAACTCCACGGCGGCGGCCAGCTTGATATGCCCATTGCCGGCGTAACCGCCGGCATGCGCGGCGGCGACGGTGAGCATGGGGCGCAGGCGCTTGCCGCCGGATTCGATCAGGTGCCGCGCCAGGTCGGGGATCAGCTTTACCGTCGATCCCATGCCTTTAAGGATCAGCCGGTCGCAGGCCTGCATGTCATGGGCGATCAGGGCGTTGAGGCGCTCGACCGGGGAAATCCCCGCGCCATCCGCAACCTTGTGCTTATCTGCCAGCATGACCCGTCCAACCAGTGCCCCGCACCGTTTTATTCCCCCTGTCAGCCCGGTACAAGCGAGCAATATCGTGCCGTCCATCACGCCGCTTTGGCCGCGGGCCGTGCTTTTCCCGACCCGTGCGCCCAATGCTATAAGCCGCTGATGCGCATGGTCCTCAAAAGCAACAATCCGGTCGTGTTGAGTTACGCCGCAGATGTTCTGACTCAGGCGGGCATCGAGTCCGTGGTGTTCGACACCCATGCCAGCATCATGGACGGCAGCATGGCGATGGTGCCGCGCCGCCTGATGGTGCTGGATGAGGAATATGACCGCGCCGAAGCACTGCTGCGCGCGGCGGTGCCGGAGGCGATGCCATGATCCTGGAAAAATCCGCCGAAACATTTCTGGGTGGACGCGTTCGCGTCGAACAGCCGCAGGCCGGATTTCGCTCGGGCCTGGATGCGGTGATGCTGGCCGCCGCTATTCCGGCGCGTGCCGGCGAGACCGCGCTGGAACTGGGGGCGGGGGCGGGCACCGCCAGCCTGTGCCTGGCATCGCGGGTGCAGCATGTGACCATTACCGGCGTGGAGATCGACCCGGACCTTGCGCTGCTGGCCGGCCGCAACGCCGGCGTGAATGGCATGGCGACGCGGGTGACATTTGCCGCCGCCGATGTCTTTGCCTTGCCGGCCGGCCTTAGGCGCGAGTTCGACCATGTCCTGGTCAATCCGCCGTTTCATGGCGACGGCGTTGCGCCGCCCGATACCGCCCGCGCAAGGGCATTAAAGGACGAAGGCCAGTTCACAGATTGGATGAGAATTGGCCTGCAACGTACCGTTTCCGGTGGATATTTCACTGCCATTCTGCGTACCGACCGGCTGGGTGAAGCCTTGGCAGCCTTGCCGCCAACCGGCATCAGCGTCATTCCACTCTGGCCTAAAGCCGGCGAGCCCGCAAAGCGGGTGATCCTTCAGGTCCGTAAGGGTTCGAGAGCACCGTTCGCCCTTCTGCAGGGACTGGTTTTGCACGATGCATCTGGTGCTTATTCTCCTGAGGCCGACGCGGTGCTGCGCTGCGGCGAGGCGCTTGCCCTCAATAGGGTCGCTCGTTAGGTTCCGGCCACTCCTGAAGGACAATGAATCGTGGCCGGGAATCTGACTTTTCAGGACCTGATCCTGACGCTGCAGAATTTCTGGGCGTCCAAGGGCTGCCTGATCCTTCAGCCCTACGACAATGAGATGGGGGCGGGCACCTTTCATCCCGCGACGATCTTGCGCGCCCTGGGCCCACGCCCCTGGAACGCCGCCTATGTCCAACCCTCCCGCCGCCCCAGTGACGGCCGCTATGGCGAGAACCCCAACCGGCTGCAGCATTATTATCAGTACCAGGTGATCCTGAAGCCGGCGCCCGCCAATGTGCAGGAGCTTTATCTCGAATCGATCAAGGCTATCGGCCTGGACCCGAAGCTGCACGACATCCGCTTTGTCGAGGACGATTGGGAAAGCCCCACCCTGGGGGCGGCCGGCCTGGGCTGGGAAGTCTGGTGCGACGGGATGGAGATCACCCAGTTCACCTATTTCCAGCAGGTGGGCGGGATCGAATGCGACCCGGTGTCGGCCGAAATCACCTATGGCCTGGAGCGCCTGGCCATGTATGTCCAGAATGTCGAATTCGTCTACGATCTGGCCTACAACAAGCACTTCCGCTACGGCGAAGTCTTCCACCAGAGCGAACAGGAATTCTCCGCCTATAATTTCGAGCGGGCGGATACCGAGATTCTTTTCCAGCATTTCAAGGACGCGGAAAAACAGTGCCGCGAACTCCTCGCCGGCGACAAACAGCTGCCATTGCCCGCCTATGACCAGTGCATCAAGGCCAGTCACGCCTTCAATTTGCTCCAGGCGCGCGGGGTCATCAGCGTCACCGAGCGCGCCGCCTATATCGGCCGGGTGCGGGCGCTGGCCCAGGCCTGCTGCGAAGCCTGGCTCAAGACCGACATGGGCGCCTATACACCCCGCTTTCCCAGCAAAGAGGTTGGCTGATGCCAGACCTGCTGCTCGAGCTCTTCTCTGAGGAAATCCCTGCTCGCATGCAGCCGGGAGCGGCTAGGGACCTGGAACGCCTGGTGGTGGGCGCCCTGACCGACCGGGGCTTGTTGTTCGAGGGCATCAAACCCTTCGCGGGACCTCGGCGGCTGACTTTGGCGGTCAGCGGCTTGCCGGCCAAACAGCGCGATGTGCGCGAAGAGATCAAAGGCCCGAAGGTGGATGCGCCTCAAGCCGCGATTGACGGCTTCGTGAAAAAGACCGGCCTGACCAAAGACCAGCTCAAGATCGAAAAAACTCCCAAGGGCGATGTCTATCTCGCCGTGATCGAACGCGCCGGCCGCGACACCGCCCTGGTGCTGGCGGAAATCCTGCCCGAGGCACTTGCCAAACTGCCCTGGCCCAAATCCATGCGCTGGCGTACCGGCGATCCGGTGCGTTGGGTGCGGCCGCTCCATTCCATCGTCGCCACCCTGGACGGCGAAGTGGTGCCGTTCACATTCGCTGGTGTCACAAGCGGCAACACTACCAGGGGCCATCGTTTTCTCTCGAGCGGCGCGCTGACGGTGAAGCGCTTCGATGATTACGAAGCCGCCCTGAAAAAAGCCCATGTCATCCTGGACGCCGAAGACCGTAAGGCGATCATCTTCGAGGGCGTCAAAAGCGCCGCCTTTGTCCATGGCCTGGAAATGATCCCGGACGAGGGGCTTCTGAACGAAGTGGCGGGCCTGGCCGAATATCCCGTGGTTCTGATCGGTGCCATCCCCGATCAGTTCATGGATGTGCCGGCGGAAATCCTCCAGACCTCCATGCGCACCCACCAGAAATACTTTTCTCTGCGTGATCCCAAAAGCGGGAAGTTGGCCAACCGTTTCGCCCTGGTTGCCAACATGATCGCAGAGGACGGCGGCAAGGAAATCGTCGCCGGCAATGAGCGTGTGCTGCGTGCCCGTCTCTCCGACGCCAAATTCTTCTGGGACGAAGACCGCAAGCGCAGTCTGGAAAGCCGCATTGCCGATCTCAAGGGCATCGTTTTTCATGCCAAGCTGGGCACCCAATATGAACGGGTGGAGCGCATCGCCAAGCTTGCCGCAGAGATCGCGGTCAAGATCGGCGCCGATCCCAGGAAAGCCGAACGCGCCGCGCGTCTTGCGAAAGCCGACCTGACCACTGGCGTAGTGGGCGAATTCCCCGAGCTTCAAGGCGTGATGGGCCGCTACTACGCGATCCACGACAAGGAAGATGCCGAGGTCTCTGATGCGGTGCGCGACCATTACAAACCGGTTGGACCTTCGGACAACGTTCCCTCAAACAAGATCGCGTCTTCAGTGGCGTTGGCTGATAAGTTAGATCAACTTGTGGGATTTTTTACCGCTGATGAACGGCCCACAGGATCGAGTGATCCTTTTGCTTTACGGCGTGGTTGTCTCGGTTTTTTGAGGATCGTCACAGAAAACGGCTATCGCCTTAACATACTGGAATTCATCGATGGCAGCATTAAATCTATTCTGACTAGCGAAGCCATTCGCCCAAGAGCTGACTGGTCTTCGGAGGGTGTGCCATTAATTGACCTTCTTATTGGCACACGCAGTATGCGCGAGATGCTCGTAAAGGCTGATGCAATCGAAAATCCCTTGGTGTTTGCGCAGCAAGTTGTGAATTTTCAGGTATCAAGAGATATTCAGCGAGAAGAAATTATTAATTATGTGCTCGGAGAGACAGCGGATCGTTCGTCAATAGCCGGGTTTCGCGTTGAACAATTGCGCGAAAAAACGCGCCGTCTCTTGCTGGAATTTTTCGCCGACCGCTTGAAAGTCGCGCTGAAGGAAAAAGGCGTCCGTCACGATCTGATCGATGCCGTCTTCGCCCTTGGCCACGAAGACGATCTGGTGCGGCTAGTGGCCCGGGTCGAGGCCCTGCAGGCTTTCTTGAAAACCGACGATGGCGCCAACCTCCTGGCCGGCTACAAGCGCGCCGCCAATATCCTCAAGGCCGAGGAGAAGAAAGACGCCAAAACTTTCATCAGCGAAGTGAATGAAGGGCTTTTGGCAGCGCTGCCAGAAAAAAATCTTTTCGCGGCCTTAGCAAAAGCCAAGGCCGGCATCGCGCCCGCGCTGGAAAAAGAGGATTTCGCCTCGGCCATGCGGCAGATGGCGGCCTTGCGCGTTCCGGTGGATGCGTTCTTCGATGGCGTCAAGGTGAATGACGAGGATCCCAGGCTGCGCGAGAACCGTCTCAATCTTCTGGCCGCCCTACGCGCGGCGCTTCACCAGGTCGCGGATTTTTCGCGGATCGAGGGGTGAGGGCGGTGGTAGCGAAAGGTCCGGCGGACCTTTCGCCCGCCCGAACGCCGCGAGCTTGGGCGAGCGGCCGGGCGAAAACACCGGCCCTTTGCACCCGCCGCGCTGACGTGTTTGAACTGGATGGCCCGCACTTGGCGAGCCATGGCATTCGGGGAATGGTTTGATGACGAAATGGGTCTACGCCTTCGGTGACGGCAAGTCCGAAGGCGATGCCGGAATGAAGAACCTCTTGGGCGGCAAGGGCGCCAACCTGGCCGAGATGAGCAATCTTGGCCTGCCGGTGCCGCCGGGCTTCTCCATCACCACCGAGGTTTGCACCCATTATTACGCCAATGGCCGCAAATATCCCGCCGACCTGAAGGACCAGGTGGCCACCGCCTTGCGCGAAATCGGCGAGGTGTCGCGCGGCACCCTGGGCGATCCGGAGCGTCCTCTATTGGTCAGCGTGCGCTCGGGCGCGCGCGTCTCCATGCCGGGCATGATGGACACGGTGCTCAACCTCGGCCTCAACGCCGCCACGGCGGAAGGCCTGGCCCGGCTCTCGGGCGATGCCCGTTTTGCCTATGACAGCTATCGCCGCTTCATCCAGATGTACTCCGATGTGGTGCTGGGCGTGGAACATGCCCATTTCGAGGAAATCCTCCATGCCCACAAGGACGACAAGGGCGTCGAACTGGATACCGAACTCGATGCCGATGATCTCAAAGCCATCGCAGGCGAATTCAAGAAACAGGTCGAGAAGGAACTGGGCAAGCCCTTTCCGGAAGATGTCGAGGAACAGCTTTGGGGCGCCATCGGCGCGGTGTTCGGCAGCTGGCGCTCTCCCCGCGCCAACACCTATCGCAAGCTCAATAACATTCCGGAGGAATGGGGCACCGCCGTCACGGTGCAGGCCATGGTGTTCGGCAACCGGGGCGAAACCTCGGCCACCGGCGTCGCCTTCACCCGCGATCCGGCCACCGGCGAAAAGCTGCTCTATGGCGAATTCCTGGTCAACGCCCAGGGCGAAGACGTGGTGGCGGGCATCCGCACGCCCCAGCCGATCACCAAAATCGTGCGCGAGCGCCAGGGCGGCCGCAAGCCCTCGATGGAGGAGGCCATGCCCAAGGCCTTTGCCGAACTCAGCGCCATCGGCCAGCAGCTGGAACAGCATTATCGCGACATGCAGGACGTCGAATTCACCGTGCAGGAAGGCAAGCTCTTCATGCTGCAAACCCGCTCGGGCAAGCGCACCGCCGAGGCGGCGCTGAAAGCGGCGGTGGACATGGTGGGCGAGGGGTTGATCGACAGGCGCGTGGCCATCATCCGCGTCGACGCCTCGGCCCTCGACCAACTGCTGCATCCCACGCTCGACCCCCACGCCGCCAAGGAGGAATTCGCCGCCGGCCTGGGCGCTTCGCCCGGCGCTGCCACGGGTGAAGTCGTCTTTACCGCCGAGGAAGCTGAAGAGCTTGCCGTCCAGAATCGCGCCGTCATCCTGGTGCGCACCGAGACCAGCCCGGAAGACATTCACGGCATGCACGCCGCCAGGGGCATTCTGACCGCCAGGGGCGGCATGACCAGCCATGCCGCTGTGGTGGCGCGCGGCATGGGACGGCCTTGCGTATCCGGCGCGGGCTCCCTCAAGATCGACGTGGTGCGCGGCGAGATGACCAGCAATGGCGTCACCATAAAGCGCGGCGAAATCATCACCATCGATGGCGCGGCCGGCAAGGTTTTCAAGGGCGCTGTCAAGATGCGCCGCCCCGAAATGACCGGCGATTTCGGCACCCTGATGGGCTGGGCCGATGAGGTTCGCAGGCTGAAGGTCCGCACCAATGCCGACACCCCGGCCGATGCCGCCGCGGCGCGCAAATTCGGCGCCGAAGGCATCGGGCTGTGCCGCACCGAGCACATGTTCTTCGACGACGAGCGCATTATCGCGGTGCGCCAGATGATTCTGGCTGACAGCGAGGATGGCCGAAAAGCCGCCCTGGCCAAGCTGCTGCCGATGCAGCGGGGCGATTTCGAGGCGATCTTCCGGGAAATGGCCGGCCTGCCGGTCACCATCCGGCTGCTCGATCCGCCGTTGCATGAATTCCTGCCTCACCAGGAAGAGGAAATCGCCGAGGTGGCGAGGGCATCGGGCGCCGACCCGGAAAAATTGCGCGCCCGGGCCCTGGCCCTGCATGAAGCCAATCCCATGCTGGGCCATCGCGGCTGCCGGCTGGGCATTTCCTACCCCGAAATCTATGAAATGCAGGCCCGCGCCATCCTGGAAGCGGCGGCCATCGTGGAAGCCTCGGGCGGGGCGCCGGTGCAGCTGGAAATCATGATTCCGCTGGTCGGCTTCAAGAGCGAGCTGGATTTCCTGGCCGGGCGCATAGCCGCCGTGGCGGAGCAGATCAAGAAGGAAAGGGGCCGCGTGCCTGCCTATCTGATCGGCACCATGATCGAACTGCCGCGGGCGGCCCTGCGCGCCGCCGAAATCGCCCAGACGGCGGAATTCTTTTCCTTCGGCACCAATGACCTGACCCAGACCACGCTGGGCGTCTCCAGAGACGATGCCGGCAGCTTCCTGGGCGAGTACCTTTCCCGGGGCCTGATCGCGCGCGATCCCTTTGTCTCCATCGATGTCGATGGCGTGGGCGAACTCATTGCGCTGGCCGCAACGCGCGGCCGCTCCACCCGCGCAAAACTCAAACTCGGCATCTGCGGCGAGCATGGCGGCGACCCGGCTTCGATCCAATTCTGTCACGACTCAGGGCTGGATTATGTTTCCTGTTCGCCCTTCCGCGTGCCGATTGCGCGCCTGGCGGCGGCCCAGGCGGCGCTTCGCGCGGACACAAAAAAGCCTTAACAGTGTACGGAGGAAGCAGGAAAACCCTGTGTTTTCCTTTGTCAAATGCCCACCGTTGTGATTAACAAAAAAATCTATTTGACGCCCCTCTTCCGTGGAACTAATCGGAATGCTGCCCGTCCATGGGTTGCCGACCATTCGGAATTTTTTGAGGACGTAGCGACATCGAAACAGCCTAAGTCGAAATAGCCAAGCGAAGAGCCCGTCCAGGAAGGGCAGCTGAGCGCCGAAGCGAAATAGATCAAGCCATATAGACGAAGCGAAACCAAGAGCCGAAGAGAGTCAGAATTTCAATGAAAACCAAGAAGACGAACGACGCGTTATCGCGTTCGGATGCCGTGTTGATTGCTGCCCTGGCGATTGTGCTGGCCACAGCCAGCGCCGCCATCGGGTCGGCCATGACCTATAATCCGTCCACGGACAAACCCCGGGCGGTCGCGGTCGTCCGTCCGGCCCCTGCGGTGCAGGTCATCCCCGCCACGGGCGTTGCCGACGCGGTTTCCACCGAGCTTCTGGCCGAGCATCGCTGCCTGTCGGAAGTGCTGTATTACGAGGCCAGGGGCGAGGGCCGTCTGGGCCAGCAGGCCGTCGCCGAAGTGGTCTTCCACCGCATGACGATAGGCAATTACGGCCATTCCATCTGCGCCGTGGTCTATGAGGGCGCCGGCCATCCCGGCTGCCAATTCACCTTCACCTGCAATGGCGATCTGACCCGGACCAAGGAAGCGGACGCCTGGCAGGAATCCGAGTTGCTGGCGGCGCAAATCCTGACCGGCGAGGTGCCCCTGCGCAACGCCACCGGCGGGGCCACCAACTATCATGCCATCTCGGTGATGCCGGACTGGGCCGACACGATGAACAGGACCACCCAGATCGGCAATCATATCTTCTATCGCGGCATCATCCTGCACTCCAGCGATAGTTGATCCCTCCGGCGCGCATCGGCGCGCGAGCATGTCCGGTGGGCCTGTAGCGTCAGCATATAGACGCGAGAAGAGGCGCCTCCCTCGCTGCGCTCGAAGAGGGGCAAGCTTTTCTAGGCTTGCGCCAAGAAAAGCTAAGCCAACGCCGCGAGCTTGGGCGAGCGGCCGGGCGAGGCAAGGGTGCGCAGCGCCACGGGTGAGCGGGAATCCAGTGCGGGCGCCACCGAGCCAAAAAAACTCTACTCGATGACGGACGGAATGGTATTAACGTCCCCCGGACGGGTAGTAGTTTTGTCGGCGATTGCAGCAC
>DATMNL010000056.1:0-92988 GCA_035568995.1 Rhizomicrobium sp. | reverse complement strand
CGTGATGCCGCGCGCCTTTTCTTCCGGCGCCTTGTCGATCTGGTCATAGGCCGTGAACGTCGCCCCACCGGTCTCCGCCAGCACCTTGGTGATCGCAGCCGTCAGCGACGTCTTGCCATGATCCACATGGCCGATCGTGCCAATGTTGCAGTGCGGCTTGTTCCGTTCAAACTTCGCTTTCGCCATAACTCAAATTCCTTCGTCTTCTTTTCATTTCCCGCCTCGGCGGGGTTCGTTACTCAACTGGGCTCCAAAGTCTTGGAGCGGGTGAAGGGAATCGAACCCTCGTCATCAGCTTGGAAGGCTGTTGCTCTACCATTGAGCTACACCCGCCTATTCCATTTGCCTTCCACGCCTCTCGTTCGTTGCCTGCGCCCTCCTCGCTTTCGCTCGTCGGGCATTCGCCGCCGCTTCGCGGTGCCTCCTGGCTGTTGCCACTCGGCATCCTGACGGACGGCGAATGGTGGAGGGGGTTGGATTCGAACCAACGTAGGCGTAGCCAACGGATTTACAGTCCGTCCCCTTTAGCCACTCGGGCACCCCTCCGTTATCTCGTGGGCATTTCCAACTGGGTATATCCAACTGGGACAACGGGTTGTCCCCAATCACCGGCCGGCGCACAAGCCTCGTCCGTTACTAGCGGACGAGCGAAAATAAGCCTCCAAGGGTTTGGCTGCGGATCGCGGGTTATTGGTCAATTGGGCCGGGCTGTCAATAGTCATTTTCCCCGGAAAACCCGGCAATTTCAGGGGATTTTGGTTCGGCTTTTGGGCCTCGACGGCTTTACCCCCGTCCCCACTCCTTTATAAGCCCCCCATGCGCCCCAAGCTCCCCTCGAAAAACCGTCAGAAAGACCGCCGCCATTTTTATCCCAAGCCGGCGCCAAAACCGGCCGGACATGAGGATGGTCCCGTCCGCCGGGACCCGAAAACCCGCTCCGGAGGCGAAAATTGGCTTTACGGCCTTCACGCCGTCCAGGCCGCACTGGCCAATCCCCGCCGCAAGCTGGGCCGGGCGGTCCTGACCGCCCGGGCCGCCGAAACCATCGGGGAGAAACTACTCGCCAAGGTCCGGGTGGAACCGGCCGACGCCGAGGCGATTTCCCGGCTTCTGCCGGCCGGCGCGGTGCATCAGGGCGCGGCCCTCGAAGCCCAGCCCTTGACGGGCCTTGATCTGGACGAGGTGCTGGAACAGGCCAGCATGGCGACGCGCCGGGTGGTGCTGGTGCTGGACCAGCTTTCCGATCCCCACAATGTCGGCGCCATATTGCGCACCGCCGCCGCTTTCGGGGTGACGGCGGTGGTGGTGCAGAACCGCCATGCCCCGCCCCAATCCGGCGCCCTGGCCAAAGCGGCGTCGGGGGCACTGGAAATCATTCCCTATGTCGAGGTGGTCAATATCGCCCGCGCCCTCGACATACTGGCCGAACATGGCTTCTGGCGCATCGCACTGGCGGGCGATGGGGCTGCGCCCCTGACAGAGGTGATCCCCACCGGCGATGTGGCGCTGGTGCTGGGCTCGGAAGGCGACGGCATCCGCCGGCTGGTGCGCGAGCATTGCGAGGCGGCGGCCTTCATACCCATCGCGCGGCAGATGGAAAGCCTGAATGTCTCCAATGCTGCGGCCATCGCGCTCTACGAACTCAGGCGCGGAACTTCTGCCTGAACCATCTGTTATCTCGCCAGTGAAAAGTGGGAGATATTCATGCGCTCCGTTCTGCTATGGGCCATCGGCATTCCCTTGCCCATCATTTTGATCCTATGGCTGGTCACCGGCCACGCCTGAGCGGCGCTTCGCACGTTTGGCCGGCAAAAGATCCGCTGGACCTTTTGCTCACCGGGCGAACTTGCGCGACCGCGCCCAGCCATTGGGCACAATGCGGCCGGCCTGGCCGCGCTGACCGCGCCATTCCTTGATCTCGGACGGACCGAACAGGCGGCCATTCTCGTCCTTCAGGCCGTCGGCCCAGGTGAAACTGGCGGCGTCGGTCAGGCCGCCATCCTTGTATTTCTGCAGATAGACCCCCTGCCCCCGCGCCATCTCCGGCACATCTGCCAGAGGGAAGATCAACAGTTTGCGATTGTCGCCCACCACCGCGATCATGTCGCCCTCCACGCCCCGCGCCACCATCGCCTCGACGCCCGGTTTGACGTTCATGACTCTCTTGCCGGCGCGGGTCATGGCGATGGCGTCATCCTCGTTGGTGAGGAAGCCATGGCCGGAATTGGCAGCAAGCAGGAGCTTGCGTCCCGGTACATGCGCGAACATGGTTGCGATATCGGCTTCGGGCGGCAGGTCGATAAAGCTGCGGATGGCTTCGCCCAATCCGCGCCCGCCCGGCAGCTTGCTGCAATCCAGCGTGAAAAAGCGGCCGTCGGTGCCCAGCATCATCAGCCGGTCGGTGGTCTGGGCGTGAATCCAGAAACGCTGCTTGTCGCCCTCGCGGTATTTGTCGTCGCCGGATTGTTCCTGATGGCCCTTCAGGGCGCGCAGCCATAATTTTTCCGAGCAGACGATGGTGATGGGTTCTTTTTCCACCGCGCTGGCCAGTTCCACCGCTTCCTCGGCCAGGGCGGAAAGGCTTTCCACGTCCTTGGCGCCGGCGATTTCGGTGCGGCGTTTGCCGATCTGGGTCTTGCCGCCGAATTTGGCGTCCATGGCGCGCACTTCGGCGATCAGCCTTTCGGATTTCAGCTTGCCGGAACCCAGTAGTTTGGCGAGATCCTTTCTCTCGGCGGTCAGCGCGGCATGCTCGCCGCGAATCTGCATTTCCTCCAGCTTGCGCAGGGCCCGCAGCCGCATGTTGAGGATGGCTTCGGCCTGATTATCATTCAGGCCAAAGGCCTTCATCAATTTGGGCTTGGGCTCATCCTCGGTCCGGATGATCTTGATGACCTTGTCCAGATTCAGGAAAACCGCGAGATAGCCTTCCAGCACCTCCAGCCTCGCGGCGATCTTCTCCAGCCGGAATTTGGAGCGCCGTTCCAGCACCACATAGCGGTGATCGATAAATGCCTGCAGCGCTTCCTTCAGGCTCATCACGCCGGGCACCTGGGCGTGGTTGAGGACATTGAGGTTGAGCGGAATTCTGACTTCCAGGTCGCTCTGGCGGAACAGTTGTTCCATCAACAGGCTGGCGTCGATAGTGCGGTTCTTGGGGCTAAGGACGATGCGGATATCCTCCGCGCTTTCGTCATGGATATCGTCCAGCAGCGGCAGTTTTTTCTGTTCCAGCAGCTCGGCGATGCGCTCGATCAACCGGGCCTTCTGCACCTGATAGGGAATTTCGGTGACCACGACCTGATAGACGCCGCGCGCGCCTTCCTCTTTTTCCCAACGTGCCCGAAGGCGAAAACCGCCGCGGCCGGTCTTGTAGGCATCGGCAATCGAGGCCTGGTCCTCGACCACGATGCCGCCGGTGGGAAAATCCGGACCACGCACGAATTTGAGCAAGGTGCGATCCTGGACATTGGGATTTTCGATCAGCGCCACCAGGGCGCCGCAGAGTTCGCCCAGATTGTGCGGCGGGATGGAAGTCGCCATGCCGACCGCGATTCCCGAAGACCCATTGGCCAGAAGATTGGGAAAGGCGGCGGGCAGCACCACCGGCTCTTCGTCCTCGCCGTCATAAGTGGCGCGGAAATCCACCGCGTCCTCGTCCAGCCCTTCCAGCAGGGCCTGGGCGGCCTCGGTGAGGCGGCTTTCGGTGTAACGCATGGCGGCAGCGTTATCGCCATCCACATTGCCGAAATTGCCCTGCCCTTCGATCAGGGGATAGCGCAGCGCAAAATCCTGCGCCAGGCGCACCAGCGCCTCGTAAATGGCCAGATCGCCATGGGGATGATATTTGCCGATCACATCGCCCACCACACGGGCGCATTTCTTGAAGCCCGCGGCGGGATTGAGGCCCAAGAGGCGCATGGCGTGCAGTAGGCGGCGATGTACCGGCTTGAGCCCATCGCGCACATCCGGCAAGGCGCGCTGGGTTATGGTGGAGAGAGCGTAGGCGAGATAGCGTTCGGCCAGCGCCTTGGACAGCGTTTCGGAACGGATGTCATCCTGTTTGACGGCGGCGGCCATGTGCCGCTTTTATTCTGATTCGCGCCCCAGAGAGTCCAGCCGTGATCTTGCCGCCGGCAATTCGCGGCCATTGGGTTTCAGCACCCGCTCCGCCAGGAAATGTCCGGTCAGCGCCAGGCCATCGCGGGTGGAGACCAGATCCGGCATCTGCCGGCCGCCCAGCAGAAAGCCCGGCAACGCCAGAAGCCGCTGCGCATACGCCTGGCCCGGTTCGCGCGACACCGCCCGGCCGCTTTTGGGCGAAACATAAATCAGGTCGCTGGTCTGGCCGGTTGCGGCACATTGGGAAAGATCCAGGCCGAAACCCAGCGCCTCGAGCAACCCCGCCTCCCAGCGCACATAAAGCGGCCCCCAATGGGAAAAATCATTTTCCATCATCGCGCCGAGCAACAATTCCGCGGCGTCGAACACGCCAGGATAGGCCAGCCGCTCCGGCAGCACCGCGGCGGCCATGGCGGTAAAAGCATTAAGGCCCATCAGCGCATCCCGCCCCTCCATCAGCGCTCCGGCGCGGGCGCTGGCCAGTTCCAGGGTGAAACTGCCCAGATGATCCTCCAAGCGGGCGCGCCAATGCACGACCAGCCCGTTGCCCGGCTGCAGCAGGGCGCGATTCTTGGAGCCGCGCACCAGGCCGGCATGGCGGCCATGTTCGCGAGTCAGCACATCCAGAATGCTGCCGCTCTCGCCATGGCGGCGGGCGGACAGGACAATGCCGTTGTCAGTCCACTCCATCGGACCTCAATCGGTAAAATCGAGACCGATTTCCCTATAATGTTCACGGTTCTCCGACCAATCTTCCCGCACCTTGACGAACAGGAACAGATGCACGCGGCGACCGAAAATTTCTTCCATATCTTTGCGCGCAAGCTCGCCTATGGTCTTGATGGTCTGGCCGCCCTTGCCCAGGGCGATCGCCTTCTGGCCGTCGCGCTCGACAAAGATCACCTGGTTGATCTTGACCGAACCATCCGGCCGGTCTTCCCATTTTTCCGTCTCGACCGCGCTGGCGTAAGGAAGTTCGTCATGCAGGCGCAGATAGATTTTCTCGCGGGTGATCTCGGCGGCGAGGAGGCGGGAGGAAATGTCTGCGGCCTGATCTTCCGGGTAAAGCCAAGGCCCTTCCGGCATGCGCGCCCTCACCCAGGCCAGGACATCGGGCACCGCATCGCCGCTCAAGGCTGAAACCAGGAACACGTCCTCGAACACGCCTTCGGCGTGAAAACGTTCCACCAGCGGCAGAAGATCGGTGCGCTTCATGCCGTCGATCTTGTTCAAGACCAGCGCAATCTTTTTCTTGCCGGTATCCACTTTCAGGCCCTGAAGGATGGCGTCAGTATCGCTGGCGGCGTGGCTGCGCGGGTTGGCAGTAAGGTCTGCCGCATCCACCACCAGCAGGATGGCATCGGCATCCGCGGCCCCGGCCCAGGCCGCCCCCACCATGGCGCGGTCCAGCCGCCGCCTGGGCTTGAAAATTCCCGGCGTGTCCACGAACACGATCTGGGTATCGCCGGCGATGGCCACGCCCTTCACATTCATACGCGTGGTCTGAACCTTGGGCGTGACGATGGCGACCTTGGTGCCGACCAGCGCATTGGTGAGCGTGGATTTGCCCGCATTCGGCGCGCCGATGATGGCGCAGATTCCGCAACGGCTCATGGGCTTTCAGCCTTTGACAGAAGTTTGGCGGCCGCGTCCTGCTCGGCCTCGCGTTTGGAGCCGCCCTCGCCCCGCTCCGGCGGAAGCCCCGCGACAGATGCTTCAACCACAAATCGCGGCGCATGATCGGGACCTTCGCGCGTGATCAAGGCGTAAACCGGCGCGCCGCCGCTTCGGCCGGGGGCTTGCGCCCATTCCTGCAACCGCGTTTTTGCGTCGCGCATGTCGGCGCCCAGCGTTTCGAACATGTCCGACCAATAGCGCTCGACGAAGCCGCGCGCCACCGCCATGCCGCCGTCCAGATAAAGGGCCGCGATCACCGCCTCGCAGGCGCCGGAAAGAATGGCGGGCTTGTGACGCCCGCCGCTGGCGCGTTCCGACGCGGCCAGCACGATATGTTCGGCAAGCCCCGCCGCGTCCGCCGCCCGGGCGCAGGCCGCCCCCCGCGCCAGGGCGTTGAATTTAAGCGCCAGCGCGCCCTCGGCGTCCCCGGGATAGAGCGCATGCAGTTTTTCGGCCACGATCAGGCCCAGCACCCGGTCGCCGAGAAACTCCAGCCTTTCATTGGAAAGCTGCGCGTTGGCGCTGGCGTGGGTGAGCGCGCGCTTCAAAAGCTCCGGATCGGAAAAACGGTGACCAAGCTTCTGTTCGACCTGGTCCAAATCATTCAATCGGCGTCAAAAGCCGCGAATAGCGGATCGCCAGCGGCCATTTCCAGAATTCCCAGACGGCGGCGCTGTCATCAATCGAGAAAAAGCGGAATTCCGCCTTGCCTTCCAGATTTTCGGCCGGGACGTAGCCGACTTCCATGCGGCTGTCGTCGGAATTGTCACGGTTGTCGCCCATCATGAAATAATGGTCGGGCGGCACGACAAAGACCTGGGTATTGTCCAGCGAGCCTTCGGGATCCCGGTCCAGCACAAGATAGTTTTTTCCGCCCGGCAGCGTTTCGCGATATTGCGCCACATGATGCGGTTCGCCGTCGACATTCTCGACATAGTCAGGCGCCCTTGTGCGCGGCACCATCTTGCCGTTCAGCCAGACGATGCCGTCGCGCACCTGGATACGATCGCCCGGCAGGCCGATCAGGCGCTTGATGAAGTCGGTGGAATTGTCCCGCGGGAATTTGAACACCACCACATCGCCGCGCTGCGGCGTGCGGCTGAGAAAGCGGCCCTGCATCTTGTCGCCCAGCGGCCAGCCGCCGAAGGGAAAGGTGTAGCGGCTATAGCCATAGGAGAATTTCTCCACAAACAGATAATCGCCCACCAGCAGCGTCGCTTCCATCGAGGCGGACGGAATATTGAAGGGCTGAAACAGGAATGTGCGGATCACCACCGCGATCAGGCCGGCATAGATCACGGTCTTGGCAAGCTCGGTCCAGGATTCACCCTGGGCCTGGGTCTTGCTGGGGGTCTTGATATCGGTCATGGCGCAGGGGTTCTGGTGTGGGCGACGGAATCTGTCAAGGATATACTTGTTAATTCTCAGGGTTCGCCGAGATAATCACGATGGCCTGGGCCAGCGGATAATCATCGGTGATGGAAAGATTGATCTGGGCCCGGTGCCCCGGCGGGGTGATGGCTTTCAGCCGGGCCAGCGCGCCGCCGGCGAGCGCCATGGTGGGCATTCCGCCCGGAAGGTTCACCACACCCATATCGCGCCAATAGACGCCATGGTTAAGGCCGGTGCCCAAGGCCTTGGCGCAGGCCTCCTTGGCGGCGAAACGCTTGGCATAAGACGCGGCACGGGCGGTACGCGGCTCGGATTTGGCGCGCTCGATATCGGTATAGATGCGGGCAATGAAACGCTCGCCGTAATTCTCGAGCACTTTCTCGATGCGGCGGATGTCACAGAGATCGCTTCCCAAACCGAGGATCACTGGCGTGCCTCATTCATCAGGGCACGCATCTTCTGGATTGATTCCGCCAGCCCGGCAAAGATCGCCTCGCCGATCAGGAAATGCCCGATATTGAGTTCCCGGATATGCGGGATGGCAGCGACGGCTTTCACATTGTCATAGGTGAGGCCGTGGCCGGCGTGAACCTCAAGCCCGATATCGGCGCCGAATTCGGCGGCGTTGCGGATGTGTTTCAAACATTTTGCGCGGGCCTCGCCCGAGGCCTCGGCATAGGCGCCGGTGTGAAGTTCCACTACCGGCGCGCCCAGAGCGCGGCTGGCATCAAGCTGCTTGCGGTCGGGTTCGATGAACATGGAAACGCGTATCCCCGCGGCGACCAATTTTCCGACAATCGGCTCAAGACGGGTGAACTGGCCAACGACATCAATGCCGCCCTCGGTGGTGCGCTCCTCGCGATTTTCCGGCACGATGCAGGCGGCGTGCGGTTTGGCGTTGAGCGCGATGGCCAGCATTTCCTCGGTCGCCGCCATTTCGAGATTGAGGGGGATTTTGATGCCGCGGGAGAGGCGGGCGATATCGTCATCGGAAATATGCCGCCGGTCTTCGCGCAAATGCGCGGTGATGCCGTCCGCCCCCGCCTGCTCCGCCAGGATCGCGGCCCGCACCGGATCGGGAAAAGCGCCACCGCGCGCGTTGCGCACCGTGGCGACGTGATCGATGTTAACGCCGAGGCGGAGCTTCGTCACACAGCGACTCCAAAATCTCCACCGTATTTACGCAACCAGTTAACGAGCCAGTTCGTCACATGCATACTCCGTGAACGTCCATTGACGCGGTTATGGAACAACCCACGGTCAGCAAAAAAATCAATAAAATAACCGGCATAAATATGCTTAGCACTAGGATCAAACCCCGCTGCAACCACGATTCTCGACGCCCTAACAGACCGAAAAACCATGCCATCAAAAGACTAATCATCAGGGCAATAATATCTTCGAGAAGATGAGACGGTTGAATTCCATTTTCCGCCACAAACTGTTCAACAAAGATCGACCGGATCAGCCAATTCACCACCAAGCCAACGAGCAACCACACCACAACCCGCAAAATAAAATGGTCAACACGATCTGCAGACCTATTGCCAGCCATCACGCCAATCCTCTCGACCCCGGCTTCACGGCGGGGATGTTTTTCAGGTGCGGCGGCAGCCGGTCGGCCGGCCAGGCCTTCACTTTCCATTCCGCCAGCGCGATCAGCGGCACGCCGACCTTGGCGGCGCCGCCGGAGCGGTCAATCAGGCAGCAGGCCGCGGCAACTTTCGCGCCGGTCTTTTTGATGGCGGCGATGCATTCGCGCGACGACACGCCGGTGGAGACGATGTCTTCCACCATCAGAACCTTCTGGCCCTTTTTGAGGGTGAAATTGCGGCGGAGCTGGAACTCGCCCTCCACCCGCTCGACATACATGGCGGGCAGGCCGAGCTGGCGGCCCATCTCATAGCCTGGCACGATGCCGCCCACCGCGGGCGAGACGATGGCGGTGATGTCGTCTTTGACTTGTTCGCGCACCTTCTTGGCCAGCGCCTTGCAGAGCTTGGCGGTGCGCTTGGCATCCTGGAACACCAGCGCCTTTTGCAGGAATTTGTCGGAATGCAGGCCGGACGACAGGATGAAATGGCCTTCGAGCAGGGCGCCGGATTTCTTGAATTCGTTGAGGACTTGTTCGACGTTCATAACCACTCCGCTCTCACCCTTCGACAAGCTCTGGGTGAGGATAAAATAACGACCTCATGCTGAGCTTGGCGAAGCATCCGCTTCCCTGACGCGGTCAACCGATTCGACCGCATTGTTCACCCGTAGCGCGCCCACGATATTCTGCAAATGCGCCACATCGCGCACCTCGATGTCCACCAGGAATTCAAAAAAGAGCGGGTTGCGATCCAGCACCTTCATGTTGAAGATGTTGCCGCCATTGGCGGCGATCGCCGTCATCACCGCGGCCAGGCTGCCCGGCTCGTTCTTGACCCTGACCAGCACCCGCGCCACCGAAAGGCCGGTTTCGCCGGCATTGACTCCCCAGCCCACGTCCAGCCAGTCATTCACGTCCTGCGCCTTGTCGAGTTCGGCGCAGTCGATGGTGTGGACGATCACCCCCTCGCCCGGATTGACCAGGCCGACAATGCGGTCGCCCGGCAGGGGATGGCAGCATTGCCCCAGCTTGTAGGAAATGCCTTCGGTCAAGCCGCGAATGGAGATCGGATGGGCGGCGGCGGAACCCTTGGCGGCCGTGCGCCCGCGTTTCAGTTCCGGGAACACCGCCTGGAGAACCTCGGTACCGCGCAGCGCGCCCCTGCCCACATCGGCATAGACGTCCTCGGCCTTGGCCAGGCGCAATTTCTTGGCCACTTCGCCGATGGCTTTTTCCGTCAGTTCCGCGCCCTGATCGGCGAAAGTCTTTTCCAGAATCTTCTGGCCGAATTTGACATGCTCGCCGCGCTGGGCATGACGCAGATAGCGGCGGATTTCCGCCCGCGCCCGGCCCGTCACCACGAACTGCTCCCACAGGGGCGACGGGGTGGAATCCCGGGTGGTGATGATTTCGACCTGGTCGCCATTGTTGAGCGGTGTGTGGAGCGGCACATGCCCGCCATTGATCTTGGCGCCCACGGCGGTGTTGCCCAGATCGGTATGCACCGCATAGGCGAAATCGATCGGGGTGGCGCCGCGCGGCAGGGAGATCAGGCTCCCCTTGGGCGTAAAGCAGAAAACCTGATCCTGGTACATGGAGAGGCGCGAATTCTCCAGCACCTCTTCCGGACTGTCGCCGCGCTCCAGCAGATCCACCATGTCGCGCAGCCAGCCATAAGTGGCGCTGTCCTTGCCGTCACGTTCCGGCTCGTGTTCGCGATAGCGCCAATGGGCGGCGACGCCGCGTTCGGCGATATCGTGCATGTCCTGGGTGCGGATCTGAATTTCGACGCGCTGTTTTTCCGGCCCCATCACCGTGGTGTGGATGGAGCGGTAGCCGTTGGTCTTGGGGGTGGAGATAAAATCCTTGAAGCGCTCGGGCACCATCTGCCAGCTGGTATGGATGATGCCCAGCGCCCGGTAGCAATCCTCGGCCGTCTTGACGATGACGCGAAACCCGAAAATATCGGAGAGCTGCTCGAAATTGAGCTTCTTGGTCTGCAGCTTGCGCCAGATCGAGAAGGGCCGCTTGCCCCGGCCATAGACCCAGGCCTCCATGCCGTGCTCGGCCAGCCTGCGCTTGATCTGGTCGGCGATGCGTCCCACCCGGTCGCCGCTGACCATGTCGAGGCGGGCGAAATGGGTGACGATGGAATTGCGCGCCTCGGGATCGAGTTCGGCGAAGGCGAGGTCTTCCAGCTCCTCGCGCATATTCTGCATGCCGATGCGCCCGGCGAGCGGGGCATAGATGTCCACCGTCTCGCGCGCGATGCGGTGGCGTTTGTCGGGCTTGTCGATATAGCCCAGGGTGCGCATGTTGTGGAGGCGGTCGGCCAGCTTGACCAGCAGCACCCTGATGTCGCCGGTGATGGCCAGCATCAGCTTGCGGAAATTTTCCGCCTGCTTGGTGCGTTCGGAAAACACTTCCAGCTGGGAGAGCTTGGTGACGCCGTCCACCAAACCGGCGATCTCGGTGCCAAAATTCTTCTCGACATCCTCGAAAGTGACCAGCGTGTCCTCGATCGTGTCGTGCAAGAGGGCGGTCACGATGGTGGGGACATCGAGCTTGAGCTCGGTCAGGATGGCGGCGACTTCCAGGGGATGGGCGAAATACGGATCGCCCGAAGCGCGGAACTGCTTGCCGTGTGCCGTCATGGCATAGACATAGGCCTTGTTGAGCAGCGCCTCGTCGGCGGCCGGGTCATAGGCCTGGACGCGCTCGACCAGGTCGGTTTGGCGCATCAGCCGGCGGCGGCCCCGTGCAGGCACGGCCGCGGAGACGGCGGCACCTTTCGCGGCTTTGGCGGCCGCGGTGGGGGAAGGCGTAGTCATGACCCCAGTATAGAGGAATTTCCGGGCTTCGGCTTGGCAGGGCTGGGTCAAATTGGGCCAATCGTTCGCCCAGCTTGTGGCTTGGCCGCTTGCTTATGCTCGCGGCGTTGGCCTGGCTTTTCTTGGCGAGCGGTAGCGAGTTTAGAAAAGCCGGCCCCGTGCCTAGCGCCAGCGTAGGCACGAGCGAAGCGAGGGAGGCGGCCTGGCCGCTCGCTCGTGCTCGCGGCGTTCGCCGCGCGAAACGGTCCACCGGACCGTTTCGTCAGGCGCGGCTCACTCCTCGTAATCCGCCTCGGGCTCCGGCTGCGGTTCGGCGCGGCGCTGGGCCTCGGTGGTGAGGGCCCGCAAGAGTTCTTCCTCGGTGACCTGGCGGTGCGAGGGATCCTCGCGGTCGTCGGCCTCAGGGCGGGCCTCTTCCGGCTCGTCCACTTCGGCATGCTTCTGCAGGGAGCGGATATACTCTTCCTTGACCTCATCGGGCTTGAGCGCTTTGGCGGCGATTTCGCGCAAGGCCACCACCGGGTTCTTATCCCGGTCCCGTTCCAGAAGGGGCTCGGCCCCACCGGACAGCTGACGGGCCCGGAATCCCGCCGCCAGCACCAGGTCAAAGCGGTTGGGGATCTTGTCTACGCAGTCCTCAACGGTCACGCGCGCCATGAAAATCCTTTTAAGTCAGAGGGATAAGGCTGTGAATTCACCTGGAATCGCAGAGCCATGGGAAGATTTCGCGCCCGCATAACAGAAAAAGCCTGAGTCCAGCAACAATTAAAGCAGAAGGGTCAGCCGACCGCCCCTCCCCGACCAAGTCCGCCCGAGGAATTTTGGGGCTTGGGCAGGAGCGTCGCGCGGAGCGTACGGACGTACGTGAGCACGCGCGACGAACCCAAGACCCAAAAGAACCGGGCGGCTAGTTGGACGGCAGGGCCCAGACATAAAGCTGATGGCCGTTGCCTTCGACAGGGCGGTGGACCTCGGTCAGGAGCGTGGAAGGCTTCTGTTCCGGGCTGCCGCCACCGGTGCCGGCGGTGACCGCAACATATTGCTTGCCGTCGACGGCGAATGAGGTCGGATAGCCCTCAACCGTCTGGCCAAGCCGGGTGCGCCAGAGGATCTTGCCGGTCTTGACGTCAAAGGCTTTCCATTCGCGGTTGAAGTCGCCCACGAAACCCACCCCGCCGCCGGTGGAAACGACGCCGCTGAGGAACGGCGCGCGCTGCTGCCAGTCCCAGGCGGTCTGCATGGTGGTGGTATTGATGGCAAACAGGTGGCCCATATTCTGGTTGGTGCCGGGCATGAAATAGAAAAGCTGCGTGGCAGCCGTGCCGCCGCCGCCGATTTTCTTGTCCACTTCGCGGCCGTTCATCATCACGCAGCTCTGGGCCTCCGGGATGATCAAGAGGTCGCTGGCCTGGTTGTAGCTCATGGGCGGCCAATCCTTGCCACCCTCGGGACCCGGGCATGAGGCGTAATACTGGCCGGTCTTCTGATTGAGGATGTCGTCGCGATAAAGAACCTGGCCGGTCTTGTGATCAATCTTCTGGAAGACGTTCTGGAACACGGTTTCGCGCACGTCGAGGAACTTGCCGGTAACGCGGTCCAGTTTCCAGAGCAGGCCATCCTTGCCGATGGTCATGACCGTTTTCTGGTCGCCATGGTCGATCAGGACGCGCTCGAACACCACGTCCAGGTCGAGCGATTCGCCTGGCACATGCTGGAAGTACCATTTCAGCTTGCCGGTGTCGGGATCGAGCGCCAGGGTCGAGGTGGAATAGAGAGCGGGCGCTGCCGCAGTGCCGCGGCTGGCGCGCATCCAGGGCTTGGCCTGGGCGACGCCCCAATAGGTCGTGTTCAGTTCCGGATCATAGGAACCGGCGATCCAGGTGTCGGTGCCGCCGCGAATATTGTCGGGAATTCCGTTCCAGGTATCGCCGCCGGGCTGGGTCGACTGGGCGTTGGTCTGGAATTTCCACAACTGCCTGCCGGTCTCGGTGTCATAGGCGCTGATATAGCAGCCAGTCACCGAAAACTGATCGCAGCCCATCAGGCCGGTCAGAACCTTGCCATGAATCACGGTCACGCCGCCGGTCTCGCTCTTGGGCGGGGTGTCGATGACCGTGGTCCATACCGTCTTGCCGGTGCGCGCATCCAGGGCGTGGATCTTGGCGTCGGTGGTGGCGACGAACACTTTGTCCTTGTAGAGACCGATGGAGCGGGTGCCGCTATAGGCCGCGGACGCTTGCGGGCCGAGCCGGTTTTCCCAGATCAGTTCGCCCGTCTTGGCGTCGATCGCCTGGATGGTGTTGGACGTGTTGGACAGGAACATGATGCCGTTATGGACTTCGGGCGAGACTTCCACCGCGCCGCCCGGATTCATCGCCCAGGACCATTGCAGCTGCATATTTTTCACATTGTCGGGCGTGATCTGGCTGAGGGGGCTATAGCTCCAGCCCTGATAGGTGCGACGTCCCATCAGCCAGTCATTGTCGGACGGGTGCACCAGCATGTCGTCGGTGATGTCCTGGTAATTCTTGACTGTGCCCTGGACGGTCTGGCCCAGGGGGAACGGATTGGCGGCGCGGCCGCCGCGCGGCGGCGCCGGCGCGTCACCGTCGCCGGCTGCCGGGGCGGCACCAGTCTGGGCCGTGCGCACGGCGGGAGCGGCAGCTCCGCCGCCGCCGAGCACAGCCGCCACGGCCTGGCCGTTGGCGATGGAGCCGATCCTGACGTCGCTATCCTTGGTCAGGGCGGCCGAACCCGGCTTGGCGCCATTCACGGCCAGGATAAAGGAGATGACATTGCCATAGGCTTCCGCGCTCAGATTGCCAGCGTTGCCGTAAGGCATGGAGGTGGATACGAACTGATAAAACTCCTTGGTGGATTTGGCGGACCAGGAAGAGTTGAAAGTCGCGCCGGTGAGCGAAGGCGCGTCGCCGCTGCCGCCCAGATTGGCGGCGTGGCAGCCGGCGCAGTTGGCGATATAATCGGCGCGGCCCGCGGTGACCTGGGCCTGCGTGAAGGGTCCCGTGGCATTCTGCGCAACCGCATAGGCGCCGCCCATCGAGACAGCCGCCATGGCGGTTGCGAGAAATTTTCCCTTGCGAGACATCGAACGCATCCTTCTCAAAAACTTTTCGACAGCGATTACGAGGTCAGGTTATTGCCTGACAGCCAGCCCCACAGGCTGCCGTAAGGGCCCGCCTTGGTGTTGTCCACGACCACCGAAATGTCGCCCAGATTGAGCGCCTTGATCTGTGTGGCGTTGAGCTTGATGGAGCCGGAAACCTGGCCGCTGCCGCCGCCAGTAACCTTCAGTTCGCCGATCACATGGCCGGGCTCGCCCTTGGCCAGGCCCAGCTTCACATGGGCGGCGGTGGCATCGAACCCCATGCCGGAATAGTCGCCCGTGATGGTGAGGGTGGTGCCTGACAGCGTGGCGCTGACATGGCCGATGCCGGCATTGTTCTTGACGGTGGAATTGTCAAAGGCGGACGGATCCAACTGAGTGGCATATTGCGCATCGGCGGCGAACACCGGCGATGCAGACGCCAGCAACAAGGCTGCGGCGCGGACAAAGTGACTGCGTTTGCAGAACGACACTTGAAAGCCTCCCCGCGTCCTTTTTTGCCGCAAATGCGCTGTTTAATCGGCCCGGACGCGCGGGCAGCCGATAGCATGCCCCCAACATTCGGGTCAAGGAACCGGAATTTATAGAGAATTTAGCAGAGCATCCACGTCCCGGCCGCTGACCGGATGGCGCCAGTCAGGCGCCACGGCCTTCAAAGGTTCCAGCACAAAGCGCCGCTCTGCGATGCGGGGATGCGGCAATGTCACCTGCCCTTGATGAATCTGGCCGGCATAGTCCAGAAGATCGAGATCCAGCGTGCGCGGCGCATTCGCAATGGAACGCTTGCGCCCCAAATCCGTTTCGACTTGGTGCAAAAGTGTCATCAGAGCAATGGGTTGGAGATAGGTGCGGACAGAGGCGACCGCGTTCATGAAAGGCGGATCGGCGGGATTGGGCCATGCCTCAGTCTCAAAGAAGGGCGAAACGGCCGCGATTTCAATTCCCGCCGCGGCCAGGGCCGCCAGCGCCGCTTTCAGGGTTCGGGCGGGGGTCCCCGCCGGAGAAGGAATATTTGCGCCCAGACTTATTAGGACAGGAGCAACCAGGGCCGGCGCGCCCGGGTCATTTGAAACGTCTGGGTTATTGGAGGTCATATGCTTTTTTATCCAACCGAAAAGCTCGCGCTCTTTATTGACGGCGCCAATCTTTACGGCGCGGCCAAAGGTCTTCAGTTCGATATAGATTATAAACGGCTTCTGGAACTCTTCGCGCGCAAAGGCACCCTGGTGCGCGCCTTTTACTATACCGCCGTGGCGGAAGACCAGGAATTCTCGCCCCTGCGGCCGTTGGTGGACTGGCTGGACTATAATGGCTTCTCGGTGGTGACCAAGCCGCTGAAGGAATTCACCGACACCCAAGGAAAGCGCCGGGTCAAGGGCAACATGGACATTGAGCTGGCGATTGACGTGATGGAGATGTTGGCTTTTGTGGATCATGTGGTGATTTTTTCCGGCGACGGCGATTTTCGCCGGCTGGTGGAGGCGGTGCAGCGCCGCGGCCGAAGGGTGAGCGTGGTTTCCACCATCCGCACCTCGCCTCCGATGGTGGCCGACGAACTGCGCCGCCAGGCCGACAATTTCATCGAGTTGGATGAGCTGAAATCCCAGATCGCGCGGGAAGGCGGCAAAACCTCTTCGCCGCAATTTGCTCCCGCGAGTTGAATCCGGGTAAGCGAGGCGGGTGAAAATGCCCGCAGCGCCCCCGCATGATTGCCCCCTGTGTCCCCGGCTGGCGGGTTTTCGCGCGGACAACCGCAAGAAGCATCCGGACTGGTTCAATGCGCCGGTGCCCAGCTTCGGGCCGCCGGACGCGCGGCTGTTGATCGTCGGCCTGGCGCCGGGGCTTCAGGGCGCCAACCGCACCGGCCGGCCCTTCACCGGCGACTGGGCCGGCGATCTGCTCTATGCCACCTTGTTGAAGCATGGCTTGGCGCGCGGGATTTATGAGGAGCGTGCTGACGACAGCTTGGAACTGCTGGATTGCCGCATCGCCAATTCGGTGCGCTGTGTGCCGCCGCAGAACAAGCCGGAACCGTCCGAGATCAAAACCTGCCGTCCGTTTCTGAAATCCGAACTGGAAAGTCTGGCAAACGTGAAAGTGATCCTGGCGCTGGGCAAGATCGCGCATGATACGGTGTGCGACACGCTGGACGCACGCAAGGCGCTACACCCCTTCAAGCATGGCGTGGCTTATGAGATCGGCAAGTTCAAGCTGATCTCCAGCTATCATTGCTCGCGCTACAACACTAATACCGGGGTGCTGACCACCAAAATGTTCGAGGATGCGGTAGCGAAGGCGAAGAAGGCGGCGGGGCTGTAAAAACGGATCAAGTAATGGGGCTGTGTTTTCGCCCTGCCGCTCGCCCAAGCTCGCGGCGTTGGCCTAGCTTTTCTTGGCGAGTGCAACGAGCTTAGAAAAGTTGGCCCCGTGCCTAGCGCCAGCGTAGTGGTACGAGCGAAGCGAGGGAGGCGGTGGGCGAAAGGTCCGCTGGACCTTTCGCTAACTCCGCCCTCGCCCCTTATCCCTCATCAATCTTGCCTTATCCCGCTGCCAGTCGCGCTGTTTTTCCGTTTCACGCTTGTCGTGCAGTTTCTTACCCTTGGCGACTCCGATCTCCAGCTTGGCGGTACCCTTGGCGTTGAAATAGAGCTTGAGCGGGATCAGAGTCATGCCCTCGCGCTGGATCGCCGCCGAAAGCCGCTGCACCTCACGCTTATGCACCAGCAATTTGCGGGTGCGCTTGGGTTCATGATTGAAGCGGCTGGCCTGGGTATATTCGGGGATGTAGCAGTTGACCAGCCACAGCTCGCCATCCTTGGCGTGGGCATAGCTTTCGCCGATGGTGGTCTTGCCGCTGCGCAGGGATTTGACTTCCGAGCCCATCAGCATGATGCCGGCTTCCAGGGTTTCGCCGATGGCATAGGCGTAACGCGCCTTGCGGTTGTCGGCGATGATCTTGACGCCGTCGTCTTTCTTCCTGGCCATTCGCTTCGCTCTGGCCCTGCGCTACCGCTTCGGGCGTTCGTCACTCGGAATGGTCTCGCACTACGCTGCCGCTAACGAGGGACCGTTCCGTTCACCTGCGGCGAACCGTTCCTCACACCTTAAGACCACAACCCTGCATCGCCTCGTGTACCTTTGCGCGGCCGGCGTCGGTCAGTTCGACAATCGGCAACCGCACTTCCGGCGTGCAATGTCCCAGCAGCGAGAGCGCATATTTGACGGGCGCGGGCGAAGGTTCGCAGAACAGGACGTCGTGCAGCGCAATCAACTTGTCCTGCAGCTCGCGCGCCCGGTCGTAAGCGCCGCGCAGGCAGGCATCCTGGAATTCGGCGCAGAGCTTGGGCGCGACATTGGCGGTGACCGAAATGCAGCCATGGCCGCCATGCGCCATATAGCCCAGCGCGCTGTCGTCATTGCCTGACAGCATGCGCCAGGCCTTGCCGCAGGCATTACGCTCGCGTGATGGACGCGCCATGTAGCCGGTGGCGTCCTTCACCCCGATGATATTGGGATGCTTTGCCAGGCGCGCCATGGTTTCCACCGCGATATCCACGATGGCGCGGCTGGGAATATTGTAGAGCAGGATGGGAATATCCACCGCGTCGGCGATCGCCATGAAATGGCGATACATGCCTTCCTGTGACGGCTTGTTGTAATAGCCCGTGACATGCAGCACCGCGTCGGCGCCCACGCTTTTGGCATGACGGGTGAGCGCGATGGCTTCGTCCGTCGCATTGGAACCGGCGCCGGCGATCACCGGCACGCGGCCTGCCGTTTCTTCTACGCAGATTTCCACCACCCGCTTATGCTCATCATGGCTCAAGGTGGGTGATTCGCCGGTGGTGCCGCAGGGCACCAGGCCATGGCTGCCCTGTTCGATCTGCCAGGAGACGAATTTGCGAAAAGCCTGCTCGTCCACCTTGCCGTTCCGCAAGGGCGTGACAAGGGCAGGAATGGAACCTTGGATGCGAGCCGCAACGCTGGTCATTGACAGTTCCGTCTTTAAATTAACCCCGGCATTATGGCCTTTCCGGGTGGCCTCCGTCTAAGCTGATCTGGCGGATTCAACAAGTATCCCCCATGCCCCCACGGCATATCGCGCTGATCGCCGCTCTTCTGCTTCCCGCCGCCGCGCTGGGACAGAGCGCCCGCACCAATGCGCCGGGCGCAGCAATTCCTGGGGCGCATCCCAGCAGCATCCGGGTCCTTTCCTCCGCCGATCACCTCCTGTTCCAGCGGGCCTTCGCCGCCGCCGCCAAGGGGGACTGGACCGCGGCGCTGGCGCTGGGAAATCAGGGAGCGGACACCACGGCCCGCCAGCTTTTGCAGTGGCGGTATGCCCTGGACCAAGGCAGCAACGCAAAATTCGCCGAGATCGACGCGGCGATGAAATTCGCCGCGACATGGCCCTTGAAAGGCACGCTTCAGGCGAGAGCCGAGGCGGCGATCGCGCCGGACCCTTCCGGATTGTCAGGAATGACCCCGCAACAGGTCATCGCCTGGTTCGCCGGCCGTGAGCCCAATTCCAGCATCGGCCGGATCCGGTTGGGCGAAGCGCTGGCGGCCACCGGGCAAGCCGCGAAGGGCGGTCCCTTGATCGCGCGTGGCTGGGCGGAGGGCAGCTTCGACGAATTCACGGAAAATTCCATCCGCACCCAGGATACGGCCTATCTGACGCCCGAAAGCGACAGGACCCGGCTGGACAATCTGGTGTGGCGGGACGAGACGGCAGCGGCCCGCCGCCAGATGAGCCGGGTCGATGCCAAAACCGCCGCCATAGCCCGGGCGCGCGTCCTGCTGGATGGCGGCACCAAATCCGCCAGAACCGCGCTGGCGGCGGTAAAGGATTCCAGCGATCCCGCCCTGCTCTATGACTGGGCCCGGGCGCTGCGCGCCGAACATCAGGACGATGCCGCGCACGAAAAGCTGATGCGCGCCGCGCCCACGAGCCTGGCGAAGGACCATGCCGCGCGCTGGTGGGCGGAAGTGAATGTCGAGGCCCGCGACATACTCAAGGCCGGCGATGCCCAGGGCGCCTTGGCGATGGTGAATCACGCTGCTCTTTCGACTGGCGATGAATATGTCGAACAGCAATTCCTGGGCGGCTTTATCACATTGCGCTGCTTGAAGGACCCCGCCGCCTCGCTGGCTTATTTTCAGCGGCTGGATGCAAGTGTTTCCCGGCCGATCAGCAAGTCGCGCGCGGAATATTGGCTGGGACGCGCCTATGAGGCGATGAACGACAACGCCAATGCCTATGTCCATTACCGCTTGGCCGCCGTCTATCCGGAAAGTTTTTACGGCCAGCTCGCGATGGCCCGGACCGAGGCCGCGCCGCTGCTGCATGTGAATGATAGCGATGTCGTGGCGGCTGCAAAAAGCGAGATCGAGAACCATCCCCTGATGCCCCAGATCCGCGTGCTGGCGGATCTGGGGCAGGCGGACGACTTAAGGCTGTTCGCCGAGGCGGACGTCCAGGTCTATTCCTCGCCCCGGCAGCTGAAGGCGTTCCTGCAAAGCCTTACCGAGTGGGGCTATCCCGAAATCGCTGTGCGGCTGGCCAAATCGGCGAGCTATGCCGGGACGCCGATGCTGGCTTTCACCCATCCGGTGATGGCGCTACCGGCCTATAAGGCGCCGGGCACCCCGCCCGATCCCGCGCTGGTGCTGGGCCTGATCCGGCAGGAAACCGAATTTGATCCTTATGCCATGAGCAGCGCGGGTGCGCGCGGCTTGATGCAGATGATGCCGCCCGCGGCCCGCAAAGCGGCGCGGATCGCCGGCCTGCACTACCGGCCGGGCGATCTCTTGACCGACCCGGACTATAATATCGCGCTCGGCATGATCGAGTATGCCGGGCATATCAGCCACTGGAACGGGTCGCTGGTGTTGGCCGCGGCCAGCTACAACGCGGGCGATACCAATGCTCGCCGCTGGGTTGCGGCCATAGGCGATCCCGGCACCGGCGCGGTGGACCCGCTGGACTTCATTGAGCAGATCCCGTTCAGCGAGACCCGCAACTATGTCGAACGTGTTTTGGAGAATACCGAGGTTTACCGGGGGCGCCTGGCGGGGAAGGATATACCGCTTCAGATCGTGAGCGATCTGTACGCGCCGATGGCGCCGCAAAATCCGGTGCTGAGCGCGCCGACGCCGAAAACGAACTGAGTTATTTGAAAATAGAGAGCCATTCACGGGCAAGCTTTTGCGCCTGCGCAATCTGGCCCGCATTCATCTCTTCGGCAATCTGGTTGCGCCAGTTCTTGGCGATGTTGCTGCCGCGCAGGGCGGCGAGATTGAACCATTTGTGGGCGGCGACGTAATCCTGCGCTACACCCTGGCCGGTCGAATAAGCCAGGCCCAGATTGTAGAGCGCATCGGCGCGGCCAAGCTTGGCCTCGCTTTCATATTGCGCCAGTGAATCCATATCGATGCACGTCACGATAGTCTCCTCTTCGACCATGACGCATGGTGATGCCGAAGAAACTAAGACGCGGTAAATGTCGATTAGCCTTATTTGCTAAGAACCGTTAGGTGTGATGAAGAAGTTCTTAAATATGGTTCTCGTTCGTGGCTTGCCGCACGCTGCCGCTACAGACCACTAACTTAAGTTAAGCGCGCGTTGCCCGAACAGGATCTTATGCTCGTCTTCGGTCAGAGGCTGGGGTTTGCGCAATTCCGCCCCCACCGCCAGTCCACGCTTGACCGCGGGCCGTTTCATCAGCCGCGCGAACCAGGCGGCCAGGTGGGAAAATTCGTCCAGGGGCTGGAAGCGGCTCGCGGATTTGACCCAACTGAGGCAGGCGATGTCGGCGATGGAATAGGTCCCCGCCAGATATTTGCGTTTTGCCAGCCTTGTGTTCATCACCCCGAACAGGCGGTGCACCTCGTCGGTGTAGCGCTTTTTGGGATAGGCCTGATCGTCCTTGGCATAGTGGAGAAAGTGGTTGGCCTGCCCCGCCATCGGTCCCAGCCCGCCCACCTGCCAGAATAACCATTCGTCCACGGCGACGCGCGAACGCTCGTTCCGGGGATAGAATTTCCCGGTTTTGCGGCCGAGATATTGGAGAATGGCACCGGATTCAAAGACTGAAATCGCCTTTCCGCCCGGCCCCCTGGGGTCGATGATGGCCGGCATGCGGTTGTTGGGCGAAATCTTGAGAAAAGCCGGGGCGAACTGCTCGCCCTTGTTGATATTCACCGGCTTCAGGACATAAGGCAGCTTCAGCTCTTCCAGCAGAATGCTGATCTTATGGCCATTGGGCGTCGGCCAGTAATAGAGTTGGATCGGCGGGGGTGGAACTTTTGCCCGCCCCCCTGCCTTGGGGGATTTTCCGGTCTTTTTCTTCATCATAACCCCGCGCCTCGCTTCTCTCCCGGCCCTTCGCTGGCGCTCCGGGCGTTCGGCGCTCAAATCGATCCGCAGGATCGATTTGAGCGGCTGCGCCGGTCGCGCCTCACCCCACCAAAACGGGCTTGGCCGCGGTACCCTTTCGGGTGACCGCGGCCTTTGCCTTGTTCATCGGATACATCCTGAATGTCAGGGGTAACCGTGAGCGTCAGATTGACCTAAAGTCAATCCAACTATTTCTTCTTCTTCTTGGAAGCCTTCTTCTTCTTGGCAACCTTCTTGGCCTTTTTCTTCGCAGCCATGATCAACTCCTCTATCGTTTGTTCGGGTCGAGGCGACTAGGTCACCCCCCAAAACGTCATGAATATGAAAGACTTGCATTTATAAATGCAACTGCGCCTTGCGCTTTGCGAAAGCGCGATTTTGCGGAAATACGAATAGCCCCTTATTTTATTATATTATATTCGCTACTCTGTATACGGATAAAAAATTTGCATTTTTATGCGGCGCTATGGGGTTTTGCGCATTTTGTGCGAATCACCCCTGTTCGGGGAGATTGAGTCGCTTCTTGAGGGCGGCGTTGACGGCGGCCGGATTCGCTTTGCCGCCGGTCTGCTTCATCACCTGGCCGACGAACCAGGCGGCAAGCTTTGGCTTCGCCTTGATCTCTTCCACCTTGTCGGGATTTCCGGCGATCACCGCCTCTATGGCGGCGTCGATCGCGCCTGTGTCGGTGACCTGGCGCAGGCCGCGGGATTCCACGATGGCGCGCGGATCGCCGCCCTCCGTCCAGACAATGTCGAGCAGGTCCTTGGCGATCTTGCCCGAGATCGTGCCCGCCATGATCATACCGATAATGGCATTGTTGGCCGCAGCGCTCACCGGAACGTCGGTGATGGACAGGCTGTCACGATTGAGCCGGCCCAGAATCTCGTTGTTGAGCCAGTTGGCCGCCGCCTTGGCGTCCACTCCCTTGGCAAGTTCCTCGTAATAATCCGCCAATTCGCGCTCCGCCACCAGGACCGAGGCGTCATAGGGCGAAAGTCCGGCCACGATGAAGCGGGCGCGCTTAGCGTCCGGCAATTCCGGCAGCGACTTTTCGATTTCCCGCACCCAGGCCTGGTCCAGCTCCAGGGGCAGAAGGTCGGGATCGGGAAAATAGCGGTAATCATGCGCTTCTTCCTTGGAACGCATGGAACGGGTCTGGTTCAGGCGTGAATCGAACAGTCGGGTTTCCTGCTTTATCGAACCGCCGCCCTCGATGATCTCGACCTGGCGGCGCGCCTCATATTCCACCGCCTGGGCGACGAAGCGCATGGAATTGACGTTCTTGATCTCGCAGCGGGTACCCAGCGGACCGCCGGGCCTCCGCACCGAGACATTGACGTCGGCCCGCATCGATCCCTCGTCCATGTTGCCGTCGCAGGTGCCCAGATAGCGCACAATGGCGCGCAGTTTTTTCAGGAAAGCCGCGGCTTCTTCCGAACAACGCATGTCCGGCTTGGTGACGATCTCCATCAGGGCGATACCGGAACGGTTCAAATCGACATAAGAGGAATCGGGGTGCTGGTCGTGCAGGCTTTTGCCGGCATCCTGCTCCAGATGCAGGCGCTCGATGCCGACCCGGACGGTGCTGCCGTCCTTGAGGTCGATGAAAACCTCGCCCTCGCCCACAATCGGGTTCTTGTACTGGCTGATCTGATAACCCTGGGGCAGGTCGGGATAGAAATAATTTTTGCGGTCGAAGATGCTGGAAAGGTTGATCTTGGCCTTGAGCCCGAGGCCGGTCCGCACCGCCTGCTCGACGCATTTGGCGTTGATCACCGGCAGCATGCCGGGCATGCCCGCATCCACGAAGCTAACCTGGGCGTTGGGTTCGGCGCCGAATTCGGTAGAGGCGCCGGAAAACAGCTTGGATTTCGACAGCACCTGGGCATGAACTTCCATGCCGATGACGATTTCCCATTCGCCGGTCTGGCCTTTGACGAGCTTGGTTTTTTCGGGAGACCCCCCGCTTCCGGAGGGGGCGTGATCAATAGAAGTCATGCCGCCCTCCACCAGTTGGCCGGCTTATGGCGGAAGGCCGCCGCCTCTTCGATGGCGAGGCCCGCCCTAAGCACCGTGGCTTCGTCAAAAGCCTTGCCGATCAGCTGCAGGCCCAGCGGCAAGCCGTTCGCGGTCAGGCCGGCGGGGACGGCGATGCCGGGCAGGCCCGCCAGATTGACGGTGACGGTGAAGACGTCGTTGAGATACATCGCGACCGGATCGTCGCTCTTGTCGCCCACCGCAAAGGCGGGACCCGGCGTGGCAGGGGTGAGCAGCACATCGCATTTTCCATAGGCCTCGGTGAAATCCCGGGCGATCAGGGTGCGCAGCTTCTGGGCGCGGGCATAATAGGCGTCATAATACCCCGCCGAGAGAACATAGGTGCCGATGAGAATCCGGCGCTGGACCTCCGCGCCAAAACCCTCTGCCCGGCTTTTTTCATAAAGCTCGGTGATGTCATGCGCGCCCTTGGCCCGGTGGCCGTAACGCACGCCGTCATAGCGCGCCAGGTTGGACGAGGCCTCGGCCGGCGCCACGATATAATATGTCGGCAGCGCATATTTGGTGTGGGGCAGCGAAACCTCCACGATTTCGGCGCCCTGGGCCTTCAGCCATTCGGCGCCCTTGTCCCACAGCGCGGCGATTTCCGGCGGCGCGCCATCCATGCGGTATTCTTTCGGAATGCCGACGCGAAGGCCCTTGATGCCGCCTTCCAGCAGCTTTTCATAATCCGGCACCGGCACATCCATGCTGGTGGAGTCCTTCGTATCCACGCTGGCCATGCTTTTGAGCATGATCGCGGCATCGCGCACCGTCTTGGTCATGGGACCCGCCTGGTCCAGCGACGACGCAAACGCGACAATGCCCCAGCGCGAGCAGCGGCCATAGGTCGGCTTGAGACCCACAATCCCCGTCACGGCGGCGGGCTGGCGGATCGAGCCGCCGGTATCGGTGCCGGTGGCGGCGAGGCAAAGATCGGCGGCGACCGCGGCGGCGGAACCGCCCGACGAACCGCCCGGCACCAGATTGGCGTTGGAGTTTCGCGCCCGCCAGGGATTGAACGCCGGGCCATGGGCGCTGGTTTCGTTGGAGGAGCCCATGGCGAATTCGTCCATGTTGGTCTTGCCCAGCATCACCGCCCCGGCGTTCCACAGATTCTGGGTCACGGTGGATTCGTAAGGTGGCACGAAATTTCCGAGAATCTTGCTGCCCGCCGTGGTCCGCACGCCCTTGGTGCAAAACAGATCCTTGATCGCCAGCGGCAGGCCTTCCAGCGCGCCACCCTCGCCTTTTGCGAGTCTTGCGTCGGACGCCGCCGCCATTTCAAACGCTTTCTCCGGCGTCTCGGTGACATAGGCATTGAGCGGACGCGCTTGCTCCACGGCCTTGACCAGGGCCTCGGTCAATTCGCGGGAGGAAATTTTCCGGGCCTTCAGGGCGTCGCGCGCCTCGGCCAAAGTGAAAGCGGCAGCGGACATTATTCCACCACCTTGGGCACCACGAAGAAGGTGGCTTCATGTTCGGGCGCGTTCGTCATCAAAGCTTCGGCGGCGCCGCCCTCGGTCACCTTGTCTTCGCGCCATTTGAGTTTCTGCGCCACCACCGAGGTCATGGCGGGCACGCCCTCGATATGGACCTCGTTCAGCATCTCGACCCAGTTGAAAAGGCCGGTCAGTTCCCCGGCCAGCGGCTCGAGCTTTTCCTCCGGCACGGCCAGCCGGGCCAGCCGGGCGATGCGTCTTACGGTGTCCTTGTCGACGGACATGGGGGCGGCCTGACCTGTTCGAGGAGCATTTTCAGGAAAAGTGTGGTGGCTAGTAACAACGTAGTGCCACGCTTTCCGTGGAAAATGCGACCATGCAAATATGCGCTGGACTTGCTAGCAATCAGGGACAAGGCTGGCAAGGAAAAGGGCGGAAATTCATGGCCGTGACGGACATAGCCGCCTTGAGCCTTGAGCCGGGCCTGCGGCTGCTGGGCCTTGATCTGGGGGAAAAGACCATCGGCCTGGCTCTGTCTGACCGGCTGCTAACCGTCGCCACCCCAATGCAGACCCTGAAACGGGGCAAATTTGCCGTCGATGCCGCCCGGCTGGACATTATAATAAGTGAGCAGGGCGTGGGCGGGCTGGTGGTGGGCCTGCCCCTGAATATGGACGGCAGCGACGGCCCTTCCGCCCAATCGGCTCGCGCCTTTGGCCGCAATTGGGCGGGTCATTCACCCCTGCCCCTGCTGTTCCAGGATGAGCGGCTTTCCACCAGCGCCGTCACCCGCACCCTGATCGAGGCCGACACCTCGCGCAAAAGGCGGGGGGAAGTGGTGGACAAGATGGCGGCCGCTTACATCCTGCAACTGGCGCTCGACCGGCTCAGAAATCGACCATGAGAGACGAAGCCGCACTTGCCCATTTCCGCTGGCTGCCGCCGGGTTTGCGGCCACCGGTGGCGATGCAGTGGCGGCAGGAGCGGGTTTTCCTGCTGGTGGGCGTGGCGGCGCTGTTCGCCGGTTATGACATGAATGTGTTCGGCCTGGCGGTTCCGCAGATTCAGGCCAGCCTTAACATTCCTGAAAACCAAGTGGGCCTTACGGTCTCCTATTTCCGCCTGGCGACGATTGTCGCGTTGGCGATTTCGGCCAGCGCCGATCTGGTAGGGCGGCGGCGACTGTTGCTGTTCACGATTTTCGGTCAGGCGGTGTTCACGCTCGCCACGGCTTTTTCCGGGGACTATGCGCAATTCGTCTGGGCGCAGATTCTCACCCGCGTCTTCGGCTATGCCGAGGAGATGCTGTGCTTTGTCGTGATTGCCGAGGAAGTGGCGGCGGGCGCGCGCGGTTGGGCCAATGGCACGCTCAGTGCCCTGGACTATACCGGCGCGGGATTGGCGTCACTGGCCTTTCTGGGCGTGAATGTCCTGCCCTATGGCTGGCGAGCGCTGTATGTGATCGGCGCGGTGCCGCTGTTCCTGGTCGCGTATCTGCGGCGCAACTTGCCCGAGACCAAACGCTTTGCGGCACGGGAGAATGTCGAGAAGGCCAAATCCAAATTGAAAGAAACGTTGGACCTGCTGCGCGATCTGGTGCGGCAATACCCGCTTCGGTTGCTGACCATCCTGATTGCCGCCAGCGCCTTCGGCTTCGGTACCGCATCCGCCTCGGTGCTGTCTTCCAAATATCTGCAAAGCGTTTTTCACTATTCGCCGCTGGACGTGAATCTGCTGTTCATTCCCGGCGGACTGGTAGGGCTGGCGCTGGCGATCACCGCGGGACGCATCTCCGACCACATCGGCCGCAAAATCATGACTTTCACCATCGTGTCCTGTGCCGGCATCGGCTTTGCGCTTTTTTATAGCGGTCTTTCCGGCTGGTGGCTGCCGCCGCTGTGGATCCTGTCTTTCTTCGGCTTTTTTTCCGGTGACGCGTTGATCGCGGGCTTTGCGCTGGAGATCGTGCCCACCGAATACCGGGCCACCGTCTCGGGCGTGCGTTATCTGGTCTATATCGGCTCAGGCGCGGTGAGCCTGGCGCTGGAAGGCCACCTTTACGATCATTTCCACGCCCATGGTCCCGCCATCCAGTTGCTTCTCGGCACCCTTCCCATCACCCTGGTCGCCCTCCTGTTCCTGCCCGAACCGGCGGGAAAATCGCTGGAGGAAATGGCCGGCGAAAGACCTGTTTAACCCAGTCACGGATGCCTGCTTGCCCGATACCCCATCCCTCGCTATAAGGCCCGCTTTAATGACATCCGCGAACACCGCGCCGATCCTCAAATCAAGCCATCTGCTTGGGATCGAAGGAATTTCCGCAGCCGAAGTCACCCTCCTGCTCGATCTGGCCGACACCTATGCCGCGCTCAATCGCAGGGGAGAGAAGAAAACCGCCCTGCTCAAAGGCCGCACCCTGATCAACCTGTTTTTCGAGGCCAGTACCCGCACGCAGAGCTCCTTTGAGCTGGCGGGCAAGCGGATGGGCGCGGACGTACTCAACATGAGCGTCAAGACGTCCTCAGTATCCAAAGGCGAGACCCTGATCGACACCGCCGCCACCCTCAATGCCATGCGGCCCGATATATTGGTGGTGCGCCATCATGACAGCGGCGCGGCGGAGCTTCTGTCGCGCAAGCTGGATTGCAGTGTGGTCAATGCCGGGGACGGGCAACACGAACATCCCACCCAGGCGCTGCTCGACGCGCTCACTATCAGGCGCCGACGCGGCGGTTTTGAAAATCTCACCGTGGCGATCTGCGGCGACATCCTGCATTCGCGGGTGGCCCGTTCCAATATCCGGCTTCTGTCCCTGATGGGCGCGCAGGTACGGCTGGTCGCGCCGCGTACCCTACTGCCTTGCGATGCCGAACGCTTTGGGGTGGACGTCTTCACCGATATGAAAGCCGGCCTCGCCGGGGCCGACATCGTGATGATGTTGCGCCTGCAGCTAGAGCGCATGACCGGCGCCTTTGTGCCCTCGGCCCGCGAATATTTCCGCTTCTATGGCCTGGACCGCGAGAAGCTCTCCTATGCCAGGCCCGGGGCGCTGGTGATGCATCCCGGCCCGATGAACCGCGGCGTGGAAATCTCATCCGACATCGCGGACGATTTGGATGTGAGCCTGATCTCCGAACAGGTGGAGATGGGTGTGGCAATCCGCATGGCGGTGCTGGATGCTCTTGCGCGGGGCCAGGCATGACGGTGATCTCATGAATGGGCGCAGGATTGCCTTCCGCAATGCGCGGCTGATCGATCCGGCCTCAGGCCTGGACGCCAAGGGCGGATTGCTGGTGGAAAATGGCAGGATCGCCGATGTCGGCCCGCGCCTGTTCAACGATGCGGACGAAAACGATTTCGAGATCATCAATTGCCGCGGCCTGATCCTGGCGCCCGGCCTGATCGACTGCCGCGTCTTTACCGGCGAGCCGGGCAGCGAGCATCGAGAGACATTGCAGTCGGCCAGCGAGGCGGCGGCGGCGGGCGGCGTCACCACCATCGTCACCATGCCCAATACCGACCCGGTGATCGACGAACCCTCATTGGTCGATTTCATCAAACGCCGCGCCGCGGCCACCGCCAAGGTGCGCGTGGCGCCCATGGCGGCCTTGACCCGCCAGCTGGCGGGCGTAGTCATGACCGAAATCGGCCTGCTGAAGGAAGCGGGCGCGGTGGCCTTCAGCGATGGCGACCGCACCGTCGCCAATGCGCGGGTGATGCGCCGGGCGCTGGCCTATGCCGCCACCTTCGACACGCTGGTGGTGGGTCATGCCGAGGACCCGGACCTGTCGGAAGGCACAGCCATGACCGAAGGCGAATTCGCCACCCGCATGGGCCTCGCCGCAGCCCCGTCCCTGGCGGAAGCGATCATCGTCGAGCGCGACATCCGCCTGGTGGAGCTGACGGGCGCGCGGTATCACTTCGGCCAGATTTCCACCCACGCCAGCCTGGAAGCGATAGCCGCCGCCAAGGCGCGCGGGCTTCCCATCACCTGCGGCGTCTCGGCCCATCATCTGATGCTGAACGAGCTGGATGTCGGCTCCTATTACACATTCCGCAAGGTGAAGCCGCCGCTGCGCTCCGAAGCCGACAGAGCCGCCATGGTCGAAGGCGTCGCCAGCGGCGTGATTGACGTGATCGTTTCCAGCCATGAACCGCAAGGCGCCGATACCAAGCGATTGCCATTCGGCGCCGCTGCTTTCGGCAGCGTCGGACTGGAGACGTTGCTGCCCGCGGCCTTAAGCCTGCATCACGACGGCCATGCGGGATTGAGCCATATCCTCAAGACGCTCACCGCCAGCCCGGCCCGCATCATGGGCCTCAATGCCGGTACATTGGCCAAGGGCGCGCCCGCCGACCTGGTGCTTCTGGACGAGGCCGAACCCTTTGTTCTGGATGAGCGCAAGCTTCATTCGCGCGCGCACAACACCGCCTTTGAAGGCCGCAAATTCCAGGGCCGCGCCCGCATGACCTTTGTCGGCGGCGACTGCGTATTTGACAGGACGCGGTGATCCCAGGCGGGGATGACACTCCATAAAAACCCTGTCATCGTCCCGCGCCATGACAATGACGTTGCCGGCCGCCGCTCCTATTGCCTTGGCATTGGGATATCTCCTGGGTTCGATCCCCTTCGGCCTGCTGTTGAGCTATCTGTCCGGCGCGGGCGACGTGCGCAAGATCGGCTCGGGCAATATCGGCGCCACCAATGTTCTGCGCACCGGAAAAAAATGGGCGGCGGCCGCGACATTGCTTTGCGATGGTGGCAAAGGCGCGGCGGCCGTGCTGATCGCGCGGCATTGGCTGCCGCCGGGCGCGGAGATCTTTGCCGCGCTGGCCGCGATCCTGGGTCATCTGTTTCCGGTCTGGCTGGGCTTCAAGGGGGGCAAGGGCGTTGCCACCTTCCTCGGCGTCGCCATCGCGCTGTTCTGGCCGGTGGGATTGCTGGTGGCGGCGACATGGGCGGCGGTGGCCCTGATCTGGCGTATCTCCTCGCTTTCAGCGCTGGTCGCCATCGCGCTGTCGCCGGTTTATTTCTTCGCCTTCGGGCAGCGCGAATATGCGCCGCTGGCGGTGATGCTGGCCGCCCTGATTTTCTTCATGCACCGGGAAAATATTCGCCGGCTTCTGCGCGGCGAGGAACCCCGTATCGGAAAAAGAGCCAGCGGTGCGAATGCTTAGCGACAGCGAGCGGCGCGCCTGGGTCAGGCTGGCACGCACCGAACATGTCGGTCCCGTTACCTTCGCCAGCCTGATCGCGCGTTTTGGCGGCGCGGCAGCGGCCCTGGCGGAATTGCCGCGCATGGCCGCGCGCGGCGGCGGAAAAAATTTCATCCTGCCGCCGGAAGAAGATGTTGCGCGCGAGATGGCCGATCTCTCCAAGCTGGGCGGAAGGCTGATTGCCAGTTGCGAGCCGGACTTTCCGCAAGGCTTGGCGGCGCTTGATCCGCCGCCGCCCCTGATCGCGGTATTGGGCCACGCGCCGCTTCTGAAGCGCGAGATGGTATCGATTGTAGGAGCGCGCAATGCTTCGGCCCTGGGCCGCAAATTCGCTTTCACCTTGGCGCAGGAGTTGGCCGCCGCGGGTCTGGCGATCGCCTCGGGCATGGCGCGCGGGATTGACGCCGCCGCGCATGACGGGGCGCTGACCACTGGCACTGTTGCGGTGCTGGCGGGCGGCGTCGATGTTATTTATCCGCCGGAGAATGAGAAACTCTATGACGCCATTCGCAGGCAAGGCGCGATCATTTCCGAAATGCGGCTGGGTGAGGCGCCCCAGGCACGCCATTTTCCGCGCCGCAATCGCCTGATCTCCGGCCTGGCGCGCGGGCTGGTGGTGGTGGAGGCAGCGGAGCGGTCCGGTTCGCTGATCACCGCCAACTACGCGCTGGAGCAAGGCCGCGAGATTTTCGCCGTGCCTGGTTCTCCTCTTGATCCCAGGGCGCGGGGCGCCAACCGCCTGATCCGGGAAGGCGCCACTCTGATCGAAAACGCCGAGGATATACTCTCGGTCCTGCGGCCCATCATGGGCCGTTTCTTTCGCGAGCCCGAGACGGACAACAGCCTCGTCCCACCCGATCCGGCCGCCCTGGAAGCCGAAGCCGACCGGGTGCGACGAAGGATCGAGGAAGCGCTCGGCCCTGCCCCGGTAGCGGTGGACGAACTGATTCGCCAAACCGGCGCCCCGGCTTCGGCGGTATTGACTGTGCTTCTGGAACTGGAACTTGCGGGGCGCTGCCGGCGGCACCCCGGTAATTTTGTGTCCTGGTGTTGAAAAGCGGCTCTGCGCGTGACTAATGACCTGTTTTGAATACCACTTATGGTATTGTATCGGCCCTATAACGCGATATTTACAACTATAAGGATATGATACCTCGTTGGGGCGGCGTTGACAGGCGCGTTCGGCTTCTATCAGTGTCCCGCCCCGCCGCGCCGATTTTTGGCCCGGCCTTGTCGCAGGACCCTAGGCCCCCCAGATATCCCGCAAAAAACCAAGGTAATTCAAAGCCCGGCATGAACGTCCTCGTCGTTGAATCCCCCGCCAAAGCCAAGACCATCAATAAGTATCTGGGCCCCGGCTACAAAGTGCTGGCCAGCTTCGGCCATATCCGCGACCTGCCCTCCAAGGACGGGTCGGTGAAGCCGGATGACGATTTTTCCATGGTCTGGGAGGTGGATGCCCGCGCCCAGGCGAAAATGAAGGACATCGCCAGCGCCGTGAAAGGCGCCGACAAGCTGATCCTGGCCACCGACCCTGACAGGGAGGGTGAGGCGATCAGCTGGCATATCCTGGAAGTGCTGCGCCAGAAGCATGTGCTGGGAAAAATGCCGGTGGAGCGGGTGGTGTTCAACGCCGTCACCAAATCGGCAATCCTGGAAGCCATCGCGCATCCCCGCAAGATCGACCAGGATCTGGTGGACGCCTATCTCGCCCGCCGCGCGCTGGATTATCTGGTGGGCTTTACGCTCTCGCCAGTGCTGTGGCGCAAGCTTCCCGGCGCGCGATCGGCGGGACGGGTGCAATCGGTCGCCCTGCGCCTGGTGGTGGAGCGCGAAACCGAGATCGAGGCCTTCCGCGCCCAGGAATATTGGAGCATTGACGCGGATGTCGCGACAGCAGCGGGTAACTTCTCCGCAAGGCTGATTCAGCTCAGCGGCAAGAAGCTGGAGAAGCTTTCGCTGGGCCGTGAAGCCGACGCCAGGCGCGCGGTGGAGGCGATTCAGGCACAGAAATTTTCCATTGGCAGTGTCGAGGCCAAACCCGTCAGACGCAATCCCTCACCTCCCTTCATCACCTCTACCCTGCAGCAGGAAGCCGCGCGCAAGCTGGGCTTTAATGCCAAACGCACGATGCAGGTGGCGCAGGGCCTCTATGAAGGCGTGGAGATCGGCGGCGATACCACCGGCCTGATCACCTATATGCGTACTGACGGCGTCATCATGGTGCCCGAAGCGATTGCGGAAGCCCGTCAGGTCATTGGCCAGAAATATGGCGCACGCTATGTGCCGTCCGCGGCCCGGACCTACACCAGCAGGGCCAAGAACGCGCAAGAGGCGCATGAAGCGGTGCGCCCTACCAGCTTTGCCCGTACCCCCGAAGAGGTGGCGCGTTATCTCGATACGGACGCCGCAAAACTCTATGAGCTGATCTGGAAGCGCGCTGTCGCCAGCCAGATGGAATCAGCCGAGCAGGAACGCACCACCGTGGACGTGGTTTCGACAGACAAGAAGATCACCTTGCGGGCCACCGGCACCGTCACGCTGTTCGACGGCTTTCTGACGTTATACCTGGAAGGCGAAGACGACGCTTCCGACGAAGAAGGCTCCAAGCTGCCCCAGGTAAACGCCGGGGACGCGGCAAAGGCCGAGAATGTAAAATCCGTCCAGCATTTCACCGAGCCGCCGCCGCGTTATTCCGAGGCCAGCCTGGTGAAGAAGCTGGAGGAACTGGGCATTGGCCGTCCCTCCACCTATGCCACCATACTTTCCACCCTACGCGATCGCGCCTATGTGCGGCAGGACCGCGGCCGCTTCTATCCCGAGGACAAGGGAAGGCTGGTCACCACCTTCCTGCAGAGCTTTTTCAAGCGCTATGTCGAATATGATTTCACTGCCGACCTGGAGGAAAAGCTCGACGAGGTCGCGGAACACAAGCTGAATTGGAAAGGCTTGTTGCGCGATTTCTGGACAGACTTCTCGGCCGCGGTTGCCGGAACCAAGGATCTCAAAATCCGCCAGGTGATTGACGAACTGGATTCGGTGCTGGGTCCCCATATTTTCCCGGCGGGCGCCGACGGGGTTGACCCGCGCAAATGCCCCAATTGCGAAAATGGCCGGCTGAATTTGAAGCTGGGGCGCTTTGGCGCCTTTGTCGGCTGCACCAATTATCCGGAGTGCAAGTTCACCCGTCAGATCGGCGCCAAGCCGGGTGAAGGCGATACCGGCCCGCGCGAGCTCGGCCTGTTTCCGGGAACCGACACACAGGTGACGCTGCGTTCCGGCCGTTTCGGGCCTTATGTCCAGCTGGGTGAAGACAAGAAACCCAAGCGCAGCGGATTGCCCAAAGGCACCGATCCGGCCGAAGTGGATCTGGCCATGGCGGTGAAATTGCTGTCGCTGCCGCGCGAGGTAGGGGCACATCCCGAAGACGGCAAGATGATCACGGCGAATTTCGGCCGCTTCGGTCCTTACGTCGCCCATGACGGCAAATATGCCTCTCTGGAATCGCCGGACGATGTCTTCGATATCGGTCTCAACCATGCCGTCACCCTGCTGGCCGAGAAAAAGGCCAAGGGCGGGCGGCGTGGGCCGGAAGTGCTGAAAGAACTGGGTGCCGGCGCCGACGGCGTGGCGATCAAGGTGTTGAAAGGCCGCTACGGCCCCTATGTCAGCGACGGCGATACCAATGCCACCATCGCAGAAGGGCTTGATCCCCTGACGGTCACGCTGGAGCAGGCGCAAACCCTGATCGCCGAGCGGATCACCAAGGGCGGCGGCAAGAAGAAGAAAAAGAAAGCGGCGCCGAAGCCAAAGGTGGAAAAAGCGGATAAGCCGGAAAAGGCGGAAAAAAAGCCCGCCAAGAAAGCCGTGGCCAAGAAACCGGCAGCGAAGAAAAAACCGGAACCGGTGGCGGGCGAATAATTGGCGCGCAAAACGACAAACGCGCCCAAGCTCGACAAAGCCCGTCTGCTCGCCCTGCTCGCCGAAAACCCCGGCGCGACCAAACGCGACCTGGCGCGGCTTTCCGGCCTCAAGGGCTCCGACCGCATCCTGCTCAAGCGCCTGCTCAAGGAGCTTGAACAGGAAGGCGCTATTGCGGGCAAGGCGAAACGCGGCTTCACCCGGCAGGGTGAGCTTGCCGAAACCCTGCTGCTGGAAATCACCGGCGCCGACAGCGACGGCGAATTGCTGGCCCGTCCATTGAATTGGGAATCGGACGAAGAACCGCCCGTGATTCATGTCGCGCCGGCAAAAGAAGCCCTGGCCTCCGGCGCGCGGATTCTGGCGCGGCTGGAAAAGCGAGGCGACAGCTATGAAGCCAAAGTCGTGCGCCGCCTGGAAAGCGAGGCAAAGACCGACCGCATCCTGGGCGTGCTGCGCGAGACCGCGCAGGGCTTTCGCGTCATGCCGGTGGAACGCAAGGCGCGCAGCGAATATGCCCTGGACCGGCGCGATGCCGGCAGCGCGAAGAATAATGAGCTGGTGGTATGCGAACCTCTTGGAGGCCGCGCCACAGGTTTTCCCCGCGTCAAAGTGCTGGAACGGATCGGCAGCATGGATTCGCCCCGCACCATCAGCCTGATCGCCATTCATGCCCATGGCATTCCCACCGCCTTTCCCGATGCGGTGCTGGACGAAGCCAAGGCAGCCAAGCCTGTAAAATCGGAGGGGCGCACGGATTTGCGCGCCATTCCGCTTGTCACTATCGATCCAGAGGATGCACGCGATCACGACGATGCGGTATGGGCGGGACCGGATGACGATTCCTCAAATCTGGGCGGCCATGTCGTGCTGGTCGCCATCGCCGATGTCGCCCATTATGTGACGCCCGGCTCGGCGCTGGACATCGAAGCCCTCAAGCGCGGCAACAGCGCCTATTTCCCCGACCGGGTGGTGCCGATGCTGCCCGAGGAATTGTCGGCCGATCTTTGCTCCCTGAAAGAAGGCGTGGACCGGCCCTGCCTGGCGGTGCGGATGGCGTTCGACGCCGGAGGCCACAAGCGTTCCCATGAATTCCTGCGCGGCGTGATGCGCTCGGCGGCGCGGTTGACCTATGCCAGGGCGCAGCGCGCCTTTGACGGCTATCCCGACGCGGACATGACAACAGCCGTCCGCAAGACTCTGGCTGATCTGTGGACGGCTTATAAAACCCTCATCCTTGCGCGGGAAAAGCGCAGCCCCCTCGATCTCGACCTGCCGGAGCGGCGTATCGTGCTGGGCGCGGATGGCCATGTCGCGTCCATCGCCTTCCGCGAACGGCTGGAGAGCATGAAGCTGATCGAGGAATGCATGGTGCTGGCCAATGTCGCAGCGGCCGAGGCGCTGGAGAAAGCCAGGACGCCCTTGATCTATCGCGTGCACGATACGCCCTCGAAGGAAAAGCTGTTCGCCTTTTCCGATTTCCTCCGCACCCTGAATATCAATTTCGCCAAGGGTCAGGTGGTGCAGCCAGGGACATTCAATCGCATCCTTATCGCCGCCAAGGGCACGCCGCATGAAGCGGTGATGAATGACGTGGTGCTGAGGAGCCAGGCTCAGGCGATCTATGATCCGGCGAATATCGGGCATTTCGGGCTCAACCTGGACAAATATGCCCATTTCACCTCGCCCATCCGCCGCTATGCCGACTTGATCGTGCATCGCGCTCTGATCCGGGGCCTCGGACTGGGCGGCGGCGGCGGCTTGACCGATCGCGAGATCAAGCAATTGCCGCAGATCGCCGAAGCCATTTCCATGACCGAGCGGCGCGCCATGGCGGCGGAGCGCGATTCCACCGACCGCTATGTCGCCGCCTATATGCAGGCGCATCTCGGCGCGATCTTCGAGGCGCGCATCACCGGGGTGATCAAGTTCGGCCTGTTCGTGCGGCTGAAGGATTCCGGCGCGGAAGGATTGTTACCGGCCCGATCGCTGGGCGCGGAATATTTCCGCCATGATGAGCGCCGCCAGGCGATGATCGGCGAGCGAACGGGCACCACCTATGGGTTGGGCGACACCATCCGGGTCAAGCTGATGGAGGCGGCCCCCGTCACTGGCGGTTTGCGTTTCGAGCTCGCGGAAAGCAGCGAAGCGGCCCGCGCTCCCAACTTTGGAACAAAGCCGCCGCGACGGCCCGGGGCGGCCCGTTCAAAACACCGGTTCAAGCCAAAAAAACGATAAATTTCAACGCCTTGGCCAATCCTGCTTGACAGAAACGAGGCCCTGCTTCATTACCCCGCCTCCCATTGCTTCTTTTTGGAGTCCGACATGGCCAAACCGACCACAGCCAAGATTCGCCTCAACAGCGAAGGCGGAAGCGGCTTTTTCTATGTCACCAAGAAGAACACCCGCACCATGACCGAGAAATTCTCGATCAAGAAATACGACCCGGTGCTGCGCAAGCATGTGCAATTCAAGGAAGGCAAGATCAAGTAGGCGTATTCTTTATGCCTGCCGCTTCGCTGCCTGAGGCACTCGCTTACCCGGTTCTGTCGCGCTAGCCTTCGCGCCCATGCGGCGCGCTCTTGATCGTCTTTCCCGCGAAAATTTCGACCTGCTGATCATCGGCGGCGGCGCCACCGGCTGTTTCACGGCGCGCGATGCGGCGCTGCGCGGATTGAAAGTGGCGCTGATCGAGGCCAGGGATTTCGCCTCCGCCACCTCCGCCCACAACTCCAAGCTGGCGCATGGCGGATTGCGCTATCTGCGCAATCTGGAATTTTCCCTGGTGCGCGAAAGCCTGCGTGAGCGGCGAAACCTGCAGGCCATCGCCCCACACCTGGTGCGGCCACTGCCCTTCTTGCTGCCGCTGGAAAAGAAAAGCATCGCGGACCGGATGGCGCTCGCCGCCGGGCTGACGCTCTACGATCTTCTATCCTATGACCGCAATCGGCTGAGCGATCCGGCGCAGAAAATGCCGGGGCGCCGTTGGCTAAGTCAGAAGGAGGCCGCGGCGCGCGAGCCTGTGCTGGATGGCTTTCACGGCGCCTATGAATATCACGACGCCCAGATGTATGCGCCAGAACGCATCGCGCTGGAATGCCTGGTGGACGCCGATGCCCATGGCGCGGCCATCGCCAACCATCTGGCAGCGGACAAGCTGGTTATGCGCGGCAAGGCCGTGGAAGGCGCCAGTGTGCGGGACGCCTTTAGCGGCGCCACATTCGACATCCGCGCCAAACTCACCCTGGTGGCGGCGGGTCCCTGGGCCGACCTGTTCCTGGAACATGCCACGGGCAGACCCGCCCATCACAAATTGCTGCGCTCCAAGGGCATCCATCTGCTGTTGCCGCAGTTCACCCGTTCCGCCCTTACCATGGAGGCGGGCGGCGGACATTTTTTTGTGTTGCCCTGGCGCGGCCATACGCTGCTGGGCACCACCGACACGCAATTTCAGGGTGATCCCGGCAATCTGGCGGTGAGCGAAAGCGATATCGGCGATTTCCTGGATCTGGTGAACCGCTTCCTGCCGGCCGCGCATCTGGCGCGCGAAAAGGTTGAGTTTTTCTATGCCGGTCTCAGGCCATTGGTGGATGATGGCTCGGGACAGACCTATAACGCCAGCCGCCGCTCGGAGCTGGTGGATCACGCTAGGGACGATGGGGTTGATGGCCTGATGTCGGCACTGGGTGGAAAATGGACCACCTCGCGGCAACTGGCCGAGACCATTACCGACGCAGCCGTGAACAAATTGGAACTCGCGGCAAAGCCCTGCAGCACCGCCGTCATACCCCTGCCCGGCGGGCGCTTTGACGAATGGAGCAGGTTGCTGGAAGACCATGAAAAGCGCTGGCCCGGATTAAATGGCATACGCCATCTGACGCATATGTTCGGCGCGCGCCTGCCCCAGCTGCTCGAAGATGCAAGAGTCGCCGATCTCGCGTCCCTGGGCGAAAGCGGCGACACGCTGGCCCAGATCGGCTTTGCGGTGCGTGAGGAAATGGCGCTTACCCTGGAAGATGCGGTGATGCGGCGGACATGCCTCGGCCAATTCGGGCCGCTTCCCAATCTGGCCATGATCGCCGATGCCATGGCCGTTCTGCTAGGCTGGGACGAAGCCCGCAAAGCACGCGAAATTGAGAGCCTTGCGCCTCTGTACCAGACGCGCGAGGCAGCATGACCGCCTTCGTGATTGTCAATCCCAAAGCGGCCAACGGCCATACCGGCCGCGACTGGACAAAAATCAAACCCGCGCTGGAAAAGGCTTTTCCCCTGATGCAGGTGGCGCAAAGCCGGGCGCGGGGCGAAATCGCGCGCCTGGTGCGCGCCGCGCTCAAAGAAGGTCATCTGGACATCATCGCGGTGGGCGGCGACGGCACCATCAACGAAGCCATCAACGGCTTTTTCGAGAATGGCGCGCCGGTGTCGCCGGACGCGGTGTTTGGCTTTGTTTCTCCCGCCGGCGATTTTCGCCGCACCTTCGGCATTCCGGCGAATTATGACGCCGCGATCGCGCGGCTGAAACAGGCGCGCATCCGCCGCCTGGATGTCGGACATGTGGCCTGTCTTTCGCTGAAAGGCGAACCGGTCAGCCGCTATTTCGTCAATGTCGCGTCCTTCGGCCTGTCCGGCCGCATGGCGGCAAAACTCAATCGCGCCCGCATCGCCAGGCTCTTCGGCGGCGCTTTCGCTTATGCCTTCCATGCCGCCGCCGCGCTTATCGGCTGGCGTGCCCAGCGCGTCAGGCTGTTCACCGATGCCGGTTATGACGAAATCGCCGGCATCACCAATGTCGCGGTGGCCAATGGCCGCTGGTTCGGCGGCGGGCTTCGGGTGGCGCCGGGCGCCGAACCGGGCGACGGCTTGTTCGAGATTGTGGTGATGGGCGGTGCACCGCGCCGGCGTCTCATCACTCTCTTGAAATCCTGGCGGGCCGGCGCGCCGCCCTCCGATCCGCAACTGCGGCGGGTGCGGGCCACCCATCTGACGGCGGCGCCGACGGTAGACACAAAAGGCGCGGTTTTTGTCGAAACCGATGGCGAATGTGTCGGTCTGTTGCCCGCCACGTTCCAGATTTTGCCGGGGGCGATAAATTTGCGCTGCTGATGCAGGCGGATCACGATTTCTGGACTAGGCCTTGTCGAGCGCCCGCGCCACCGCCGCCGCCGCGTCCGCCACCGCCGCATGCGCCTGGGGCAGCACGCTCTGCAGATAGATGAAGCAATGTACCATTTCGCCATAATCAGCGACCGTCACGCGCACCCCTGCCGCCTTCAGCTTCTGAGCATAGGCCAGGCCCTGGTCATGCAGCGGATCGTAACCTCCCAGCATCACATAGGCGGGCGGCAGGCCGGACAAATCCCTGGCATGCAGCGGCGAGATTTTGGCGGAGCTGCGGTCAGCGCCCGGCGGCAGGACCTGGGCATGGCACCATTCGATGGTCTGTTTTTCCAGGAAATAGCCCACGGCGTAGCGGTCCATCGAACCCGAGTTGGCGGCCAGATCGGTGACGGGAAAAAGCAGCAGCTGGAAGGCAATCTTGAAACCGCCTTGCTCCTTCATGTTCTGGGTGACCAAGGCGGCCAGATGTCCGCCGGCGGAATCGCCGCCGATGGCGATGCGGCCCGCGTCTATGCCCAGCGAAGGCGCATTCTCGAAAATCCAGCGCGTTGCCGCGAAGGCGTCGTCCAGAGGCGCAGGCCATTTGTTCTCGGGCGCGATGCGATACTCCACTGCCACCACCACGAAGCCGCCCTCATGGGCGAACATGCGGCACAAACCGTCATGGGTGTCCAGATCGCCGACCACGAAACCGCCGCCATGAAAATAGACCAGCGCCGGATAGGCCGAGCCGCCGGTTGCGACGGGTGCGTAAACCCGGGCACGGATGTCGCCCGCAGGCCCGGGAATGACGATGTTCTGAATCTTGCCGACCGGGACGTCCTTGGGTCCCACCATGCTCATCATGTGCGCGAAGGTCTGGCGGCCCAGAGACAGCGGCATTTCCCACATCTTCGGACGCGGCATAGCCGACGCCTGGTCGAGAAATGCTTTCACCATGGGATCGAGGGGCATAAGGGTCCTTGAAGAGGCGCCCCTGAAGCTAACGCATTTGAGATTGTTTATCTCCCCCCTCTGTCCGCCGGACTTGCCGGGAGAAAGATGGGATGCGCTTCGGAAATCAGTGAATTGTGATTGTCGCGCCCGGATCAATGCGGTGCGCGGCGATGTCGCCCAGCATCACCAGCAGCAGGAACCAGAAATAGGCCCGGTCGCCGGCGCCTTCCGCCTCAAACGACATCACCGCGCGCCAAGCATAGTCGCAGGCGTCATCGCCATATTCTTCTGCAAAATCGGAAGCGAGCCGGTACATGTCCCGGGTCGTCAATTGGGTTGTCGTCATCGCCATGCCCCCTCAAGGCGTCCATTTGAGCATGACAATGTTAGCGGAGCCTTAACCCTCGACGACAGTTTTTTCTTATAATTTTCATAGAGTTGCCAAGAACTACACTTCGTATGCGTGGTTTGCTATGTTCCCCGCCTTTGGCGCCGTATTTTGGCGCGGGGTTTCACATGCGTGGCAAAAGTGTTCTTCTGATTATCGGCGGCGGCATTGCGGCCTATAAATCGCTCGACCTGATTCGCCGCCTCGCCGAACGGGGGGTGGGTACGCGCGCCATCCTGACCAAAGCGGGGGCGGAATTTGTCACGCCGTTATCGGTCTCGGCGCTGACAGGCGAAAAAACCTTCCAGGACCTGTTCAGCCTGACCGATGAGTCCGAGATGGGCCATATCGAATTGTCGCGCGCTGCCGATTTGGTGGTGGTGGCGCCGGCAACAGCCGACCTGATGGGCAAGCTGGCGGCGGGTCTGGCCAGCGATCTGGCATCCACCGCCCTCCTCGCCACCGACAAGAAGATATTGATGGCGCCAGCCATGAATGTGCGGATGTGGCAAAGCCCGTCCGTCGCACGCAGCTTTGAACAACTGAAGAAAGACGGCGTGTGGTTCGTGGGCCCCAATGAGGGCGACATGGCCTGCGGCGAATTTGGCCCCGGCCGCATGGCCGAGCCGATGGAAATTTTGGCCACCATAGAAAAAGCGTTAGGCGCTGAAGGACCCCTCACCGGCATGCGCGCCCTTGTGACCGCCGGCCCGACCCGCGAGCCGGTCGACCCGGTGCGGTTCCTGGCCAATCAATCCTCGGGCAAGCAGGGTTATGCCATCGCCGATGCCCTGGCCCGGGCGGGAGCGGAGACGCTGTTGGTTTCCGGCCCTGTGTCCCTCGCGCCGCCGGTTGGCGTGAAACTCATGCGCGTCACCACGGCACGGGAAATGCTGGCGGCCTGCGAAGCCAGCCTGCCCGCCGATGTGCTGGTGATGGCGGCGGCGGTGGCCGACTGGCGGCCCGACATCGCGGCCAACAGCAAGATCAAGAAAAGCACCGCCAAATTTGCAACCGAAAGAGTGGTGCCACTGATCAAGCTGGTGGAGAATCCCGATATCCTGGCCACCCTATCCCAGCATGCGTCACGCCCGCGCCTGGTGATCGGTTTTGCCGCCGAGACCGACGATGTGGTGGAAAACGCCGTCGCCAAGCGGCTGCGCAAAGGCGCCGACTGGATCATCGCCAATGACGTTTCGGCCAATACCTTGGGTGAATCGGTTATGGGGGCTGAACGCAACCGCGTTCACCTGATCAGCGCCGCTGGCGTGGAAGACTGGCCGGAGATGACCAAGACGGAAGTGGGCCTGCGTCTTGCCGCCCGCATCGCCAGCCAGCTGAAGGGCGCGGCATGAAGGTTGGCATCAAGAAACTGGCTCATGGGGAGGGCCTGGCGCTGCCTTTCTATGCCACCGCCGGCTCGGCCGGGCTGGACCTTCTGGCGGCGGTGGAGACGGACATCGAACTTCTTCCCGGCGCGCGCCTGGCGGTGCCTTGCGGCATCGCCGTCGAATTGCCGCCGGGGGTGGAAGCCCAAATTCGGCCGCGCTCGGGCCTTGCCCTCAACCATGGCATCACCTGCCTCAATGCGCCGGGCACGATCGACAGCGACTATCGCGGCGAGATCAAGGCGATCCTGATCAACCATGGCGACAAGCCATTCCGGATCACGCGTGGCGCCAAGATCGCCCAGATGGTGATTGCGCGCCACGAACAGGCTGAACTGGTGGAAAGTCAGGCCTTGGGCGAAAGCGCGCGTGGGGCCGGCGGCTTCGGCTCAACCGGCCTGATGTCGGAAAAAGCGGGCGTGAAGTCATGATGCTGCGCCTGTCCCGCAAGACTCTGCTGGCGCTGGAGGCGGTGATCGACATTGCCTTCAACGCCCGTCCCGAGCCGGTGCAGGCCAAGGAAATCACGTCCCGCCAAGGCGTGCCGCAGCGTTATCTGGAACAGGTGATGCAGCAGCTGGTCCGCGCCGGCATCCTCAAAGGCGTGCGCGGACCGCGGGGCGGCTACCGTCTCGCCCGTGAGCGCCGCCGCATTTCCGTGGGCGATGTGGTGCGGGTGGCCGAAAGCATCGAGGATGCCGAGGAAGAAAAAATCCGTCCCCGCTCCGATCTGGGCCTGCGCATTGTCGCGCCGCTGATCCAGACCCTGCAGGACGATGTGATGGCGCGGCTGGACTCGGTCACCATCGAAGACCTATGCCAGCGGGCCCGCAGCCAGGGCGTCGATGCCGACCAGGGCGTAAGCGCCGATTTCACCATCTGAGGAAACCATGCCGAAAAACAAACCTGGACGCGGCCGCATCTACAACGACATAACCGAGACCATCGGCGACACGCCCCTGGTGCGCATGCTGCGCATGCCAAAAGAGGCGGGCGTCAAGGCCGACATCCTGCTCAAGCTGGAATTCTTCAATCCGCTTTCCTCGGTCAAGGACCGCATCGGCGTGGCGATGATCGAAGCGCTGGAGAAAGACGGCATCATCACGCCGGGCAAGAGCACCCTGGTCGAGCCCACCAGCGGCAATACCGGTATCGCGCTAGCTTTTGTCGCCGCCGCCAAGGGCTATCGGCTGATCCTGGTGATGCCGGAATCCATGTCGCTGGAACGGCGCAAGATGCTTTTGATTCTGGGGGCGCAGCTGGAACTGACCGAGGCCGCCAAGGGCATGAAGGGCGCCATTGCCCGCGCCCATGAGATCGTGGCCAGCATTCCCAATTCGGTGATCCCGCAGCAATTTGAAAATCCGGCCAATCCCGACATCCATCGCCGCACCACGGCCGAGGAAATCTGGAACGACACCGAAGGCAAGATTGATATCGTAATCTCGGGTGTCGGTACCGGCGGCACCATCACCGGCGTGGGCCAGGTGCTGAAGGCCAGAAAGCCCTCGGTAAAAATGATCGCGCTGGAGCCGGAAGACAGCCCGGTGCTGTCGGGCGGCCAGGCCGGACCCCACAAGATTCAGGGCATCGGCGCGGGTTTTGTCCCCACCATCCTGGATCGAAAAGTGATTGACGAAGTCATCACCATCTCCAACGAGACGGCGCTGGAAACCGCGCGCCGGGCCGCCAAGCTGGAAGGCATTCCGGTGGGCATTTCCTCGGGCGCCGCCATCGCCGCGGCGCTGGAAGTGGGGGCGCGGCCGGAAAATGCCGGCAAGACCATTGTGGCGATCATTCCCTCCTTCGCGGAGCGCTATCTTTCGACGGCATTGTTTGAGGGATTGTGATCCGACCGTTCAACGACGGGCTGAAAAATGGTTTTGGCCGATTCAATTGAAGAAGACGCACTGGATTTAAGACCAGACGCAAGGCTGCCGCTGGGCGTAATTTACGGCGGCTGGGGGGCATTCCAAAAGCGTTGTGAAAATGCCGTTCTGATCGGCATCCCCCTTCTCGGCGCCTTGATCACGCCGTTTTGGTTTTTTTGGCACCCCTTGGGTTGGATCGAGGCCGGTGCATTTATTCTAAGCTACGCCATTGTGGGATTTGGGGTGGGAATCGGTCTGCACCGTTTCTTTTCCCATAGAAGCTTTCGAGGCCGCCGGTGGCTTGGTCTGGGTTTAGGCATTGCGGGCTCTATGGCGTTCCAAGGCTCTGTTCTTCGCTGGATCGCCGATCACAGGCGGCACCACGCCGCCACCGATCGCTGTGGCGACCTCCATAGCCCGTATGTCGATTGCCATTGCGATCACTCGGGATCGTGGCGCGGACTGCTCCATGCGCACATTGGCTGGATGTTTGACGAAAGCGTGACGCAGTATGAAGTCTATGCCAAGGATTTGTTGTGCGACCCCCTGATCATGTTCCTCCACCGAACACATTGGGCGTGGCCGACTCTTTTATTGGCGAGTGTGTGGTCCTTCGGCTTTGTTTCTGGCGGGATGGATCATGCCTGGGGCTGCCTGCTGTTTGCCGGCTGTTTTAGGACATCTCTATTCCATAATGTGGTGTGGGCGGTGAATTCTGTCGGCCATACCTATGGCTATCAGTCATACCCGCTGAAGAATAACAGCAAGAACAATTTCATTCTGGCTTTGCTGACTTTCGGGGAGGGTTGGCACAATAATCACCATCGGTTCCCTCGTTCGGCCTTTCACGGTTTGACGCCAAAAGAGATTGATGTCAGCGGCCTTATTATAAAATTCCTGGAACGCATGGGGTGGGCAACCGAAGTGATACGTGTGCCCGGCTCGCGGTCTGCTCAGGCGAACATGATCGGGGACTGATAATTCTCAGATCCTTCGATCACCTATCTCGAAGCTTGCCAGCACATCCGGCCTATCGGTGCAGATCGCATCCAATCCCAGCGCGATCAGGTTTTTCATGTCCGCCGGCTCGTTGACTGTCCAGGCCCCAACCTGAAGCCCCAGCGTTCGGGCATGGGCGACATTTTCCGGCGTGGCGTTGTGATACTCCGCGAACCAGCCATTGGCTCCGGAGGCGGCGATGCCGTCCAGTATCGGTTTCACATCGCCGTCCAATTTGTCGGTGGTGAACCAGCAGCGCGCGTCCGGCGCAAGTTCCTTGACGCGGCCGAGACCCCGCCAGTCGAAACCGACAAAGATGGTACGGTCGAGATAGGATTCCATCACCGTCAGCGCCTCCTCCGCCAAAAGCTCGGGGTTGCCCGAATCCGGGTCCCGCGAGGTCTTCAGCTCGACAAACAACAGGAAATCCCAGCGCGACTCCTTTGCCCGCGCCAGCACCGCTTCCAGGCTGGGAATGCGCTCGCCTTCGGCGGCAACCAGCTTGGGATGCGCCTTCGCATAGACGCTGCCCGGATCGGGGCGGCCAATATCATAGGCCTGCAGCGCGGCGAAGCTTAAGTCCTTGATGACCGGCGTCTGGCCGCTGAGCCAGCCGCCGGCATAACGCGTCAGCGCCGGATTGAGCCGGAAATCGTGATGCACCACCACTACGCCGTCAGCGGAAAGCTGTACGTCCAGTTCCGCCCCGTCGCAGCCGCGCGCGATAGCGGCGGAAAACGCTGCCAGCGTATTTTCCGGCCTAAGGGCCGCCCCGCCCCGATGCGCAATATTGCGTGTTTTCCCCACCGCGTAGAATTAAGCGGAGTCGGCCCCCAGATGCCAGTTGCCCTGCAGCCCCGGCATGTCCAGGGCGCGATTGACTTGGCCCCTGACGGAGCGTAGCGCGGCGCTCCATGAACGCGCCCGATCTGATAAGTCCCGGTCCTCGCATTTCCGGCCCCCGCCAAGGCGCCTGGATGGCGGAGGTGCGGGAGTTGTTGCGCCTGGCTTTGCCGCTGGCCGCGACCCAGCTGGCCCAGATGATCATCTTGGCCACCGACACCGCAATGCTGGGCCATTTCAGCAAGGATGCGCTGGCCGCCGCCGCCCTCGGCAACACGGTTTTCTTCATGGCCTGGCTCATGGGCAGCGGCCTGCCGATGGCGCTGTCGCCGGTGATCGCCCATATCCAGGGCGAACATGGCGCGAAAAATGCCGGTGGCGGCAAACCGCACGACCGGGGAGACGTGCGGATAGCGGTGCGCATGGGACTGTGGTCGGTGATGCTGGCCGCGCCGCCCCTGTTTATCATGCTGCTGTTCACCCGTCCGATACTGATCGCGCTGGGCCAGGAGCCGCGGCTGGCGGCGGACGCTGCCCTTTTTACGTCTGCGCTTGCCTTCGGTCTGCCCTTCGCCATGGCGTTCCAGGTGTTGCGCAGTTTTTCCACAGCCTTGTCGCGCGCCGTGCCGCCCATGATCGTGATGGTGCTGGCCATTCTGTTCAATGCGGCGGGCGATTACGCCCTGATCTTCGGCCATTTCGGGTTGCCGCAACTGGGGCTCTGGGGGGCAGGGCTGGCGAGCGCAAGCTCCAACCTGTTCAGCTTTGTGGTGATGCTGGCGATCAGCCTCACCGCCCCGGGACTGAAGCCCTATCGCATCCTGCACCGTCTGGCACGGCCCCATTGGAAGACCCTGGCCGAATTGTTTCGCCTGGGCCTGCCGATCGGCATGACCATGGTGTTTGAAGTGTCGCTGTTCAACGGTGCCACCCTGGCGATGGGCGCCTTCGGCATCGCCTCCATCGCGGCGCATCAGATCGCCATCACCATCCCGTCCCTCACCTTCATGGTGCCGCTGGGCATCGGCCTGGCCGCCACGGTGCGGGTGGGACTGGCGGCGGGTGCTGGCGACGCCAAAGCGGCCCGCCGTGCCGGTTTCACCGCCATCGGCATGGGGGCGGTCTTCATGTGCGCCACCGCAGTGCTGCTGCTGCTGTTTCCCCGCGCCATCGCAACCCTGTGGCTGCCCGATATCGCCGGCAACCGCGAGGTACTCGCGCTGGCGGTATCCTTCCTGCATGTCGCCGCCGCCTTCCAGCTTGCCGACGGGTTGCAGGTGACAGCTTCGCTGAGCCTGCGCGGGCTGAAAGATGCGCGCATGCCGATGTGGCTGGCGGGCGCGTCCTATTGGCTGGCCGGCGCGCCGATGTGCGCGCTCCTGGGATTTGGTTTCGGGCTCCAGGGTTTCGGCATCTGGCTTGGCCTGGCGTTCGGGCTGTTCGTGGCCGCGTTGCTGCTCACCACCCGCTTTGTGTTGCTGTCAAAACGCCCCCTTCCAGTGCAATAGCAGCGCGCCCGCGATCAAGGTCAGAAGCCCGATCAACACAATATAAAGCGGCCGATTGCGACGATCCTGCTCGCGCGCGATCTGCAGGGCGGTGTCGGGATGCAGGCGCACACCGCCTTCCGCCACCATTTGCGATAATCCTTCCGCATTCTTGATCAGTTGCGGCAGGTCCTGCGCCAGCCTGCCCAGGGCGCTAATGCCTTCGGCGGCGCGCGCCAGCCGCGCCTCCGGTCCCAGATTGTCGCTCACCCAGCGTTCCGCCACCGGGCGCGACGCCTCCCAAATGTCGAAATCCGGATCCAGACTGCGCGCCACGCCCTCCACCACCACCATGGTTTTCTGCAGCAGCACCAGCTGCGGCTGGGCCTGCATGTCGAAGCGGCGGGTGGTCTCGAACAATTGGCCCAGTAGCCGCGCCATCGAAACATCGCGGGCGCTCTTGCCGAAAATCGGTTCGCCGATGGCGCGCAAGGCCTGGGCAAACGTCTCCATGTCATGCTGCGGCGGCACGAAGGCGACATCGTAATGAATCTGCGCCACCCTGGCATAGTCGCGCGCCAGGAATCCCGCCAGCGTGACCGCCATGAAACGGCGCATGGGCGCATCCAGGCGGCCCATGATGCCGAAATCCACCGCCACCAGACGGCCCTCGGAGTCCACAAAGAGATTGCCGGGATGCATGTCGGCATGGAAGAAACCGTCGCGCAGCGCCTGGCTGAGAAAAGAGCGCACCAGCGTCAGGGCGATTTTTTTGGGATCATGGCCCGCGGCGCGCAGCGCCGCCACATCGCGGATCGGGGTGCCCTCGATCCACTCGCTGGTCAGCACTCGGGCCGAAGTGCGCGTCCAGTCCACATGCGGCACGCGGAATTCGCTGTCGCCGCGGGTGCGCTCATAAAGTTCCGAGGCGGCTGCGGCTTCCATGCGCAGATCCAGCTCCAGCGCCACCGACGCCGCCAATGTTTCGACAAGCGCGGAAAAACGCAGGCGCCGCGCTTCCGGCGACAAACGCTCCGCCATGCGGGCGAACAGCGAAAATGCTTTGAGATCGCGGGAAAATTCGGTCTCGATGCCGGGCCTGAGCACTTTTACCGCCGCTTGCGCCCCCTCACTGGTGACGGCCTTGTGGACCTGGGCAATGGAGGCGGCGGCGATGGGCGGGCCAAAGGCGGAAAACAGCGTTTCCACCTTCTTGCCGAATTCCTGTTCGATCACGCAGCGCGCCGCCGCATCAGGGAAAGGCGGCAACCGGTCCTGCAGATGCTCCAATGCCCGGCCGACATCCTTGCCCACAATATCGGGCCGCGTCGCCAGCATCTGACCCAGCTTGATATAAGCGGGACCCGACCGCTCCAGCAGTTGGGCCAGCCGCCGGGGTTGCGCACGGCCGTTTCGGACGCGCAGCGCGGCCAGCGCCACGCGGCTGGCGGGCAAAAGCCGGACAAAGTTGGAGAGGAAAATCATTCCTAAAGTCGCCAGGCCGAATGCATCGCGGCGATGCCGCCAGAGAGCGTACGCACCTTCACCTGGTCCAGCCCCGCTTCGGCGATCATGTGGGCAAACTCTGCCTGGGGCGGAAAGCGGCGGATGCTTTCGGCGAGATAGCGATAGGATTCTTCATCTCCCGCCACCAGGCCGCCGATCCTGGGCAACAGCTTGAAGGAATAGGCGTCATAGAGCGTGTCCAGGCCCGGCACTTCGACCTTGGAGAATTCCAGGCAGAGAAAACGTCCGCCCGGCTTCAAGACCCGCCGCGCCTCGCGCAGGACCGCGTCTATGTGCGTCACATTGCGAATCCCGAAGGCGATGGTATAGGCGTCGAAATGCCCGTCCGGCACCGGCAGCTTCTCGGCGTCGCCGTAAATCCATTGAATGGACTTCTGGCTTTTTTCCTCCGCGCGGCGCACGCCCTCCCCCAGCATCTGGGCATTGATGTCACAGACGGTGATTTCCGCCTCGCCACCTCGAGACTTGGCCATTTCAGCGATACGAAAGGCGATGTCGCCGGTGCCGCCCGCCACATCCAGCACCTTCCAGCCGGGCCGCGGGTTCAGCCATTCCACCATCGCGTCTTTCCAGATGCGATGGACGCCCGCGCTCATCAAATCGTTCATCAGGTCGTAGCGCGCCGCCACCGAGGAAAATACCTCGCGCACAAGGCCCTCCTTTTCTGCTTCCGGCACGTCGCGGAAGCCGAAGCTGGCGGTTTTCGGGTCGCTCATGGGCCAAGCATAGCGCGGGCGGGCATGAATGGGCTAGGTAAAGCGCCGCCCCCAAATAGCGAAGCAATAGGGCTTTAAAAAAAGTGCCGGAATTACCCGAAGTCGAGACTGTCCGCCTGGGGCTTGCCCCGGCGCTGGAAGGCCATGTGATCAAGGAAGTCAGGCTGCGCCGGGGTGACCTGCGCCTGCCCTTTCCGCCCCGCTTCGCGGAACGCCTGACCGGGCGGACGGTCCGGCACCTCACCCGCCGCGCCAAATATCTTCTTGCCGCGCTCGACAGCGGCGAGACGCTGGTGATCCATCTGGGCATGTCCGGACGCATGAGCGTCTATGCGCAGGGGCGGCGGCAGAAGCTGGGCGATTATGTCTATGACGCGGCGCCCGATGGCGCCGGTGACGGCAAGCATGATCACGTGGTGTTCGAGACCGACGCACCAGCCCGTATCGTGTTCAACGATCACCGCCGCTTCGGGCTGATGACCTTGCTTCCCAGCGATACGCTGGAAAGCGATAAATTGTTCAAGAATATTGGCGTGGAGCCCCTGTCGGCCAAATTTAACGTCGCCCATCTGACAAAGGCGCTGGCGGGAAAGAAGACGCCGATCAAGTCCGCCTTGCTTGACCAGCGGCTGATCGCCGGGCTGGGCAATATCTATGTCTGCGAAGCGTTATTTCGCGCCGGCATTTCGCCCAAGAGGCTAGCCGGGAGCGTCAAACCCGAGCGCATTGCCGCACTGGTGTCGGCCATCAAGCAGGTACTGAAAGCCGCGATCGCGGCGGGCGGCTCAACCCTGCGTGACCATGCCCAAGCCACCGGCGATCCCGGAAATTTCCAGCATCATTTCCTGGTCTATGGCCGCGAAGGCAAGGCTTGCAAAAGCAAATGCCCGGGCACGGTCAAACGCATCGTGCAGGCGGGACGTTCGACATTCTACTGTCCCGCCTGCCAGAAATAAGCGGGAGCCTAGGAACCCTTGAGCCGCAGCTTCGCGGCCTCGGCGCACTCGCTGGTGACGGTGAAATAGCGTTGCACGGCGTCCGCCCCCACCACAAAGGGGCTGACATCCCCTGGCTTCCTTGCCACACGGCTCTTCAGATAGGCGTCGTCGAATTCCGAATGGTTGGAAACCAGGATGGTGGCACCGGCCGCCTTCACCGCAGCCTGGAATTTCTTTGCCGAGGCGATATAGGTGTCGAAATGCGCCGGATCGCGCGGGAAATTGAACGCCGTGCCACCGGAATAGGCCACCATCAGCGTCTTGCCATTGTCCTTCACCGGGAAAATCATCGACAGCGTACCCGGCGTGTGACCCGGCGTCAGGATGATGGTGACGGTTTCGTCGCCGAGAGTCAGCTTCTGGCCGTCGGTGGCCACCATATCCCGCTTTGGCACGCCGCCCGGCATGTTGTTGGCCTTGGTGATGGAATCCCAGTCGGGCGCGCCCATGATGATATGAGCGCCAAACTTGTCCTGCAGCATCTTGGCGCCCTCGTCATGATCGCCATGACCATGGGTGATGATGACATATTTGATGGTGGCGGGATCGAGGCCCAGCTTCTTGAGTCCCCCCACAATTTCCGTCTCGGAGGCGTAGTTATAAAGGGTGTCGATGATGATGATCCCAGCGCTGGTCTTGATCGCCCAGGACGAATGAACCTTGCTGCCCACCCAATAAAGATTGTCGAACACTTTAGCCGGCTCGGCATACCAGGTGGCGCGGTCGGGAATGACCCGTGCGGTGGGAGAAGCTGGCCTTGCGCCCGCCGCGCGAGCGGAGGCGGTGGCATCGGAGCCGCCGGCCGGCTGGATGCAGACCCGCGCCAGGGTACCGGGGAAATCCGTTCCCGCCGCCTTCTGGGCCGCCAGCACATGGCTGTCGACCGTGTCCGGCGCCGCGTTCGCGCCCACCAGACCCGCCGCCATCACAAGAGCTGCTCCGAAATGCTTTTTCATGGTGTTTCCCCGTTATCTGTCCGCCTTATCAGGATGGGTCCCGCCGATGGTCCTGTCAAAGGCGCGGCCAGACGGATTTGCCTGGATTTGTTGACCTTGGGCAGCGGCAGGGGTATATGCCCGCCTCTTTCCCGAAAAATTCTCAAGGGTGTCCATGCCTAATATAGCCTCCTCCCGCAAACGTGTCCGCACCGCGGCCAAGCGCGCCACGATCAATACCGCGCGCAAAACCCGCGTTCGCGGCTTTATCCGCAAGGTCGAGGAAGCCCTTGCCAAGGGCGATAAGGCAGCAGCGCTGGCTGCCCTCAAGGCCGCGGAGCCTGAAATCATGCGCGGCGTTTCGAAAGGGATCCTGCACAAGAACACCGGTTCCCGGAAAGTCTCGCGCCTGACCAAACGGGTCGCAAAACTGCCGAAATAAGCGAACCGGCTGGATTCTATACCGAATTCAAGTCTAGAAGGGGTCTGGAGTAAAAATCCGGCCCTTTTTTATTGTCCGTGTGCTGACCTTATCTATTTGTGACGTTTCCGCACTGCACTCGCGGGCAGGACGATAGCTAAGTGACTGATTCGGCGATAGGAGCGGCACAACCCCTATTTTCCGTATACTGTACAATCGCTTAGCGCTGGTAACAAAAATGAAAAAAACTCCGAAATCAGCTTTTTTTCTCTTGTCTCCGGCCTCGGCTTGATCGTATCTTAACCATCTCTGGGCGGGGTACTAAGAAATGCCGAAGAATAAAAACAGTAATGTTATAATATTCGCCGGTTATTTTCGGTATTTAGACCCCTTAGGTAAGTCTAGAACCCGATAAATCCTTTTCTTTATGGCGTATCTATGTTGGGTGAAAACCCGGCACGGGCCGATTGTCTATTGGGCTATGCGATGTCTCCTTCCCCTTCCCCTCCCGATTACGCAGGCGATATCGACGCCGCCGAGGCGTGGGAGATGCTGAACAAGGATCCCAAGGCCCAGCTGGTGGACGTGCGCACCATGGCGGAATGGAACTTTGTCGGCCTGCCCGATCTTTCCGGTCTGGGGCGCAAAGTGCATTGCATAGAATGGCAGCAATTTCCCTCCATGGCGTTCAATCCCGATTTTGTGGCCGAAACCGCCGGCGCTTTGGCGGCCGCCGGCGCCGAACCGCAGAGTCCGGTGCTTTATCTTTGCCGCTCCGGCGGGCGTTCGCGGGCCGCCGCCATCGCGATGGCGCGCGCGGGACACAAATATTCATTCAATGTGGCGGGTGGTTTCGAAGGCGATCTGAATATCGAACGCCATCGCGGCAGCAGCAGCGGCTGGAAGGCAGCAGGTCTTCCCTGGAAACAATCTTAAGGAGAATTATTCATGCGACGAGAAAAGAAATAGGGCAGACGCCGGGACGAGAGAGGGACGCGCGAATAAGCGCGCCGCCACGGGGAAAAAGGGGCCGCGTTTTGAGGCCGCATCGAGTGGATAGATAAAATGGCACATTTAACGGGAAAGCCGGTCCGGCCCGACTGGACAGCGGCATGGAGCGCGGTCCGCGACCGGCTGCGCCGCGAGTTGGGGGATCCGGTGTTCGAGGCCTGGATTGGGCCTCTCAGCCTGGAATCCTGCGACAAGGATGAACTGAAGATCGGCGCCACCAAGCCGTTCGTGCGCAATTGGGTGGCCAACCATTATGTCGCCCGCATCGAGCGCGCCTTCCGCGCCGAGGGCGCCGAGCCGGTTTCGTTGTCCATTGTGATGGCGGCAAACCCTCCCAGCATCGGCGGCAACGCATTGGGCGCACGCGAGGCTGCTGACCTGCCGGCCAGCAACGTGTCCTATTTGCCGCCCCGCGCCGAAAGAAGCGAGGATGACAGCGCCCGCGGTCTGTGGACGCGGATGCTGCATCCCCAGCAGACCTTTGACAGTTTCATTCCCGGCCCGAACAATGAATTCGGCCATGGTGCGGCCCGCGCCTTCGCCGAGGGCCAGCAAACCGATATACCGCTGCTCTATATTCATGGCGGCTTCGGCTTCGGCAAGACCCATCTTCTCAACGCCGCGGCGCTGGAGTTCAGGAAGCGCGGCAAGCGCACCTTGTTCCTGCGCGCTGAGGATTTCATGCGTCATTTCCTGGGGGCGCTCTATCGCAAGGACACGCTCGCCTTCAAAGAAGAACTGCGCACCGCCGAAGTGCTGATCATCGACGATCTGCAGCATATCTGCCGCTCGACCGCCACGGCTTCGGAATTCCTCTATACGGTGAATGCCTTTGCCGATCTGCGCCGCCGGGTGGTGATCGCCGCCGACCGTGCTCCGCAGGCGCTGGAAGGCCTCGGCGCCGACGTCAAATCGCGGCTGGCGGGCGGGCTCTGCATTGTCCTGGACAAGCCCGACCGGGAAACCCGCCTCCTCATCGTTAAGGCGCGCGCGGCGGAATTTTCCCGCCACAAGCCCGAAGTGGTGCTGCCGGAAATGGTGCTGGAGCGCATTGCCGACCTGGACGATGCCAGCCCCCGCGAACTGATCGGCGTCTTCACCAAGCTGGCTACATATGCTGATCTCACCAAAAAGCCGGTGACCCTGGAAACCGCCGAGGAAGCGGTAGGCCTGCGTTCCAGCCCCGGAGCCAAAACCTCGATCGAGGATATTCAGAGAAAAACCGCCGAATTCTACAAGCTTGAAGTCAAGGACTTTCATTCGCCCCAGCGCGCCCGCCGGGTGGCGCGGCCACGCCAGGTCGCCATGTATCTCTCCCGGAAACTTACTTCGCGTTCCCTGCCCGAGATCGGGCGGCGTTTCGGAGGCCGCGACCACACCACGGTGCTGCATGCCTGCCGCCGCATCGAGGCCTTGATCGACGAGGATCCCCTGTTCCGCCAGGAAGTGGATTTCCTCTCGCAAATGCTCCAGCGGCGGGGAGAACTCTGAACGCGCTGATCGAGGCGCACAATCTGAGCAAGCGGTTCGGGGCCGTCACGGCGCTGGACCGCTTGTCGCTTTCTATTCCCCAGGGTGGGGTCTACGGCATCCTGGGCGCGAACGGCGCCGGCAAGAGCACCTTCTTCCGCATCTGCCTCGACCTGCTCAGACCCGGCAGCGGCAGCCTCAGCATCCTGGGGGCGCCTCCCGGCAATGCCGCCATGCGCCGCCAGATCGGCGCGATGATCGAAACGCCCCGCTACCATCCCTTCCTTACTGCCACCGAAACCCTGACCATGCTGGCCCGCGCCAGCGGGTTGGCCGATCCCGATGTGACGCATTGGCTGGCGCGCGTGGGCCTTGGGGAAGCGGCCCATCGCCGGGTTCACCATTTCTCCGTCGGCATGAAGCAGCGGCTGGGCATTGCCGCCGCCCTGATTTCGCGGCCGCGGCTTCTCATCCTGGACGAACCGACCAGCGGCATGGATCCGGCTGGCATCCAGGAAATGCGCGCGCTGATGCGCGATCTGGCGGCGCGGGACGGCGTCACCGTCCTCTTGTCCAGCCACCTGCTGGACGAAGTGCAGCGCGTCTGCGACCGCGTCGCCATCTTCAACCGCGGCAGGCTGATTGCGGAAGAACGCATCGACACCTTGATCGCGGGGCAGGAAAGACTGCGCCTGCTCGCCACATCGCAAGCCGCCTTGCTGGCGGCCCTGGGACCTCGTGGTGAGACCGATGGCGACGGGGCCCTGGCCGCGATCAAGCGGGCTGAAGCGCCCGCGTTGTTGCGCGCGCTGGTCACAAGCGGTGTCGATCTCATCGAGGCACGCTGGGTGGGCGGCGGACTCGAAAAATTCTATCTCGAGCAGACCCAGAACGGAGCGCCCCATGTTCCGTGACGCGATTGCCGCGGAAAGCTACAAATTCCAGCGCGACCGCAGCGCCTTCTTCTGGGGCTTTTTTGCCGTGCCGCTGGCCATGCTGCTGTTCAATCTCGCCCTCGACACCTACCAGGCGCTGCACGGTTCCGGCACCGGCGCGGCGTTACGGATTTCAGCGGTTGCCGGAAAGATCGACCTGGGGCCGCAAATCATCAGCGGCATGGAACTCGCAGGATCGTCTTTTTTCCAGATCTTCTATGTGGCCGGGGCCGCCGCGTTGTTCGCGGGCGAATATCGCTGGGAGACCTGGCGCCTCCTGGTGCCGCGCAACGCGCGGGTAAACCTGATGGGGGCGAAATTCGTCGTCTATGCCCTGGCCTGCGCCGCCAGTCTGGTCGCGCTGGGACTGGCAGCGATTATAGGCGCGCTTTATAGCGCGCTCCTGAATGGCATGGCGCCGTCCTTGCCGGGCGCCGGCTTTGCGCTCGGGGCCTGCGGCGTCTTTCTGGCAACCTGGGCCGAGCTTCTGGTATTGGGCGCTTTTACCGGCCTGGTGGCGGTCGCCAGCCGCGCTATGATCGGCGCCCTGCTGGCGGGCATTTTCTTTTCCTTCGGGCAGGGGATTGCGATGCTGGTGGTGCATCCCTGGGAGGCACCCTTAAGATTTTTCGCGTATTTGCCCAGCCTGTCGGCTTATCTGTTGCAGGCCTGGGCCTCGGGCCAGGAGATTGCTCCGGGCGTTTTCGCCGACCCGGCCAAGCTGCTGCCCGCCGCCTTGTTTCTGCTGGCCTGGATCGCAGGCCTGGCGGGCGCGACAATAGCCTTGTTTCAGGGCCAGGATTTGTCACGGGAATAAGGCAAAAAAATCCCGGAAATCAGGGCAAAAAAGACCCGTTTTGGGGGCCGTTTTTTTTGCCCTTCCGGGGGGCTTTTGGTATGGTCTTTCACTTGAGTCTTGGCGCCCCTTTTTTGCTGGCGGGGGGCCGCTCCAAAACACAAGAAAATACGTTTCCAAGGGTGCGATTTCGCGTCCAGCGAATGATTTGTCAGTGGCGGTTGAGACGATGAAAATCAATGTTGAACGCGGCGCCTTCCTCAAGGCGCTTTCCCATGTGCAGAGCGTTGTCGAGCGCCGCAACACCATACCGATCCTGTCCAATGTAATGCTGGAAGCGGCCAAGGGCGCGCTGAAGCTCACCGCCACGGATCTGGATATCGAAATCGTGGAGTCGCTGCCGGCGGATATTCTTCGCAACGGCTTCGCCACCGCGCCGGCCCACATGCTCTATGACATCGTGCGCAAACTGCCGGACGGCGCCCAGGTCCAGGTCGAACTTCTCTCGAGTGAGGGCGGCCGCCTGGCGGTTTCGGCGGGATCTTCGCGCTTTGAACTGGCCTGCCTGCCGCGCGAGGATTTCCCGCAGATGGCGGCGGGCGCCTTGCCCCACCGGTTCCGGCTGGCGGCGGATGACATCAAACGGATCATCGACAAGACCCGCTTCGCCATTTCGACCGAGGAAACCCGCTATTACCTCAACGGCATCTATGTTCACGCCGCCAAGGACGCCAAGCCGGCGGTGATGCGCGCCGTGGCCACGGACGGCCACCGCCTCGCCCGCTATGAGCTGGAGCTTCCGGCCGGGGCGGAGCAGATGCCGGGCGTGATCATTCCCCGCAAGACCGTGGGCGAACTCAGGAAGCTGCTCGACGACGCCGAGGGCGCCATCGAGATTTCGCTCTCCGACACCAAGATCCAGTTCGGCTTCAATGGCGTGGAACTGACCTCCAAGCTGATTGACGGCAATTTCCCGCCCTATGAGCGGGTCATTCCTTCCGGCAACGACAAATCGCTGGGCCTGGAAGCCAAGGAATTCTCGCAGAGCGTGGACCGCGTCTCGACCATCAGCGCCGACAAGACCAGAGCGGTAAAACTTAATATCGCCAAGGACAAGGTCACCCTGTCCGTGGTCAACCCTGAATCCGGCACCGCGACTGAGGATGTGGGCGCAACCTATAGCGCCGCCGCCCTGGAGATCGGCTTCAATGCCCGTTATCTCCTCGACATCACCGGCCAGATCGAAGGCAAGGAAGTTCGTTTTCTGCTGTCCGACGCCGGCTCGCCCGCCATCATCGAGGACGCCGAGGATCCCCGCACCCTCTACGTCCTCATGCCGCTCAGGGTCTGAGATTGGCTGTCGCGCGAGTTTCGGATTCTCATGGGCCGCGCCCCTCTGGCGAAGCTTTTGCCGTTCCGGCAAAGCTGGCAGTGACGCGGCTGCAGCTGACCAATTTCCGTTCCTATGCCTCGGGCGAACTGGTGACCGCCGGCGCACCGGTGGTGCTGGCGGGCCCGAACGGCGCCGGCAAGACCAATATTCTGGACGCGATCTCCCTGCTTTCGCCGGGCCGGGGCCTGCGTGGGGCGCGCTTAAGCGAACATGTCCGCAAGGGCCCGATCTCCCAGAATGATGCGCTCTGGGCGGTGGCGGCAACGGTGACGCGCGCCGAGACGGCTTACGAAATCGGCACCGGGCTGACATTGGGGCCCAGTGGAGGCGAGCGCCGTCATGTGCGTTTGAACGGCGTGGAAGCAAAAAGCTCCGCCGACCTGGGCGACATCGTCCAGATGATCTGGCTGACGCCCGCGATGGACCGGCTCTTTATCGAGAGCGCGGGCGGACGGCGGCGTTTCCTCGACCGGCTGGTGCTGGGCTTCGAGCCTGCCCATGCCCGCGCTGCTACCCGCTACGAAACCGCCATGCGCGAACGGGCGCGGCTGCTCAAATACGGCCCCCGCGATCCCGCCTGGCTGGATGGGCTCGAGAATGAAATGGCGGAAGCCGGTGTCCAGATCGCGGCCAGCAGGGCCTTGACCGTGGATCGGCTCAACCGCGCGCTCATTGAACGCGAAGCCGCCGGTGTCTTTCCCGCCGCATCCCTGACCCTGACGGGCGAAGAGTTCAAGGACGCAGACGGTTTGCGCGATGCCCTGGCGATGAGCCGTATCCGCGACGCCGAAAGCGGACGCACCCTGGCGGGTCCCCACCTGACCGATCTCGACACCCGCCATACCGCCAGGCGCACCGATGCCCGCGATTGTTCCACCGGCGAACAGAAGGCGCTGCTGATTTCCATCATGCTGGCGGAAGCGCGCGAATTGTCCCGCTGGCGGGACGGCATGGCGCCGCTGCTGCTGCTGGACGAAATCGCCGCCCATCTGGATTTGGTCCGCCGCGCCGCCCTGTTCGAGGAAGTCGCGGCGCTGGGCGCCCAGGCCTGGATGACCGGCACCGATCTTTCGCTTTTCGCCGGCGCGCAGGCGGAAGTTTTCCTGGTCGAAAACGGCCAGTTCATGCGTCAGGAATAAATCATGTCCGAACCCAATATGAATGAATATGGCGCCAGCAGCATCAAGGTCCTCAAGGGCCTGGATGCGGTGCGCAAGCGTCCCGGCATGTATATCGGCGACACTGATGACGGCTCGGGCCTGCATCACATGGTCTATGAGGTGGTGGACAATGCGGTGGACGAGGCCCTAGCCGGCCATGCCAACCGCATCGACGTGGAACTGAACCCGGACGGCTCCTGCACCGTGCGCGACAATGGCCGCGGCATTCCCACCGGCATCCATGAGGGAGAAGGCGTCTCCGCCGCCGAGGTCATCATGACCCAGCTGCACGCCGGCGGAAAATTCGAGCAGAACGTCTACAAGGTCTCGGGCGGACTGCACGGGGTCGGCGTATCGGTGGTCAATGCGCTGAGCGAAATTCTGGACCTGCGCATCTGGCGCGACGGCAAGGAACATTACATGCAGTTCCGCAATGGCGATGCCGTGGCGCCGCTGAAAATCGTGGGCGACGCACCGGGCCGCAAAGGCACCGAAGTCACCTTCCTGCCCTCGCCCGTCACCTTCACCAAGACCGAGTTCGATTTCGCCACGCTTGAGCATCGCCTGCGCGAACTGGCCTTCCTCAATTCCGGCGTCACCATCATTCTGTCCGACAAGCGCGGCGTCGAGCTCAAGGAAGTCACGCTGCATTACGAGGGCGGGCTGAAGGCGTTTGTCGAATATCTCGACCGCGCCAAGAACCAGCTGATCCCTGCCCCGGTGATGATCCTGTCCGAACGCGACGGCATGACAGTGGAGGTCGCGCTGACCTGGAACGATTCCTATCATGAGAGCACCCTGGTCTTCACCAACAACATCCCCCAACGCGACGGCGGCACCCATCTGGCCGGTTTTCGCGCCGGCCTCACCCGCGTGGTCACCAAATTCGCCGACGAAATGGCCAGCGCCAAGAAGGACAAGACCGCGCTCACCGGCGATGACTGCCGCGAAGGCCTGACCTGCGTGCTTTCGGTCAAGGTGCCGGACCCGAAATTCTCCTCCCAGACCAAGGACAAGCTGGTTTCCTCCGAAGTGCGTCCGGTGGTGGAAGGCGCGATCATCGACCAGCTCGGCGCCTGGTTCGAAACCCATCCCGCCGAGGCACGCATGGTGGTGGGCAAAGTTGTGGAAGCCGCCGCCGCCCGCGAAGCCGCCCGCAAGGCGCGCGAACTGACGCGGCGCAAGGGCGCGCTGGACGGCGCCTCGCTGCCCGGCAAGCTGGCTGATTGCCAGGAACGCGATCCTTCCAAATGCGAAATCTTCATCGTCGAGGGCGACAGCGCGGGCGGCAGCGCCAAGCAGGCGCGCAACCGGGCCAACCAGGCTGTGCTGCCCCTGCGCGGCAAGATTCTCAACATCGAGCGGGCGCGCTTCGACAAGATGCTGTCCAGCGACAGTATTGTGTCGTTGATAACCGCCCTGGGCACCGGCATCGGGCGGGAGGAATTCAATCCCGACAAGCTGCGTTATCACAAGGTCATCATCATGACCGACGCCGATGTGGACGGGGCGCATATCCGCACCCTGCTGCTGACCTTCTTCTATCGCCAGATGCCCGAACTGATCGAGCGCGGCCATATCTTCATCGCCCAGCCGCCCCTCTACAAAGCGGCGCGCGGCAAGTCCGAGCGCTATCTCAAGGATGAGGAAAGCCTGCAGGCTTATCTGATCGAGGAAGGCCTTTCCGGGGCCTCCTTTACCCTCCACACCGGCGAAACCATGGCCGGCGCCGATCTGGCCGCACTGGCCGCCAATGCCCGCCAGGCGGTGGCGGCGCTGTCCGGATTCCCGCGCCATTATCCGCGCTATGTACTGGAGCAGGCGGCGATCTCGGGCGCGATGAACACCGAAATCCTCTCCGACACCGCCAAGGCAGCCGAGGCGGCGCGCTATATCGCCCAGCGGCTGGACAGTTTCTCGGAAGAGTTTGAGCGCGGCTGGCATGGCGAGCCGACCCCTGATGGCGGTCTCAAATTCTGGCGCGAGGTGCGGGGCGTGCGGGAGGCGGTGGCGATTGACGGCGCGTTGATCGCTTCGGCCGATGCCCGCAAGCTCGACCGCATGGCGGCCGAACTGCAGCAGACCTACCTCAAATCGGGCATCCTGCGCCGCAAGGAGGAAAGCCGGGAAATCCATTCCCCCTCGGCCCTCTTGGAGACCATCTTCGAATGGGGCCGCAAGGGGTTGGGGCTTCAGCGCTACAAGGGGCTGGGTGAGATGAATCCCGAACAATTGTGGGAAACCACCCTGGACGAAAATGCCCGCTCCCTGCTGGTGGTGAAGGTCAAGCATGTCGAGGAGGCCGACGACCTGTTCGCCAAGCTGATGGGTGACGTGGTCGAGCCGCGCCGGGAATTCATCCAGGACAATGCCCTGTCGGCCTCGGTGGACATCTGAGCATGGACGAAGCGCAGCTCCGGCAACAGGAGCGCGCCCTGATGCGCGGCATAGGTATCTGCTTGCTGGCCTTTGCCGCCGGCATGGGGCTCTGGGCCTATAACTATCTCTATCACCCAAGGCCCAACCATCTGCCCGCCCCGCCGCCGCCGCATGCGGCTGTCCAGGCGCCGTCCCCGCCCAAATTGGCCGTCCAGTCCGCGCCGCCCGCGATCCCGGACGCCAGCGTTCCAGGCCCTCGTTATGTCCATCGCGGGGGTTCTGTTTTGCGTGATAAACCAAAGTCTTCTGGCCATACCCTCAAGAAAGAGATGAAAGGGGCCAAGGTGATCCTGGAGGCGCTGCAGGGTGGCGGGTGGGCCAGGGTAACGGATGGCAACATCAAGGGCTGGATGCGAGCAAGTGTTCTCGGCGTGGCGCCGCCGGCTCCTTAAGCTTCTTGGCCCGCGTGGCGCAATCTGATGCGGGCCTCGATCTCCCAATACACTTCACATAGCTTGCACTGTGCCGCAAAACATAAGGCAATCGCGGAATGAGGCGGTTTAACGTCGGGCGCGCTTCCGCTCTCTTTGCCGTTGGCGCCGCCATCCTGTTTTTTCCCGCGCCGCTCGCTGCACAGGAAAAGGGCGAAGCCGCCGAACAGTCCGGCGACGTCGAAAGCGTGACTGTCACCGCAACCCGCAGCGGAAAACGGGTGCAGGATGAACCCATCCATGTCGAGGTCATCGACCAGGAGGAGATCGAGGAAGGCACGATCATGTCGCCGGGCGGCATCGCGCGCCTCTTGAGTGAGACAAGCGGCGTGCATTTCCAGGTCAACTCCGCCGCGCTGGGCGCGGCGAACTTGACCATTGAGGGGCTGCGTGGCCATTACACTCAGCTTTTCTCCGACGGCCTGCCGCTTTATGGCGGGCAGTTGGAATCGCTGGGCTTGCTTCAGATTCCGCCCGCCGATCTTGAGCATGTGGAAATCGTCAAAGGCGTCGCCTCGGCACTTTACGGTCCCTCGGCCCTGGGCGGAGTGATCAATCTGGTATCGCGGCGCCCGGAGAAGGAACTCACGCCGGAATTGATCGTCAACGCCACTTCCGTGGATGGCCAGGATGCCGTTGGCTATCTGTCCGGCCCGCTGACGGGTGAGTGGGGCTTTACGCTTCTAGGCAGTCTCAACCGCCAGGGCGAAAGCGACATCAATCACGATGGCTGGTCCGACCTTCCGGGCTTCAACCGCGCCCTGCTTCGACCGCGCCTCTTCTGGCAGGGTGATGATGGTGATTCCGTACTCGTGACCGGCGGTTTCAGCGAAGAGGGCCGCAGTGGTGGAACGCTTGCAGGCAAAACACTGCCCGACGGCAGCACCTTTCCCGAGAAACTGGATACCGAACGCTGGGACCTCGGCACGGTTTCGCAATTCCGGCTCGACCAGATTGGCATACTCGCCTTCCGCGCCTCCGTGATGGGCGAAGATGATTTCCATCGCTGGGGCGGCGTCACGGATGATGATCATCATGGCACGGCGTTTGGCGAACTCAGCCTCACGGGAAACCTGCCATCCCAGGTCTGGACGTTGGGAAGTGCGGTTCAGCAGGATTCCTACCGCTCCAGGAATTTCGCCCCCTTTGATTACACTTATACCGTCCCAGCCCTCTTTGCCCAAGACGAATACAGTCCCGCCGGTTGGCTGGACCTGGCGGCAAGCCTGCGCGCCGATTTCCATAACGTCTTTGGCAACTTCGTCAGCCCCAGGCTCTCGGCCCTGATTCGTGCCGACGAATGGACGTTCCGGGCAACCGCCGGCGGCGGCGTCTATGCGCCCACCCCCTTCACCGAGGACATTGCCGACACCGGCTTCACGAAAATTCTTCCTTTCCACGCCATCAAGGCGGAAACCGCGCAGGCCGCCTCGTTCGACGCGGGCCGTTCCTTCGGCCCCATCGCGTTCAACGCCTCCCTGTTCGCCTCCAGTATCAAGCGTCCGGTGGCGCTCACGCTCTCGCCCGCTGCGCCAGGAAAACTCACATTCGTGAACGTTTCCGGCCCCACCCGCACCATCGGGGCGGAGCTGCTCGCCACCTACAAGAACGGCCCCCTCACCGTGACGGGCGGCTATGTCGTCATTCACGCCACCGAGATCGATCCGCAAACGCTTCAGCGCGAGGATGCGGAGCTGGTGCCGCGCCAGACTGCGGGCATCAGCGGGGTATGGGAAGAGGAATGGGGGAAAATCGGCCTGGAAAGTTTTTTCACCGGCCGCCAGTCGTTGAACGATCCGCTTGATCCCAATCCCTACCGCCAGGTCAGCGCGCCCTATGTGATTTTCGGCGCGCTGGCGGAATGGAATGTGACCGACAAGCTCAGCCTCTTCCTCAATTCTGAGAACCTCACCGATGTCCGCCAGACGCGGTATGACCCGCTATTACGGCCCCAGCCGGGGCCAGATGGACGACGGACTGTGGACGTCTGGGCGCCGCTGGATGGCCGCCTGATCAATGGCGGCTTGCGGGCGCGCTTATGATCACGCCTCATGCGCCTCAATCGCAACAGTGCATTACAGTGGCGCACGAACGCCCAAATCGGCCGTCCAGTCCGCGCCGATGACCTCAAACCCATCTGTCCCGACCGGCCCGGCCGTATATCGCGGCGATTCTAGGCAGTGACGCGGGGGAGTAACTAACTGCTGGCGCCCACCAGCCAGCAGGCCGTGGGCGGGGCGACCTCGCCCGAGATCCCACGGAATTTCTCCAGTGCAGCGCGCACAACTTCCACAATCTTGGCCCGGGCGGTTTCGTCCACATCGGCCAGCGCACGGGACAAAGGCCCGATCCGCAGCGTCTGGGCCGCCACGCTGGCCACGTCCTGCCCCATGGTCATCACGCCATCATATTTTCGGATCGTCACGTCCCGGAATCCGGCCTTGTCCAGAATGTCTTTTACACGCTGCGAGTCGGCAAAGGCGAAGGGGCCCGGCGCCAGCGGATCGGGCGGGGGCTGATCCGGCAGGAAAGGCCGGGCGGCGGCAAGCGGCGCGCTGGCCCAGGGATTTTCGGGTGGCGTGCGCCAGCAAACAAAAGCCAGCCGCCCGCCTGGCTTCAGGGCCTTTTTGATGTTGGCAAAAGCGGTAATGGGATTGTCGAAAAACATCACCCCGAAACGGGAGAAAACCAGATCATAATCGGGCTTGAAAGGCTGCACCGCCGCGTCGCCTTCGACAAACGTGATCTTAAGCCTGGCCTGCTCCGCCCGCCGCCGCGCCAGGTCCAGCATCGGCCGGGAAATGTCCAACCCCGTGACCCTGCCGTTCGGCCCCGCAATCCTGGCCAACGCCATGCTGGTGGTGCCGGTGCCGCAGCCCACATCCAGGATGGCCATACCGGACATGGGCGCGGCGAATGCCATGACCGCGTCATGGATGCCGGACAAATTGGCATCCATCCGCTCCTGAAGTTCGGTCCAGTCCTGGCCGGCTTTGTCATTCCAAAACTTGATCTGGTCTTCGTTGGCGGTCACGGCCGGTCAGCCTTTCGCTTTACGCTTGCGCATCGCCAGGGTTCTTAAGCGCAGGGCATTGAGCTTGATGAAGCCAGCCGCGTCCTTCTGGTCATAGGCGCCCTTGTCGTCTTCGAAGGTGACCAGGCTCTCGCTGTAGAGCGACCAGGGCGACGAGCGGCCCACCACCGAAACATTGCCCTTGTAGAGCTTGAGCCGCACGCTGCCGCTGACGAATTCCTGGCTCTTGTCGATCAGGGCCTGCAGCATCTCCCGCTCGGGGCTGAACCAGAAGCCATTATAGATCAGCGCCGCATAGCGGGGCATGATGTCGTCCTTCAGATGCGCCGCGCCGCGGTCCAGCGTGATGCTCTCGATCCCCCGGTGCGCCGCCAAAAGGATGGTGCCGCCGGGCGTCTCATAGACCCCACGCGATTTCATCCCGACAAAGCGGTTTTCCACCAGGTCAAGCCTGCCGATGCCATTGGCCTTGCCCAGGGCGTTGAGCCGGGTCAGAAGGCTGGCGGGCGAGAGCGTCTCGCCGTCAATGCTGGCCGCGTCGCCTTTTTCAAACCCGACCTCGACATAGGTTGCCTTGTCCGGCGCTTCCTCGGGACTGATGGTGCGCTGATAGACAATGCTGTCGACCTCTTTCGACGGGTCTTCCAGCACTTTGCCCTCGGAAGAGGAATGCAGCAGATTGGCGTCCACCGAGAAAGGCGCCTCGCCGCGCTTGTCCTTGGCGATGGGAATCTGGTGGGCTTCGGCGAATTCCAGCAGCTTGGTGCGGCTGGTCAAATCCCATTCCCGCCAGGGCGCGATCACCTTGATGTCGGGCTTCAAGGCATAATAGCCCAGCTCGAACCGCACCTGGTCGTTGCCCTTGCCGGTGGCGCCATGGGCCACGGCGTCGGCGCCCACTTTCTCGGCGATCTCGATCTGCTTCTTGGCGATCAGCGGCCGGGCGATGGAGGTGCCCAGAAGATAAACGCCTTCATAGACCGCATTGGCGCGGAACATGGGGAAGACAAAATCCCGGACGAATTCCTCGCGCAGATCCTCGATGAAGATGTTCTGGGGCTTGATGCCGAGCGTAATCGCCTTCTGGCGCGCCGGCTCGATCTCCTCGCCCTGGCCCAGATCGGCGGTGAAGGTGACCACCTCCGCGCCATATTCGGTCTGCAGCCATTTGAGGATCACCGAGGTGTCCAGCCCGCCCGAATAGGCGAGAACGACCTTTTTGATGTCTTTCCTGGACATGCCGGCACACCTTGAAAGGATGCGCGGCCAGGCGCTTTGCCGGGCCGTCGCTTTCCCAAAAATCGCCGGGACTATAGGGATAAAGAGGCAAAAATCCAGCGGGACCGGAGCGGGTCTGCCCTGCTATGACGGGGCAGGATTTTCTAGGCGGCCAAAGGCTCGGTATCGCCCGCGGGAATCAGCAGCAGCGGAAGCCGGATCCGGATCGTCGTACCCTGCCCCTCCGGCGCCGACCGGGTCAGCGTGCCGTCCAGCTGGCGGACAAAGATGGCGACATAGTCGGAGCCGCGCTTCTCCGGCACCGCAAGGACCGCCTTGTCCTTCATGCCTATGCCGTCATCGGAAACCACGAGTTCTATTTCGTCCCCGACCCGTTCCACGCCCAGCAGAATATGGCCGACGCCCCCGTTGGGGAACGCATGCTTGATGGCGTTGGTGGCCAGCTCGTTGACCAGAAGGCCGAACGGGACGGCGCGATCCGGATCGATTTCCAATGGCTCTGCTTTCACGCGGATTTCAATGCTCGATTTGTCGGCAATCAGGCTGGCCGACAACTGCTTGGCAATTTCGTTCAGATAGGCGTCGACGGCGATGGAGCCGCCGCGGCTGGAATGCGATATCAGATCATAGAGCTGGGCAATTGCGCCGATGCGCGCCTGCATGGCCTTCAGACCCGGAACGCTGGCCGCGCTGGTGGACTTGATTTCGTACGCGATCAACCCCACCACGACCTGAAGATTGTTCTTGATCCGGTGGGAGATTTCGTTGGTCAGGGTGAGAGCGTCCCGTTCGCGCTGTTTGCGGTCGGTGATGTCCTCGAACACCAAGAGCAGGCGGTGACTATGATTGCCCGGCTGGGTGACCTTGCGGGCATTGAGATTGAAGACCCGGCGCCCCAGGCCGGGAAAGTCATCCTCAATCTCGAAACTTTCGATCGGCTTGTTTTCGGGGAGAACCTTTTCCAGCAGATGCCGCAGGGCGGGCACGTCCCATTGGTGCTGGCCGAGCTCGGAGACGCGGCGGCCATGGGCCTCCGCCTGAGTGATCCCGAATATGGTGAGAAACGCCTTGCTCGCCGTCACCAGCGTCATGTCATGTTCCAGCACGACCAGGGGATCGCGGATGGAGTCGACGATGCTTTGGGTCAGTTGCCAGTTGCGGTTGCTTTCCTTGCGGGCGGCGCGTTCTTCGCTGACATCCTCGATGGCGAGAAGGATGAAGCCGTCATGATCGCCCGGCCGGAATATCTTGCGCGCATTGACCAGCATGGTGCGGCGGCCAATGGTGGGAAAATCGTGTTCGACCTCGAAGCCTTCGACCGAGGCGCGATGGGGAATCACGCTTTCCAGCAGCGTGCGCAGCGCCGGAATATCCCATTGCCTGTTGCCGAGATTATAGATCAGGCAGCCTTCCGTTTCTTCCGGGCTGGTGCGAAAGGTCTGGTAAAAGGCGCGGTTGGCGGAAGATATGTTCAGGTTGCGGTCCAGAATCAGCAGCGCGCTGGGAACGGTCTCTACAATGTCGCTCGCGGCAATGTTCGCGGCAATATCCGATACGGTCATTTTTCCTCATCATTCCGCGAACGGATCGCGGCTAGCCACTAATTGGCGAGCAGATTGTGAACCGACAAGCCGAGTTGATCTTCGGTATAGGGTTTGGGAAGAAAGTGCGTGCCCGCGGCAAACAGGGCGTGCAGCTTGTCGGTCAACCGGTTGGCCGTGGTGTAGAGAACGCGAAGCTCCGGGCGCAGCAGGATCGCCTGCCGCGCGATATCGCAGCCGCCATGAATTTCGGCCTTCAGGTATACGTCGGTGAAAAGCGCGTCGATGTGCTGGGATGACTTGAGGTGGGTCAGGGCCTGGGGGACATCACAGGCAGACAGGACCTGGTGGCCCCAGTCCTGAATCAGGGATTCGGCCAATTCCCGAATGAAAACATCGTCTTCGACGACTAGGATCATGGCCATTTGATACGCCCGCTACCGCCCAATACGACTATTTTTCTGGGGCGCGAAGCACCTCAGGGTCGCGTTTTGCCACTATTGGGGGCGTGGTCATAACGCGGCCGCGAAGCCCGGGTTCCGGTCCACAGGCAGTTTATTTTGCCTCCGGCACGGGCAAATGTGCTACTCAGCGCTCCCAAATAAAACAGAGGAAACCCGCCATGAATTCACGTGCCGTGTGTTTATCTCTTCTGCTGGCGGCCAGCGCTATCTCTGCCGCGCCCGCCATGGCCCAAGCCATTCCGCCTTACGTCTCCGCGGCTGTGGGCGATGCCGCCCGCCCGGAAGCCGACAGCAAGCGCGACGCCGACCGCAAGCCCGCCGAAAGCGTCGCCTTTGCCGGCGTAAAGCCAGGCGACTCGGTGCTCGAGCTTCTGGGTTCCGGCGGCTATTACACCCGCATTCTCAGCAAGACGGTTGGCCCCAAGGGCCATGTCTATACCACCGTGCCCGAGGCCATGATGGCGGCCCGCCCCACCGCCGCCGATGGCCTCAAGGCGCTGGCGGCCGATCCGGGCTATTCCAATATCAGCGTGCTGGTGCAGCCGGACGGCTCGCCCTCGGCGCCGGTGCCGGTCGATATGGTGTGGACATCGCTCAACTATCACGATCTGGAAAATCCCGGTCCGTTCGGCGCGGGTGACCTGGCCGCTTTCAACAAGGCCGTTTTTGCCGCGCTCAAGCCGGGCGGCACCTTCCTGGTGATCGATCATGCCGCCGCGCCAGGCTCGGGCATAACAGCGACCCGCACCCTGCACCGGATTGATCCGGACGTCGTCAAAAAGGACGTAACGGCAGCGGGGTTCACCTTTGCCGGCTCGAGCGACGTACTGAAAAAGGCCGATGACGATTACACGGCCCATTCCACCGACAAGGACACGCAGTTCATCTTCAAATTCACCAAGCCGAGATAATCGTGGCGAGGGCCGGACGGAGCAGTTTGCTATAACCGTCCGGCCAGCCAGAAAATCAGCGACAGCACCACGCTGACCACAAGGCAGGTCATGACGGGGAAGTAGAACCCGCCATGTTCGTCCTGGATGGAGATGTCGCCCGGCAGGCGCCCCAGGCCCAGCCGGGACAGCAGCGGCCAAGCGAGCCCGGCGATCATCAGCGCGATGCCACCCAGGATCAGCAGCTTTTGCATCAGTGAGGCATTCTGGCCAACTGCCCCGACTGCACCGCCGCCATCTTCTCCGCCGCAAGCCGCGCCGATGCGCGCTCTTTCACACTCTCGGATCTGAGCTGGCCGCAGGCCGCCATGATATCGCGTCCGCGCGGGGTGCGGACCGGGCTGGCATAACCCGCCTTGTTGACGATCTCGGCGAATTTTTCGATTTGCGCCCAATCGGAACATTCATAGGGCGCGCCGGGCCAGGGATTGAAGGGGATCAGGTTGATCTTGGCGGGAATGCCCGCCAAGAGCTTCACCAGCGCCCGCGCCTCGGCCAAACTGTCATTGACGCCCTTCAGCATCACATATTCGAAGGTGATGCGCCGCGCGTTCGAGGCGCCGGGATAGGTGCGGCAGGCCTCCAGCAAGTCCTTGAGCGGATATTTCTTGTTGATCGGCACGATCACATCGCGCAGCGCATCGTTCACAGCATGCAGCGAAATGGCGAGGCCGGAGCCGATCTCCGCCCCCGCCCGCGTGATCATCGGCACCACGCCCGCGGTGGAGAGCGTCACCCGCCGCCTGCTCAGCGCCAGCCCGTCGCCATCGGTGACGATGGCCAGCGCCGTTTTCACCGCGTCGAAATTGTAAAGCGGCTCGCCCATACCCATCATCACCACATTGGTGACTTTTCTGCCGGGTGCCGTCGACGGCCAATCGCCAAGCGCATCCCGCGCCGCCAGCAGCTGTCCCACGATTTCGGCCGGCGTCAGGTTGCGCACCAGTTTCTGGGTGCCGGTATGGCAGAAGCGGCAATTGAGGGTGCAGCCGACCTGGCTGGAAACGCACAGCGTGCCGCGTTCGGCTTCGGGAATATACACCGTCTCGAATTCGATCCCCGGCCCGGTGCGCAAAAGCCATTTGCGCGTGCCGTCGCTGGAAATCTGCTCGGTGACCAGCTCGGGCCGCGCCAGCGAGAAATGCGCCTCCATCTGGGTCCGGAAATCCTTCGCCAGATTGCTCATCGCGCCGAAATCGCGCGCGCCATGCACGTAAATCCAGTTCCACAGCTGGCGCACCCGCATTTTCACGGTCTTCCCGGGCACGCCGGCATCTGTCAGCGCCGCGGCGATGGCCGCCGGATCAAGGCCGATCAGGGAGATTTTACTGGACATCACATGTTGCAGGCGGCGTGAATCTTCGCCACCGCATCGGCAAAGCCGGCCAGCGCGTAGGTATCCACGGTCTTGGTGCCGCGCGCCGAGGTGCCGATAGCCACCGCGGAAACGCCATGGGTCAGGGCCTCCATCAGCGCCTTGCCGTCATTCAGATTCTGCAGCCAGGCGGAGCCGTTCTGTCCATCATTGCGAGCGAAAAAATTGAATTTGTCGCTGCCGATTCCCAGCGTCACCGGCGCACCCGATTTGTACTGATAGCCCGGCACCACTTCCGGCTCGGCCTTCACCTTGCGGCCAGGCCAATCCGAAACCATCAGATAGATGGCCGCGCGCTTGGTGCCCCTGGGCTCGGTGGCACGGGGCGCGGACATCGCATAGCAAGTCATGCTGCTGCCGGTCCCGGTTGAATAGGCGGTCCAGTTCTTGAACGCGCCCAACAGATTGGCTGAATCCGCCAGAACAGGCGATGTCAGGCAAAGAGCAGCGATGGAACCCAGCAACAATTTGCGAATCATGGACACTCCGGCCGAAACGGCGCTTTTCTCTGGAAAATCCGGCGTTTCTGTGGTGCACGAAGAAGGATACCGGGTCTTGGTCCCTCACTCAATCTCTATTGGAACCGTTGCCCTCTTCGAGCGAAACGAGGGCGCCACGGTTCTCACTCGCGAAGCCCATATCCCTTGGAATAGAGCCGCCATACGGTTCCGCCCATCAGCGCCAGAAGCACCAGCGTCAAGCCGATGCCCAGGCCGGGCGGCGATTCATCCAGCCCCAGCATCGCGCCGCGAATGCCGTTGGTGAAATAGAAAAAGGGATTGCCAAAGGCCAGCCAGCGCAGCCAGCCGGGCAACATGCCCACCGTGTTGAACACGCCGCCGACCATGGACAAGGGCGTTATGAAAAACACGATCAGCACGTTGAGCTGCTCGAAGCTCTTGGCCCACAGCCCGATGATGATGCCGAGCAATCCGAAAATGCAGGAGACCGCCACCACCCAGAACAGGAAGGCCGGAATGGATTCCACATGGGTGGCGCCAAACGCCAGGCCGATCAGCAGGATGCCGATGGCAGTGACGGTGGAACGCGCCACCACCACGGCCAGGTTGCCCACGATCATCTCGACATAGGACAAGGGCGAAACCAGCGTCTCCTCGATGAAATGCAGGAAGCGCGCGAAATAGATCGCCGATGAGGATTGCAGGAAGGAGGCGTTGACGATGTTCATCAGGAGCACGCCCGGCAGAACGAATTCCAGATAGCGATGGCCGCCGATGCTGGCGATCCGCCCGCCCACCACAAAACCGAAAATGAAAATGAACAGCAGCGCCGAAATCCAGGGCGCGACAAAGGCCTGGATCGGCACGCGCAACATGCGCGTGACCTCGCGCCGCACGATGGTGAAAAGACCGATCCAGTTGATCCCCATCACGCCGCTCCTGCGGAGGCGGGAACATGGTCGGGTTCGGCGCCGGTGGCGATGAGATAGGCCGCTTCCAGACCGCCGGGACCGCCGGCGATCTCGTCCTTGGGGCCTTCGCGCACGATAAGGCCCTTGTTGACGATTGCGACATAACGGCAAAGCCGCTCCACCTCTTCCAGGTAATGCGAGGTCAAGAGGATGGTTTTGCCTTCCTTGTTGATTTCCTGCAGGTAGCGCCACAGGGTCCGGCGCAGTTCCACATCCACCCCGGCAGTGGGTTCATCCAGGATGATCAGCTTGGGATCGTTGACCAAAGCACGCGCCAGCACCACCCGGCGCTTGAGCCCCCCCGACAATTCGCGGAACATTTTTTTCTGGTGCGGGATCATTTCAAACCGCTCCATCAGCATGTCGGTGCGCTCCTTGCGCAGCGCCGCGCCCATGCCGAAATAGCCGCCCATCCAGTCCACGATCTGGCGCGGCGTGGCGAAGACATCGACATTGAATTCCTGCGGGCACAAGCCGACCAGGCGGCGCGCCTCGCGGTAATTCTTGACCGCATCGACGCCGAAAATCTCGATCTTGCCGGAGGTGGGTTCGGCGATGCCGGTGGTGCAGTGGATGGTGGTGGATTTTCCCGCGCCATTGGGGCCCAGGAATCCGAAAAACTCGCCTTCCGGCACGGTGAGGGAAATATCCTCAACCGCGACCGTGCCCCTGCGATAGACTTTGCGCAGATGGGAAATGGAAAGGGCCGGTGTCATTGGCGGGTCAACTAACATGAGCCGCCAGGGGTTGGCTAGCGCGCGGTCCCGCCAATATTTTTTCAGTCCGCTCTTGGCCTTGCCAGCGGCGCACCCCATTTGTGAAGGGGAGGAAGCAGGACATCGCCGCCCGGTTTGACCGGCCGCGCCGGATAGCCGCCCAATTGCAGCAGCCGGTCATACAGCACGATGGCGCCGGCCATCCCGACATTGATGGAAAAGCGGGTGGGAATCTTCACCACAAACGCGCAGGCCTTCAGCATCTGGGGCGACAGCGAGAATCGCTCCGCGCCAAACACATAGGCCGCCCGCTGGGGATGGCGGAAGCGGGGCAATTCCACCGCATCCTCGGTGATCTCCACTCCCACCAGCCGGCAGCCCAGCGGCAGGCGAAAATCGGCGGGCTCGGCGAAGGAATAGAAAGGCAGCGCGCCCTGGGCGCGGCTGGTGTCGCTTTGGGCGTCCGACAATTTCAGCCTGGGCGCCACGGAAAAAAAGAAACTGGCGTCAAAAGCGTTGGCGATTCGCACCAGATTGCCCAGGTTCATGGGTTTGGAAATACCATCCACCCCGACGCCGAAATACCCCCTCATGCCCTGCCCCAGCAGATTGCCTTACGTCCTGATAGCATAAACCGCGAGGAGCGACCGCCAAAGCGGGCGAAATGGTCCGTCGCTAGGCGGCCTAGCGCCAGCGTAGTGGCCGCGCGTAGCGCGACGACCATTTCGAGCGACGCCGCCCTCGCTGCGCTCGAAGAGGGGCTGGCTTTTCTAAGCTCGCCTCCTCGCTAAGAAAAGCCAAGCCAACGCCGCGAGCTTGGACGAGCGGCGCCGAGGCGGTTGCTGGACTTACCGGTTGTCGGCCTGAGTCCGGTCGCTATAGGTCTGAACATCCTCCACCAGGCAGCGCTGGGTAAAGTTGCCGCCGTTCGGCGGCACGATCAGAAAGCTGTTGCGCTGGACACAGGAGATGCCGAAGCCGGTACCCGCGCTGAAGCCCAGGCGCATCGGCCATTTGAGATCATGGCAACCTTTGGCCAGCGAGACCTTGAATTTCCGCATCGAGCGGTCAGTCACGATCAGGGTCTGGTCGTCAATAACCTTCCAGCCATCCACCCGGTTTTGCTGCAGGCACTGGCCTTGCTGCAACTGGGCCGGCTGGGCCGCGGCAGGCGACGATAATGCTGCGGCAAAACCCGCCCCGAGCAGCGCGGCGGCAAAGAGATATTTCATCTGAACCTCCAAAATAACGCCCTCCCAATCCTGTTATACGCCTCTGCCTACCGTTTCGATCCTGAATTGAACATGAACGGCACGCCGTCGCCCTCGAAATTGCCGGAAAAACCGGGGTTTGCCTTGGGGTTGGAGAAAACGGCATAACAAGATCGCCCTTTCGGCGTCCCGCGATTCGATGGCCAAATCCCAAAAATCCCTCCCCGCGCGCGTGAAAGAGGTTCTGAATGAGTTCGGTCCCGGCTTGATCACCGGGGCGGCGGATGACGATCCCAGCGGCATTGCCACCTACAGCCAGGGCGGGGCGCAGTTCGGCTTCAATCTGCTTTGGACGCTGCTGCTCACCTTTCCCCTGATGGCGGCGATCCAGATGGTGAGCGCGCTGATCGGACGCGTCACCGGCCACGGCCTGGCCAGGAATATGGCGGATGTGCTGCCGGGCTGGCTGGTGACGGGGCTGGTCGGGTCTCTGTTCCTCGCCAACACCATCAATGTCGGCGCCGATCTTGCCGCGATGGGCGAAGCGGCAAAACTGGTCACCGGCTTCAACGAACACGCCTTCACGATTTTCTTCGCCGTGTTGTCGCTGGGGTTGCAGCTTTTCATTTCCTATCGGCGCTATGCCCGTTTTCTGATGCTGCTCACCTTCAGCCTGTTTGCCTATGTCGCGCTGATTTTCATGTTGAAGCTGGACTGGCCGGCCATCGGCGCCGGGCTGATCGGATTGCATCCCAACCTCACCGACGACGCCGCCACCACCATTGTGGCGATCTTCGGCACCACCATCAGCCCCTATCTTTTTTTCTGGCAGAGCGCACAGGAAGTGGAGGAAGTGGACCAGCAACCGGATGAACACCCCCTGCTCGAAGAACACGGGGAAGCGCCTTCGGCCCTCATCCGCATCGAAGTGGACACGATCAGCGGCATGTTCGCCTCCAACCTGATCGCCCTGGCGATCATGATCTCGACCGCCGCGACATTGAACAAGGCCGGCGTCACCGATATCCAGACCGCTGCGGACGCGGCAAAAGCGCTTGAGCCGGTCGCGGGCCCTTTCGCCTTCGCTCTTTTCAGCCTCGGCATCATCGGCACCGGCCTGCTGGCGATTCCGGTGCTGGCGGGCTCGGCGGGCTACGCCATCGCGGAATCGCGCGGCTGGAAGGTCGGGCTTGATAACATGCCCTGGCAGGCGCGGGGTTTCTATGCGGTCATCGGCGCGGCGGTTGTCTTAGGCCTGGGGATTGATTATTCGCCGCTGGATCCGATCAAGGCGCTTTACTGGAGCGCGGTTCTCAACGGCGTGATCGCGGTGCCGATGATGGCGGCGATGATGGTGGTCGCGGCCAGCAGAAAAAAAATGGGGCGGTTCACCGTTGGACCGGTGCTGGGCGGGCTCGGCTGGCTATCCACCGCGGTGATGGCGGCCGCCGCCATCACCATGATATATGTCGCACTATAGAACTTGTCATGGCCGGGCAGCGAGCAACGCGGTTCGTAGCAACCGCGTACGAACCGACCCGGCCATCCATTGGGGAAAAATTTGAATGTTCATTCTGGGCTGGATCATATTCGGGGCGCTCACCGGCTGGGTCGCCAGCAAGATCGTCAACAAGCGCGGCGAAGGCTGCATGGTCAACACCGCCCTGGGATTGGTGGGGGCGGTGGTGGGTGGCTTCATCTTCCGCGAGCTTGGCGTTCGTTATGTATTCCAGGGCTTTTTTGTTTCGATGTTCGTGGCAGTGATCGGCGCCGTCATCGTGCTTTTTGTCTATCACGCCGTGACCGGCAGCCGGACGCTCCGCTAAACGGCGCTCACATTGATTTCTTGCAACCGGCACAAGAAGCGATTGCGAATTACCCGCAATCATCGGGCGTGAAACATCCCCCGCACCGGGCTAGAGATAGGAAAAAGGGGAAGATTCCATGCCGCCAACCCGCATCGGCTTTGCCGCCGCCCTGCTTCTTGCGTCCAGCGGCACGGCCTTCGCCGTTACCGATGAAATCCAGGTCTATACCGGCGATGTGGAACCGGTGGGCGTGCTTGGCCTGACCTGGCACAACAATTACACCGCCAGCGGCCTGAAGGCGCTCGATTTCCCGGGCGGGATGGTGGACAACCACGCCTATTCCAGCGTGACCGAATGGGCCTATGGCGTGACCGACTGGTTCGAAGCGGGGCTTTACCTGCCGCTTTATTCCGATACCACCAACCAGGGCTGGACCTTCAACGGCTTCAAGCTGCGCGCCCTGTTCGTGCAGCCCGGCAATGAAGAAAAGGATTTCTATTACGGCGTCAATTTCGAATTCAGCTGGAACCAGCGGCAATGGGACACCCAGGTCAACACGGGGGAGATACGCCCCATCATCGGTTGGCGATTCGGCCCCGACAAGCAATGGAGCATCACCTTCAATCCCATCGTCGATAATTCCTACAAGGGCGGCATCGCCGCTCTGGAATTCGTGCCGGCCACCCGCCTCGACTACAAGCTCAACGACAATTGGACTATCGCGGCGGAGGAATATGACGATTTCGGCCAGCTGCGCGGCTTCCTGCCGTCGCGCGACCAGTTTCATGAATTATGGGCGACGGTGGACTATGGCGGCAACCCGATCTCCGTTGAGACCGGCGTCGGCTTCGGCCTCACTCCCGCCTCGAACCATCTCACTTTCAAGCTGATGTTCAGTAGCGATCTTAGCGGCGAGCACAGCCTGTTCCAATAAACGGAACGCGCCGGACCAAGTCCGGCGCGCCCGATCTTCGGAAAGTGTCGAGCCCTAGCGGCGGTCGTCGCAATCACGCCGGCCGCCCGGCGCATTCAGGTCCACATCACACGGGCTGGTCGCCGCGCCGCCGACCGCACCGACCGCGCCGCCAATGGCAGCCGCCGTGCCGATATTGCCGCCGGTTGCCGCACCGATCGCCGCGCCGGCGCCGGCACCGAGCAAACCGCCGCTCAGCGCACGATCGCCCGGATTGGTTCCGCAACCCGCCAGAACAAGTACTGTTCCAGCGATGAGGCCTATAATCATTTTGTTCCGAATCATGGCTGTTCTCCTCACGTTGAAAGGGAAACGTGTCAGGGAAAACAAAGTTTCCAATTTGTGACCTGCCGGCGCGATAGCTAGCAGAATGCCGGCACGCTTTTGTGCTCGCCGGGACGGATGCCGCCGAGATGCGAAAGGATGCGCGCATATTGCGGGTCGTTCTTCTTGTAGGCCAGCACGCCTTCCGCGCCGTCCGGCGTGTGCAGCGTCAGCGTGATGGTGCCGTCGGGTGACATCACCGCCATGCCGATGCTGCCCTGGCCGCGGCAGTCGGATTGCAGAGATGCCGCTGCCGCGTGAAGGGGCAACAACAGCAGCAGTGCGGGCAGAAGCCGCTTCATTTGGCGAGAAAATCCATCACCAGTTTCACGGTCGCGTCGGGATTTTCTTCCATGATCCAGTGACCCGAGTCGGGTACGACGCCAGCCTTGACATTGATGGCCACCTGCTTGAGGTCTTCTGCCATCGTGAGGCCATAGGATTTTTCCGCCCCCAGCGCCAGAACCGGCATGGTGAGTTTGCCCTTGGCCAGCAATGCGCGGTTGTCGACGCCATCCTGCGGAAAGGCCACGAACTGCTCAAAGGCGTCATGAATGGCGTGCGGCCCGGCATAAAGAGCCGCGTAATGCGCGCGCGTGGCCTCGTCGATCCGTTCGGGGTGGGCGGACAATTCGTTATAGAAGCGATCCAGATAAATACGCTCGCGGCCCGCCACCAGTCGTTCCTCATCCGGACCGTGGAAATTGAAATGCCAGGCTTTGGGATTGGAAAGCTGGGCCTGCCAGATGGCGCCAATGCCCGGCAGCGGCGCGTCTATCACCACCCATTTCGTGATCCGTGCTGGGTATTGCGCCGCCAGGGCATAGCCGACCATGTTGCCGATGTCGTGAGTGACCATATCTGTCTTCTGCACCTTCAACGCATCCAGCACACCGGCGATATCCTGCGCCTCGTTCTTTTTGGCGTAGCCGTCATCCGGATGATCGGAGAGACCCATGCCGCGCAAGTCTGGCACGATGACGGTGTGGTCCTTGACCAGCTTGGCGGCCAGCGGCGCCCACATGTCGCCGGTATCGCCAAAACCATGGAGAAGCAGCACGGCGGGACCTTGCCCACCGGAACGGACATGCAGATGCGTGCCATTGGTGGCGACCATCTGGGTCTTGAAACCGGCTGGAAAGGGCTCAATGGCGGCCGCAGGCCCCAGCGACAGCAACGCGGCAAGCGCTCCCATGGCAAAACGATTCATCAATGCTCCGTCGAAATTTATGGGACCGGCTTTTGAAGATAAATCTCCCCGCCGCCCTGCTTGAACTCTTCCGACTTCTTGGCCATGGCGGCGCGGATTTCGGCGGTGCTCATCGTGTCGTTGCTGCCCTTGGCGGCCTCGCGCACTTCCTGCGAAATCTTCATCGAGCAGAATTTCGGTCCGCACATGGAGCAGAAATGCGCCACCTTGGCGCCGTCGGCGGGCAGGGTCTCATCGTGATAAAGCTGCGCCGTCTCCGGGTCCAAGGCCAGGGCGAACTGGTCGCGCCAGCGGAATTCGAAGCGCGCCTTGCTCATCGCGTCATCCCAGATGCGCGCCGAGGGATGGCCCTTGGCCAGGTCGGCGGCATGGGCGGCAATGCGATAGGCGATCACCCCCGCCTTCACGTCATCGCGGTCGGGCAGCCCAAGATGCTCCTTGGGCGTGACGTAACAGAGCATGGCGGTGCCGAACCAGCCGATCATCGCCGCCCCGATCGCCGAGGTAATGTGGTCATAGCCGGGCGCCACATCGGTGGTCAGCGGCCCCAGCGTATAGAACGGCGCCTCGTCACAGGCTTTCAGCTGCCGGTCCATATTCTCCTTGATCTTGTGCATCGGCACATGGCCGGGGCCTTCGATCATCACCTGCACGTCGTGCTTCTGGGCGATGCGATTGAGTTCGCCCAGCGTATCGAGTTCGGCGAATTGGGCGGCATCATTGGCGTCGGCGGTCGAACCGGGACGCAACCCGTCGCCCAGCGAAAAAGACACGTCATACCGTTTGAGGATTTCGCATATCTCCTCGAAATTTGTGTAGAGGAAATTCTCCTGGTGATGCGCCAGGCACCATTTCGCCAGGATCGAGCCGCCGCGCGAGACAATGCCGGTGACGCGCTCCGCCGTCAGCGGAATGTGCGCCAGCCGCACCCCGGCATGGACGGTGAAATAATCCACCCCCTGCTCGCACTGCTCGATCAGCGTGTCGCGATAAATCTCCCAGGTCAGGTCTTCCGCCACGCCACCGACTTTTTCCAGCGCCTGGTAGATCGGCACCGTGCCGATCGGCACGGGAGAATTCCTGATGATCCATTCGCGGATGGTGTGAATATGGCGGCCGGTGGAAAGGTCCATCACCGTGTCGGCGCCCCAGCGGATCGACCAGACCAGCTTTTCCACTTCCTCGGCGACGCCGCTGGTCACCGCGCTGTTGCCGATATTGGCGTTGACCTTGGTGAGGAAGTTGCGGCCGATGATCATCGGCTCGGTTTCGGGGTGATTGATATTGGCCGGAATGATGGCGCGCCCCCGCGCGATCTCCTCGCGCACGAATTCCGGCGTGATCTCCAGCGGAATGGAGGCGCCGAAGCTGTTGCCGTCGGCAAGCGCGCTGCGCCCCAGATTTTCCCGCGCCGCGATGAATTTCATTTCTTCGGTGATCAGGCCCTGGCGCGCATAGTAAAGCTGGCTGACATTGCGGCCCGGCCTGGCCCGCAGCAACGTCACACCTTCGCGCTTAAATTGCGGCACCGAAAGCAATTCGCCCCGGCGCAAACCATCGTCTTCGGGCTTCCTGGCGCGGCCTTGATATTCCTCGACATCGCCGCGCGCCAGGATCCAGTCCCGGCGGCGGGCGGCGAGGCCCTTTTCGATGTCGATCGCCACAGTGTCGTCCGTGTACGGACCGGATGTGTCGTAGAGCCGCACCGGCGCCTCGCCGCCCGACAAGGCGACCTCGCGGAACGGCACGCCGTCCACCAGCAGCTTCTTCGACCCTGGCAAGGGACCTCGCGTGATCTGGACGTTCTTGGAATTCAGAATGGGCTTGTTCATGTGACCTCTCCCTACGCCGGTTTGAGCCGGATCAGGTTCAAAGGGACCCGGCACCATGCCGGTCTCAGCGGCTTTCGCCGCACCCCTGGGAAAGAAGCGATCATAGACCCAACGCGGGGGGCGTCAACGACGCTTCTTCCGGTCTGGGGGTCAGGGCCGGGCGTGGCGCGGCTGGTACAGGCCTATTCTGCCGCCCCCCGGCATAATCAAATGCGTGACTTTTCCCCAGGCCTGCTGCGACGGCGCTGCGCAGGGAACCCCGGCCGTCTCCAGCCGCGCCATCTCGGCATCCAGATCGTCGCACGTCAAATATAGTTCGTGCAGGTCGTTCTCATCCGAGGGATGCACCGCCATCTCAGCGGGCGGCAGCTTGAAGATCAGCCAGCCATGGCCGACATCGACATGCCCGAATTTGAGCACATTGCGGAAAAATTCTTTGTCCCTTTCCGCATCGGTCGAATACAGGATTACGTGCGCGCCGTTGATCATGGCAGCCTCCTCTAGCCAGCGGCAAACTGCTTGAATTCCTCGATCACCCCCTTGACCGCCAATGTCACGATCTTTTCCCCCGCCGCGATGGAAGCCTGGCTGGGGTCCGAGCCGATGCGCCCGTCAGGGAAACGGCGGCGGAAATCCTCGGCGTCCAGGATCGGCCCGGTCGGCGCGATCCGGGGACTCATGTTGGCATGCTTCACGTTGTCCGGATAACCGAACCACGTCACCGATACTTCGCTGGGGGTGGCATGGCTGCCCTCGCCTACTGGAAAAAGCTGGCGGCAAAGATCGCCCACACCCGGCAGTTCCCACCAGTTGCGCAAGTGACAGCGCAGCGATGGCTTGTTGCCGCCCGCGCCGGCAAAGGTGACGCCGTGATAGATCTCTGAAAAGGCGGCGGTGATGGTGGCGATATTGCCGCCATGGCCGTTCAGCCAGTAAATCCGTTCAAAGCCATGCCGCGCCAGGCTGTCGGCCCAGTCCCGCATCGCCGCGATCATGGTGGAAGGCTTGAGCGTGATGGTGCCGGCAAACGCCATGTGATGCTGCGCCTGGCCGACATTGAAAGTGGGGCCAACCAGGAAGCCCGCCTCGTCGCCCGCCCGGCGGGAGATGATTTCCGGGCAAAGCGCATCGGTACCCAGCAATCCGTTCGGCCCATGCTGTTCGGTCGAACCGATGGGGATCAGGATGGCCTTGGACTTCGCCAGATAGGCCCCGACCTCCGGCCAGGTGGACAATTGCAGCTGCATCAGAGCATGGCCTCGAGCTTGGCGACCGCTTTCTTCCAGGCGGCGCGCTCCTTTTCTATCACCTCAGCGCCGGCAAGCTTGCCGCTGTCCACGGTAATCTGTGACTTGTCCGGTCCCTTGGCGTAGAAATAAAAGGAGATTTGTCCGCCCTTCCATTTGCCGCGCCAGTATTTGTCCGCCGTTCTGGAGGTTTCCTCGAAAGCACCCTTGGGAAACCAGCCGCCCGCGCCGCCGGTGGCGGCCTTGAACAGTTTGCCCAGCGGCACCGGAACCACCTTGCTGACGCTGACGGAAAATTCGCCATCGCATTTCTGGTTGAGGGCGCGGATGCCCCGCACCCGCTCGTAGCTCACCGCCACCATCTGGCCGTACCAGTCTCCGGCGCCCAGCTTGCCGGCTGCCAGTTTGGCGATAGCCGCGTGATCCAGCTTGGCCGCGCCCGCCTTGTCCAGCGCCGCGAACCACGCCGCCCAGTCCCTGCCCGTCTTGGCCTTGATGGTGGCGTCCGACATGATGGTTTTGGCAGCCGCCGCTTGCCGATTTCCCGCCATGGCCTAATCTCCCAGCCCCGAAATCATCCTAGACCAGAGTGGCCCAAAGAGGAACGCGTTCATGAGCGATGCCGTCATCCCCGTTCCGGCCGCATGGCGGGAGCGCGCCTTCATGAACAAGGCCCAATATGACGCCGCCTATGCGGCGGCCCTGGCGGACCCCGACGCCTTCTGGCGCAAGGAGGCGGAGCGCCTCACCTGGATCAAACCCTTCACCAAAGTTGGCAGCTGGTCCTTCGATGCCGCCAATCTCCACATCAAATGGTTCGAGGATGGCGCGCTCAACGTCGCCGCCAACTGCCTGGACCGGCATCTGGACAAGCGCGGCAAGCAGATTGCCATCATCTGGGAAGGCGACGATCCGGCCGAAAGCCGGCACATCACCTACAAGGAACTTTATCAAGAAGTATGCCGCTTCGCCAATGTGCTGAAAGCGCACGGGGTCAGGAAAGGCGACCGCGTCACCATCTATCTGCCCATGATCCCTGAAGCGGCCTACGCCATGCTGGCCTGCGCCCGTCTCGGCGCGGTGCATTCGGTGGTGTTCGGCGGCTTCTCGCCCGACAGCATTGCGGGCCGCATCCAGGATTGCGATTCCAAAATCGTCATCACCGCCGACGAGGGCCTGCGCGGCGGCAAGCCGGTGCCGCTGAAGAAGAATACCGATGAGGCGCTGGAAAAATGTCCCGGCGTGACGGATGTGATCGTGGTCCGGCGCACCGGCGGTAAAGTCGCCATGAAAGAGGGCCGCGACGCCTGGTATCACGAGGCGGCCAGCAAGGTGAGCGCCGATTGCCCGGCGGCGGCGATGAACGCGGAAGACCCGCTGTTCATTCTCTACACCTCGGGCTCGACCGGAAAACCCAAGGGCGTGCTCCACACCTCCGCCGGCTATCTGCTCTGGGTCGCATGGACCCATCATTATGTTTTCGATTATCACGAAGGCGAGATTTTCTGGTGCACTGCCGATGTCGGCTGGGTCACCGGCCACAGCTATATCCTCTACGGCCCGCTGGCCAATGGCGCCACCACTTTGATGTTCGAGGGCGTGCCGAATTATCCGAGCTCCTCCCGTTTCTGGGAGGTGATCGACAAGCACAAGGTCAACATCTTCTACACCGCGCCCACCGCCATCCGCGCCCTGATGCGCGAGGGCGACGCGCCGGTGACGAAAACCAGTCGCGCATCTTTGCGCCTGTTGGGCTCGGTGGGCGAGCCGATTAATCCGGAAGCGTGGCTCTGGTATCATCGCGTAGTGGGCGGAGGGGGCTGTCCGATTGTCGATACCTGGTGGCAGACCGAAACCGGCGGCCATCTCATCACCCCTTTGCCCGGCGCCACCGACTTGAAGCCCGGCTCGGCGACCAAACCGCTGCCCGGCGTGGTGCCTGAGATTGTGGACGCGGATGGCAAAGTGCTGGAGGGCGCCGTCACCGGCAATCTGGTGATCGCGCAAAGCTGGCCGGGCCAGATGCGCACGGTCTATGGCGATCACCAGCGTTTCATCGACACTTATTTCAAAACCTACAAGGGCAAATATTTCACCGGCGATGGCTGCCGCCGCGACGAGGACGGCTATTACTGGATCACCGGCCGGGTGGATGATGTGATCAATGTCTCAGGTCATCGCCTCGGCACCGCCGAAGTGGAAAGCGCGTTGGTGGGGCACAAGGACGTGGCCGAGGCCGCCGTGGTTGGTTTTCCCCACGACATCAAGGGCCAGGGCATCTACGCCTATGTCACCCTGAAAAAAGGCGTCGCGCCCAGCGACGCGCTGGCGAACGCGCTCAAGCAATTCGTCAGCCATGAGATCAGCCCCATCGCCAAACCGGATGTGATCCAGTTCGCCCCCGGCCTGCCCAAGACCCGTTCCGGCAAGATCATGCGGCGCATCCTGCGCAAGATCGCCGAAGGCGAGATCGGCAGCCTGGGCGATACCTCGACACTTGCCGACCCGTCCGTGGTGGAAGACCTGATCAGGAATGCGAGAAAGTGAGCGGCGCGCGCGGTACGCGCGTGAGCAGGTCCGGTGGGTGAGGAGCGGTTCGCAATGCGAACGAAATGGTCCAGTGGACCATTTCGAACGACGAATGGCCTGAGCGTCAGCGAAGGACGCGAAAGCGGCGCCTCCCTCGCTGCGCTCGAAAAGGGGCAAGCTTTTCTAAGCTCGCTATGTTCGCTAAGAAAAGCTAAGCCAACGCCGCGAGCTTGAGCAAGCGGCCATGGGAGACGTTAAAACTCAATGCTAATTTTTCTCTGGCTGCTGGCGTCCATGGGCGTCGCCTACTGGGCCAAGCTTGATGGGCGCAATCCTGCGTTCTGGTTTGCCGTCGCGGCGTTGCTGTCGCCGCTGGTCGGCAGCGTTGCGCTCTGGGCAGTCCATCGCTACGGCGTGCGGTCCATCCCCTGACAAACAGGTATGAAGCCAGAGAGTTCTCGGAAGGAGGCTAGGCTCCTTCCTCCGGCACGCCGCGCCGAAAAATCGCCAGCAGCGCAGCCAGGACGCAGCCCGCCACGATCCCGGTGGTCAGGTCTTCCACCAGGGTCAGGCCGAAAGTAACGAGCAGCACGGACGCGCCTCGCCATTCATGAAGGAGCCTGCCGAACTCTTTCTTTTCCGCCATGTTCCAGCAGACGACCACCAGCACGCCCGCCAAGGAAGCGAGCGGCACATAACCCGCCAGCGGCGCGGCAACCATCAGGAACAGCAGTAGGAAAAGCGAATGCATCATGCCCGAAAGCGGGCTGGTGGCTCCCGCCCGCACATTCGTCGCGGTGCGCGCGATGGTGCCGGTCACGCTGATGCCGCCAAACAGGGCGGAGACAATGTTGGCTATGCCCTGCGCCACCAATTCCATGTTGGAACGGTGTTTGCGACCGGTCATGGTGTCGGCCACTTTCGCCGACAACAGGCTTTCCACGCCGCCCAGCAGGGTGAAGGAAAAAATTGCGGGCAGGAGTTGCCACAACAGATGCAGCGTCACATCCGGCAGACGCGGCCATAACAAACCGTGCGGCAGCGCCCCGAAACGGCTGCCGATCGTCTCCGCCGGCAGGTGAAACAACACACCGGCAAGCGAGGCGACCGCGACCGCGATCAGCATGCCGGGCCATTGCGGCCGGAAATAGCGGATCAAAAAGATCAGCGCCGCGGAAAAGCCGCCGATCGCAAACGCAGACAGGTTAAGGGTGGATAATGCCCCACCCAGCGCCGCCAGCTTGGGCAGCAGGGGACCAGGCTCGGCGCCCGCCAGGGTGAGTCCACCAAAATCCTTGAGCTGGCTTGCCAGGATTGTGACGGCGATGCCGCAGGTGAATCCGACCGTCACGGCATGGGGGATATGCCGTATCAGCGAACCCAGCCGCGAAATGCCCAGCAGGGTCAGCAGCAGTCCCGACATCAGGACGGTCAGCAAAAGCCCCTGCAGTCCGAACTTCGCGCCAGTGGCGGCGACCAGGACGATAAAGGCGCCTGCCGGGCCGCCGATCTGAAAGCGGCTGCCACCCAGGGCGGAAACCAGGAAGCCGCCCACGATGGAAGTGTAGAGGCCGCGTTCCGGCGTTACGCCGGACGCCACGGCAATGGCCATCGAGAGCGGCAGGGCAACAATCGCCACGGTGAGCGCCGCCAGGACGTCTTTGCGAAATTTGTCCGGGCCGTAACCTTCCCGAAGGATGGTGACCAGCTTGGGACGATACAAATGCGCTGTGGCGGAGCCGTCTGGCATGGGGTGTCCGGATTGCCGACACAATCAGATAGCGCAGTTCGGTTTTCCTGGAAAGCGCGCGCTGTCCCGGATCAGGCTTCACTTAGCAGCACGGCATAACCGTCCATGGCGGTGGCAAGGTCGATATCCTTGCCCGTCACCCCGCCCGCATCATGGGTGGCCAGGGTCACATCCACCTTGTTGTAGACATTGAACCATTCGGGATGGTGATCCATTTTCGCGGCCAGCAACGCCACGCGGGTCATGAAGGCAAACGCCGCGTCGAAATCCACGAACTGGAATTTGCGCGTGATGGCCTCGCGGTCCTTGGCCAGCTGCCAGTCGGGCAGCCGCTTCAGCGCCGCCTTCAATTCTTCAATCGCCAACTTCGCCATAATAATTCTCCAAAGAATATTCCTGTTCGACCCGGTAAAGGCTGCCGTCGCTGGTCAGCTTGCTGGAGTAAAGCCTAAACGCGCCAACTTCGAATTCGGCGCTGGTATAAAGCGCGTGATGGGTCAGCCATTCCAGCACCTTGCTTTGTTCCGCGCCCCGCAGCCGCGCCAAGGTGACATGGGGGGTGAATTTGTGCTGGTCCTGCGGTTGGCCGACGCGGCGGATGGCGCTGTCCACTTTGCGCTGCAGATGATCCAGCGCTTCATTCCGGCGCACCGCTGCCCATAAGGCATGAACCTGTTTTCCGCCGAACTGGCCCACGGCATGAAGCTGAAGCGCGAAGGCAGGGGCGCGGATGTCCGCCAGGGCATCATCCAGCATGGTCGCGTCATGGCCATGCACCTCGCCGATGAACCGCAGGGTCAGATGCAGCTGCTCCCTTGTCTGCCAGCGCGCGCCCGGCACGCCGCCCTGGATCAGCATCAGGGAAGCGGCCACCTCGTCCGGCAGCGCCAGCGCCACGAACAACCTCATGACACGCATCTCATTCGGCGTAATTCCGCAAGGGCAAGGCGCGGTGGAACAGCAGCACCACCGTGGTATAGGCCGCGATGCCCAGCACCATCGCGCCCGCCAGCGCCGTCACATCCACAAAGCGGCCCTGTGCCAGCGGTGCAGTGAGCCATGCCCCAATCCACGCACCTGCGCCGGCGGCGATGGCCGCCATCAGGACCGGCGGCAGCGATTTCAGGAAGGCTTTCTCAATGGCCAGAAGAGCGCGGCTATGCCCGAACCAGGTAAGTATCCCGACATTGATCCAGGCGCCAATCGCCGTGCCCAGCGCCACCCCCGCCACGCCCAGGTGAAAACCCCAGACAAAAACCACCTTCAAAAGAACATTGCAAACAATGGCGGTGACCGTGGCGCGGGCTGGCGTCAGCGTGTCGTGCCTTGCATAGAATGTGGACGCTACGATCCGGATCAACGCCATGGCAGGCAGGCCGATGCCATAAGCGGCAAGCGCCGTCGCCGCCAGATTGGCGGCGCCCACATCAAAGTCACCATGGGCGAAGACCGCGCGCATGATGGTGCCAGGAATGGCCAGGAACACCGCGGCGAAGGGCAAAGTGAGCAGCAAGCTCATCGCTGCGGAACGGTTCTGCGCCGCATCTGATCCCATACCGTCGCCGCGCGCCAGCCGCGCCGACATTTCCGGCAGCAGCACCGTGCCCAGCGCGATTCCCAGCACGCCCAGCGGAAACTGGTTGATGCGGTCGGATAAATAAAGCGCCGTCCGGCTTCCGACGGGCAGAAAACTGGCGATGACGGTGTCGATAAAAGGCAAGATCACAACGCTGGCCGCGCCGAATGTCACCGCACCGAACGCGATGAAGAATTCCTTGACCTCAGGCGTCCAGCGTGGCCAGGAAATTCTCAGCCACAGGCCTTCGCGTGCGCCCGCCCACAAGATGAAAATCAACTGCGCCACGCCGCCGATCAGCACACCCCAGGCCGCCGCATAGGCGGCATTGGGAAACCAGTGCCAGGCGATCAGGGTGGCGATCATCGCCAGATTCTGCAAATTGGACCAGGCCGCGGCGGCCCAGAATTTCTCAATGGCGTTGAGCATGGCGGACAGCTGCACCGCCACCAGCGTCAAGATCAGGTACGGGAATGTGATCCGCGCCAGGCTTACGGTCAGGGCGAATTGCGCCGGATTGGAAACAAAGCCCGGCGCCAGCAACCGGACAATCCAGGGCATGAAGACCGTAGCCAGCACCAGCAGAATGACCTGCGCCGCCAGCTGCCAGGAGAACACCGCGTCGGCGAAGGCGGCCGCCTTTTTGTACTCGCCCTTGGCATGCAGGGCGGCATAACGCGGCAGGAATGCCGGATTGATGGTGCCTTCCCCAAAAATGGCGCGAAAATAGTTGGGAAACAGGAAGGCAACGACGAAGGCGTCAAACAGTACCCCGCTGCCCAGTGTCCAAGCCAGAAGCGTGTCGCGGGCAAAGCCGGTAATGCGCGACAGCAACGTGAAGCCGCCCACCGAGACCAGCCGCCGCAGCATCAGCCCCTCTTCTTGGTTTGTGGCAGTTGGCCCGGCGCCTGCGCCAGCATCTTCTTCACATAGGGCAATATGCGCGCGACAATGATCTTCACCCCCGCCGGATTGGGATGCATGCCGTCGGCCTGATTGAGCTTGGGATTGAGCGCCACGCCATCCAGGATGAAGGGATAGAAGACGACATTGTAGTCCCTGGCCAGGCGCGGATAGATGCCGTCAAACTGCCTGGCGTAGTCTGCCCCCAGATTGCGCTGCGCCATCATGCCGGTCAGCAGCACCGCGACATGGTCTTTCTGGAGCCGCGAAAGTATGGCACGCAAATTCTTTTCGGTCTCCGAAGGCGGAATGCCGCGCAGCATGTCGTTGGAGCCGAGCTCGACGATCGCCGCTTCGGGATGATCCGCCAGAGACCACTCCAGCCGCGCAAGCCCGCCCGCCGAAGTGTCGCCGGAGACCCCCGCATTCTCGACCTGGGCGTCCACGCCGGCCGCCTTCAGCGCCGATTCAAGCTGGGTGGTGAATTCGGTCCCGGGCGGCAGGCCGTAGCCTTGCGTCAGGCTGGTGCCCAAGGCGAGTATACGCACGGGCCGCGCTTCGACCGGTCCGGCGGCGGCCATGATCAGGCTCAAGGCAAAAATGAACTTGAAACGGCTTATCATGATCGCCAATTCACCAGTCTTCCGTCACAGGTCATAATGCAGAATCCCCCGGCCGCGATCAGCTTATCAGAAGTCACCCTGCAACTGGCTAGCGCAGCCGGGCCGGTCGATATCCTCAATGGCGTAACGCTTGCCGTGCCTGCGGGCCAGACCATCGCGCTCACCGGGCCGTCCGGCTCCGGCAAATCCTCGCTTCTGATGGTGGCCTCCGGCCTGGAACGGCCGACCAGCGGGCGGGTAATGGTGACGGGGACCGACATCACCGGCCTGGGCGAGGACGCTGCCGCACGCTTCCGGCGTGGCCGCATCGGCATCGTGTTTCAGTCCTTTCACCTGATCCCCACCATGACAGCGCTGGAAAATGTCGCTGTGCCGCTGGAACTGTCGGGCGCGCCCGATGCTTGGGAGCGGGCCGGCAAAGAACTGAAGGCGGTTGGGCTTGGCGACCGCGGCACACACTATCCGGGGCAATTGTCCGGCGGCGAGCAGCAGCGTGTGGCCCTGGCCCGTGCCATGGCGCCGCGCCCCGAAGTGCTGTTCGCCGACGAGCCCACCGGCAATCTCGACAGCGTCAATGGCGCGGCCATCGCAGAGCTTCTGTTCGCCCTCAATGCCGAACGCGGCGCCACCCTGTTCCTGGTGACCCATGAGGAAAGCCTCGCCCGGCGCTGCCAACGGGTGGTGCGACTTTCCAACGGCCGGATCGTGGCGGATGAGCACCCGACGCGGGACGCGCGAGCATTTCCAGTGGAAATGCGAGAGGGGGCGAATGCCGCGAGCACAAGCGAGCGGCAGGACGAAGTTTCATGAGAGAACTCAGGCGCGCCTGGACGTTCGCGCGGCGGGAATTGCGCGGCGGCATGCGCGGCTTTCGCATATTCTTTCTTTGCCTGCTTTTGGGCACCGCCGCCATCGCCGGCGTCGAGTCGCTGAGCGACGCTTTTCTTACCGGCCTGCGCGACCAGGGCCAGACCTTCCTGGGCGGCGACGTCGCGGTGGAGCTGGTGCATCGCCCCGCCACACCGCCGGAACACGCATTCCTGGCCCGGTACGGACGGATTTCGGCCGACGTCTCGATGCGCGCCATGGCCTATGCCTTGCGAGGCGGCCAGCAGGCCGAGCGCCAGCTGATCGAGCTCAAGGCGGTGGACGAAAGCTGGCCGATGTTCGGCGCGCCCAGCTTCACGCCGGATCAGAAAACCTCCAGCGTGCTGTACTGCGAGGAGGACGGCGTCTGCGGTGCGGCGGTGGAGCAAACTTTGCTCGACCGCCTGCATATCGGCCGCGGCGACCTGATCCGCATCGGCGACGCCACTTTGCGGGTCATGGCGGTGATCAACAGCGAGCCAGACCGCATTTCCACCGGCTTCTCACTGGGACCGCATGTTCTGATTTCGGCGAAAGCCGTGGCGGGCACGCATCTGGTAAGGCCCGATAGCCTGATCAATTACAGGTATCGCCTCGCCTTCACGCCCAACGCCTCAAGTGGAGGCGCCACCATCGACAGCTTCAAGGCCGATGCCGCCAGCGAATTTCCCGACGCCGGCTGGGAGATCCGCGACCGTAACGATGCCGCGCCCGGCATCCGCCGCTTTGTCGAACAGGTGGCGATGTTCCTGACCCTGGTGGGGCTGACCGCACTGGGGGTCGGCGGAGTCGGCGCCAGCGAGGCCGTGACCGCCTTCCTTGACCGCAAGCGCTTCGACATCGCCATCCTGAAAACCCTGGGCGCCGATGGCCGGCTGGTGTTCCTGGTTTTCTTCCTGCAAGTGATGGCTATCGCGCTGGCCGCGGTGCTTTTGGGCGCGGTCATCGGCGCGAGTTCCCCCTACGCCATCGCCTATTTCTACAAGGACAGCCTGCCAATGCCGCCGGAATTGGGTATCTATCTGGCACCTTTGCTGCTGGCGGCCGGATTTGGGCTTTTGTCGGCGGTGTTGTTCGCAGTGCCGCCGCTGGGACGGGCCCAGGCTATACCGCCCGCCAGCCTGCTGCGCGAAAATGTGGCGCCCAGCTTCACACGCCCGGCGCCCATCTATCTGATCGCCGCAAGCTGCGCCGCCTTCATCATCGCGGCCCTGATGCTGCTGCGGGCGCCCTCGCCCCGCTTCGCGGCGGAATTCCTCGGTGGCGCGGCGGCGGTGCTGGTTGTGCTGCGGCTGGTGGCCGAAGGCCTGACCCGCGGTTTTCGCAAGCTGCCACATCCGCGCTCACCGCTGCTGCGGCTGGCGTTGGGCGATCTGACCCGGCCGGGCGCCGCCACCGGCGGGGTGATCACCGCGCTGGGGCTGGGCCTGACCCTGCTCGCCACCGTCACCCTGCTCGACCGTTCCATCACCGCCGAAGTTCATGACGCGCTGCCGGCCCGCGCGCCCAGCTTTTTCTTTGTCGACATCCAGCCCGATCAGGTGGCCGCGTTCGACAAAACCATCGCCGGCTTCAAGAGCCAGAGCGATTTCAAACGCACCCCAATGATCCGTGGACGGATTACTTCACTGAACGGCGTGCCCTCCGCCGAGGCGAAGATCGCCAGCGACACCAAATGGATCGTCAATGGCGACCGGGGCATCACCTATGCCGCGACGCCGCCGCCCGGCACCACCGTCACCAGGGGCGAGTGGTGGCCTGCCGGTTATTCCGGTCCCACGCTCATCTCGCTCGACCAGGATGCCGCGCGCGGCACTGGCCTCAAGATCGGCGACAGCCTCACCCTCAACGTGCTGGGCCGCGAGATCACTGGCCGCATCGCCAATTTCCGCAAAGTGGATTTCACCACCGGCGGACAGAATTTCGTGCTGGTGCTATCGCCCGGTGTGATCGACAAGGCGCCGCATTCCTTCCTGGCGACGGTGCGGGTGGACGGGGGCGACGAGAACGCCATGTACAACGCCGTTACCGGAAAATTTCCCAACGTCTCCACGGTGCGGGTGAAGGACGCCATCGCCCAGGTGGACACGCTGCTGCAGCAGCTGGCAGCCGGTATCCGCGCCGCCAGTCTTGTCACCATCCTGGCGGGCCTGCTGGTGCTGGCGGGCACCATCGCGGCGGGGGCGCGCACCCGGCTCTATGACGCCACCGTGCTGAAGGTGGTGGGCGCCACCCGCGCCCAGATCGCCATGGTCTATATCGCTGAATATGGCGTGTTGGGCATCACCACCGGGGTCATCGCGCTGGGCGCGGGCAGCCTCGCCGCCCTGATCGCGGCGCGCCAGATCCTCAACATCAGCTTTGTCTTTGATGCGAGCGCGGCTTTGATAACGGTTCTCGGCGGCGGCGCCGCGACCCTGCTATTCGGCCTTTTGGGCGCGCTGACGGCGCTTCAGTCCCGGCCGGCGGCGCGCCTGCGCAATGGTTAGCGATATTTCGAATTAAATATCTGAAACCAAAGACTTAATCTGACCTTGATACGGGCACCGCAAATCACGATATAGTGGGGGCGAAAAGGAGTTCCTCATGGCCAATTTTGATCCCCGCTATGCCACCGCGACAGCGGATACGCTGGATGCGGGACTGCGCGCCCACATGCTGCGCGTCTACAACTACATGCTGGTCGGCCTTGGCCTGACCGGCGCCGTGGCGTGGCTGACCGCCAACACCCCGCTGATCGGCATATTTTACAGTCAGGTGCAGACAGCGAACGGCATGGTCTTGCAGCCCAGCATCCTGGGCTGGATTACCTTCCTGGCGCCATTGGCGCTGGTTTTTTTCCTATCCTTCCGAATTCAGACGATGAGTCTGGCTACGGCGCAGACGACTTTCTGGGGCCTTGCCGCGCTCATGGGTCTGCAACTGGCCTCGATCCTGCTGATTTATACCGGCGCCAGCATCGCGATGACATTCTTCGTCACCGCCGGCATGTTCGGCGCGATGAGCCTTTATGGTTACACCACGGGACGCGACCTGACCGGCTTGGGCTCCTTCCTTTTCATGGGCATGATCGGGCTGTTGCTGGCAATGCTGGTCGGCATGTTCTTCCATTCCAGCCAGTTGCAATTCGTGATCTCGGTGGTCGGCGTCCTGATTTTCACCGGCCTCACCGCCTATGACAGCCAGAGGATCAAAAACATGTATTATGTCGGCGACGATGGTTCGGTCGCCGGCAAGAAAGCGGTTATGGGGGCGCTGAGCCTCTATCTCGATTTCTACAACATGTTCCTTTTCCTGCTGCGCTTCATGGGCAACCGGCGCTAAGCGTGTCGAATCAAAAAGCCCGGTCGAAAGACCGGGCTT
>DATMNL010000055.1:0-3611 GCA_035568995.1 Rhizomicrobium sp. | reverse complement strand
ACCTTGGCCATTTTCATTCTCATTCGGCGTGCCCTTGCCTGTTTGAGTCGGCCTTCCCGTGGCGACACAAAATTGGCTTGCACGGGCCGATTGTAACGGTTGCTTCATTTCAAAAGGCTTAAACACCATAGGCCGATGCATTGTTGGCGGACGCAGCCACCGCACGTCGCGCCATTCCGCTACCGGGCCGGTTTCGCGTTTGAATATTTGGCAAGTTCAAAAACATGGGCCGTTAATGTTTTGTCCAGCCATGGCCTGGCGTCTCGCGCAAGACCTAATAACAATTGATAGGATGTGCCCGGAAGCATTTATTCATGGAATCATTTTAAAATTCTCCTGTTTGTCGTTCGTGCGGAGTTGTACAGGGGCGAAAGTTGGCAGACGAAAATGCGGCGAAGGTTGAGATATGTCGGCGGCGCGCGAAGGAAATCATGGAACAAAGCCAAGCGACCCAGGATGAGACCCGCAGGGGCACGCTCTTGGAACTTGCCAATGCTTGGCTGGAGCTGGCGAGACGCGCCGAAAAAGCGAAAAACGGCTAGGCCAGATTTTCGGCCAGCGTTTGAACCTAGCCGGCCTTCTGGCGTGCTATGCGGGAAGAGGTCACCGGGGTTTATCGAGCCTGCTGTTCAAAAACTGAGCTTTCCTCGCAATTCGTCGAATGGAATCATGACGTTTTCACGATAGGCTTTCCGTTCCCGCAGCCGCGCATACCATGCCTCGACGTTCGCCAGATTAGGGCGATCGATATCCAATTCAAAATAGCGGTAAAGCAATGTCCCCGCCGGAATGTCGGCCAGGGAAAAACTGCTGCCCCCCAGAAAAGGGTGCCTGCTCAATACGCGGTCGATCAGATGAAGTTGCTCATTGCAGGCATGAAGGCTTTTGCGGATCGCCGGCCAATCGCGTTGTTCCTCAGGCGTGCGATAATAGCCCCGAAACACGCCATTTAGAAAAGCCGGTTGAAAGGACGTTTGCGCCCAATCCATCCATTCGTCGCTCTGCGATCTCCCGGCGGGGTTTTCCGGCCAAAATCTTTCATCGCCGTATCGTGCCGCGAGATATCTGAGAATGGCATGCGATTCCCAAATTGCGAGATCGCCGTCTTGCAGAACCGGGATGCGGCCGTGTGGATTCAGGGCGCGAAATGACGGTTCGTTCAGCCCACCAAAACTGCCCCCTGCAGCAATGTGCTCATAATTGAGCCCCACCTCAGCCGCGAGCCAAAGCACTTTCTGGACGTTCGCGGAGTTACGACGGCCCCAAATCTTGAGCATATCCCCCATCCAGTTCTTATTTCGCTCGCCACCGTTCGCCAGCTGGATGCCCGCGTTCGCGGGCATGACATTCCGGAGTTACTGCCCCTTCTTCACACTTGCAAAGCGGGCGGCTTCTTCGGCGGCGGCCATCAGGGCGCGGGCCTTGTTGACCGTCTCCTGATATTCGGCTTCCGGCTCGCTGTCGGCGACAATGCCGCCGCCCGCCTGGACATACATGGTGCCGTCCTTGACCAGCGCGGTGCGCAGCACGATACAGGTGTCCATGGTGCCGTCGGCGGCGAAATAACCCACCGCGCCGGCATAAACGGCGCCGCGTTTTTCCTTTTCGAACTCGTCGATGATCTCCATGGCGCGAATCTTGGGCGCGCCCGAAAGCGTGCCAGCGGGCAGGCCGGCCGCCAGCGCGTCCACCGCGTCGAGGCCGTCGCGAATATCGCCTTCGACATTGGAAACCAGATGCATCACATGGCTGTAGCGCTCGATGAAGAAGCTGCCGGTGACCTTGACGCCGCCGATCTTGGCGACCCGGCCGACATCGTTGCGGCCCAGATCCACCAGCATCAGATGCTCTGCCCGTTCCTTGGGGTCGGCCATCAGCTCGTCGGCCAGCGCCTTGTCTTCTGCGGGCGTCTTGCCACGCGGCCGCGTGCCGGCGATGGGGCGGATGGTGACCTTGCCGTCGCGCAGGCGCACCAGGATTTCCGGGCTCGATCCCACGATCGAAAAGCCCGGCATGGCGAGATAATAAAGAAAGGGCGAGGGGTTCAGCCTTCGGAGCGCCCGATACAGCGAAAAGGGCGGCAGGGCGAAGGCGCGGCGGAAGCGCTGGCTGGGCACCACCTGAAACACGTCGCCGGCCGCGATATACTCCTTGGCGCGCGCCACGACCGAGAAATATTCCGCCTTGGTCATGTTGGACTGGATCTCGCCAACCGAGGCGTTTGCCGCAGCGGGCACGGCCGGCTTAAGCGGCTTGTCCAGTTCGGCCACCGCTTCGTCCAGCCGCGCGGTGGCGCGGGCATAAGCGGCGCGGGCATCCAGCGCCTTGCCATCAACAGATTTATCAGGCCAGACCGGCGTCACCACCAATATTTCGTCCTTCACCGTGTCGAAGATGGCGGTGATGGTAGGCCGGAGCATGATGGCGTCGGGCAGGCCCAGCGTGTCGGGCGGCGGATGCGGCAGATTCTCGATCTGCCGCACCATGTCGTAGCCCAGATAGCCGAACAGACCCACCGCCATGGGCGGCAGGGCATCGGGCAGCGTCATCCGGGTTTGGGCGATCAGGGCGCGCAGGGAGTCGAGCGGCTTCTGCGCCTGTTTTTCAAACGCGCCCGTGCCGCGGCGAAGTTCGGCGCTGTCGCCCCTGGCGCGCCAGATCAGATCGGGTTTCAGCCCGATGATGGAATAGCGCCCGCGCGTCTCGCCGCCCTGCACGCTTTCCAGCAGGAAGGCATTGTCCTGGCCCTCACCGAGTTTGAGAAAAGCGGAAACCGGCGTCTCCAGATCGGCGACATGGCGGACATACAGCGCCTGGGGAAGGCCGTTATCATAGGCGCGCGCGAAGGCCGCGAAATCGGGCTTTGCGGAATCGGCGCTCACTGCTGCACTCGATTCATCGCCGCGCTCGATTCACTGTTGTCCGAGGGCCGATTGCAGCATCTGCTGGTTGACCTTCACGCCTTCACGTAAGCGCGCGGCATTGGCGAAGGATACCGAAAAATCGCTGGCGGCGGCTTGGGAAAGCTGTGTCCGGCCGCTCTCGAATTCGGGGCCGGCGGGGGCGGAATGGGCGATGCCGGTAACCCGGGCGATGATGAAGTTGGACCCCACCGCCTGCGGCGCTTCCACCACCGCGCCAGGCTCGGCGTTGAAGATCTTGGCCACCAGCGTGGACGAGAAGGTGGTGTCCGAGGTGTTGCGGGAGAGGGCCGGACTCTGCTGCACCGGCACTTTCATCTCTTTGGCGACAGCGGCCAGGCTCTTGTCGACCGTGGCGAGGGCCGCCAACTCGGCCGATTTTTTTTCCAGCGCCGCCTGGCGTTGTTCCTGGGTCCAGGCCGCCAGTGCCGCGGGTTTCACCTGGTCCAGCGGTTTCAGCTTGGGCGGTGTCACGCTGTCCACCTTGAGGTCGTAATTTTCGCCGCTCTTGGCGGCGAAGGGGTCGGTGTCCTGGTCCGGCTCGGCGGCGAAAGCCTGGGTGAAGAATTCCGCATCGGCGGGCAGGCCTTCGGGCTGGGTGCCGTCCGGCGCGACGCCATTCTTGTCTATGGCCGCAAGCTTGGCGCTTTTCATGCCGGCTTTTTTCGCGGCGCTGGCGATATCGGCGCC
>DATMNL010000054.1:0-197522 GCA_035568995.1 Rhizomicrobium sp. | reverse complement strand
CCGCCGCCTCCGCCACCACCTCCGCCGCCTCCCCCGCCGCCGCCTCCTCCGCCGCCTCCGCCGCCGGCGAAGACGTATATCGTCTTCTTCGACTTCGATAAGTCGGACCTTACGGAGGAAGCCCAGGCGACCGTGACGCAGGCCGTTGCTGCCGCCAAGCAGCTTGGCTCAGTCCGCATCATGGTTACGGGTCACACCGACACGATGGGATCGGACAAGTACAACCAGGCCCTATCTGTCCGCCGCGCCACTACGGTGAAAGGTGAGATGGTGCGTCAGGGCCTGACGGATGGCAGTATCGCGATCGAAGGCAAGTCCTTCCATGATCCGATGGTGCCGACGGGCCCGAATGTCCGCGAGCCGAAGAACCGCCGCGCGGTTATCGACCTCGGCGGCTGATAGGCCAAAAGACCAAGTAAAAAGGGCCGGTCTTGCGACCGGCCCTTTTTTTGCGCGCGGCACACTTCCATAACGCGCAGTATTTTGCGATCTGGGCAGGAGCGTCGCGCGGAGCGTACGAACGTACGTGAGCACGCGCGACGAACCCAGAGCGCAAAAGACAAGCGTTACGGGAAGAGGTTTTGATTGGGCGGATCGCCGGGCAGATCCGGGCGCGGCGTGGGCATAACCGCGGGTCCCGCCGCGACACCCTGCAGCGCCACGCCAACCTTGATCTCGCAACTGTCGACGGGGATGGTCTCCTCAACCGGGACGCCCGCGACGAAATCCTCCAGCACCGGCTTGTCGGGCGCCAGGGCCGCGGCGAACACGATATCAGCGGCCTTGCAGAAATTTTCCGCGGCGCCTGGAACGGTGCGCCGTTGCTCGGCATGGGCGATGGCGCGCGTCTTGTACGCGTCATAGGCGGCGTTGCCCCGGATGGTACCGTCCAGGCGCTTGAACATGGCGAGCATCACGGCGTCGGAGCGCCGCAGTTCCGTCAGGAACCGGGTCTGAAACTTGTTGAACTGCTCGACCGCGTGTTCGCCGCAGGCCAATGACGCATCGCTCAATTCCTCATGCACCGCTGCGACCTGGATGGCGGACACTTCCGAGGATGTGGCGCAAGGCCCTTGCAGTTCTTTCGCGTCGGCAATCCCGCCAAACGTCAGCAGCGCGGCACAGGCGCCTGCCGGAATATTTCTTTTCATCACAATTCCCGTCATCGTTAACGAGCCCACTTTAGAGCCTTTTCCCGGCCTGACAATCTTAAGACTGTGCCGGATATTCCTTTCCAAAATGCAACTTCAGGGTGGACAATCCGTTTTAACAGTGCAGGCAAATTCAGGTTCCAGTCGTGCGGCATCGGGCAGAAATCATGATTTGCGTCCTCGTCCTGGCAGCGAGCCTCGGCCCTGCCATGGCACGAGCCCCGTTCAGCCATGGGGGGCCGATCGTCTTGCCCACCAATTATCCGGGAGCGCCCAAGCCGATCTATGACGACATCAAACTGCCCTACGCGATGAATTACACCGATGAGGCGGCAAAGAGCCTCGGCGTCCAGAACGGCCATGTGGACCTTTTTTCGGCCAAACCGGCGGAAAATCGGACCTATCTGCCGACCTTCAGCGGCGGCCTGGGCGGTGACGGCGCCATGCTAAAACTGAAGTGGCGTACGGGCGAATAAGCGCCTTCGAACCCCTTTCACGCCCCGCCTTATTTTAGTATCAGTCGGCCCGGTTCCTGCGGGTTAAAAGCCGCATCAGGGAGAGCGAGCGAGCAGTGGCGTATAAAATCGCAGTGGTGGGCGCGACCGGCAATGTCGGACGCGAGATGCTTTCGGTGCTGGTGGAACGCCAATTCCCGGTCAGCGAGGTCGTGGCCCTGGCCTCGACGCGCTCGGTCGGAACCGATGTCTCCTTCGGCGACGGCGTGCTGAAGGTCAAGGCACTGGACTATTATGACTTCAAGGGCACCGATATTGCCCTCATGTCCGCCGGCGGCGCCATCTCCAAGCTATGGGCGCCCAAAATCGCCGCCCAGGGCTGCCTGGTGATCGACAATTCCAGCGCCTGGCGCATGGACCGCGAGGTGCCGCTGGTGGTGCCCGAGGTCAATGCCGATGCGTTGAACGGAATCAAGAAAGGCATTATTGCCAATCCCAACTGCTCGACCGCGCAGCTGGTGGTCGCCTTGAAGCCGCTGCACGACCTGGCCAAAATCAAGCGCGTGGTGGTTTCCACCTATCAGTCGGTTTCGGGCGCGGGCAAGGAAGGCATGGACGAACTGTTCCGCCAGACCCGCGCGGTGTTCGTCGCCGATCCGGTCGAAGTGGGAAAATTCACCAAGCAGATCGCCTTCAATGTCATCCCGCACATCGATGTCTTCCTGGACTCCGGCTACACCAAGGAAGAATGGAAGATGACGGTCGAGACGCAGAAGATTCTCGATCCCGACATCCAGCTCTTCGCCACCTGTGTGCGCGTACCGGTGTTCATCGGCCATAGCGAGGCGGTCAATATCGAATTCGAGCGGCCGATCACCGCCGAGCGGGCCCGCGCCGCGCTGCGCGCAGCCCCCGGCATATTGGTGGTCGACAAGCGCGAGGATGGCGGTTATGCGACGCCGCTGGAATGCGCTGGCGAAGACGCAACCTATGTCAGCCGCATCCGCAAGGACCCCACGGTCGAGAACGGGTTGTCGCTCTGGGTGGTGTCCGACAATCTTCGCAAGGGGGCGGCGCTGAATGCCGTGCAGATTGCGGAGTGCGTGGTCAATCGCAAGCTCCTGGGGACCAGACAATATGCCTAAGGCCTACTGGATCGCGCGCATAGACGTGCATGACCCAGAAACCTACAAGCTCTATGTCGAGGCGGGCCAGCTGGCCTATGAGCGTTACAATGCCCGATTCCTGGCCCGCGGCGGCAAGACGCAAGTGCTGGAGGGCGCCGCGCGCGCCCGCAATGTGATTATCGAGTTCGCCTCGATGGAGGACGCGATCGCCTGTTACAATTCCCCGGAATACATCAAGGCCCGCGCCTTCCGCCAGAAGGCCAGCACCGGCGAATTTGTCATGGTAGAAGGAACATAAGCGAGAGCAGGTTGGGATCAAATCTCGACCGCGAAATGCTCCATCCACACCGGCTTATCGGAGAAGCAGGACGACAGCGGCGCGCGCCATTTCGCGAAGTCCGCCGATTTGCGGAAACCTTCCATGTGCGATTCCACGCTGTCCCACCAGGCGAGCAGCATGAAGCAATCGGGTGACTCGATGCCCTGGCGCATTTCGATCTTGATCAGGCCGGGTTGCCGTTCGATATATTGGCGCGCCTCGGCGAAACCCTTCTCGAACTCCTTTGCGGTACCCGGCTTGATGTAATAGATGGCGCGTTCAAGAATCATGAAAAACTCCTGATTTTGGCTGTAATGGGTTCGGGGGTTCTCGTGTAACCATGCTACGCAGGCTAAGATTCATGTCAACTCCGGCCGCGCCAGTAATGTAGAAATGAACAAGAAAGACGCTCCAGCGCCACCGAACGAACAGCCCAGGAAGAAAATAAACCGCCCATGATCCGGCCGAGACGCAGTGTTCTGTTCATACCCGGCTCCAACGCCCGCGCGCTGGCAAAAGCACGCGGCCTGGATTGCGACGTGGTCGTGCTTGACCTGGAGGATGCCGTCGCGCCAGAGGCCAAGACGCACGCACGCCTCGTCGTCTGTGAAGCGGTCGCGGCGCGCGCTTTCGCAAACAAGGAAGTGGCGGTGCGGATCAACCCTTTGTCTTCCGAATACGGCCGCGCCGATCTGGAAGCCGTGATCAAGGCCGGCCCCGATGCCATCATCCTGCCCAAGGTCCGCGGCGCGGCGGAAATCGGCGAAGCCCGGTCGCCCATAAAGCTCTGGGCGATGATCGAGACGCCACGCGCCATTCTTCACCTGGACGCCATTGCGGCGGCAGGCGTCGATTGCCTGATTCTGGGCGCCAATGACCTGACCAAGGAGATGCGTGCCCAGGCGATGCCGGGGCGCGAGCATCTTTGGGCGGCAATGAGCCTGATCGTGATGCATGCGCGGGCGCATGGCATCGACGCGATTGATGCCACCTTCAACGCGATCCATGACGCTGAGGGTTTCGCCGCGTCCTGCACATTGGGCCGGGGGTTCGGCTTTGATGGCAAGACGCTTATTCATCCCGGCCAGATCGAGGCCGCCAACCGCATCTTCGGGCCTGGCGTGGAGGACGTCGAAGACGCGCGGCGCATCCTGGCGGCCTTCGCGCAAAATCCCGGCAAGAGCGTATTGGGGCTTGACGGCAGGATGGTGGAGAGGCTGCATGCCGAGGAAGCATCGCGCCTTCTGGCGCTGGCCGAGGCGATCAAAAGCCGATGCTAGAGGCATATCAGGCCGCCATCGCGCAACGTTTTCTCGAATCCGATCCGGCGCAGGCGGCGGCGGCGGAAAAACTGGATGCGCTGGGGCGATCCCTGGAAGCCTACAGATCCGGCTTTTCGTTTTTCGGGAGGAAGGAGATTCCCCGCGGACTCTATATCTGGGGCGATGTGGGACGCGGCAAATCCATGCTGATGGACCTGTTTTTTGAAGAGGCCGCCATCGCGCCGAAATTGCGGGTGCATTTCAACGGTTTCATGGTGGATGTGCATGCCCGAATCCACGCCGAACGGCAGCGCGCCAGCAACGGTGATCCGATTCCCGTGGTGGCGCGGGCCATCGCCGAGAAAGCGCGGCTGCTCTGTTTTGACGAATTCCAGGTGACCGACGTGGCCGATGCCATGATCCTGGGACGGTTGTTCGAGCAGTTCTTCGCGAGCGGCATTGTGATCGTGGCCACCAGCAATGTGGCGCCGGACAGGCTCTATGAGGGTGGTCTCAACCGCCAGCTGTTCCTTCCCTTCATCGCGGAAATCAAGCAGCGGTTGGAGGTGGTGGAGCTGAACGGCCCCATTGATTACCGCTTGCAACGAATTTCCGGCCTTGATGTTTATCTGACGCCGCTTTCACGGCAGGCAGACGCGGCAATGGACGCGGCCTGGCAAAAGCTGACGGACGGGGCCAAGCCAAAATCCCAGACCTTGAGCGTGCTTGGCCGCTGCCTGGAAGTGCCCGCCGCGGCGCGTGGCGTGGCGCGATTTGATTTCGCCGATTTGTGCGTCGAGCCGCTGGCGGCGCCGGACTATCTGGCCATCGCGCGGGATTTCCACACCGTGCTGATAGATCATATTCCGGTGATGGGCGAGAATATGCACAATGTGGCGCGGCGCTTTGTGGTGCTGATCGACACGCTTTATGACGAGGGCGTCAAGCTGATCTGTTCGGCGGCGGCGGCGCCGGATGAACTTTATCCGGACGGGAAAGGGTCGGACGCGTTCCGGCGTGCCGCGTCCCGGCTTGCTGAAATGCAGAGCGAGGATTATCTACGCCGAGGTCACGGAGTTCACGATGTCGGGGCTTGAGAATGTTTTCTGGGCCTGTGGCTTTGTCATGGCCTGCATCCTGTTTTATCGTTTTGCGATACCGGCCCTGAGGCGCTTCGACCATGACAATGTGGAGCGCATCGCCAGGCAGGAACAGGAGAAATCCGATCCTGAGGCGCATTTCCGCCATGCCCTGGAAGTCGCCAATGAGCAGGTGGAGGCGGTGCAGGAAATCCGCACCGGGCCGGCGGTCCAATATCTGTTCGAGACGGTGCTCTATTTCAGCCGCGAGGAAGCCGAGGAGGCCCGGGCCGAGCGGGTGGGGGTGATTGCGCGGCGCTTTTACCAGGAATTGCCGGCGGCGCTGGCCGGCGCGCGGCAGCGCGGCCGGATGTCGGCGCGGGAACGGGCGTCACAGAAATGGAAGCGCGGCAAGGACGGCGAAACGATGCACTGAGCGGCCTCACCCTTCGACGGGCTCAGGGTGAGGAGAAGTTAAGCTGCTTCACCTTTTAGGAGACGGGGCAGTTTTCCGATATCGCCGCCGGCGTGGCGCATGAAGAAACGGCGCGCCGGTCCAATCGCGTCCACGATGCCCATTCCCAGATCGCGCAGATGGCGAAGCGGCACGATGTCGTTGGAAAAAAGCCGGTTGAGCGCGTCGGTCGAGGCCGCCAGCGCCAGGGAATCAAAGCGTCGCCAGCGCTCATAGCGCTTCAAAGTGTCGAGGGCGCCAATGTCGCGGCCCAGCCGCGCCGCGTCGAGCAAAGTCTCGGCCAGGGCCGCCGCGTCCTTGAGGCCGAGATTGAGGCCCTGCCCCGCGATGGGATGAATGCCATGGGCGCAGTCGCCCGCCAAGGCAAAGCGCGGCCGGACAAAATCCCGTGCCAGATGAAAGCTCAAAGGATAAGACCAGCGTCCTCCGATTACGCTGGTCGCGCCAAGATGGGGACCGAAACGCCGCGCCACCTCGGCGTTGAATTCGTCATCACCCAGCGCCAGCATGGCGGGCGCCTTGTCGGCGCGCTCCGTCCAGACCAGTGACGAACGGTTTTCCGTCATCGGCAGGATGGCGAAGGGGCCGGAGGGCAGGAAATATTCGTAGGCCACGCCGTTATGTGGCTTTTCATGCGCCACGGTGGCGACAATGCCGGTCTGCGGATAGGACCAGCCGATCACCCCGATATTCTGGGCGGCGCGCAATTTTGAATCCCGCCCATCGGCGGCGATGGCCAGGGCGCCCTGGATTTTCTCGCCACTGGAAAGATGGGCGGCCACCTGTCCGCCTTGCACCTCCAGCCTTGTCACGGCAGCGGGCGCAATCAGCTCCAGCGCGGATGGCATGGCGGCATAGAGCGCGGCGCGGATATGGCGGTTCTCGGCAATATGGCCCAGCGATGCCGCGCCCACTTCCTGTGAATCGAAGTGCAATGAAAAGGGCGAGGCTGGCGCTCCCACTTTTCCGTCCGTCACCAGTATTTCGTGAATCGGCTGGGCCTGGGCTTCCAGATGCGGCCATACCTTCAGCGCCGTCAGCATCCGCACCGAGGCATAGGCCAGGGCCGAGACGCGGCCATCGAAACCGGCATCCAGTTGTTTTTCCGGAGCGAGGGCGTCGACCACTGCCACTTTGAGGCCGCCCTGGGCGGCGGCCAAGCCCAGGGTAAGGCCCACCATGCCCCCGCCACAGATGATGATGTCAGCTTTTTTCATGGTCTAGCTAAAGCAGAATTGGTGTGAAAAGAAGTGGTCAAAAAATGTGCATTTTTCACTTTTTGCCTATATTTTAGGCGTGTCGCGTTTCTAGCGATTGCCAGGGAAATACAATATTTCATATTCAGAACAATGGCTTGTCATTTCACCGCAGCGCGGCACGGTTCTTGATAATTCCTTAAAGCGCCGGGCTTTGTCCGGCCGATAGCAGCAACTTGGGAAGGACGGCAGATGAAGCTTATTACGGCGATCATCAAACCCTTCAAGCTCGATGAAGTGCGGGAGCAGCTTTCCGCGCTGGGCGTGCAGGGCATGACGGTGACGGAGGTCAAAGGGTACGGGCGACAGAAGGGGCACACCGAAATCTATCGCGGCGCGGAATACGCCGTGAGCTTTCTGCCCAAGCTGAAGATCGAAGTGGCGGTGAAGAGCGAAATGGCCGAGGCGGTGATCGACGCGATCACTTCCAAGGCAAAGACCGGGCAGATCGGCGACGGAAAGATTTTCGTCACGCCGCTCGAGCAGGTCGTGCGTATCCGCACCGGCGAAACGGATGGTGACGCGCTGTAAGGCCGTCATCGCCACAGGTTATGTCAAGGGGATTTGAGAACATGAGAATGGAAACACTGAAGAAAGCTGGATTGGGAGCGGCGGCGACAATTGCCTCGCTTCTGGTTATGGCGGGCAGCGCTTTCGCGCAAGCGGCGGCAGCGGCGGCAGCGGCGCCCAAGGATCCGCTGAATTCGGGCGACACCGCCTGGATGATCACATCATCGGCATTGGTTCTGATGATGACCATCCCGGGGCTGGGCCTGTTCTATGCCGGCATGGTGCGCAAGAAGAATGTGCTGGCGACGCTGGCGCAAAGCTTCGGCGCGACATGCCTTATCACCGTCTTGTGGATGATCATCGGCTATTCGATCGCCTTCACGCCGAATCCCGACGCGGGCACCAACAACTGGATCGGCGGCTTTGCCTATCTGTTCCTGAAACCGATGACTCTGAACAAGGTATCGAGCCTGGCCGGAACCATTCCGGAATCGGTCTATATGTTCTTCCAGATGACCTTCGCGATCATCACCCCGGCGCTCATTGCGGGCGCCCTTGCCGATCGCATGAAGTTCTCAGCCTTCCTGTGGTTCATGGGCCTGTGGTTGATCCTGGTCTATTGCCCGATCGCCCATTGGGTGTGGGGCGGCGGCTGGCTGGGAACGATGGGCGCGCTTGACTATGCGGGCGGCACCGTCGTGCATCTGAATGCCGGTACCGCGGGCCTGGTCACCTGCCTTGTCCTGGGCAAGCGCATCGGGCTTGGCACCGAGAATATGTCGCCGCACAATCTGGTGCTCAGCGTCATCGGCGCCTCGCTCTTGTGGGTCGGCTGGTTCGGCTTCAATGCCGGCTCGGCGGTGACCGCCGGTTACAATGCGGGCATGGCCGCCGCCGCGACGCAAATCGCGACTGCCGCCGCCGCGCTGGGCTGGATGTTCGCCGAATGGCTGATCGCCAAGAAGCCGTCCGTGTTGGGCATGATCTCGGGCGCGGTTGCCGGACTTGTGGCGATCACCCCGGCTTCGGGCTTTGTCGATCCGACGGGTGCTCTCATCATCGGCGTCGCGGCAGGCGTGGTTTGCTACTGCGCCGCGGTGTTCCTGAAGAAGGCCATCGGGTATGACGATGCGCTCGATTGCTGGGGCGTCCATGGCATCGGCGGCGCGCTGGGCGCCATGATGACCGGCGCTTTCGCCTCCAATGCGATCAACTCGGCGGGCAAAGGCTGGCTCATCGATGGCAATGGCCATCAGATGCTGATCCAGTTCTATGATGTCGGCGCCGTGTTCGTCTATGACGCCATCCTCACCTACATCATCCTGAAACTGATCGACATGATCGTGGGCCTTCGGGTCTCGCCGGAAGTGGAAGTCGAAGGTCTCGACATCAACCTCCACGGCGAAACGGTGCACGACTAAACTTCTCAACCTCCCGAAAAACTGGGGCCGGTCGAAAGACCGGCCCCTTTTTCTTGTCTGCCTATCTCTCTACAGTCCCCGCGATTTTCTCCGGGGACTTGCTTGTCCGACATGCTGCTTTCCACCCTGCCGCCGGGGCCATTTGTCCAACTGGCGGCGCTGCTGGGCGATTCAAAACCGGGCAAAGCGCCGATCAGCCTGGCGGTGGGCGATCCTTCGGGCACGGTGCCGGCATTCATCACAGAGGCGCTGGCCCGGCATGCGGCCGGTTTCGGCAACTATCCCGCCATCAACGGCACGGAAGATTGGCGCCAGGCGGCGGCCGGGTGGCTGAATGCGCGCTTCGGATTGGGCGGGGCGATAGATCCGGAAAAAAACCTGCTGCCGCTGAACGGCACCCGCGAAGGCTTGTTCTCGGTTCTGTTTCCGCTGATGCCGCTGACCAAGGGCGGGGCCAAGCCGGTGGTGGCGATGCCCAATCCTTTTTATCAGTGCTATGCCGCGGCGGCGCTGTCCGCGGGGGCGGAGCCACTTTATGTGCCGGCGACGGAGGCCAGCGGCTTTCTGCCGGACTATGCCGGCCTGCCCAAAGCCATGCTGGATCGCATCGCCGCGGTTTACATCTGCTCGCCGTCCAACCCCGAGGGCGCGGTGGCAGGCGAAAGCTATTGGAAAGAGCTTTTCGTACTGGCCGAGCGCCATGATTTCATCGTTCTGGCCGATGAGTGCTATGCTGATATTTATTTTGGCGCGCCGCCGGCCTCGGCCCTGCCCGCGCGGCTCGCGGGACCGGGCGGTTTCACACGGCTTCTTACATTTCATTCGCTTTCCAAGCGCAGCGGCTTGCCAGGCCTGCGCTCGGGCATGGTGGCGGGTTGCCCCGGCCTGATCGAAAAATTCCGCGCCTTCCGCAATGTGGCAGGACCCGCGGTGGCAGCGCCGGTTCTGGCCGCTTCGGCGGCGGCCTGGCGGGATGAAACCCATGTCGCGGCGAACCGCGCCGCCTATGCCGAAAAAATGGCGGCGGCGCAGACCATCCTGGGTAATCATTTCGTCAGACCCGGCGGCGGCTTTTTTCTCTGGCTGAAAACCCCGAACGGCGCGGAAACCGCCCTTCGGCTGTGGCGCCAAGAAGGGGTGCGGGTGCTGCCCGGGGCCTTCATGGGAAGGGAAATTGTAACCGGAAAAAGCCAGTCAAACCCTGGCTTTTCCTATATACGGGTCGCGCTTGTTAGTGATTTATCAACCATTATGACCGCACTCGAAAGGGTCGGAAAAGTTCTCTAATGCGGGCGCAGGCCCGCCTCCCCCGTGGCGCGAAGCGCCTGATGGGGGAGGTGGCCGTAGCACCGATCAGGTGCGAAGGCCGGAGGGGGTAAGAATGGCGAGTAACAGAATGGTGGGGGGTGTCTATCATCCCCGTTCCAAGGGCGGGGCGATGAGCGATGCCCTGGCTGATGCCCGCCGGGCGCTGGCCCGGCTGGCGCGCATGGCGGTGATGCGGGGGGCGGGATTGCTGCTTTTCGCGGCGGCGCTGGCGGCGCTGACGGCGCTGGTCAGCTATAGCGGTGACGACGCCAGCTTCAACAACGCCAATGCGCGCCCGGTTGCCAACCTGCTGGGGCCGCTGGGCGCCACCGCCGCCGACCTGTTGCTGCAGACCTTCGGCTTTGCCGCGATATTCGCTTTCGCGCCGCTGCTGGTGTGGGGAATCCGTGCCCTGACCGGCAGAAGCCTGCGCTATGCCATGTGGCGGCTGGTGGCCTGGCCGCTGGGCGCCTTCACAGTGGCGGCAGGACTGGGAATCGCGCCCTCGCCCGCCAGCCTTCCGGCCGGCGCGGGTGGCTGGATCGGCATTGCCACCGCCGGCCTTTCCGCCCATGCGGCGCAGACATTTGCCGCGCCGTCTCTTTCCTGGGTGTTGCCGCTGTTTCTTCTGGCGGTGGGTTTGCCATTGGCCTTCCTGGCAACCGGCCTGCGCTTTCTGCCCATTCTGCGCGGCATCTGGAATCTTCCCGCCGGGCTCACCTGGCTTGCCGGCCTGCTCAGGATTTCCAGATACCGCAAATCCGCAAAGATCGAACCCTATGACGACGCGGATGAGAATTACGACTATCACGAGGACAGCGACGAAGATGGTTATCATCTGGACGCCGCGCCCGAATCCCTTGCCGCCGCCCGGCTGGCCGAACGCCGCGAAAGCCGTGTCAAGCGCGAGGAAGCGCGCCGTGTGCCGCTGGCAGCGGGCCGGCGCAAGCAGACGGCGCTGAACCTGGGCGCGGGTGAATACCAGCTTCCCGCCCTGGAACTGCTGGCCGAGCCGGTGGCGGTGAAGGACACGCACCGGCTGACCGACGAGGCGCTGGAAGAAAATGCCCGCATGCTGGAATCGGTTCTGGCCGATTTCGGCGTCAAGGGCCGCATCACGGCGGTGCGCCCCGGTCCGGTGGTGACGCTGTATGAATTCGAGCCCGCGGCGGGGGTCAAATCCAGCCGCGTGGTGTCGCTGTCCGACGATGTGGCGCGCTCCATGTCGGCGGTGGCGGCCCGTATCGCGGTGATTTCCGGACGCAATGTGATCGGCATCGAGCTGCCCAACCAGGTGCGCGAGACGGTTTTCCTGCGCGAGATGATGGCCTGCAGCGATTATGAAAAAGCGCGCGCGCCGCTGACCCTCGCCTTGGGCAAGACCATCGGCGGCGAGCCGGTGATGGCCGATCTCGCCAAGATGCCGCATCTGCTGGTCGCGGGCACCACCGGTTCGGGCAAGTCGGTGGGCCTGAACACCATGATCCTGTCGCTGCTCTATCGCATGTCGCCGGAGCAGTGCCGGTTGATCATGATCGATCCCAAGATGCTGGAGCTTTCCGTCTATGACGGCATTCCGCATCTGCTGGCGCCGGTCGTCACCGATCCCAGGAAAGCGATCGTGGCGCTGAAATGGGCGGTGCGCGAAATGGAAGAGCGCTACCGCAAAATGTCCAAGTTGGGCGTGCGCGGTGTCGAGGCCTTCAATGACCGTGTCCGCAAGGCCAAGGAAAAGGGCGAAGTTTTAAAGCGCACCGTCCAGACCGGATTCGACCGCGAGACCGGCAAACCGATTTACGAAGATGAGAATCTGGAATTCGAAGTCATGCCCTACATCGTGGTGGTGGTCGACGAGGTCGCCGACCTGATGATGGTTTCGGGCAAGGAAATTGAAGGCGCGGTGCAGCGCCTGGCCCAGATGGCGCGCGCGGCGGGCATTCACCTGATCGCCGCCACCCAGCGCCCCTCGGTGGACGTGATCACCGGCACCATCAAGGCCAATTTCCCCACGCGCATATCGTTCCAGGTCACCAGCAAGATCGACAGCCGCACCATTCTGGGCGAGCAGGGCGCCGAACAACTGCTGGGCCAGGGCGACATGCTCTATATGGCGGCGGGCGGCCGCATCCGCCGCGTCCATGGACCGTTCGTCTCGGACCATGAAGTGGAAGACGTGGTGCGCTTTCTCAAGAGCCAGGGCACGCCGGAATATCTCGACGCTGTGACCGAAGAGACCGACGAGGAGACCGACGATCCCTTTGCCCTGATGACCAGCGGCAATGGCGAATCCGGCGATGATCTTTATGACAAGGCGCTGGCGGTGGTGGCGCGCGACCGCAAGGCGAGCACCAGCTATATCCAGCGGCGGTTGGGCATCGGCTATAACCGCGCCGCCAGCCTGATCGAGCGCATGGAACAGGACGGCGTGATCTCAAGCCCCAACCATAAGGGCTTCCGAGAAGTTTTATTGCCGGATCACGAGCGGTAGTGCCGGCAGCCCAAATCCGCTACTATTTTTAGCGCCGCAAGCTGGAGGCTGCATGTCCTATATTCAGGAATCCCTGGGCGACGGCGAGACCATCATCGCGCGCGCCCGATTTCCCTGGCTCTACAGCTTTCAAGCCTGGCTGGCGCTGATCGTGCTGGGCATCCTGCTGATCGGCATTGTCATCTTCCTGACCATGATGATCCGCAAATGGACCACCGAGATCGGCGTCACCAGCCACCGCTTTGTGGAAAAGAAAGGCCTGTTCACGCTGCATACCAACGAGATCGCGCTGAACAATATCGAGGGCGTGCGGGTGAATCAGGGATTTATGGGTCGCATGTTCGGCTATGGCACGGTGCGGGTTGAGGGCACTGGGGTTGACGCCGTGACCACGCCCAATATCGCCGATCCGGTGGCTTTTGTGCGTGCCATCCAGACGGCCAAGGAACGTCAAGTGCGCGCTTAGCTCGCGGCGGCGATTTCCACGCCCCTGGCCGCGCCGGACGGAAACACCACGGTGATGCGGGTGCCCTGGTTGCGGGCGCTGTCGAAGCGCATCACGCCGTTATGCAATTCGACAAAGGCGCGGGTGAGCGGCAGACCCAATCCGGTGCCCTCATAACGCCGCTCCAGGCGGTTATCCACCTGGCCAAAAGGCTGCATCGCGACATCAATGTCTTCCGGGCTCATGCCGATGCCGGTGTCGCCGACCATCACCGCTACGCCCTCCGGCGTCATGTTCGCCTCCAGCCAGACCTTTCCACCCGCCGGCGTGAATTTCATGGCGTTTGACAGGAGGTTCAGGAAAATCTGGCGCAGCTTGGCGGGGTCGCCGTTGAGCGGCAAGGGCTGATCCAGGCCGGAAACCTGGAATTCCAGTCCCGCCTGCACGATCTGTTCGCGCACCATGGGGACGCAATCCTTCAGAACGGTGCCCATGTCGGTGGGTCGAATGTCCAGATTCATCTTGCCGCTCTCGCTTTTGGCGAGATCGAGCACCGAATTGATCACATCCAGAAGATGCTGGCCGCTGCGCAGGATATCGCCGGAATAATCGAGGTAACGGTCGTTGCCGATGGTGCCGAACAGCTGGCCATTGATGATTTCCGAAAAGCCGATGATCGCGTTCAACGGCGTGCGCAGTTCATGGCTCATATTGGCCAGGAAGCGGGTCTTGGCTGCATTGGCGGCTTCGGCGGCGCGGGTGGCGCGGCGGAGGGATTCTTCGCGTTCCTTGACCAGGGTGAAATCGGACAGCAGCATGATGGAACCGCCGTCGCTGGTGGCGCTGGCGGTCAGGCGCACCCAGCGTCCATCGGCAAGTTCCAGTTCGGCATGGCCGGCAAGGTTGGCATTGCCTGCCTGGCCAGGCGATGCCGCCAGCTGGCTCTGAATCAGGCGCAGCGCATCGGCAAATACCGCGCCGCTGACAAGGGATCCCGCAATGGCGGGAAAGAAGCTCCTGAGCGATGAATTGGCCAGGACGACGCGGCCGTCAGGCGATACCAGGATCACGCCTTCGCGCGAAGTCTCAAGCGCGTCGGCAAGCCGGTTCTCGGCGGAGAGGCGCAAGGCCGTTTCGCGCGTCATCATCTCGCGGATGCTGTCCTGCATCACCGTCATGGATTTGAGCAATGCGCCGGTTTCGTCGGCGCCGCCGGGGGGAATCCTGGTCTGAAGTTCGCCTTTGGCGATTCGGTCGGCAACGGCGGCGGCGGACGACAGGGGACGAATGATGCGGCGGCGCAGGAACAAGGTGATGGAAGCGGCGAGCAGCAAAGCCAGTAGCGTCGCGCCGATGGTGGCGTAGCGGTAATTGGCGATGTTCGAAATCGTCTGGCGGCGGCTGACAAAGCTGTGATCGGTATTGAGTTCGATCAGCAGATCAAATTTGTCGTCAATCTGGGTATCCAGCTTTTCCAGGGCCCTGGTATCGGCGCGGCCGCGCGCCGCGCGCCACTGGCTCACCAGTATCTTGATCTGGTTGATCAGGCGCTGTTCGTCGGCCGCGAAAGAGCGCTGCTCGGCGACAGCAAGATCGTCACCGAAGGTGGAGGCGGTGTTGGCGATATCGGCAGCGATGGCGCCTTTTTCGTTTGCCTCGGCATGCTCAAAGCGCAGCTCGTCCATCTGCAGTTGGGCGAAATCGGTTTGCGCCGCGCGGGCATAGTTGATCGCCATCAACGGGCCGTCATAGGTCGTCACCGCGATATCGCCCGCCGAGGCCAGCACGGCATAGCCGGCCGCACCCAGGACCGCGATAATCGCGCCCATCGCGACAAAGGCACCGAAGATTTTCGTGCCGATGGAATAACCGGTTGGCGACATCCGTCCTGACGCGCTCTAACGCATTGATTAGTATGAACGGATGAAGTTTATCGCCGCTTAAGGCCGTCCGGCGCGAGGATGGCCGGCGGGCGCGGGTTGGCGCCCCAAAATCCCGCCCCGAGGCCTATTTCACGTGAACGAGTAATTTCATCTTGGGGTGAATATGACAATGGACTTCGAAGGTGCCCGTTTGCGTAAAGCTTTCGGTAAGATTTTCGCCCGGGGATTTCTCCTCGGAATCGAATAGCCCAATCACGAAAATCTGATGGATGAATTCGTCATTGTTGGTGAAGGTCAGGGCTTCGCCGCGATTGATCGTCACCTCACCCGGGCGAAAGGCCCGGCCGCTCTGGACGATGGTATGGGCCGGATCGGCGGCATAGGCCGCGCTGCTCAAACCCATGAAAAGCGAAACCACCAGATATTTTCTCATTTGGTGACAACCTCGCGTTGATCAGCATTCTGCCCATCTCGCCAAGCTAAGGCTGTGTGCTTAAAACCGTGTAAAGCCCGGCGCCTGGATGGAGCAAAATCGAAGGAAAAGCAGGGGGTTGGGTGGGGGTGGACAGGTTCGGAGCAAAAGCTTATATCCGCCCACCCTTGATTAGGACGTGCCTTTTTCAAGAATATGACGCGGGGTGGAGCAGCCCGGTAGCTCGTCAGGCTCATAACCTGAAGGTCACAGGTTCAAATCCTGTCCCCGCAACCAATTTGATAGACTCTACAGGGAAGCCGCTCTCACCGAGCGGCTTCTTTGCTTTTGTGGCCAGCGACAGGATGCCTGCCAGATGCCCGTGGAGGTCGATGGACAGGGTTTTGCGGCCCTCTTCGTCCTCGACCGGCGTCAGCACGATGCGGTCTACCAGCTTGCGGATAAGGCCGGTCGCCTCCGCCTGCCCGTTGCCGCTTAGTGCCTCACGGAACTGCGTCACCTGGTCACGGTAATAGCCCGCCATGTTCGGGTGAATGAGGATGGGGCTGTCTTCGCCGTCCCTGAGCCGGGCTTCGAGGTCTGCCTTGCGGCTTTCCAGATCGGTCATCTTGTCCTTGACGCGGCTGGCCGGAACTCCGTCCATGAGCGCCTGCACGAGCCGGTCGAGTTCCCGCTCGATCTTCGCAAGGGCGCTGCGGTCGCCTTTGCGATGGGCATTGTTCTCATGATGAAGCCGGTTCGTCTGCCGCGTGTATTCCTGACAGAACAGGTCACACAGCGCCGGGTCCATAAGGTGATTTTGCAGCCCTTCGAGTACGGCGGCGTCAAGCACCTCGCGCCGGATGGTACGGCGGTTATCGCAGGTGCCCTTGTAGCGCGCTGTCGCGCAGCCCATCCGTTCGGAACTGAGATTGGTGAAACCTCCGCCGCAGCAGCCGCAGCGCATCAGGCCCGAGAACAGATGGCGCGGACGGCGCCGGTCCCAGTAGCCCGGCGCCTTCTTTCCGGTGCGGGTGCTGCGCAGCGCAACCTGCCGCGCCTTGACTGCCTGCCATAAATCATCGGCGATGATCCGCAGCTCCGGGACTTCCTGCGTGATCCATGCGGATTCCGGATTGGGCCGCGAGACGCGTTTGCCGGTTTCCGGGTCCTTGATGTAGCGCAGCCGATTCCAGACCAGCTTGCCGATATAGAGTTCGTTGTTGAGGATGCCCGTACCGCGATCCGGATTTCCGTGGATCGTGCTCGGCCCCCATCCCGTGCCGGAGGGGCCGGGTACTTTTTCCTTGTTGAGCTGTTTCGCAATCGCCTGCGGCGATTTGCCCGCTGCGTAGTCGTTGAACATGCGCCGGACAATCCCGGCCTCATTTGCATTGATCTTGCGCTCGCCGCGTATCGGCAGACCTTCGGCATCGAGCCGACGCACCACGTCGTAACCGAAAGAGTTGCCGCCCCCTGACTTGCCCGCCTCGATACGCCCGCGCAGGCCGCGCCGCGTCTTGTCGGCGAGGTCCTTGAGGAAGAGCGCGCCCATCGTCCCTTTAAGGCCGATATGCAGCTCGTTCACTTCACCTTCAGAGAGAGTAACGATGCGCACGCCGGCAAACCGGGTGCGCTTGTAGATATGAGCGATATCTTCCTGATCGCGCGACAGACGGTCGATGGCTTCTGAAATGATTACGTCGAACTTTTCCGCCTGTGCGTCCTGCAAAAGTGACTGCATTCCGGGACGCAACAGGCTCGCCCCCGAGATCGCGTGATCGGAGTAGCAGTTGACGACCCGCCAGCCTTCGCGCTTTGCCCGTTCCTTGCAGAGGCGAATCTGATCCTCGATGGAGGCGTCGCGTTGCAGGTCGGAGGAATAGCGAGCGTAGATCGCGACGGAAGTCATGACGTGCTCCAAATCGATTAGTCTTGCCGCGCCTCCGGCTTGCTTTGGGACCGGGCCTTGCTGGCGCAGAATCTGGCATAATCTCTCTCGGCGGCCAAGCGGGCAAGCAGCTTTACGAGTTCTACGATCACCGGATCGTGGGCGCTGGCGGCGGCGATCCGCGCTTTTTCTGTTTGCCGATTTTGTTGACCCTTGCTCATGCCACCAATCTGGGGTCACGGGGTGCCAGCTTTCCTCGCGGCAACCTCGCGTAAAACCGGCACTGCCTTTCGGCAGTGCCGGCAGGCCGTCGGGGTTCAGCACCCCGGCGGCCGGGGGCACATCAGGCGATGCGCGAGAATGCGCCTGATATTCTCCAGATTGATCAGCGCATCGCGGCGCTCGAACGAGCCCGGCGTGCTGTGATCCAGATCGTACCGGGCCTTGCAGAGCAGGCCTCGCAGTTGGAGATTGCTGAGAGCTTGAAGTGCTGACGTTGAGTAGACCGTGGACATGGATTTTCTCCTCTGTTGTCCTCGCGGCCCCGACCATCAGGGCCGTCATGCGGTCCCAGAGGCAGAATCAGCAGCAGACGGCCCGCCATGGGCGGCGGGCGCGGAGAAGGACAGAAAGAGGAAAAAATTGTTCACGCGGCTGCACAGTCAGCGCGGTCAAACCTCAGTGAATTGGAAATGCGAACTCATGTGGAAGGTTCAGTGCGGTCGCTCACGTGCAGACCGACCGGCGCTTGGCTCGCGCGTGTGTCGCTGTCATCAGTCAGCCAAGCAATTGAAATCGCCGGAAAGTGGCTCTGTGCCTTGTGCAGCGCAGGATCGATAATGGTAAAGGATTCATTAAGCCTTAATAGTCGGAATGATATTATGGAAATTATTACAGGCACTAGGAAGATTTATTGAAGGCATAGTGGCAGGACTTTGATGGTGAAGATTGATCCGGTTCTCGTAATTGACTACCAGAAATTAGGCACAGTCCCACTCGACCAGTGGAAGCAGGCGATCTGGGAAGACATTGAAGCCCTCAAGGATCATTTCGGCATCGCGTACGTAACCAACGCCAAGCTTATCGTGCCCGCTACCAACGAATTTGGCGATCCTCTCGTGGTAAAGCGGCTATCGACTGGCGCACCGGTCAAGCGCCTCGATACGCACCACTATCGCCCGGCCTGCCTCGATTACCAGTTATAGGACGAGGTGCAGGATCATGAGACAGCCCTGCTACATCGACCTCGAAGAAGCCCGCCACGTTCTCGCTGAAATGGGTGTGCAGTTGACGCCGCAACAGATGAAGCGCGCCGCCGACAAGGACGCCCACGGCCGCCGCAAGCTGCCTTTCTTCATCGACCCTATCGAGGGCACGCTGAAAATCGAGAAGGACTCGCTAATCAACATCTACATGCGAAGACAAGTTGAGGCCGAAAGAAATCTAAGACCTCAACCCTAGTTTTGTTAAAACTTGCAAAATAGCCCGTAATTACTGCATTATCTGTACATGTCAGACATAAGAAAAAGAAACGGAAGCAAAGGGATTTCCTATCAAGTCAGGTATGCGAGCAAGGCGGCGAAGACCGGCTATGCCTACAAATCCTTTGAGACTTTGAAAGAGGCGCGGGCCTTTCTTGAAGACTCCGCTGCCCGTCGAAAGAATGGTCCCCTCTCCACCGAAATCCGCACGATCGATCAAGGGCTCCAAAAGTGGCTTGATGTTTGCGCGAAGGAAGGACGGAACGGGCGCGATCCTGTCACGGCAGGGACCATCCAGAACTACGAGTATCGCGCCGGCATCATCCGCGCGTACGAGTGGACGAAACCGCTACATGAACTCACCGCGCCAGACATTGTCGAGTTTCGGTCATGGCTGTTGCTAAATCACAGCCGCGTGGTTGCGCATAAGGCGCTCTCGTCACTTCACTCAATGGTAAAGGAGCTGATGACTCGCGGAATCCTCGCGCACGACTTCGCCTCCGGGATCACGATCCAGACCAGTTCCCGTTATGACGTGCCCGTAACGATCCCCAGCGAGACTGAAATTCATACGTTGCTCGCCGCCGCAGATCGTTTGGCGAATTCCAAGAACCCTCAAATTCAACGCTCATGGCGCCGTTACCGGCCCATGCTCTATCTCGCTGTCGATTCAGGGATGCGGCCCCAGGAATATATCGTCGCTGCACGGAAGAATCTGAACGACAAGGGCTTACAGGTTGACCGGGCACTGGAACGGCTCGGGGAAATATCGGTGACGAAAACCCCTGCCGGACGCCGCTTTATCGATCTCAGTTCCGGTACTCTGGATATGGTCCACCATTATGCAAAGCACCATGCCGTGCCCAACAAGTTCGACCTCGTTTTTCCGGCGGAGAATGGCCAATGGCTTGCGCCACAAAACTGGCTCAGACGCGGCTTCTATGTCGCGTGCATCGAAGCCGGCCTTGTGGAGGAGACCGAGGAAGACGGGGAAACGGTCGTACGGCCAAAATACCGGCCCTACGACCTACGCCACTTCTATGCGTCCATGCTCATTGAGCAGCGGGTCAACCTCAAGCGCGTTCAATATCTCATGGGGCACGAGGACATTCACACCACGCTCAACGTCTATGGCCATCTGATTGAGCGAGCGGAAGTGAAGCCGGACCAGACGCGCGGTATGCTCGCGTCGATGCAGCAGCAGTGATCTTGTGGCAAGTCTGTGGCGATCTGAGCACAGCTATTTGAGTTATCACGGTTTTTAGTTGTTTCGGGAGCAAGAGGTCGCAGGTTCGAATCCTGTCGCCCCGACCACTTTCAGATCAATCACTTGACGGAAAACTATGGAAAGAAACGGCCTTTCGGCGCCGTTTTTGCCACCAAAATCCCCTGCGCTGAAACCCGCAGAAATCCTTGCATGTACGTTTGAGTCGCCTTGGGCTTGTGGCGAGCTTGTGGCGAATTTCTCCCTCGTCCACTGCTGCCTTTTCCCCAACGGGCCTATCCGTACCACGGCCTAAAATCTCCATACCCATTTGTGTATCCATTGGTTACACTCCGACCATGGCATCGAAGGATTCTGGTCTACGCGTCCGCGTGGAACGCTCTCTCCGGGAGAGCTTTCTGGAGGCTTGCCGGGCCGATGATAGGCCCGCTGCTCAGGTGATTCGGGAGTTTATGCGTGGCTACGTCGCTCGGCACACGTCCGGTCCAGACGATAGTCCGACGGTCGAGCAGGAAAAGGGGGCGCAGCGGCCTCGAAATCGATACGAACGTTAGACTGTTAAGGACGGGGGGATTTATGTCGCAAACGCTCAACAACGAACGACACAACCAACAACGCCGCGACCACTCGGCCAAGAGCGCGCAATGGGGCCGCACTCGCGTTTGACGCCAAACCCGGCGCTGAAGTTACAATTCTCCAATGAGACTCAGAAAACCACAAAGACCATGACCGGCATTCGCGACCCCCACTCGATGATCTGCAGCGTCGCCTTCCCGCGATATCCGTCGGAGTTTCAATTGTCATGATGCAATTAGAAAACCTGAAACCCGGAATTTCGCTGGTTGGCATCGAGCCTACCTTGATCGCGACCGTAGTTGCTGTCGTTCCCATCGGCGAAGGAGCCGTGCAACTCCTCTACAAGACCCCCGAGGGAACGATCAAAGACCGCTTACTTGGCCGCGCGGATGAAGCGAACATCAGCCTTGCCACCGTAGAACGCCCATGGGCCTTCGACGGCAACGGCGATGACTTCAAACTCGCCATCGAAGCAAAGCGGATCGACCTCGCTTTTCTGTTCGATCCCATGATGGCCGTCCACACATCAAATGTGGAAGCGCTCCCGCACCAGATTACCGCTGTATATGAGTCAATGCTTCCGCGCCAACCGCTGCGCTTTGTGTTGGCGGATGACCCCGGCGCCGGCAAGACCATTATGGCCGGCCTATACATCCGCGAACTGATAATGCGGGCGGACGCCCGTCGCATTCTCATCGTCGCGCCCGGCAGTCTCGTTGAGCAGTGGCGCGATGAGCTTTTTGAAAAATTTGGTCTGGAGTTCCACGTCTTTTCCAAAGAACTGGCAGTCGCTTCACCTAGTGGCAATCCTTTCGAGGACCATGACCATCTGATCGTCCGCCTTGATCAAATGTCGCGCAACGAGGAGTCCCAAGAGAAGCTTTGCCTCGCTTCATGGGATTTAGTCGTGTTCGACGAGGCCCATAAGCTTTCCGCCCACTTCTTCGGAAAGGAAGTAAAGCGCACGAAGCGTTTCAATTTCGCCGAGAAAATCGGCCAGCACACGCGGCACCTCCTGCTGATGACTGCTACGCCGCACAACGGCAAGGAGGAGGATTTCCAGCTCTTCCTTTCGCTCCTCGATTCCGATCGCTTCTACGGCAAGTTCCGCGACGGCGTCCACCAAGTGGATTGCTCCGACCTCATGCGCCGCATGGTGAAAGAAGAGATGGTGAAGTTCGACGGCACCCCGCTGTTTCCCGAACGCAAGGCTTACACGGTCAACTACAAGCTCTCCAATACCGAGGTCGCCCTCTATGAATCCGTCACTCATTATGTGCAGACGGAAATGGGAAAGGCTGACCAGCTTGACGGATCACGCAAAGGCTCCGTGGGTTTCGCACTCACCGCTTTGCAGCGCCGCCTAGCGTCCAGTCCGGAGGCCATCTTCCAATCTCTCAAACGCCGTAAGGAGCGCCTCGAACGTCGCCTTCGCGAGGAAAGGCTTGGCATCCGTGGCCAGCAAATCCTCGCGGAGACACTGGCCGATGTCCCCGAGGACGACGACGATCTCAATGCCGAGGAGCAAGAGAACCTAGAAGAGACCCTTGTCGATCAGGCCACCGCTGCCAGCACCATCGCCGAGTTGGAGCAGGAGATCGTTATTCTCCAAGGACTCGAGATTCAAGCCAAAGCTGTCGTCGCCTCCGGCCAAGACCGCAAATGGGATGAACTCTCCCGAATCTTGCAGAACGACCCTGCCATGCAGGATGCGGGGGGACGCCAGCGGAAACTAATTATCTTCTCCGAGCATCGCGATACGCTCAACTACCTCCACCAGAAGATTGCCGGAGTTCTTGGCAACAATGAATGCATTGTAACCATCCACGGCGGAACCCACCGTGATGAGCGCCGCCGCATTCAGGCGATATTCCGGTCCGATCCAGATGTTCGCGTTCTCATCGCTACCGATGCCGCTGGTGAGGGCGTCAATCTTCAGAACGCAAACTTAATGGTCAACTACGACCTGCCATGGAACCCGAATCGCCTCGAACAACGATTCGGACGCATCCATCGTATCGGCCAGCAGGAGGTCTGCCACCTCTGGAATCTTGTCGCGAAGGAAACCCGCGAAGGTGATGTGTTTTTTCGGCTCCTTGAAAAACTCAGCGTTGAGAGCACCGCGCTTAATGGCCGGGTCTTCGACATCCTTGGTGAAGTGTTCGAAGGTAACAGCCTCAAGGACCTTCTTCTGCAAGCCATCCGCTATGGAGATCAACCCGAAGTGCGCGCCCGTCTGGGCCAGCGTGTAGAGAATGCGTTTGATCGCGACAAGCTTCGCGACATTCTTAATCGCAACGCTCTTGCGCAGGAATCGATGAACGCCGAGCGCCTCTTCGCCGTGAAAGAGGAGATGGAAAAAGCAGAAGCCCGACGCCTCCAGCCCTACTTCGTTCGGTCGTTCTTCATGAAAGCCTTCGATGCATTGGGCGGTTCAATTCATCCGCGAGAACCGGCCCGCTTTGAGATCACCCACGTTCCAGCGTCGATCCGAGAGCGCGATCGCGTTATCACCGGCCGTAACCGCCGCGAACTCGCACCGGTGCTCAGACGATATGAGAGAGTTTGTTTCACCCGCGAAGCTGTTCGCCCACTAGACAGGCCGGGCGCGTCCTTCGCCGCCATGCTTCATCCCGGCCACCCTTTGATGCTTGCCGTTAGCGACATTCTTCTCGAACAGCATGGCAATCTCCTCCGCCAAGGTGCCATCCTTGTAGACCCTGCCGACGAAGGCGAGGAGCCGCATCTCCTCTTCCTGCTGACTCACGAGATCAAATCCGGCGATGATCAGGTGCTCTCAAAGCGCCTTCAGTTCGTCCGAGTCGCGCCTGACGGCTCGGCCGCGTTCGCAGGATGGGCACCGCACCTCGACCTCGAATCCCTTGAGTCGGCGGATCGTGCGTCGCTCAAGGATTTAGTCAATGCGCCATGGATTCGTGCCGATCAGGAACAGCGTGCGCTTGCGCTTGCGGCCGCCACCCTTGTGCCAGAGCATTTTAAGGAGGTCGCCGGACGCCGCATCGCCCATGTGGACAAGACCCTCGCTGCCGTTCACGAGCGGCTCACCAAGGAAATCGCCTTCTGGTCAGACCGTTGGCTCAAGCTCAAGGAAGATCAAGAATCCGGCAAGGACGTACGACTCAATCTTGAAAATGCACGCCGTACAGTCTCTGACCTTGAAGGCCGTCTTGAAGGCCGCAAGAAGGAACTTCTGTCCATGCGCCACGTGACGTCCGCTACGCCCGTGGCACTTGGTGGTGCTCTTGTCATTCCCGCTGGATTGCTCCGTCGTCTGCGCGGAGGAACGTCCGTCGAGGACAATAGCGAATTTTCTACTGATTCTCTCGCCCGCGCCCGCATCGAAAAGCTTGCGATGGACGCCGTCCGTAGAATCGAAGAGGCGCGCGGCTGCCGCGTAGTGGATGTCTCCGCTCAGAAATGTGGATGGGATATTACGTCTTATCCTCCCGCCATAAACGGCAAACAGCCTGATGCCCGTCACATTGAGGTCAAGGGACGCGTGAAGGGGGCAGGCACTGTGACAATCACGCGCAACGAGATGCTTTACGCTCTCAATCAAGCCGACAAATTCCGCCTCGCAATCGTGATGGTTGGTGAGGATGACGCGGTTGAGGGTCCTTTCTATTTACGCAACCCTTTCGAAGCCGAACCGGGATGGGGAGTCTCGTCAACTAATTTTGAGATCAAAGCGCTTCTTGAGCGCGCGGGGAAAGAATGACGCTCGGCACCCATCTTCGAATAGATCATTTGCACTTGCAGAACTTCCGGTGCTTCGGGGACTGCATAATCGAATTACATCCGCAGCTCACTGTGCTCGTAGCGGAAAATGGTCGCGGTAAGACGGCAATTCTCGATGCCATCGGAATCGCGCTTGCCACGTTTGTGGATACGGTCGCGCATACGCGGCAGTCCCATGGCTTCGATCGAACAGATGTGCGCCTGGTTCTTGGCGAAGGCGGCGCTATGGACTCCAAGCTCCCTACGGAATTCGTCGCAGACGGCTACGTCGCCGGTCAGCCAATCCACTGGCGCCGTGCCCTCAATGGCTATGGACTTAAAGCACGTACAACTAACAAGGAGGCAGAAGGTTTTCGTCAAGCCGCACAGAAACTTGGTGCGAGTGCAGAAAGTTACGTGCCTCAAGAAAACGCGATCCCACCGATCCTACCACTTGTGGCCTTTTATGGCACTGGGCGCCTTTGGAGTGAGCATCGGCTTACCGAGGGTAAAAGAACCAACGTCGTAGCCGCTACCGGGCGCATGTCAGGCTATACCGACTGCCTTTCCTCTTCTTCATCGTTCAAGGGCATGGTCGCTTGGTACGAGAATAAATGGAACGAAACTCACGACCCGCGATTCTCGACCGAGCTTTCCAAGACCCTGCCGTTGCTCACAGCGGTCCAAAAGGCCACGCGAGTGGTGCTTGAGCCAACCGGATGGTGTGAGCTGGATTGGGACTTCGAAAGGAAGTCTTTGGTTGTCGGGCACCGTGATTACGGTCGCTTGCCATTATCTGCGCTCAGCGACGGCGTACGCAACATGACTGCGCTCATTGCAGATATTGCGCGGCGATGCGCGAGCCTTAACCCTCACCTCAGTGAGGACGCCGCCCTATTAACGCCGGGCGTGTTGCTCATAGATGAGGTCGATATGCACCTTCATCCTCGCTGGCAGCAACTGATCGTCGGCCTGCTCCGCACATCGTTCCCAGAATTGCAGATGATTTTAACCACACACAGCCCGCATGTGTTGTCTACCGTCGACAAGGGATCGATCCGCGTCATTCGACTTCAAGATGGCCGGGGTCTGATCGACACGCCAACTCTCCAGACTCGAGGAGTCGAGAGCGCTGACGTTTTGTCGTCGATTATGGGAGTTGATCCTGTTCCACAAATCGAGGAAGCCCAATTGCTAAGCCGCTACCGAGCGCTGATTGAAGATGGAAACGCGGAGAGCGAGGAAGGACAATCCTTGCGATCAACTCTGGTCGCGCACTTCGGGGAGAGTCACCCCTTGATTATTGACTGTGACCGGTTGTTTCGGTTTCAGAAGTTCAAACTCAAACAGACTCGCCCGGAGCAGGAATAGCGCATGCGAAAACTTAATCGGGCAGATGTCAACGAGCCGGTGTGTCTCGCCAATTACCAGCATGGACATCACCAGTGGGATGACATTACAGGTGAAGATAAAGCTCAAATCAGACAGCAATTGCAGCAAATGCAGGGTCGCCGATGCGCTTATTGCGAGGGATCACTCGACGCTCTAGGCAGCCACATTGAGCACTTCCGCCGCAAGGGTCAGGGGCACTTTCCTCAACTAACGTTCGCTTGGTGCAACCTTTTTTGGTCTTGCGACCAAGCAGACTCATGTGGCCACTACAAAGATCATGGTGCCGGAACGTATGACGTAAATGACCTCATCGATCCGTGTGTTGACAACCCTGATACATTCTTCCGGTTCCGCACTGACGGCACCGTGAACGTTCGCGCCGACCTCGCGGCTGCGGATAAGCACAAGGCTGAAGAGACGCTGCGCGTGTTTAACCTCAACCCGCACTGGGGTCGATTGCGGAACATGCGGAAAGCTGCCGTGTCAGCTTATGTGTCATTCGTTGACGGGTGTACTGGTTTTTCGGCAGGTGAGCTGCATGACTTCTTCAGGGATGAATTGACCGCAGCGGCCACGCTCCCATTTTTCACAGCCATCCGACATGTTCTCACGGAAGTCTGATCATGTCGCACCCCATAAAATCCCCCCGCAAGCTTATTGAGGTCGCCCTTCCGCTCGATGCCATCAACTTTGCGGCGGCAAGAGAAAAGTCTATCAGGCAAGGGCATCCATCCACCCTGCACCTGTGGTGGGCGCGCCGGCCACTAGCAGCAGCGCGCGCTGTCATCTTTGGCCAGCTCGTCAACGACCCCGGCTACCAGCAGGGCGGAGGGTTCAGATACGGCAAGAACAAGAAGGAAGCCGCCGTTGAGCGAAAGCGACTTTTCAAAATTATCGAGGACCTAGTTCTGTGGGAGAACACCACAAACGAACAGGTGTTGGAAGCGGCCCGCGTGGAAATCCGTCGCTCATGGCGCGAAGTCTGCGAGCTGAATAGGGATCACCCACAGGCCGCCGATCTTTTCAATCCCGACAAACTCCCCGCGTTGCATGACCCATTCGCCGGTGGAGGCGCTATCCCGCTGGAGGCCCAACGTTTGGGACTAGAAGCATATGCCTCCGATCTCAATCCAGTCGCGGTGCTAATCAACAAGGCCATGATCGAGATTCCTCCGAAGTTCTCCGGACGCGCTCCGGTGGGGCCGTTGCCTCCGGACAAAGTTGGCGAACGGCTCGACCTTCCGAGAGAGTGGCCACGTGCCGCCGGCCTCGCAGAAGACGTGCGTCGCTACGGAGCTTGGATGCGAGATGAGGCTCAGAAGCGTATCGGCCACCTCTATCCGCCGGTCGAGATCACTGCCGAAATGGCCCGCGAGCGACCCGACCTGAAACCACTTGTCGGCCAGAAGCTCACCGTCATCGCGTGGCTCTGGGCTCGCACCGTTAAGAGTCCTAATCCGGCTTTCTCGCATCTCGATGTGCCGCTGGCATCGACGTTCATCCTCTACAGTAAAGAGGGCAAAGAGGCCTACGTGGAGCCAGTGGTGGAAGGAAAACGCTACCGGTTCACGGTGAAGGTGGGCACGCCACCAGCACACGCCGAAGACGGAACTAAAGCCAAAGGCAGAGGGGCGAACTTCCGGTGTATCGTCTCCGATTCACCCATTAGCGGCGACTATATTAAGTCAGAGGCGCAGGCGGGGCGAATGGGGGCAAAACTAATGGCTGTAGTTGCGGAAGGTGGGAGGAGTCGCGTTTATCTGTCACCGACGGCGGACATGGAAACCCTCGCGCGTAGTGAAGAACCGACGTGGAAACCTGATGTGGAGTTTTTCCAACAAGCACTCGGCTTTCGAGTTGGAAACTATGGCATGACGAAATGGAGCGACCTCTTTACCCAAAGGCAGTTGGTCGTTCTGACGAATCTCACTGACTTAGTGGCTCAGGCTCGCGAGAAAATTCGTGCCGAGGCTATTGCCGCCGGAATGTCCGACGATAACGAGGGCCTTGAGTCGGGAGGCACCGCAGCCACCGCCTACGCCGACGCGGTCAGCGTATATTTGGCTTTTGCGATTTCCAAAGTTGCAAACATTGGCTCCTCGATCGCCTCATGGATGAACGACCGTGGTGCATTTCGCGAAACGTTTGCGAGGCAAGCAGTCCCCATGGTGTGGGATTTTGTCGAAGCGAACCCCTTCGCTGATGCCGGTGGAAGTCTTGAAACGGCCTTGGATAAAGGCGCGATGTCAATACTGGCGTTCCCGGCTCGCGGGAAGGCGTACGCCACTCAGGCTGATGCCTCAACTCAGAGCATCACAAATGGAAAGGTGGTTTCCACAGACCCCCCATATTACGACAACATCGGGTATGCCGATCTATCGGACTTTTTCTACGTATGGCTCAGACCTGCGCTTCGACCCGTATTCCCAAAGCTTCTAGCTACAATGACAGTCCCGAAGGCAGAGGAGTTAGTTGCCACACCTTTCCGACACGGAAGTAAGGACAAGGCTGAGGACTTTTTCTTGACCGGAATGACGCATGCGATGACTAGGCTCGCTCGTCTGAGCCATCCCGCAGCGCCGATAACTATTTACTATGCGTTCAAACAGTCGGAGACCGATAACCAATCAGGGACAGTTTCCACTGGATGGGAAACATTTCTCGAAGCAGTAAACCGGTCTGGATTACAACTTACTGGCACTTGGCCGGTTCGGACCGAAGGTGCAGGCCGGATGCGGGGTCAGGATTCGAACGCGCTAGCATCTAGTATCGTCCTCGTTTGCCGCAAACGTCCCGCCGAAGCCGCCACAGTTTCCCGCCGAGAGTTTCTACGCGAATTGAACGCGGTGCTGCCCGAGGCGCTTGATGAAATGACGAAAGGCTCCGGTGATGATCGTTCACCCGTTGCCCCCGTCGATTTGTCACAGGCCATCATCGGCCCTGGTATGTCGGTATTCTCGAAATACTCTGCGGTGCTGGAAGCCGACGGCTCGCCCATGAGCGTCCACAGTTCCCTTCTACTCATCAACCGCTTTCTCGCTGAGGACGATTTCGACCCGGACACTCAATTTTGTTTGCATTGGTTTGAGCAGCACGGTTGGGGTGAAGGCCGTTTCGGCGATGCCGACACGCTCTCGCGCGCGAAAGGAACCAGTGTTGACGGTGTACGGGACGCGGGCGTGATTCAATCCGGCGGCGGTGTGGTCCGCCTCCGCAAGTGGTCGGAATACCCCATCGATTGGAATCCGCAGACCGATAAACGCCTGCCCGTGTGGGAGGCGCTGCATCAGTTCATTCGTACTCTCAAGAATGAAGGCGAAACCAGCGCGGGTCACCTGCTCGCCGCTATAAAGGGAAAATCCGAAGCGACTCGCCAACTCGCTTATCGCCTTCACACGCTCTGTGAACGGCAGGGCTGGGCGGAGGACGCTCGCGCCTACAACGAATTGATTACTTCATGGAGTGGCATTGAAGCCGCCGCAAGTGCAATACCAACAGAAAAAACTCAAGGCAGCCTCTTTGAATGACATACCTTTAGACTGGAGCAAAAGTTGATGAAACCGTGGCGCGAAATTGCTGTTCCCCATACAGACGTTCTGGAGGGCACGTTCCTCCAATCGGAGTTCGCCGCGGACATCACTGCCGTGCACACCGGCAAGGCGACTCCCGAATATCAGGACGCGACGGCATTTTTTCAACGCACTTTCATCACCGAAGGCATGAGCCTGTTGCTTACGTCGGTGGCGCGACGTTTGAACGGACAAGGTGGTGATCCTGTCATCCAGCTTCAAACAGCGTTCGGCGGTGGCAAAACGCATACCATGCTGGCGGTCTATCACTTGGCTACCCGCCAGTGCCCGCTAAAGGACCTACTAGGCATCCCCGATTTACTGGATCATGCCGGTATCATGGATGTGCCGAAAGCCCGCGTGGTTGTACTCGACGGCACGGCTCGTGCTCCGGGTCAGCCGTGGAAAAATGGGAAGCAAACCATCAACACGCTCTGGGGTGAACTGGCGTGGCAACTTGGGGGCGACGAAGGCTACGCCTTAGTCAAAGAGGCTGACACGACTGGCACTTCTCCCGGCAAGAATGTTCTTAAGACGTTGCTGGAGACTTATGCGCCGTGTGTGGTCTTGGTGGATGAATTGGTAGCCTACGTTCGGCAGTTTCCCAATGGTCAGGTGTTGAGCGGTGGCAGCTACGACAGTAATCTTTCGTTTGTGCAGGCACTGACCGAAGCCATCAAGCTGGTGCCTTCGGCAATCATGCTGGCGTCCTTGCCCGAATCTGAAGTCGAAGCCGGTAGCAATCGTGGCATGGCAGCCTTGCAAGCTTTGGAGAAAACATTCGGGCGGTTGCAAGCCCTCTGGAAGCCTGTTGCGACTGAAGAGGCTTTCGAGATCGTCCGCCGCCGCCTTTTTGAACCAGTGCTCGATATCCCAGCCCGCGATGAGGTATGTCGCGCCTTTGCTAATGCTTACATCGCAGAAGGCTCAAAGCTTCCGTCGGAGACGCAGGAGGCGCGGTATTTGGGTCGTTTGGTGCAGGCCTACCCCATACACCCGGAAGTTTTTGATCGTCTCTATGAAGACTGGACGACGCTCCAGAGTTTTCAGCGTACCCGTGGGGTTCTGAAATTGATGGCGAAGGTAATCTATCGGCTTTGGAAGGATCAGAATCAGGACATGATGATTCTGCCCGGCAGCTTGCCTCTATACGACGGTAATACGCGCAATGAGTTGACCTATTACCTTGCGCCGGGTTGGGACGCAGTTCTGGAAAAGGATATCGACGGCGAACGGGCAGAGACCACAGAGCTTGAGTCCAAAGAGCCGCGATTTGGCTCCATCAATGCCGCGCGCCGCGTGGCGCGGACAATTTTCCTCGGAAGCGCTCCGTCAGTCGCTGGAACACAGAAAGGGATTCGCGGTTTGGATCGCGCCCGCGTGCTTTTGGGCTGCCTTCAGCCGGGTCAATCGTCTTCGACTTTCTCCGATGCGCTCAATCGGTTGGCCGACCGGCTCCATTATCTGAACTCGTCCGGCGACAAGTCGCTGGAAGTAACGCGCTTCTGGTTTGACACCCGCGCCAATCTGCGTCGAGAGATGGAAGACCGGAAGGGACGGTTTAATGATCAGAATGAGGTCCGGGGCAAAGTAGCTGAAGTGCTGCGCAAGCTTATCGGCGGAGCCTCGATCTTTGGCGGCAGTCATATCTTCACTCCAAATGCCGACATACCCGATGACGGCGCATTGCGCTTGGTCGTTCTGCCGCCGGAGAAATATTACAGCAAGCAGGAGATGCGTATCGCCTCCGAAGAGGTAATCGACTTTGTTCGCAACAATGGTCAAAAGCCACGTTATCGGGGCAATAGGCTCATTTTTATTGCGCCGGATCATGCGTCTCTAACCCGTATGCGTGACTGCGTGCGCACGGCGCTGGCGTGGAACTCCATTGTTGATGACGTAAAAGGCGGACGACTCAACATTGATGGACTTCAGGACCAGCAGGCGAGAAAGGAACTCCAGTCCGCTGAAGACGTGCTGCCTCGCGTCGCACGGGAATGTTACAAGTGGCTTCTCTGCCCAGTGCAGGCCACCCCCACCGATCGACAGCCCAGCATCGAAGCGTTCCCGCTGAACACCAGCGGCTCGGCTTTGGGCATTGAAATCCAGCGCGTCTGTAAGGATAACGAGCTGGTCATTAGCGCTTGGTCTCCGATTCATTTGCGCGAGACGCTTAAGAAGCTTTACTGGAAAGACGGTAAGGTTGCCGTCAATGCGATGGCCTTCTGGGAGGACATGCAGCGCTATCTCTACTTGCCACGGCTAGAGGGCCAGCATGTCCTCGAACAGGCGGTCATGAAGGGAGCGAGTACCAAGGATTTTTTCGGAACCGCCTACGGGCAGGCCGGCGATGCTTTTGAAGGCTTCCAGTTCGGCGATGCCAATGTGCAGTTCGACGATACGTTGCTTCTTATCGAGCCCGAGGCTGCGGAGAAATATAAAGCGAATTTACCGGTAGACCTGAAACCCGGTCCCGGATTTTCCGACGGTGCCGCTCCCCCGCCGATGGGGCCGCTTGGCCCGTCAATTCCCGTTAATCAACCAGCCGGTGGCCCAATCGATGCGGCTGGCTCTAAGAAAGCGAAATCGTTCTACGGCTCGGTCGAGGTGAATCCCACGACGGCGAAGCTACGGCTGGTGCAACTGGCGGAAGAGATCATCAGCAATCTCATTTCTGACCCTCAAGCCGAACTGAAGATCACCGTCGAGATCAGTGCCGACTTTCCTAAAGGTGCGTCGGATCAGATCAAGCGAGCAGTATCCGAGAATGCAAAGAATCTTGGATTTAAGACCTCGACGTGGGAATGAGTTCGCCGGATATCTCTGATGGCTTGGAGACGTTACGCAGTTTCATCGGTTTACAGGAGACCGCACCGCTGATTGAGCGAATGGCCCGTTGGTTAGGCCTGCGGTTCAGGTTATCCTCTTTGGCACAAGCAGAATAGCAGAGGCCTTGACGGTAAGAAGTCCGCTTAAGCCGGGGCGAAGCGAACCGGGCAAATCTGTAAATTGGGGGCCACCTTCAGGGGGAACTGTTTTTCTGATTGCGCGGACGGGCCGGGATTTCAACGTGCCAATCAGAAAAACCGCTTGGTGTGGCCAACAAACATAAAGCTCACAAGTCAGGCTTGAAGAAGCGTAGATTGGTCAACTCCGGAAAACATTATCATTTGGGCCAAGCCCGCAGAGCGATTTCAGCGATTCGCAGCAGTTCCTTGCGGGGCGCCCCCGTGGTGGCCTGAACGGTCAGGCCAAAGTTGACGGCCAGCACGTAATGCGCAAACGCGCCCGCGTCCGTGTCAGCGGGCAGGTCGCCCTCGGCGATTGCGCGCCGGAAGCGCTTGCGCAACGCTGCGATTGCGACGGCGCGTTGCGCGGCGAATTCCTTCAGCAGAGGATCATCCCCGCAAGAAAGTGCGCTATGCACCCACATACAAGTTGTTGGCGTTTGCGGATCGGAGAGCAGATCAATAACTGCTCGAAATAACCGCTCCACAACGGCCCGTGCGGTCGGTTCTTGGAGCGCGTCATGGAGATAAGCGGAAGGACCTTCGAAATAACGGTCCAACGCCTTGCGGAAGAGGGATTCTTTGTTGCCAAAAGTAGCGTAAAGGCTCGGACGTTTGATGCCCATTGCATCCGTGAGATCGGAAAGCGACGTGCCAAGGTAACCCTTCCGCCAAAAAACCTGCATCGCGCAATCCAACGCTTTCTCGGCGTCAAAAGCGCGGGGGCGGCCAAGTGCCGGTGTAGCTCTTTCGCGTTTCATACCGGTAGGTAAATAATCCATTGACGGTTTTCTGTCCATGATGTTTACTTCTATACCGATAGGTACAAAAAGGAAAAACTAACCAACAGATATCGAAAGAAAAACTTATGAGCGCCAACAAACTTTCAGGAAAAATCGCACTGGTCACCGGAGGCAGCAGCGGTATCGGACTCGCCACCGCCAAACGGTTTGTGAGCGAAGGCGCGTATGTCTTCATCACTGGCCGCCGTCAACCAGAACTTGACGCTGCTGTAAAACTCATAGGGAGCGACGTTACCGGCATTCGCAGTGACGTCTCTAACCTTGCAGACCTCGACCGTGTCTTTGCCACCATTAAAAGCGCGAAGGGCCGCCTCGACGTTCTTTTTGCCAACGCCGGAGGCGGTGCTCTCGCACCCCTTGGCCAGATCACCGAGGAGCATTTCGACAAAACCTTCAATACCAATGTTCGTGGTCTGCTCTTCACAGTGCAGAAAGCGCTGCCGCTTATGCCGCCCGGTTCATCAATCGTCCTCAACGCATCCACGACCTCCATTAAAGGCACACCCGCTTTCAGCGTTTATAGCGCGACGAAAGCAGCCGTGCGGTCATTCGCGCGCAACTGGACGCTCGATCTTAAGGAACGCAAAATTCGCGTTAACGCCGTCAGCCCGGGTCTCGTGCCGACTCCGGGCTATGATCTGATGGGGCTGACAAAAGAACAGGTGCAGGGCTTCGTGGACTTTCAGGTGCAGTCTATCCCGCTTGGTCGCGTTGGCGTCCCGGACGAAATCGCTAAAGCGGTCGTGTTCCTCGCCTCCGACGATAGCAGCTTCGTCAATGGCATCGAACTCTTTGTCGATGGCGGCATGGCGCAAATCTGACGGAGCACGAAAAGGAGGGAAATAAAATGACCAAAAACGAGCAATTGATCCGCGCGCTTTATCAAGCCGCAGAAGTTCAAGACTCGAAAAAATTCGCGTCATTGTTTACCGACGACGGCGTTTTCAACGATGTATCAGCCGGTGTGAAATATCGTGGCAAAGAGCTTGGCCGCGTGGTGGATATTTATGCGGCGGCATTTCCTGACATGCACCGGGAACTTTACGACCTTTATGAAATCGATGAGGTCATTGTCGTCGAATTGTCGTTGAACGGCACGCACAAAGGACCGCTGGCGTTGCCTGCTGGAACAATTCCCGCAACGGGTAAAGAGATACACGCTCCTTGCTGCGACGTGTTTCGCTTGAGAGAAGGCAAAGTCCAGTCTTTCAACTGCTATACCGCCGCAACCATCATGATGGGTCAGCTTGGGGTGCTTTCAAATCTCGGAGCCGCGCTTAGGCAATAATATGAATACAGCTACCGATACAGCAAACGGAGAGTAGGGAACATTTGTCACGTCATAGTGCCCAGCCCGGAAAGCATGGCGGAGAAGTGAAATTGAATCGGCGCTCCTTCCTGAAAGGTGGGGCGGCCCTTGGCGGGCTGGCACTTTTTCCGCAAAATATTTTCGCCCAGAATCTGACGCCCGCAACTTCGGCGGATGGACTCGCCCATCTCTTTCCGGGTTTTGAGGAAACATGGTTTGACGTCGGCCCGAACCGTCTCTTCGCACGAGTGGGCGGCCCCAAAAAAGCTCCCGCCGTGCTGATGCTCCACGGCCTTCCACAATCGCATCTGTGTTGGCATACGGTCGCGCCGGAGCTTGCGAAGAACAACCGGGTAGTTTGTCTCGACCTCAAGGGATACGGCCTTTCGTCCGCGCCACCGGGCGATGCGCAGCACGAAGCTTATTCAAAGCGGACTTGGGCAAACGAAGCCTTTACCGTAATGGACAAACTCGGCATCGAACGCTTCGCCGTTGCCGGTCATGATCGCGGCGCTCAAGTCGCGTATCGCATGGCGATAGACAATCCGAAGCGGATTGAACGCCTTGCCGTGCTGGACAACCTGCCGATCTACGTGGTTTGGGATTTAATCAACGCGACGCCCGGATTCCTGCCTTGGTGGACACTCATGGCGCGACCTGCGCCCGAGCCGGAAAATATTATGACGGCTAGCTACATCGAGGAATTGGTCCGGCGCGCGTCTGGTCCACAATCGGTTTCAATTTTCGATCCGGGCGTCCTTGCATTTTATCGCAAGAATTGGAGCGATCCGGCCCGCGTCCACGCATATTGCGAAGACTATCGCGCCGCAGCCGGAGTGGACTTGACGGCCGACAAGGCCGATGTCGCGGCTGGGAAAAAAATCATGTGCCCGACACTAATTCTCTGGGGAAGCAAGATTTTCGGTGGGTTCCCCGAGACGCCGCTTGCGACATGGCGGAGGACGTTCGCACCCGAGGCGAACGGAATGGGATTCGACTGCGGGCACTTCCTGAATGAGGAAAAGCCGGCTCAGGTCACTAAAGCGCTCGCGGCGCTTCTTCGCCAATGAAAGATGTTCCATGAAAAATGCAACGGAATTGCTAACGGCCTATCTCGCCCAAATCCAAGACCCTGTGGCAGCGGCAGCGCTATTCGCTGACGATGGCGCGATTGAGCTGCCTTGGATCAACGCGCGTGCCCAAGGTCCCATCGAGATCGAGAAGTTTCTAGCGGGACTGCTTGCAAAGGTTCCGGACTTTCGCTTCCAGAACATTCGCATCTGGATTCAGACGCCTGACCAAGCCTTCGCCGAGTACGAGGTGGAGGCATTAGTACCGTCAACCGGCAAGACTTATCGCCAGACCTACGCTGGACGTCTCGTTGCGGAGAATGGAAAAATCAAACTTTTGCGAGAAGCGCTCGATACCACGGCTGCGTCACGGGCATTTAGCAAGGATTGAAATACGCTATTGAAAAAAACCACCCAAAAACATTATGAGAGGAAAATTATGATGAATACCGCCACGGAAAAAATTCGCGTTCAGCTTGCCCTTAATTACCGTTGGCTCGGTGCCGCCTCGCTCGCACTTGTGATCGGGCTTGGCACCCCCAGTATTGCCACCGCAGAGACGGTTGCTGTGAAAAGCACCAAAGCGTCCAGCGCCTTTTCCGACACCGTATTAGTCCGTTCTTTGCCCGGATTCAAAAGCGGCTATGCCGAGGTCAATGGAATCCAGTTGCACTATGTGGCAGGCGGCAAAGGACAGCCGCTGGTTTTGCTGCCGGGCTGGCCGGAAACATGGTGGGAGTTTCATAAAATAATGCCGGAACTGGCGAAGCATTATCATGTGATTGCCGTCGATTTGCGCGGCATGGGCGGCTCATCCAGACCCCGAGACGGCTATGACAAGAAAACTATGGCAGAGGACATCTATCAGTTGGTGCGTCTTCTCGGATACGACAAGGCCTACATTGCGGGGCACGACATTGGCTCCATGGTCGCTTACAGCTTTGCAGCCAACCATCCCGAGGCGACGCAAAAACTCGTGTTGATGGACGTCCCGCCTGCGGATAATGGCCTTATGAAATGGCCCCTGCTGCCCGAGAATGGAACCTTTGGCGACAAGATCGATGAGAATCACGCCTTTGCTTGGTGGTTTGCGTTCCATCAGGTTAAAGGGCTGCCCGAGAAAATTCTTGCAGGAGGCAGAATCCGTCTGGAGCAGGACACGATTTTTACGTATCTGCTGAAAGATGACTCATCGATCGGATCGCTGGACCGCAACGTTTATGCCGCCGCGTACACCAGCGCCGACGCCATCCGCGCTGGTGACGCTTGGTATCAGGCTTTCCCGCAGGATATCATCGATGATGAAACCTACAAAAAACTGGAGATGCCCGTGCTGGCCCTCGCGGGTCCCGGATACAACTGGATGAACGCCGTCATGACGGCCAAGGCAACCGACGTCAAGGTCGTCAAAATTCCGGATTGCGGTCACTTCATTCCGGAGGAAAAGCCGGAAGTCGCGGTGAAGTATTTGGTGGAGTTCTTTAAAGAATAATCGCCACGCGCACCAAAATCGCTTGAGCGCGATGTCGCAAAAACTTTCAAGCAAGGTTGCTCAAGCCACCAGCGGTCCGAATTCCTTTGGCGGAATGCTCTGCACTGCTCGCCGCGCATGGTGGGCGGTCGCATCAATTGCCGTAGGCACGTTCGCCTTGGTAACCACCGAATTCCTGCCTGTGGGACTGCTTTCTGATATCGCAGGGGATATGAAAGTTTCGACCGGCACTACCGGCCTGATGGTCACTATTCCCGGCCTGGTCGCTGCGGTGGCCGCTCCCTTTTTGACAGTGGTTGCAGGAAGATCGGACCGACGGGTCGTACTGCTGGCGCTAACCGTAATGTTAATCACGTCCAACTTCATCGTTGCTCTCGCGCCGAGTTTCAGCGTGCTTCTACTTGGCCGCTTTTTCCTTGGCATTGGCGTTGGCGGTTTCTGGACATTCGCCGTGGGCGTCGGACGACAGTTGGTGCGCGAGCAATCGCGCGGTCGCGCGACGGCAATTATTCTCGCGGGCATTTCGGTAGGCACGGTTTGCGGCGTTCCCGCTGGCGCTTTGATCGGCGGTCTTTATGGCTGGCGAGTCGCGTTCGGAACAACCGGCGGGCTGGCTGTGCTCGTGCTGCTCGCCCAGATGGTTTTTCTTCCTGCCATTCCAGCCAAGAGCGTCGTACGTTTTCGAACTTTGTTTAAACCGCTCGCGGCGCGGATGGCCCAAATCGGCTTGCTCGCCATGTTCCTAATCTTCGTCGGCCATTTCGTCGCCTACACCTACCTTGAACCGATGCTTCGTCAGATGTTTGGGCTGACAAGAGTCTTAGTCACCAGTTTGCTTTTGGTCTATGGCGCTGTCGGCGTTGTGGGAACCTTTATCGGAGAGGCGCTCGCTGCACGCAGCGTTCGGGTTGCGCTCATCGCCACCTCCTTGGTTCTTGGCGTGACAGTTTTATCTGCGCCTTTTTTCGGTCGTGGCCCTGTCATTGCGTCAGTGATCGTTTCATTTTGGGGACTCGCATTCGGTGCCGTGCCTGTCGGCATTACGACTTGGATGTTCGAGGCTGTACCTGACGAGCCCGAGGCCGGTCAGGCACTATTGGTCAGCGTCGCGCAAATCGCGCTGGCAATCGGCTCCCTTTTAGGCGGCTTCGTGGTCGATCGCTTTGGAATTTCCAGCGCACTAATCTTGGGAGGCGCGCTGGTGCTCGGTGCCACGATAACGGTTGCTGTGCCAAATCTCCCAATGAAATCCCAAAGATTGCAGCAAGCGCCTCCCGGTAGCGATTGATACTCCACTGTCGTCGCCATATCTGTTGGCTGCTTTGGCGTATTTCGCTCATAAGCGCGGCTATGAAATCAGTGTGGAAGAATCAAACCGGCCTAGGTTTTTCGACCGAAAAACACGTCAGTTCTATCGCGTCCGGATGAAGCCGGACCGGGCTCTACGCGCGCCATGTAGCGGCGCTTCCCGAGCCGCCGTTCCGGTGTCTCGGCCATCCGGTAACGATCCCTCGCGCAAGATGAGTCGGCCAGCCTTCGGCTGACTTCCTTCCGTTTCGTTTGGGGCCTGCGGCCCCCTGTCGGTCAAGGCCAAGCCCTGCGGGCGCCGCGGGGCGTTCCCCGTTTTTCGCTCCCGCTGGTCGCTGCCAAAACGGGTGATCCCCCTTTCCCCACGGCGGTCTTGACCGACGAACCCCCGCTCATTGGCGCGGGCCTAGTCGGGTTGCATGCGCAACCCGTGTCTAGGAGAAAGAAAATGAAGGCCGATGTTTATGAGAGAATCACAGGACAGATTGTCACCGAACTTGAGAAGGGAGTCCGCCCTTGGTTCAAGCCGTGGAACGCCGAACATGCAGCCGGGCGCATTACGCGGCCCCTGCGGTCTAACGGAATCCCGTACAGGGGAATCAACGTCCTGATGCTTTGGTCCGAAGCCATGACCAAGGGATTCGCCGCGCCGATCTGGATGACCTTCAAACAGGCGCTTGAATTGGACGCCCATGTGAAGAAGGGCGAGAAGGGAAGCCTTGTCGTTTATGCGTCCAAGGTGACACGCACCGAGATTGACGGCGACAGCGGCGCGGAAACCGAGCGCGATATTCCCTTCATGAAGGGCTACACGGTTTTCAACGTCGAGCAGGTGGAAGGCTTGCCCGCTCAGTATTACGCAAAAGCCGAATCCCGGCTCGATACCGTGCCACGAATCGACCGCGCCGAATCGTTCTTCGCCGCCACGGGTGCCGCCATCCATCACGGAGGCAATCAGGCTTTCTACACGATGTCGCAAGACCGGGTGCAGATGCCGCCGTTCGAGACTTTCCGGGACGCCGAAAGCTATTACGCCACGCTGGCCCATGAAATGACGCACTGGACTCGCCACCCGAAGCGCCTTGAGCGCGATTTCGGGCGCAAGCGCTGGGGCGACGAAGGCTACGCGATGGAGGAGCTTGTCGCGGAACTTGGTTCGGCCTTCCTGTCAGCCGACCTCGACCTAACGCCGGAAGTCCGCGCCGATCACGCTTCATATATCGGCAACTGGCTCAAGGTTCTGAAAGACGATAAGCGGGCGATCTTCACGGCAGCAGCCCACGCGCAGCGCGCCGCCGACTATCTCCTTATGCTGCAACCCGGCGCGCAGCAGGAGGCGGCAGAATGAGCCGCCCCGACAAGATCATTATCGATGGCCGGGCGTACCGCTGGCGGGATATTGTAGAGTTGCGCCGCCACCAGCTTGAGGCTTGGAAAGCGGCAAGGCCGGAACAACCGGCCTTGTTCGCCCTGCGGCAAGACAGCCGTCCCGTTGCCGAGCGCACGGTAGCCGGGCGCTACCGGGAGCCGAGTTTGCTCGACGCCCTGCGGCGGGATTAAAATGGGGCCGACAAGGAACACGACTCATGCCCTATACCTATTACTTTGACTGGTGCGGTTTCCCGGCACGCGTCGTTTTTGACGATGATGGCAAGAGCGTCATCCAGTCAGAAGTTTGGGACCCAAAAAATTGTAAACTGGTCGCCGACCAAACAATGAATTTCACGTACGGGCTCCTCCATATCGACCGGCAACACGGCCTAAAAGACGACGACTATGTGGTTTCGGAGGCGGAATTCAACGCGCTTATTCAAAAGCGGATTGCCGACAAGTTGGAGCCTCCGATGCGCCTTCACGATAAACCTGACGACAACGAATAACGGCCCGCAACCGCGCCGCGTCACGGCGGCGTGACGCGGCGCGGTTGCGGATTCAGGTGAACGATGCGCCGCTGCAAGCGGCGCGCATACTCTACAATGTCGCCGGTGCCGCCCATCGCCCCGGCGGGCAATCCATCCCATACCGCAAACAGCACGTCGCAGTGATCGACGATGTACCGACCGGCGGCGAGAAACGCTTCATTCGGCCTGCCGCCTCCGTCGAACACGAGCTGGTCGCACCGCGCCAGCAGTTCGCGATAGCGGGCCAAGTCCCGTCCGCGCAGGAAGCGCTCATATCCTTGCATCGGCAGCACGGCGGTCACGGGAATGCCAAGTTCCAGCGCAGCGGTCGCGAACCTCTGGTCCGCGCCCGCCGCCAGCGATGACAGGGCGCGGCTGATATCGCCAAGCGCTGACAGTTCGGCGCGCAGCGTGGCGCTCACCCAGTTCCAGTCAAGGCCCTTGCGTTTTTGGTGTCCGGTGATGCCGACAATCACGCTCCCATTCATGGCGCATCGTAACATGCGCGGTCCGTGGTCGTGCGAGCCGTGTCTCTCCTGTTCGCGGGTTTTCTCAAGGATTTGACGCTGCGTTATGGCCGGGCGCGCCCCGGCATCAATCCACAGATTCTTTCGTTTCGGGTTTCCCTGCGTGACCCTCCCGAAACGAAGAGAATCTTGGGTGACACCGTCGCTTCTCCGCCCGGCCCTTCCTTTCGCGTCTTGAGAAAACCCCAAGCGAAAGGAAAGACCACCATGAAACTCTTGACCACATCACTCCGCGAGAAGTTACTCGCCAATGGCCGCGCCAACCGCGATACCGACGGGATTCCCCGCGAGCGCGGCTACATCGACCATAAGCCCGTCGTGAAGCTGTTCACGCCCGATGCCGGGTGTACGTGGCTTCTGACCGAGATCGATCCGGAGGACCCGGATATTGCTTTCGGCCTGTGCGACCTCGGCATGGGTTGTCCTGAACTCGGTTCCGTTAGCCTGTCGGAGCTTGAATCCGTGCGCGGCAGGCTCGGCCTGCCGATCGAGCGGGATTTGCACTTCGCGCCGACGAAGACGCTGACGGCCTACGCGGACGAAGCCCGCCAGCACGGCGGGATCAGGGCGTGACCGGCATAGAGGGCGCGTCACGACGCGCCCTCTATAATCCGCGCTCCGGCTCGGCCTCGCGGCTGTGCCGCTGGAACTCCTGCGTGATGGATTGCTCCACCCGCGACTCCTCCCGCTGGACCGCGTTTTCCCGCGTCCGGTCTTGCGTGGCGATCAGCGTCTCGTAATCGGCGCGATTCCTCTGCGCCTGTATTTCGTTGGCGGCATCGAAGGCGAAGCGGAGATCGTCCTGCGCCATCTGGCACTTCTCGATCCGCTCGTTAAACGCCTGTTCGATGGTTTCGCGCTGGTCGAGCCACTGGCGGCGCATCTCACGGTGTTCGCGGTCCAGATCGCGGAGCGGTGTCCAGCCGAACGGTGACGGCGCGGGTTCCGGCTTATAAGCGATACGGTCGCGCATCTGGTCCCATTTGCGCTCGTGCTGTTCGAGAGTTTGCCGCTTGTTCTCGGCAATCCGCGCCTGTTCCTGTGCGACGCGCTCAATCGCCTGCTGCTGCGCGCGCAGGTCGCGCTCGCGCTGCTCCTTATGGGAGGCGAACAGCGCTTCGCTCTGCTGAGCGAAACGCTGTTCCACTTTGCGTTCGGCTTGCTGCCGCAGATCGCGGCCCGGTTCGCGGGGCATGGGATTGGTCTTCCTGCGTTAGGTCTACTCGGGGATTGCTCCCGGTTGGTCGCCCCACTCATCGGCGGGAGTCAGCGGCGTTCCCTGTCCACGACGGGCGAGGGCGTCCAGAACGTTGTCGCAGGCATTCAGCCGCGTCACGATTGCCATCGCTTCTTTCGGGCCGTAGACGGTCAGAACGTCATTGCGCTGGCCGAGGTAATCGAAGGAGAGGTGGAATGACTTGGCGAACCAGCGCGCCCGGCGGACGAGTTTCCCCTTCATTTGCGCCTGCGCCGCCTGAAACTCCTGCTGCTCCTGCTCCGCCTGCGTCCAGTCGTGCTGCAAGAGCGCGAAGCGGTGCGGCAGCAGGCGGTCATAGTGCTTCCAGCCGAACAGCGTTTTCACGCTGAATTGCTCCAGTGTCAGCATCAGTCGGAAGCGCTTGCGCAAGAGAGAGCGCAGCGCCCCGTACAGGACGAACCCGCCGACGACGGGAACAACGAAGGCCGCTGTCAGCATCCCGCTATCGGGGTTTGGCGCGCTGGCAACGCCAGCGAGGCCATACCCGAGGCCGGCGACCACGCCGAGTCCCGTCAGCCAGCTCGCCGCCATAGCGCGCACGGGCGTCAGCACACGGGGTTGCACGTAGAAAGCCGGAGCGCCGTTGTGATCGGCGACCTGTCTTGTGACAGGCTTTCCGGCGAAGGGGGAACGGACTTTCTGTAACATGATTGGTCCTCCTGTGGAGACACGGATTATGTGGACTTACGAAGGGGCGGATTCCTCGCCCCAACCTCGCGGGCTTCGCCGATGGCAACGACGCTTGGCGATGACGCCGGAAGGAAGCGCAGCGGAGCGCGTCCGGTCAGCGTGCGTGCGTCCGGCGTACGGCGGAGCGCATCGCGGCTGCTCTCGTAGTCCGCCGCGACCCGGTCGGCGCGCTTCTTGGTGTCGCCAATCAGTATCGCCATGTAGACCGAGGCGTGCGTGAACCACGCACGGACGACGACATAGCTCAGCTCGAAGGTCATCAGGACGGCCATCATCAGCCATGAGAAGTGACGAGCGGCTGTCCCGAAGCGCGGGTCCGCGTACACCTCCTCTAATGCGAGGTAGCTCATCAGCGCGTCATTACGATCGGGAATGAGGTGGCTCTTCCTCTCTTCGTCGATCTGGGCCGCTTCGCCCGCGAACGCGGCCTCTGCCGCTCTTACGTCAGCGCTCGCCTTGTCGAGCTTCTTCTGCGCGTCGGTCAGCCGCGCCTCGTAGGTGCTGATATCGGAATCGGCTTTGGCGAGATCGGAGTCCGCCGCGACCTTGCGCGTGAGGGCCTCGCGGTATTTCGACCCCGCTCCGGCCTTGTAACCGGGCGCGCCTTTCAGCTCGCGGTCGGTTTCGATTTGGTACGCCTCCGCCCGTTGGCTGGCCCCCGCGCGCAATTGGCGGGCGGCATCGAGCACGCGGGTCATTTCCCCGGCGCTCGTTGTCAGGCGCTGGACCTCAGCTTCCAGCGTCCCGAAGCGCAAAGTCCGCTGCTCGCGAAGGCGCTCGGCGTACTGCTCCTCGATCTGGCGGTTCTTTCCGCGTACATCCTGTTCGAGCTGAGTCCTGATGGCGTCATGAAACATCGCCATCGATGCACCGGTCGATGTTGCCGTCGAGAGGATCACGGTCATGGCGAGGCGCATGGCGAGACGGCCATGCTCCCACCAACGACGGCGCGCGCCGGGCTGGCGCAGGACGCCCGTCAGACGCCAGTCCGCCGCCCCGATCGCTTGATCGATCAGGAACATGAAAACGCAAGCCAGCGCGCCAAAAGCGAATGCGGCGGGCAGAGAGACGAATTGCGCCCAGAAGGCGGTCCAAGCGAGTCCGGTGACACCGGCCACCACCGAGAGCAGCAAAGCCTCGGAGACGACGGCGTAGCGGTCCTGACGAGGCGAGAGGGCAAGCAGGTCGGGATTGCAGCGCACCAACACACAGGCTAGGCGCACGATGCGGGAAAGATTGTCGGGGGAATTGTTCATGGGATGTCTCCTTAAGTTAGAGTTCAAAAAATCAGGGTTCGTCGAGGCTGCCGATCACACGGGGGATGGTGGAGAAGCGTTCTGTGTACCGGCGGCCATCCACGCCGATCGCGACAAGATGAAATTCCTCTTCCGTCGCCTCGATATCGACGACCATCCCGCCATCGAGCGCGACGCCATAAGTTTCGCCACGCACCGGCGCTTCGATGAGTGCCTCGCGCGCGCCGCTGACGCGCCAGTGGAAAGTGACGGCGGTTCCCGGGTTGCCCCATTGAACCGGGCGCTCGATCTCAATGCGCGGCACTGGAGCGACCACTTGAACAGTGCGCGTCTGGACCGTCGTGGCGAACGGACCTTGCGCGACGAGGCGCAGTAGGATTGGACCCGTTCGCGTGGGACGCAGCATGAACACGCCGGCGGATGTCCCCGCGTGCTCTGAGCGCTCGTCGCCATCCTCGATTTGCAACGTGACAGAGGTTGCGGACGGCGCGTCCCAGACAACGGGAAGGCTGTCCCCGACGAAAGCTTGTCGCGCAACATCGATCTTCGAGAATTCCGGCGCGACGACCTGCGGCCTGATGCGAAAGTTATGAACGACCCGGCCCGGCTCAAGTGTCAGCGACACGACAAGCTCTGCCGGGGTCAACGGCACGATGCCGATCTCCGCATGCGGGGGAACGTCGCCGTCGAATAACTCCTCGCCATCCTGCCGGATGCGCAGGGAAGCGCCTTCCGCATGACGGGTCTTCACTTGAAGCGTGTTCAACACGCCGACCACGGGCTGTTCGGCGAACGCGCATAGAAGCAGCCGGGGGCGCGAGCGCCCAAAGTGCAGACTTCTTCCCGCGTCTTGCGGCGTCCAACCAGTTGCGCTGACATTGACCATGTTACGTTCCCCTGTAGTGGAGCGTCATGACGCCGTTTTCGATTTCGATTGATCGGAAGAGACGGAGCCAGCTCATGCCCAGCAATGGCTCATCGAGATTTCCGCCGTTCACCACAGCGGGAATGTCGCTCGCGGTGTACGGTCCGATGGTGAGCTGGTGGATCGTTATCTGTGCGTTTTGTATCGGGCCGTTTGCCGTGTTCGTCGTAAGATCGAAACTCAGCGGGCCGACACTCAGCCGTCCGGCGGCTTCTTTCGTAAGCGTGATGTAGCTCGCGCCCGTATCGATCATGAATTCGAGGGGGACGCCGTCAGCGCTGCCTTTGACGTAGTAGTGGCCGTTGGAATCCGCTTTGATCCGAATGACGTGGTCGGAGCCCTCGGTCGCGCGTGGTTCGTGGCCGGGCTCCAAAATCGGAGCAAGGAACGGAATGGAGCGGATCATCCCGGCGGCGAGCGCCGGTCCGTAGGCTGTCCCGCCGAGCACAGCCCCGGCGAGGCCGAGACCGGCCACAGCCGCGATGCACGCCCGAAACGGCGCCCGTCGCTCTTTCTTTGTTTCCCGGATCAGCACATACGCGGGCATGGGTTTCTCCTTGGGCCGTCCGCCTGAAAGTCCCTGCGAACATTCCAAAGGTAGGATTCCCGCCCCCGCGCTTTCCTCGCGGAAACCTCGCGCCGCCACCCTCCGGCAGCGCACGCGGTCCGGGGGGTGCCGTCGCTCTGTCGCTTCCGACGCGGGTTGTGTAGGCTTGGAGAGGTCCGCCCCCCGGCCATTTCGCGGGGCGACGGGCTATCGGCACGGATTTCTAAGGCACTACCGCCATGCGGTTTTCTGACTGGCAACTCAACCGGTTACGTGACGCGTTGCGCGCCTTCCACAAGTTCGGGCTCGATCCGGTCGATGGCCGCCACTTCAACTGGAAGGACGTAAGCGAGGCGATCTTCCTCTCGGCCGAGGTGGAAGTCCCGCCCGAGCGCTTGCGGCAGTTCGTGGAAGGGGTGACGAAGCCCGGCGGGAGTCGGAGTTACCGCAGAATGCAGGACGACCGGCTAGAGGCCATCGTCAAGTTCGTGACCGACGAAGATTACGGCCTGATTTCGGAGGCGGAACTGCGAGAGCACGCGCCATCGTGGCACGCGGCGCAAAGGCTGCTTGAATATCTCAAGCAGGAATTCGATACCGAGCGAATCCTGCCGCCATCGACGCTGGAAGGCACATACCGGAATGGGCGTATCGATGAGGACAGTTTTGTTGTGCGCGAATTGACGTTGCAGCGTGCTTCGGACGACGGACTCATCCAGCTTGTTCAGATAGAAGATTCCTATGACATCATCGACGGGATGAAATTCGACTATTTCTCGCCCGAGGAACGCGAGAAGGTCAGAGACAGCCGAGTCATATACGGCGGCTGGGCAATTCTCACACCCGAGGACAATCTGCTGATGTTCCTCAAGAAGGAACGCACCGGTCACAATTGCTATTACCTGACCGTCGCCGCTGAGAACTGGCACGCCCTTCAGGCGCCGGCAGCGGCCCTTGCACTATTGCGCCACGATTATCCAATCCAGCCGAACGAGGGTGAACCGCTTGAACCCAAGAAATTGCCGGGAATCAGCGAGGCGATAGGAAACAACATCAGCCTCTTCAGCAGGATCACGTAGCATGCCGACGTTCTTGGAAAGACAAACGGCTACTCCTGAAGGGCTCGCGATGGCCGTTACCGAGCTTCGCGCGCGGATCGAAGAGCGCCGTAACGCCGCGTGGCAACCCGAGCCCGGAGAAACAGTGCTAGAAAGACGAATGCACTGGGAGCAAGTCGCGGCGCAACGATCGATGAAGATCGAACAAGGTGAATTCATCGAGGACGAGCTGCTGCCGAAGCTTCGCGGCGACAGGGACATGAACCGGCTGGGCCGGGAATTCCTCAAGGCCGTCGAGCGCGGCAACGCGCCTGCCGTTGGCGCCTATATTGAGGAAGGATTCCCGCCCAACTACCAAGACCGACAGACGGAAGAAACGGCGCTGCATATTTCCGCCGGCACGAGAGCGCGCAAGGTTCTGCGCGTCCTTCTCGATTGCGGGCTTTGTAATTTCCTGCTGCGGGACAAGGGCGGGCGGCTCGCGTCGGAACTTGCCTATCTATTCGGGCAGGACCCCGCTGCCGCGCGCCTGCTTGGCACCAAGGAGCGCATGCAGGCGGAAGCGCAAGGCATCAAGCTCACCCGGAGGCCGAAAACGTCCTCCTAAAAACGGCATGGTGCGGCCCACCAGAATCGAAATACTCCACCCGTTGCAGGATCATCGGATCGTACCCCGCCCAGATCACCAGTTGCCTCTTGAGTCGGTCGCTGCGTGCGAAATGACGACTGACTTCGTCGGGCGTAAGCAAGTCATGCAATTCCATACTTGAATTGCGCCCGGATAGACCGGCTTGCGCCTGTTCCGGCCCGACCTCGCCCTGACGGGCAACTTCGATCCGGGTTTTTCCGAGCCGCCGCGATACGTATTCCAGCGTCTCAAGATCGTTGTTACCGAAGAACTGAAGGATACCGGCGTTCCCGGCGAAAGTTTCCCAACGCTCCTTGTAGAGAGCCTTTCCCTGTCCCCAGTCCTGCAGGACGGTCCACAGCTTGACTCCAAAAGACGCGATTTGTCCGGCGGCGTCCTCTAACTGGCGCATATGCCCTAGGACCGGGAATTCGTCTAAACAGACCAGCACCGGCGCGACTGGTGCCGTCTTCTCGCGTTCCATCGCGTCGAGAAGCTGGTTGATGAAGATGCGCAGCCACCTGTTGCACAGCCCCATGCGGCTGGCGGGCAGGCAGAGATAGACACTCACGCCATTTCGATCGCGCTTCAAATCCGCGAGATCGAAATCATGCCCGGCGAGCACGTTGCGCATCGCCGTGTAATCGAGAAACTTGGTATGACGGCGCACGGTTGAAAGCACGCCCGCGCGCTCATTCGCTCCCTTTTCATAGAAGTCTCGTGCCGCGCCTTCAAGCGCGCCAGCGAGGTCCTCGGTCGCGATGTTCTTTGCGAAGCGCGCCGCGCTTTGCAGCATCTCCTTCTCCAGCAGATGCAGCGGCTCTTCGTCTTCGCTGACGAGCGCGGCGGGCTCTTGCGCCAGCGCCGTGCGGATCAGATCGCGGACAGTGAGAAGATTGCGACGCCCCGCATAGCGGGGTTCCGTCGCGACGTGAAGGATTACGCCCTCGATGAAGTTTTTGGCGCTTTCATCCCAATGCGGGTCCTTTTCCTGCCCGCTGCGCACCACAAGCGCATCCGCGATCAGCCCGGCGTCTTCAATGATAGTCGGGCTGTCGGGTTTCAGGACCGCAAGCGGGTTATAGGATTTGCGTAGGTGCGCGATGCCCGGTGACGCGTTCCCGAACGGGTCGAGGACATGCACCTTCTGTCCGAGGGCCGCGCGCCGCGCGGCTGTGATATTGGCGAGTTCGGCCTTCGGGTCCGTCGCCATGATGCTGCCGCGATAGAACAGAAGATTATTGATGAGTGTCACCGACTTTCCGGCGCGCGACCCGGCGACAGTCAGGATGTGGCGGTTATCCTCGATCCCGACGAGCTTGTTGCCGAATGCGCCGATGAGAATCTTTCCTCCCGGATTGCGCGGGTCATATTCGAGCGCCTTGCGCTCCAATATGACTTCCGGCGTCTGCCAGCGCGCCTGCGGTGCTGTCTGCTGCTTCAAATAGCGCGAGCTGAGCCCGCGCGGTATGTCGCGTGTGAAGTCTTCGAGGAAGGAGGTCATTCGCCGCGTCTTTCGTTTGCTGCCATCATCGGTAGGTCGCGGCTGATATTGTCCTGTCAGGTGCGCACAAACCTCGTACCAACCTCGCGAGCCGGACAGCTTCACGCCGAGCCGTAAAGAGTCGCTCCGTTAGGGCAATCCCCATGCTGGCGGCGTTAGTGCCAGCGCCGTTTCGCATGTCGCCGATTTTCGGTTGTGGTTTGGATGCCGTTGGCAAAACGCGGGCGGCGGTTTCGGTCGTTCGCCCGTCAGGGCTTCCGTTTCCTTTGTTCAGAACGGGGCTGTTCTTCTTTCAGCCTTGTACCCAAAAAGCCGTTTAGCAGACCGGCGGGGATGCCTGCGGCGGCGTGTCCTTCTCCTGCCCGCTCCATTCGGCCCCCAAGAGGGCCTCCCGTGTTGGGGACACGTCCCCGGCGGCCTGCTGTCCGGCGGGTAAGGCTGGAAAGGCCAGCCCGTTCAACAAAGGAGAAGACCCATGACTAACACGAACCAAGCGACCGAAACCAACGCCCGCAGCAACGGCAAGGCCAAACTGCCAACCCACGTCGCCAAGGTGCGCCACGGCTACGGCAAGAAAGCCACCTACGAGCGCATCGGGGTTGCGTGGCGGAACGACGACGGCTCTCTATACGTGAAGCTGTCCGGCACGCAGTTGGTCAGCGCCCTGACGCTCTACGAGCTGGAGGACAAGGAAGAGGCCGCGCCCGCCGATGGCGGCGAGCCCGCAAACGACGAGGCGGGGGAATAACCCCGCCTCACGGCTTCCTTCACACGCGACAACGCGCGGGCCGTAAGGTCCGCGCGTTTTTCACTCGCGCATCATGGTCCGCGCGAGCATAATCGAGGTCGAAGAACATGAAGCGATCAAATTTCTTTATGCCGGTTATCGCCGTCCTGACGGCTGGCACCCCATTGGCCGAGGCCTTTGGCGCCGCCGACTCTCCAGCGCCGGACGCCCGCGCTCGCGACGCAGCACCCGCGCGCCGGCCACCTCTTGTTACCCACAATTCCGATGGGACGATGACCGTTCAACTGACGCCTTCGCCAGCCCAATCCGGCGCTAAGGAGGGCTTGGTCATACCCCCTCAGATCGTCGTTCCCCTCATACCGCGCCGCTAAATCGTCGAGGCAAAGAAAAAAGGCGGGGGCACAGCCACCGCCTCTTGGCGCCTACGAGGCACGGGCTGGAAGGCCCGCGCCTCGTTTTTTATGCTTTATGCTTCTGACGCCGGTTCTTCGGATTCCGTCTCTTCAGCGGTCGGCGTTAAATCCCGGTATCCGCGCGGCGTCGGCAAGTTGACTTCCATCGCCTCCATATGCTCGCCGCAGACCAGCTTGGCCCCGTGCTTTGCCCAAGCCTTCATGTCGCCGTGCGGGCAGATATAGCGGACGCGCTTGCCACTCTTGCTCTCGGCTTTGGCATCCTCATCATCGTCGTCCGGCGCGACGTGTTTTTCCGGTTGCTCGGTCCATGAAATGACCAGACCACGCGCGAGCAATTTACGGACAGTACGGTCAAAAGGCCCATCTGCCACGATGATGTGGTCCATGACATCGCCGGTCTCGGCTCCGCCGTCCTTCCCGGTAGAGGTGGGTTGCAGGCCGATCGATCTCATCTTCTCGGCCCATTCTTTGTTGTGGTAACGGCCCCGCCCCGACTTGCCGAAATGGTGTTGCCATAGGTGGACCATTTCATGAGCAAGGGTAGAGAGAATTTCCTCTTGAGACCTGTCCCGGAAGTGGGAAGGATTGAGCGCGATCTCATCTGTGAATGTACCGTCGGCACGTCCAAATCGATCGCCGCAGAAATAACCGTAGCTGTGTTTGTGGCGTTGCAGCGTGATCAGGCAATTCGGAAGCGCGCCATCGAACAGGGCGCGATTCAAAGTCTCGTATGCCTGTTGCAATGGATCGTAGGTCTCACGCGTCGGCTTGAGGGACTGAATGTTTGTATCGGACATGGGCGTTCTCCGCTTTGCTCCGCCCGGCTCCGTTTCACTCTGGAATGTGCATCACAACAAAGTTGGGATGTGCATCGCAGCAGTCATCAAACACCATCGGGCGTCATCGCTAAGATGGACAAAGCGGATTCAGCTTTTCCTCGCGCATTCCTCGCGTTATGATTTTGCAGTGCACATTACAGATCACGAGTCAGAGTCTGTAGTGCTCATCCAATTTTAAACTTCCCCAGCTATACTTGAAGTATGGGCACACTGAACCGACAGTGATTGGTACAAGGTGTGCGCGGTAATACCGCGCTCACCTTGCGAGGGGATTTCCCATCCCCCATCGACCCCCAGGGCAACCCCTAAGCTCACGCGTCTTGCACGACGCGCTTGCTAAGGGGTTGGATCAGCCGGCCGCTTTCGCTAATGGGCATCGAGCCCTTTCCGGCTGAGCGCAACGACTCATCGTTGCGCATTTCGCGGCGGCTTGAGCCGCGCGATCGGGGAGACTTCCGCTCTCCCCTGAACCCCATCGAACAAAGGGCTATCCGCGCCCCTTGTGACCCACGGTCAGGACTTTCGCGTCCTGAACCACGACCGGCGTTTCGGCGCCGGCTTCGACCGCAAGGGAGACTTCGCTTCTCCCTTGGGAACCCATCGACCGGGGCAGGCGCGGCCCCGGAACCCGCGAGGCTCGCGCGAGGACGGCGCGAGGCAGGCGGGCGAACGGTGCGCCTAGCTTTTGGAGATGACGGACAAGACCGACAAAACACGCGACGCACCAATCTCCATCCGCCTGCCGGCGGATCAGCGGGAGGAGTTCCGCCGTAACGTCGAGGCGTCCGGTCTGCCCACCAACGCCTACGTCGTCAGAGCGATCTTGAACCTTCCCATCCCGCGAGGCACGCGCCATCCGCCCGTCGAAAAGCAGATGCTCGCGCAACTGCTCGCCCGCTCCGCCGCGATCCGGGACAGTCTGGATGACGCCGCAAGGACCGCAGGCGATGACAGCCGGGCTGCCGCCGCCCTTGAGACCGCGTGCGACGAGCTGGCGGTGATCCGGGCCGCGCTCATGAAGATGATGGAGCGCGCGCCATGATCCCTTTCGGCAGCCAGCGCGCCCTCGGACAGGACCTCGCCACGCACCTTCTTAATACGCTGGACAACGAGCGTATGGAGGTGGCGCAGGTACGGGGAGCCGTCGCCCGCGATCTGCACGGCGCGTTCGCCGAATGGGAGGCGCAGGCCCACACGCTGACGCGGTGCAGCAACTATCTTTACAGCCTGTCGATCAATCCCGACCAACGGCAGGGGCGGCTCACCAAGGAGCAATATCTCGATTATATCGACCGCGCCGAGAACCGCCTCGGGCTGGCCAGCCAGCCGCGCGCGGTCGTCTTCCATATAAAGAAGGACAAGAATGGCGTCCCGCGCGAGCACTGTCATGTCGTCTGGTCGCGCATCGACGCCGAGCGTGGCAAGGCCCGTCACATGGCCTTCGACCACGACAAGCTGATGATGGTCACGCGGGAGTTCGCCCGCGACCATGGGCTCACCCTGCCGGACGGTTATTACCGCGACAAGGGACAGGAGCGGCCGAAGAAGAACCGGCAGCTTACGCTCTACGAGAAGAACCAGCAGGACAAAGGCGGCCTCAGCAAGGAACAGCACATCGCGCAGGTGACGGCGGCGTGGCAAAAGCGCGACACGCCGCGCGCCTTCGTCCGGTCGCTGGAGGACATGGGTTACATCCTCGCCACCGGCACCCGCGATTACGTCCTTGTCGATCTGTACGGCAACATGAACAGCCTGCCGAAGCTGATCGAGGACAAAAAAGTCCGAATCAAGCAGGTGCGCGAATTCCTCGCGAAGGAGTTTCCGAAGGACTCCCTGCCGAGCGTGGACGAAGCACGGGCGCTTGCCGCCGGCCATCGCGCCGCGATGGAGCTGTTTCGGACCAACGAGCAACGGCAGGCGCAGGAAGCCCGGCAGAAGGAATCGCGTGAGACGTTGCAGCGCAAACAACAGGACCGCCGCGCCCCTCTGGGACAGGAAAGCAAGGCGCTCGCTGACAGGCAGAGACGGGCTGGACAAGAACTTGCGACCCGCCAAAAGGACGCTCGGGCGGTGCTCAGGCATGGCTATTTGCAGGAGACCAAGCGCATCCGGCTCGACCGCGCCGCGCATCGGCCGCAGGGTCTTGCCGCCTTCATCGGCCGGATTACTGGCGTCGAGCTGATTACGAAGAAGATACAGCAGTACCGTGACAAGACCCGGTACGACGCTTTTCTCGCTCAGAAGCGCGAACTGACGGAAAGGCAGCAACTCGAAACATCGGCGCTCGCGCGTCGACTGGAACTCGAATCGCTGACCATGCACCGCCGCATCCGGGCGCTGGAACTGGTCGAAGAGCGGGAACTGCGGTCATTGGAAACGGCACTCCTCAAGGAGCACCGGCTCGATGAGCGGAAGCGGGCGGGGCGCGAGCCGTCACCCGTCGAACCGTCGCGGGCGAATATGGACCTATTCAACGAGGCGGCCAAAAAGCCCATCGATCTGACGGCAGAGTTCGGACAGGCGGCGGGGTCGGGAGAGGCCGAAGGCGGCGCGTCCGGGGAAACATCACAGGAGCCAGCGCCGGAATCCGAGGTTAAGATCGCCCGGCGACGCCGCACGCGCGACCGATCGCTGGACGTGGAGCGCTCGGCTGGAACTAAGGCCGCCGATCCTGATAGGGGTGATGATCCGTCTCCCGAGAGTCCGACGCCACGGCGGCGCAAGGATCGGGATTTCGATCGCGGGCGATAGACTGAACAATCCTCAGTCAAGTTCTTGTGCTCTGATGCTACCGATATTTCTTAAAAATATCAGTGATAATCTTCTGCGCAACCGCCTTGGGGGACGCGAGAAACAAGTAGTAAACGATGGCCTTCCTGCTGTTACGCATTGGCAGCGGCTCTGGAACAAAACCGAAGCCAGCGACTTTTTGCAGTCGCTCGCGAAATGCGTCAGCGATCTGATCGTTGCCTTGCTTGACCATTTCCGTCCCAAAGAAATTTCCCTGCGGACTTTCTTTGTAGGCTACCTGTCTCCATGACTCGTCACCCCAAAATCTGTTCATTCGCTCGATACCGTCCTTCGGCATCTTCTCGGGGCTTCGCCATATCGCATTCCGGTTCATATCCATCACCGGAAAGTTGAGGAACATATCGACCGCCTTGGACTGCCCCGCTTGCAGAATCACTTCCCAATCAAGGTCCAGTCCATAGGGGTCTAGCAGGCAAAGCGCGCGAGTGAATTTCTTGTACTGGATGGTCGGCAAGACTGTCCGGGTCAGGTACTCGTTCGCATCACCCGTATGGATATCAACACCACGTCGGTCACCACACATGGAGCGGAGGTAATCGGTCTTGTCGCCATCGAGATCGATAAAACAGTATCCGTCAAACGGCGGGGTAATCTTCAGTGCGCGCGCCGGACTGCCCTCGATTTGTTCCTTGGTTTTCTTGACAACGTGGACGCCAGCACCGCTGAAGCCATCGATATAATACTTTTTGAGGTTTGGGGTGCGCGCGAACGCCTTGGTATAGGCCGCGCCATACTGCTCCACGATTTCAAGTTTGAGCTGTGACCATTGTCCGATCTCGTCGAACCTAAAGGGGAGGTCGGTCACGCTGCGGCCTGTGACCTATCATATTGCCGGGACGATTCTGCCAGCGTCATCGGAAACTGGCTCCACTCCCGGCCTTCGAGAAGCCGGCCACCGGATTTCGGCGAGCGACCGCCCCATTGCTTGAAGAAGAATGCAATCTTGGCTTTGACACACTGGTTACGTATGTCCAATGCCCAGCGGGCATCCATCGGTCGGGCGCGCGGACCGCTCTCGCCGCCAACAATCACCCAGTCTATACCCTTGAGATTCAGCTTGCCGACCGGGGCAATTAGCGGCTCGATCGATAGAAAGCGCGTGGTGGCATTGGCTTTCTGCAAGTGGGCTATACGTGATGTGGCTTGCTCATTCTCAACGGAAACCCCGAGCCATATGTGCGCCGGGGCAGGCCGAACCTTATAACGCTCGTTGATGAACCTCTGCAAAAGAGAGCTACGTTTCGTGAGCACTTGATAAATGTGCCAGTTGGCCTGCTCCATGGTGTCGAAGACACTGGCGATGTGGGCTTTGGGAATCTCTTTGTGAAAGAGGTCGCTCATGGAATTGACGAAAATCATTCGCGGCTTCTTCCAGCCAAGCGGCTGTAACACCCTCTCGGGCCGGATGGTCAGGTCAAAGCCTGTTTCGAAAGGATGCCCCGGCACGCCCCGAAAGCGCTCCGAAAATCGCGCCGCGTAACAGTTATCGCAGCCAGCGCTGATCTTGGTGCAGCCGGTGACCGGGTTCCACGTCGTATCTGTCCATTCGATTGTTGTTGATGCTGCCATAGGTCCCCGGAACAAAATAAGAACTTAACACAGTCGTTCTATTCCTAAAACAGGAATTTCAAACCGTGTCGAACAGCCTTTGGCATTGCGACGCACCTTGGCTTGAAACTGCCACCGTGCCTTCACCAATTTTTCCAGAGTGTAACAAGGGCGTTTAGAAACTGATCGCACTTGGCGGCTGACCATTGAACGTTGCTGCTCCCGAGCAACCAGTATTGCTGATTGGCGCAAGTCAATTTTGATCGGTCGGTTGCCACAAGCCAGTTGAGACAATTGCAAAACGTGTCCCCATAGCTGGTGCCAAATTTATCTTTCGGCACGCTGTAAAGCAGTCCCTCGATGTAATAGGAGGGGGCCGTGTCCTTCGCGATTGCTCCATCGTTCACCAACCGGCTTCGCATATTCTTAACGATGCGAACCATCGGCTTGAACCATGAATTCGTAGCTTGATGTTTCGCCGTGCAATTGTCCGAATGCTGTTTCGGATAATTAATGATCTCGCCGCTCGACGAGGTCGGAAACACGATGCCAGAAACGTAATCCCGATCGTTGAGACTGACAAACCGGGTGAATCGTCGGTACTCATAGCAAGCGACCACGTCAGCACTCCTGCGCGATCCATTCGCCGCAATCTTGAAAGCCTTGTTTCCGGGTTTGGCATCCGCACCGAATGCCGTTGTTAGCCGGGTGGCGACTCCCTTCTTGAATTCATCAAACGTGTAGGTCGCTGTACCACCATAGGCTTGATGATATGCGGCTTGCTCCGTTGCCGTTAGACCGCTCACGTCGCCGCGAAAAATCGAATCCAGCCTGATGACTGTATCCACGTCACTTTCACCATAGATGTTTGTATGATTCCCGTACGAGCCTTGGAGGAAGACCTCGAACGATTTACCTGCATAGAGGGCCTTAGTGTCGAGCAGCGCATTGCGGATGGTCTGGTATGTGTCGCTCGATTGCGTCACCGATCCTCGGTTAGACCACGTCTCCAGTTGAGATTCAGGGATCGCCATGCCACCGCTCCGGTTGCCTCTTCATAGGAGGAACTCTTTGAGTTGAGCCTCGCGGCTGGCGAACGACTCTCTGCCTCTTTGGCGAAGGATGTTGAGTTTCTGAGGGTCATGCTCAAAGAGGTCGGTTGCCATTTCCGGTTTTTCGAACGTGTCGCTTATGCGTATGGTTGGTATATCCTTGAACAAGATCGCGCGTAACTGGTCCATCGACTGAGTGTTGATTTCGAACGTCTTTTGCAGAAGCTGAACGCTTAGCAGATATTTCTTGTAAAGACGCATCATCCCTTGCGGCTTGGGTTCAGGGTATACGCCAACGCCGACATTCACCGCCCGGATGTTATCGTGCGGAATTTTCATCGCAATGATTGCGTCTGCCAGTGCATAAAGTGTTGGATTGTTCGCACAATAGCCACCATCAACCAGCTCGACATCGTCGCCGGACTCAGTCTTCACCGTCGTTCGATTGAAGAAAGGGTATGCGGAGCAAGACGCTTGCACTGCAGCGGCAATAGTGCAGCCGAAGCCGGGAGAAAACGTGCCGGTTCGTCCATGAGCCTGCGCCACGCTGGCTTTGAAGATCATGGGCCTTTCAATGATCCACTTCGTAGTCACGATCCCGACGCCCGTTTTGACGGCGTCGAACTTCTTGTCTCCAAATATCTTGATGCCCAGTTGTTGAAGGGCCTGTGATTTCGCCTCCGGCCCCTTCATTTTCATGATCGTTGGCACATACTCCTTGTAGAGCGCGTGGATGTCATCAACTTCATGACCGAGGGCAATCAGGGCGGCGATTATCGCTCCCGTACTGGTCCCGAAAACGAGATCAAAGCGCTTGTAGAGCGGGCATCCCAGCATGCCTTCGATCTCTTTCAACACTCCGAGCGTGTAGAAGCCCTTTGCGCCGCCTCCATCTAGGCTGAGGATTCGACAGACTCCATCCTTCTTCAGCTCGGAGGTTAGCTTGGATGGTACTTGTGACGCTGTTGCCGCTTCGCTCATGCAACAGCCCTCGGTATCGTTACCGTGCCGGCGTCATTCGCCTCGCGTTCAAACAGTGGTTGGACGAACGCGTTCACGTCGCCACGGCTTTCGAGGCGGCCGTTGAGATCCATGCTGGCCCGCTGAGAACAGGTCGCAAGATCGTACAGCATCGAGGCGGTGATCGGTGTCGTCATGCTCCAGGGTCCTGTTTGGGGCCGGTTCCTCAACAAGGGTACGGTGCCGGGACCCGTCAATCAACGAGATACCCCCTACCGAAACTGGTAGGGCGATATGACAATTGGGGCCACGCTGCTTCGACTCCGCTCAGGAGGGCCATTATCATCCGGCACATCACGCCGTGGCTTTATTCAACGTCCACTGGAGGACGCCGGACATGAGGGCACTAGATGAAATCAAAACACCGCCTCATGCTGAAAACGTGGCCGAGGAACTACGCGAGCGTGCGAAGAGGGGCGACCTCAAGTTCAGCAAGGCCGAGGTGATTCGGATTGCCTCGATACTGGATAAACTTTCCTACCGGTGCGCCGAAGCCTATCAGGTGGTCGGCTCTCTCGCCGGCTTGGCGGAGGTGATGGACGACCCGGCGGTGCAAAAAGCGCTCGATCTGTTCAGCGTCCCGACGCGGCCCGGAGATGTTTTGCCGTTCGTCACACAGAAGGAGCGGCAACGCAAAATCACCAAGCGCCGGACCAAAGCAAAATCATCACCGAAGACCGCGAGCAAGAAAGGCGGGCGTAAAAGCCGGTCTTAGGGCGCGACGCTCCGTTCGTAGAAAAGAGAGTTTGAAACCATGCTTCAGCATTACGAGGATATTCTTTCACGCATCGCCGAACCGCCGCGCTGGTTCGACGAACAGGGCGTGCCGCGCTATTGCGAATTCGCGCCTCATTGCATCGCCAACATCTACGCCGACGAATGCGCGCTTCTCGCCATCGAGTGCCAGAGTTGCGGGCGTCCCTTCATCGTGGCGCTTGATGCAGCAATGGCGAACCGCACGGCGATCAAGAAATCGGCGGAGTGGCGCACGCTCGCCGACATCATCCGTAGCCACGATATCCATTACGGCGACCCTCCCAACGTGGACTGCTGTGGAGTCGGGCACACCCAGAACAGCAATCCCCGCCGGGTGCTCGAATACTGGGAGCGTATTCAGGAAACCTATACCGACCCCGCCTCGGGCCTGCGCGCGATCCGAGGCTGGCGGCATTGGACGCGCGACCACAGCCTTGAAATCGAGATACCGGACAGGGAATAGATGTTGCGCCCCTAGGCTCTTTGGTCCGCCGTTAGCCTGCTTCAGCTTAGCCCTGTCACTGCGGCTTCCGTGTTGGGTCCTTCTCGGGCATCTTCTCGCAGAGGATTTCTCCCACCAGATCGTGCAAGCGCTCGTCCCTAAATCCCGCCGCGCAGCCAATGAGCAGCATCTGTTCGTCCGGAATGGGGACATCCTCGCCGTGTGTTGGCATTATCAGTTCCATCTTTCCGTCTTCGCGAACGATCCATGCCGCGTCCTTGGGGCCGATGGTGATCTGCTGACTGGTTCCGGACATGCGCCGCTCCTTGCCGTTCTCCCGCAGGCCCGATCCTAAGACTGTCGGCGGCAAACGGATATGTTTGCAGGCGCATCCGGCTTTGCCGGAGCGGGCTCTAGGCTCTCGCCCCGAGCCCGCCTTGCGGTCTCGGCCATCCGGTGACGATCCCTTGCGCAAGATGACTCGGCCAGCCTGCGGCTGACTTCCTTTCGTTTGTCGGGGCCTGCGGCCCCCTGACTGTCAAGGCCAAGCCCCCTTTGGGGCGCCTGCGGGGCGTATCCCCGATCTTCCTCCCGTTGGTCGTGCAGACCGGGTGATCCCCCTCACCCCGCTGGCGGCCTTGACAGCCGAACCCCCGCTCATTGGCGCGGACCTAGTCGGTTGCATGCGCAACCCGTCTTTCAAGGAAGGAAGGGAGAAAAGCCGCGATGTCGCGGTCTGCGCTCATCACCGAAGGAGAAAGTCATGACCATGCAATCCGTTTCGTTATCAGCTTTGGAGGCATCCGCCGCGAACCCGCGCCGGAAGATCGACCGCAAGACCATCGAGGGACTTGCGGCCAGCATCAGGACCGATGGCCTGTTGCACAATCTTGTCGTCAGCCCGGTCAAGGGCAAAGGCAAGAGCCAGCGTTTTCAGATCGTCAGCGGTGCGCGGCGATTCCACGCCCTCAAACTTCTGGAAGATCGCGGCGAGTTGCCGGAGGATTTCACGGTCGCGGTGGAGGTCCGCGACGACCTGTCGAAGGACCAGACGCTGCGCATTGCCACGGTCGAGAATTTGCAGCGGCAGAACATGACGCCGCTTGAGGAAGCGGCGGCGTTGACGAAGCTGGTTCACAAGGGCGTCACGCTTGACGATGTGGTCGCGCAGACGGGATTGAGCGCCACCACCATCAAGCGGCGTCTGGCGCTCAACAGTCTGTGCAGGGAAGCCAAAGCAGCGCTGACCAAGGGAGAAATCACCTTGTCACAGGCCGAGGCCCTGACCTTGGGCAGCGACGAGTCACAGCGGTTGATTCTTGGCAGGATCGAGGGCGGGTACGATGACAGCGCCGAGGATATCAAGGCGACGATGATCGACGACCGCCCGACCGTGGCCTTGGCGATCTTCCCCGCCGAGAACTATACCGGGACCATCACCACCGACCTTTTTGCCGCCGATGAGACTTCGTATTTTGACGATGCGGAGCAGTTTCTTGCCCTGCAAAAGGAGGCCGTGGCGCAGCTCGTGAAGCATCACGAAGCCAGCGCCGCATGGGTCGAAGTGACCGAGTCGCACCACATTCCCGAATGGCAGTACCGCAAGGCATCGAAGCGTCAGAAGGGCGGCGTCCTTATCAACCTCTCCCCCTCGGGCCGGGTCGAGATCAGGGAAGGTCTGGCGAAGCGCAGCATCGACCGGAAGACCGCAGCGGAAACGATGGACCACCCGGCAGCGCCGCCAAAGCGCAAGGCCGCGTATTCATCGGCATTGTGCGCCCACATCGCCCACCACAAGACCGCCGCCGTGCAAGAAATACTTCTCGCCAGCCCGCGCAAGGTCAGGGAGGTTTCCGTGGTGGAACGCCTGATGAAGTTCAAACCGCATGAGGCGATCCCAAGTTTGGCGAAGGAGAGCGAGGCACAGAGCGCCTATACGGTCCTTGAAGGACAAGCCCGGCAGTTTGCAGCCAAACTTGGCTGCGCCGTCGAGGAAGGCGAGTCCGTATGGACACAGCTTCGGTCGCCGGATGCGGACGACCTCACTGTCTATGAGGCCGTTCGGGGTTTGAGCGATCACGACCTTGAGCAGCTTGAGACATTGCTGATTGCCTTGACCTTCGGTCAGCACGATTGTCAGAGGCTCGATGCAAGGGACAGCCTGTTTAATCGCGTGGCGCGTGACCTTGCCGTTGACATGCGCAACCACTGGACCCCCGACCGCAGCTTCCTTGAACGCCGCACCCGCGACCAGCTTGTCGCCATCGCCGCCGACTGCGGCTATGCCGAGGGGGCGGGTCAGGTGTCTTCCTACAAGAAGGCCGACCTTGTGAACTGCCTTATCAGGCACTTCCAGAGCGCGAAGACTGCGGCGGCACCGACACCGCCGCAACAGAAGGCCCGCGACTGGCTCCCCGAGGCGATGCTGTTTCCCGCCGTCGATGCGGACGCGCCAGCCGAGACAGAGGACGAAGCCGACTCTGTTGAGGAAGTGTCCGACGAGGACTGACTCTCCCACTGCTACGGCGCGGCTGACCCGTTGGTCAGCCGCGCCGCTTTTCGTTCTAGGGAAGCGCCAGCAGCGGGCCGTCCTTGCGGAGGCCGGTTCCCGTCAGCAGCTTCGACGCCGTGCCGCCGGGCGGGATTTCGCAGAGCAGCACCACGAAATCGCCGATCCTGAATTCTTCCTCGTCCCGCCATGGTTCCGTGAAGACCGGCAAATCGTTCTCCAGACCAAGGCGGTAGCTCCGCACATGCCACTTTTGCAATTTTTTATCGCCGCCGCCGAGCGCGACGAGTCTTTCTGCATCCGCGCTGTTCAGCGCGAGGCCGTGCGCGTGCAGGTAGAACCCGTCGCCAAATTGCGTCTCGTAGACATCTTCGTCCAGCACCGCCCAGACGGTGAGGATGCCCCCAGCGTCCTTGATGCGCTGGCGCACGCTCTCTACCATCGCGGGCGTGATTTCGGTTTCGCCGAGAAGCTCTGGCGGACCGGTCCGCAGGACGTTACGCTTGTCCTCAAACGACATGGGCGACCTCGCTCGGGTGGCAAGATTACCAAAAACGGGGGATTCCTCGCTATATGCCGCGATTCCCTTCGTTCTCGGAAGGATCAAAAGTCTCGCCTTCGCAAGGGATTAAGCCCTATAACCGCAAATAGTCTATCAAATTGGTTGCAGGTCCCCGCAACCATCGCAAGAAAAAGCCCGCCTTCTGGCGGGCTTTTTCATTTGCGATGCCCTAGCGACAGCGTAGGGCAACAGTCTGGCCGATGCCTGAGCTTTTATGCCTCCGCGGCGGCGGCTTAAAAAAAGCCTTGAGGCGCGTCCAGCGCCGAAAGACAGTCCGCCAATGACCCTGCAATCCCTCTGCGATCAGGCCCTAAGGCTGCACCAACAGGGGCAATTGGCCGATGCAGAGCGGCTTTATTTGCAGGCCATCGTCGGCGACCCGTCGGCATTCGCCCCGCGCCATATGCTGGGGATTCTGCGACTGCAGCAGGGCCGCATCCAGGACGCGCTGGAACTGATCGGCACCGCACTGAAAATCAATCCGGCCAGCACCGAGGCCCTGGTCAATTATGGCAATGCCCTGAAGCTGGTTGGGCGAAACGACGAGGCGCTGGCGAGTTTCGATCGCGCGCTGGAATTGAAACCTGGCTATGCCGCGGCGCCCTATAATCGCGCCATCCTGCTCGCGGCCCAGAACCGTTTCGAGGAGGCGCTGGAAAGCTACAGCAGGGCGGTGACGATCCGGCCCGATTTTGCCGAGGCGCTGCACGAACGCGCCCTTCTGCTGAAAATCATGGACCGCAACGATGAGGCCCTGGCGGATTTCGACCGGCTGATGGCGATCCGGCCGGATTTGGCGGAAGGCTGGAGCAATCGCGGCGTTCTGCTGGAGGAGATGACGTGTTTTGACGAGGCGCTGGCGAGTTTCGATCGCGCCCTGGCGCTGATCCCGGCCTATGCCGAGGCCCTGCACAATCGCGCAAATATTCTCGCCCAGCTCAGGCGATTTGATGAAGCACTGGCAAGCTTCGACCGGGCGCTGGCGATAAAACCCTCAGCCTATGCGCGGGCGTGGGTCAATCGCGGCGTGCTGTTGCAGGACATGAAACGCTTTCTCGAAGCGATGGCCAGCTTCACCAGAGCTTTGGCGATCGATCCTGAAGATGCCACGGCGCTGCATCATCGCGGCAAGCTCGCCTGGACCGAATTTCGGGATTATGAGGCCGCCCTGGATGATCTCAGCCACGCCGTGGCAAGCGACCCGGATTTTCCCAATGCGCTGGGCGATCTTGTTTACCTGAAGATGCATGGCGGCGATTGGCGGGATCGGGCACGCGAAATCGCACGTCTGGATGAGGGCGTGCGGGCGGGCAAGCCGGTGGTGGAACCGTTTATTTATCAGGCGATATCGCAATCGCCGGCGGATCTGCAGGCCTGCAGCATTATTCACGCCGCCGGCCGCTATCCCGCCAGGGCGGCGCTGCACGGCGCCACAAAGAAACGGCCGGGAAGGATACGCCTGGGATATGTCTCCGGCGAATTCCGCGAACAGGCGACCGCCTACCTGACGGCGGGCCTGTATGAATGTCACGATAAAACGCGGTTCGAGATCATCGCTTTCGACAATGGCGTTAATGACAAAAGCCCTATTCGCAAGCGGCTGGAATCAGCCTTCGACAAATTCATCGACATTTCGAAATTGTCCGATTTCGCGGCAGCCTCGCGCGTAGCAAGCGAGGAGATTGACATTCTGGTCAATCTCAACGGCTATTTCGGCGAGCGGCGGATGGGCGTTTTCGCGCACAGACCCGCCTCGATTCAAGTCAATTTCCTGGGCTTTCCGGCGACCCTTGGCGCGCCCTACATGGATTACATCATTGCCGACCGGATCGTCATTCCGGGCAATGAGCGGCAATTCTATACCGAGCAGACAGTCTATCTTCCGGACAGCTATCAGGTGAACGATTCCCGGCGCGTCATAGCGGACGACGCGCCCAGCAGGGCCGAATGCGGCCTGCCCGCAAACGGCTTTGTCTTTTGCAGTTTCAACCAGAGCTACAAGCTGGCGCCCGAGATGTTCGAGTGCTGGATGACCATCTTGAAACAGACGCCGGGCAGCGTGTTGTGGCTTCTGGAAGGCCATCCGGTATTTGCACGGAACATCCGGCGCGAGGCCGAAAATTCGGGCGTGGCGGCGGCGCGTATTGTCTTCGCCCCGTTTGCCCCTATGGAAAAGCATCTGTCGCGGCTGAAGCTGGCGGATCTGTTCCTGGACACGCTGCCCTACAACGCGCACACCACCGCCAGCGACGCGTTGTGGGCTGGCCTGCCGCTGGTCACCTGCCGGGGCAAGGCTTTTCCCGGCCGTGTCGCCGCCAGCCTCTTGGCTGCGGTGGATTTAAGCGAGCTGGTGACGGAAGACCTGGATGCCTATCAGGCGCTGGCGTTGAGACTGGCGGCCGAGCCGGCGATTCTGGGAGCGTTGCGGAACAGGCTGGCCGAGAACCGCCGCCGCATGCCGCTGTTCGATACGGACCGCTTCGCGCGCCATCTTGAAGCGGCTTACACCATCATGGTGGAAATTCATGAAAGCGGACATTCGCCCAAAAGCTTCGCCGTTCCCGCCGGCGGCTTAATCTCCGCCTCCCGGATGTAAGCAGCGATGGCCATGAACAAGCCGTCCGCGAGAATCGGCGGATTAACGTAACCATTCTGTATAGCCGGCGTGAGCGCGCGGATGCAGGATAAGCCATTGTAATAATTATGGTATCGTGACGGTCGTCCGCCGGGAACCCGGATGGGTTTGACGGGTTTCGCCAGACCCCAGAATAGCGATTGCTGGGTCAGGACCGCATCGCTATAACCCCCGCCTTCATGGCGGGCACCACCCGCCGATTCGTACGCGTCGAAGGAGCACGCATGGGAATCCAGATCCCGGCCGACTATCGGCCAGCGGAAACCGAGCCCTTTATGAATGAGCGCCAGCGGGAATATTTCCGCCGCAAGCTCAATGGCTGGAAGGAAGAAATCCTCCGGGAGAGCCGCGAGACCATTCAGAATCTTCAGGCGGAGACCGTGCCGCATGCCGATCTCGCCGACCGTGCTTCGACCGAGGCGGAGCGCCAGCTGGAACTGAGAACCCGCGACCGGCAGAGAAAGCTAATCGCCAAGATCGATTCGGCGCTACGCCGGATCGAGGACGGCTCTTACGGCTTTTGCGAGGAGACGGGGGAGCCAATTTCTCTCAAGCGGCTGGATGCCAGGCCAATTGCCACGCTCTCCATCGAGGCGCAGGAACGTCATGAGCGGCGCGAGAAAGTTTATCGCGACGATTAGCCCAGCAGGATGCGATAGCCAGATATGAAAAGCCCGGCCATCTGGCCGGGCTTTTTTTATTTCTGTCACCAGGGCATCAGAATGTCGAAGAGCTGCGAGCCATAACGCGGCTGCTGCACATCGCTGACGGTGCCATTGCCGCCATAAGAGATGCGCGCCTCGGCAATCTGGGACAGGTCCACGGTGTTCTCTGCGGTAATATCCTCGGTACGCACAATGCCGGAGACCTGCATATCCCGCATCTCGTTGTTGACCCGCACCTGCTGATGGCCGTTGATCACCAAATTGCCGTTGGGCAGAACCTGGGCGACCAGCGCGGCCAGCGTCATGTTGATGCTTTCAGACCGGTTGATCGTGCCCGCGCCGACATTGGAATTGTCCGATCCCATCTTGACCACACTGCCGGGCGTGATGCTCTTGGGCAGGGCGTTTTCCAGGCCGAAGAAATTGGTCAGGCTGGCGTCGTCGGAGTTGGTGCGCGAACGCGCGGTGGAGTTCGACAATTTGGCGGCGTCGGCGACCGTGACATTGACGGTGATCACGTCACCGACATGGGTGGCACGCGGGTCGTGGAAAAAGCTGTGCGCGCCCGGCTGCCATAGCGAGTTGCCGGCATGGGTGATCGGCGGCGGCTGCGGAATGGCGGCCACCATCTGGGTATCGGCGGGATTGCCGACCGGAGACAGCTTGGGCGCCTGGCCGATATTTTCAAGACGGTCCACCGCGGAGCAGCCCGCCAAAGAGCTTACAAGCGCGCTGGCGGAAAGCAGGGCTGTCAAAAGCTTGAACAAAGACTTGCGCATAACGAATCCTATTTGCGGGCGGTGATCTGGGAGGTGGCGCCATTGGCGATAGGCCCGGTGGCGCGCACTGTGCCGGCGGCGATAACGACAGCGGTGACCATGCGGAAGGACGCCGGATTCTGGACGGTGACGGTATCGCCAATGCCGCCTTCGCTCATGGCGCGGCCCATCGCGGTCAGGTCCACGCCAGGCGCGTCGAAGGTCATGGTGACGGTCTGGCCCCGGTTCACCACCACCGGGCGGCGCAGGTCGGAAGCCAAAAGCACTTCGCCGGCGCGCAGCACGCGGCGCGTTTCCATGCCCGTAGCGGCCGCTATACGGGTGACGGTGCCGTTCATCAACGCCGTACCCGGCACAGTGCCAAAGGTCAGGTCGGAATCGAGGATCACTTCGCCGCGGGCGATGTCGCGCACCGGCACCACGACGCGGACCGGAGTGGACGAGGCGTCGGCCAGCGCCGGGCCTATCAGGGCGGCGAAGAGAGCAAAAAAGAGCGTGAGTTTGCGGATCATGGTTTAGGCCGCCATCTGGGATGTCTGCTGCAGCATCTGGTCGGCGGCGGTGATGACCTTTGAGTTCATTTCATAGGCGCGCTGCGCGGTGATCAGCGAGGTGATTTCGTCCACCGAATTGACATTCGAGGTTTCCAGAAAACCCTGTTGTACGGTGCCATAGCCGGGCGAGCCGGGAACGCCGGCCTGGGGACTGCCAGAAGCCGCGGTTTCCAGAAGGATGTTGCCACCGATGGCGTTGAGGCCCGCTTCGTTGGGAAAGCGCGTCAGTTCCAGCTGACCCACCGTCTGAGGCGTGGCATTTCCCGCCACCGTGGCGTTGACCTGGCCCTGGGCATTGATCTGGACCGTAATGGTATTGGCCGGGATGGCGATGCCCGGCTGCACCAGCATGCCGTCCTGGGTGACCAGCTGGCCCTGGGGCGAGAGCGAAAAATTGCCCGCCCTTGTGTAGCCGTCGGTGCCGTCGGACTGCTGGATGCGGAAATAACCCGGCCCCTGGATCGCCACGTCATAGGGATTGGAGGTGCTGGTAAGATCGCCCTGTGTGGTGACGCGATAGGTCGCGGCGGTCTTGACGCCGGCGCCGATCTGAATGCCGTTGGGCGCAAAAGTGCCCTGGTCCGAGGTCTGGGCCCCCGGGGTCATCACATTCTGATAGAGCAGATCCTGAAATTCGGAGCGCTGCTGTTTGAAGCCGGTGGTGTTCATGTTCGCCAGATTGTTGGCGATCACTTCGACATTGGTCTGCTGGGCCAACATGCCGGTAGAGGCGATGGAAAGTGCGCGCATCAGTCAGTCTCCTAATTCGGTGTCGCGCCAAGCCGAGTGACGGCCTGGCGGATCATGTCTTCCTGGCTTTGGCTTAGCGAAGCGGTCGCCTGATAGGCGCGCATCACTTCGATCATGTGGCTGATCTCCAGCACCGACTGGACATTGGAGGATTCCAGCATGCCCTGGCCGATCGTGGCGTTTGCCGCCGTGGTGGGCGTCTGGCTGGTGGAATAAAGATTGGCACCTTCCTTGACGAGGGTGCGTTCGTTGGCAAAATCCACCACCTGCAGCTTGCCGATCTGGCTGGCGAGGCCGTTGACCGTGCTGGAAATGATGCCATCTTGGCCGACATGAACGTTGGTGTCGGCGGGCGTGATGGTGATGGCGCCGCTATCGCCCTGCAACGCATAGCCATCGCTGTTCACCACCTGGCCATTGGCGTCGAGGGTGAAATGGCCATCGCGGGTGTAACGCATGCCTTGGGGCGTCTGGACGACAAAATAGCCGTTGCCGTTGATGGCGAAATCGAACGGCGCGCCGGTGGTCTGAACATTTCCCTGGCTCAGATCGCGGCTAACCCCCGCGTCCTTGACGAAGCTGACCGACTGCATGCCGGTCTGGCCCTCGGATGGCGCGACACGGGTGATGTATTCCTCGAATTTGGCGCTTTCGCGCTTGAATCCGGGCGTCGAGATGTTGGCGAGATTGTTCGCGATCACGTCCATCGAGCGATAGGCCGCAAGCTGCTGTGAAAGACTAACAAGAAGTGAATTATCCATGGCTTCGCGGATCCTTTCTGGTCCACGAGCGAATGGTGCATCGGCTGTGCCAGCGGGAAAGCCGCGATTCACAAGGGCTTTTCGCATCGCCAGGGCGGCGTGCGGAAAAACTTGCCGGGCCAAGGGCGCCTGAGGCGGCAATTTCAACCGCTCCTTAACCACGTTTTGCGCAAGATGATCCCGAAGATCGCGGAAAGCCCCCTTGATGGCCAAGAAAGAAAAAGCCCCGGAAGCCGAAGACGGCGCCGAAAAGCCCGAAGGCGGCGATGTCGCGCCAAAAAAGGGCCTGCTGGGAAAACTGCTCAGCAAGAAAATCCTGATGATCGCGGTTCCGGCTCTTGTCGTGGTGCTGGCTGGCGCAGGCGCCGGCACATACTTCTTTATTATAAAGCCGCATGGCGCGGACAAGAACAAGATCGCCAAGGCCGATGCAATTCCGCTGACCCCGCCGCAGATCGCGTTCAGCGATGTGCCGGACATCCTTGTCAACATACAGAGCAATGACGGCACCCCCGCCTATCTCAAGCTGTCATTGTCGCTGGAAATGGACAATGACCTGGCGAAAGCCGGCATGACGGCGCTGATGCCGCGGCTGGTGGACCAATTCCAGTCCTATTTGCGTGAACTCAGGCTCGACGATCTCAAAGGGTCGGAAGGCGTGCTGCGCCTGAAAGAAGAGCTGCTGCGCCGGGCCGACGCCGCCGCCGCGCCTTACAAGGTGCGTGACGTGCTGCTGAAACAGATGATCGTACAGTAAGGCAAACAGCGATGGCCGACGAAACACCCCCCGCCGAGCAGCAGCCCGAAGCCGCGCCGGACAACACCGTGGAGGCTCCTCCCGTCGGGGGCAGCGCGGAACGCATTCTCAACCAGGAAGAAATCGACTCGCTGCTGGGCTTTGACGTCGGCGGCGACCAGATGCAGGACAAATCCGGTGTCCGCGCCATCATAAATTCGGCGCTGGTTTCCTATGAACGCCTGCCGATGTTGGAAATCGTCTTCGACCGGCTGGTGCGGCTGATGACCACCAGCCTTCGCAATTTCACCAGCGACAATGTCGAAGTCAGCCTGGATTCCATCACCTCGATCCGCTTTGGCGACTATTTGAATTCCATTCCGCTGCCCGCCATCCTGGCCGTGTTTCGGGCGGAAGAGCTTGATAATTATGGCCTTTTCACCGTGGACTCCAACCTGATCTATTCCATCGTGGATGTGCTCCTGGGCGGCCGGCGCGGCTCTTCGGCCATGCGCATTGAGGGCCGTCCCTACACCACCATCGAGCGCACCCTGGTCCAGCGCATGGTCGAAGTTATCCTGCAGGACATGTGTGCCGCGTTCGAGCCGCTGGCGCCGGTCAATTTCGGCCTGGACCGCCTGGAGACCAATCCCCGCTTCGCCGCCATTGCACGCCCGGCCAACGCCGCCATTCTGGTCAAGCTGCGCATAGACATGGAAGATCGCGGCGGACGCACGGAATTGCTCTTGCCCTACGCCACGCTGGAGCCGATTCGAAAATTGCTGCTCCAGCAATTTATGGGTGAAAAATTCGGCCGCGATTCAATCTGGGAAAGCCATCTGGCAACCGAATTGTGGTCCACCAAGGTGGATATCGACGCCATTCTCGATGAGCAGACCATGCCGCTGCACCAGATCATGAACCTGGAAGTGGGGCAGACCGTGATGCTGGGTGCCACGCCCGACTCCAAGATCGAACTGCGCTGCCGCGGCGTGCCGTTGCTTACCGGACGAATGGGCCGGGTCGGTTCTTCCGTGGCCGTCCGCGTGGACGCCGCCGTCGAACGCACCGATGCCTCAAAAGCACTTTGATAGAGAAACGTTTTTCAAGCTGGGAAGATTGGCATGACCATCACGTTCTTTGTCGAAGTCACGCTGGAAATTCTTCTGGCCGCCACGCTGTGTTACTGCATCCTGCTGGAACGCCGCCTTGCCGCCGTGCGCAAGGGCCAGGAAGGCCTGTCCCGCACCATCGGCGAACTGAACATGGCAATCGCAGGCGCGGGGGCATCCTTGCGCGCCCTGAAGGCCGCGGCGGGCGAAGCGGCGCAGACATTGGATGAACGGCTGAAGCGCGCCCGCCTGCATATCGACGAACTTTCCGTGCTCACCGCTTCCGGGGAACGCATTGCGGACCGGATGGAAAACGCGGCCTTGCCCCGGGGACGCGCCGAACGCGGCGGCAATCAGGATGCCCCCGCGACGCGCGGACCGACCGAAAGAACTCTTCCCTCCAGCAGCATCATGAACCGGCTGGATCCCATGAGGACCAGCCAGTGACCGCCTTCAAGAATAAATCGCGTTTCCTGCGTCTTCTGCCTTGTGTCGTGCTGGTGTGCGGCACCCTGTTGGCGCTCAAAACTTCGGGCATCGTGCATGACGCTTTCGCGCAGGAAGCCACACCCACCGCCGACGCGATGGCGCCGGCGCCGCAGGGCGCCAACCAGGATTTCGCAGGCGGTGACGCGCAGATGGCCAGCGCCGCCGAAGTGGATGTGCTGACCAGCCTTAGCAAGCGCCGCGCCGCAATGGACGCACGCGAAGCCGTGATTCAAACCGAGTCCAATTTGCTGGCCGCCACCGAAACAAGGGTGGACGCCAAGATCGCGCAATTGAAAGAACTGCAGAGCCAGATCGCGGCCCTGCTCGGCCAGCGCGACGCCGCCCAGGAAAAACAGGTCGCCGCCCTGGTGAAAACCTATTCTGCGATGAAGCCCAAGGATGCCGCCCGCATCTTCGACAGCCTGGATCAGTCCGTGCTGTTGCCGGTCGCCCAAGAAATGAAGTCCGACACGTTGGCCCCCGTGCTGGCGGCAATGACCCCCGATGCCGCCCAGAGACTGACCGTGAAGCTGGCGAACAAGCTGGTCCTGCCCGATACCGCGGCGGTGATGGCGCCGCTTGCCGCGCCAACACCGACCCCTGTCGCACCTGTTGTGGCAAAACCGCCAGAGAAAACATCCGCTGCCCGGCCGCCGGCCGCACTGCCAAAACTGGCCGCCGCCAGCCGGGCCCCCACTGTGGCGATTTCGCCGAGCCCGTCGGTGGTTCCGGCCCCGGCGGCTCCAGAGCCAGCAGCTCCGGACTCCGATACGGCGGGTCCGGCGACGGCGGCTCCCGCCCCAGCGGATGTGACTCCGGCCCCCAATGACCCCAACGGCTAGAGTTTTGATGCAAGTTTGGCCCGTCCGGCAACACGGCCAAACGTGGTTTACCAAGGGTTAACGCCACTCTCCGATACTTCGGGAAGACGTTGAAGGGAATTTTCGGCTTGGCAACCAGGGCGCACCGCATCGGCTTGATAGGCGCAGCATTGCTGCTGGCCGCGGGCCAGGCACGCGCCGCCGACACCGTCAGCGCCTCAAGCCAGAACGGCTACAGCCGCCTCAACTTCAACTTTGCGCCGGCAGGCACCGTAAAGGCAGTCAGCGACGGCAGCGTCCTGACCCTTTCCTTCGACCGCAAGACCACACTCGATGCCAGTCAAATTGCGGCGATGATGGGCAATGCGGTCTCGTCCGCGCGGGCCGATGCCGACGGCAAAAGTTTTCATTTTGCCCTGAGCGAGTCTTTCAGGCTTCATCAAAGCAGTGTGGGCAATCGCACGGTGGTGGACCTGGCGCCGCAAAATTTCACCGGCAGCATGCCCGACCTGCCGGTTCCGGTGCCGGCCGCGCCAAAGCCGCTGGATGTCGCGGCCCTGCCCGCGCTCGATATTCGCGCAGGCACCTATACCAACTTCACCCGGCTGGTGTTCGACTGGAACAAGGATATTTCCTATACGGTCTTTCCCGGCGCCGGAAAAATGACCGTCAAATTCCAGGCCCTGGCACGGCCAGACCTGTCCTCCATCGTGCGCTTTGCGCCGCCCTGGGTCAAAAACGCGGCCTGGCATCTGGATGGCAGCGCCACGGTGGTCGATTTCGAAACTGACGCAGATTCCGGCTATCACGATTTCAAGGACGGCACCAAGATCGTGCTCGATATTCTGGCGCCGAGAACCGATGCCAGTACCTATGCGCCGCCGGGCACCGCAAAGCCGCAAGCCACCGCGATCATTCCCGGCGTCACCAAGGCCCAGGTCGCCGCGATCGCCGATACCGCCAAACAGGTTCAACCTGCGGCAAGGCCGGATGCCAAACCAGCGCCGGCCCCGGCCAGTGTCAAACCGGACACAAAGCCCGCCGATGCCGAGGCCGCGGATGCAAAAAAACCGCAAGCTCCGCCGCAAACTGCCGCCGCGCAGCAACCGCAAGCCGTCGCGGCGGATAGCGGAACGCAAGTCACCGAAAGCCAGGTCACCTCGACCGGCGCGATCCTGAACTTCAAGGGCGCCAATACGCGCCCCGCGGCCGTGTTCGTGCGCGGGCTCACCGCCTGGATCGTGCTGGAGAACTCCGCCAATCTTGACGCCGCCACGTTAAAGGCCGCACTCGGCGGTTTTGCCAGCGGCATCGAAGCCTCCTCCAGCCCTGGCGTTTCGATTTTGCGCATTACCCTGAAAGCGCCCGCATCCATCTCGGCGCTGGACAATGGCGCCGACCTCAAGGTGGTGATCGGGAACAAAAGCGCGTTGGCGCCGGTAAGCCTGGGCTTTGCGCGCGAGCAGGACGATCCCAAACGTGCGGCGCTGACCACATTCCTGCCGCGCGCCGACAAGAGTATTATTCTTACCGATCCGGTGACCGGCGATCTTCTCACCGTGGTTCCCGGCGGCAGCGGCTATGCCATGCTGAGCGAACGCGATTATGCCGAATTTGCCGCCCTCCCCACGGCCTGCGGATTGGTGATCACGCCCTTTGCCGACGATCTGGTGATTACCGTCGCCGGCACGCGGGTTCGCATCGCGCGCCCCGGTGGCCTCTCGCTGACCCCGCCCCAAACCGCCCTGGGCGAGACGCCCCAGGCGATGGCGCAAGCCGCCAGCGAGCCCAGTTTTATTGATTTTCCCGGCTGGGGACGGATGACCGGCGGCTCCTTTCTGGCCAGCGAGCGCCGCCTTGGCCAGGACGTGGCGCGGCTTGCTGGCGCCAAAGCCAATCATGCGCGGCTGGCGCTGGCGCGCTTTTATCTCGCCAACAATTTTGCTTCGGAGGCGCTGGGACTTATCGGTTTGATCCAGGCCCAGGACCCCGCATTGCAGGGCGACACCCAGCTTTCCATCATGCGCGGCAGCGCCGAATACATGATGGGCCGCTATCGCGACGCCCATAATGACCTGGCGGGAGGAGCCTTCGACTTCAATCCGCACGCCGCCTTATGGCGCGGCCTGACCGAGGCGGCGCTGGAAAACTGGGCAACGGCGCATGATGATCTGATCCTGGCCTCGCCCGTGCTGAAGCGCTATCCCGCCGAGTGGCAGGCCCGCGCCCGGCTTGCCGACGCCAATGCCGCGCTGGGTATTGGGCGGCTGGAATTGGCGGATGCGGCCGTGACGCATCTGCCGCAAGAGCTTTCCCATTCTAATTCCCTGGAGGCCGACCTGGTGCGGGCGCGGATAACCGCGACCAGCGGGAATTACGCCAAATCGGTCCCCCTGTTCGCCGCGGTCCAGAATGGCGGCGATGAGCGGCTTGCCGCCAAGGCAATCTATTTTCAGGTGGACGCGGGCCTGAACGCCCATGCCATCAAACCCGAACAGGGCATAGACGTGCTGGAGCGGCTGCGCTTTCGCTGGCGCGGCGATGCGCTTGAATTGAATACTCTGCGCCGGCTGGCCGGGCTGTATTTCGCCCAAAGCCAGTATCGCGAGGGCCTCAAAACCTTGCGCGTGGCCACCCAGAACTTCCAGAGCAATGAAGCGGTACGCGCCGCCCAGGACGACATGCGGGCGGCTTTCGTCAAACTCTTTCTCAAGGGCGGCGCCGACAAGATGGCGCCGGTCGAACAGTTGGCCCTTTTTTATGACAATGTTGACCTGACACCCATCGGCGCGGATGGAGACGAAATGATCCGCCGCATGGCTGATCATCTGGTGGCCGTGGATCTGCTCGGTCCCGCCGCGACGCTGCTGGCTTATCAGGTGGACAAGCGGCTGGACGGCATCGCCAAGGCGCAGGTTTCCACCCGTCTGGCGGCAATCTATCTGATAGATCACAGGCCGCAGGACGCGATCAACACGCTGCACAGGTCCCAGATCACGGGCCTGCCCGAAGACACGATTCACGAAAGACTTCTTCTGGAAGCACGTAGCTTCGCGGCCCTTAAGCAATGGGACAATGCGCTGGATCTGATCGCGGTGGACAACAGCGCAGACACGCGCCGCCTGCGCGCCGATGTCTACTGGGAGAGCGGCAACTGGGATGTTGCGGGGCAAAAGAGTGAAGAGCTATTGGGCACCCGCTACAGCGATGCTTCGCCTCTCAGCGGCGGCGAGCGCGCCGATGTGCTGCGCATGGCAGTGGCCTATTCCCTGGCCAATGATGAAGCCAGCCTGGAACGGCTGCGTCAGAATTTCAGCCCGAAAATGACCGGCACACCCGATGCAAATGCCTTTGCGGTTCTTTCCCAGAGCATTGCCATGCACGGTCTGGCGTTCCGCGACGCCGCAGCCCAGATCGCTTCGGTGGACACGCTGCAATCCTTCATGAAGGACTTCAGCAAGCGGTACGGAGCGACGACCCCGCGCAGTTGAGGCGGCGGCCTCAACGAAGCGGACAGGGCGCGCGACCAATAATAAAAGAGCGACGACCCCACGCAGTTGAGGCAGCAACCGGTGCGCGCCTTTGGGGTCCTGCCTGTCAGTATTGGAATTGATCTTTGGACCGCAAATTCAACTTTTTTTCGCGGCGTATGGCAAAGCCGATGGCGGCAAACCCGATCAGCATCATCGCCCAAGTGGCGGGTTCGGGGACAGCGCTGGTCAAATCGCCATTGTTCGGACCCCGCCCATCGGTGGGATCGGGTTGGGGGCCATCCGGCGTGCTGGGACTATGGGACGAATCCTCCGCAGAAGGTGGGCCGCCTGGGCCGCTTGTGCCTAGTCCCACGCCTTGATTTGAGGGGCCAGACCAATTTCCGCCGAACGGGAAACTGAAACCATCATCGCCTTCGGCAAGGGTATTGAGAAAGGGCAATTTTTCTGGCGGACTGAACCTGACACCTTCGCCTCCGCCGACCTCCCAGTTTGCGCCAAGGTCAGGCAAATGGCGCAAACCATCGGCATTGCCGGCCATATGAAGAGAGTAGGCGTGTGTGGAATGATTGCGCCGAATCGAGACAAAGGGCGCGTGCCCGGCACCGTTCGAAGCGGGATGAGAAGACGGGCCAATGTCATTGGAGGCAGAGGCGCTTGCCGAGCCTGCGGACCACAGCGCCCACAGGCCTCCAAGAAGAAGCGCAGCAATTGCAAGGGCAATCAACCAACGCCGCAAGCTGGCTTTGGTCGGTTTTTTAGGGACTGACATATACAGTATCAATTCGGTGATGTGTCGTCTCGGGACAGTGAAACCCGACCATCTTTTGTGCTGCACCGTTTATGCCAGCCAAATCGAGAAGACTTGGTCATGAAAGCGGTGAGCAAGGACCCCCGCTATGCCGCTCTTCACGGTGTTGATGGCAAGACGCCTGAGCGGCCGGATTTGCCCTTAAGGGCGGCAGCTTCGTTTACGACGCCGCAAATGAGCAAAAATCCAGTCTTGTGGTCGGGACAGACCGTCCAGATGTTTGCAGGCGGCATTGGTATCTGTGAAGCGGCGTTTACGGGAACCCGCTTTGTGACCAATTTCATGCGCGTGAGTGACGAAAACGCAAGTGATTCCCCGTAATTTGCTTGGCCATGAATTCCGTTGGACGCCCGCATGGGCGTCGCGCTATATGAAACAGCTCAATCGTGAGGTTGTCTTGCAGGCATTGATTCCCTTGTTTGTCCGCGACATGCTCGACCGAGTTCGATCCAAGACGCGCAACATGCGCCACAAAACGGAGCGGGGATTTACCCTGGTCGAGCTGCTGGTCGTATTGGCGATCCTTGGCCTTCTGGTCGCGCTGGTGGCGCCCGCGCTCATTCGCCAGCTGGGATCGGCGAAACACAAGATAGCCCAGCAGTCAGTCGAACGCCTGGCCGGCATTCTCGATCTGTATCGCCTGGACGTGGGTGAATATCCAACCACGTCGCAGGGTCTGGCCGCACTCACCACCAATGCAGGCAATGCACCGGGGTGGAACGGCCCTTACATCAAGGATGCCGATGGCGCGATCGATCCGTGGGGCCGGCCATTCCAGTATCGCAGCCCGAGTGACCGCGCGGGCCATCCTTTTGACATCATATCGCTTGGCGCCGACGGAAAAACGGGCGGCGACGGCGAGGATGCCGATATCATCAATCGGTGACTTTGGCGCCTTCGTCGGGCAGGCTGCCGCGCTCCCAGTCGAGAACTTTGTACCCTTGCGGGCTGGCCGCATCCAGCCGCAGCACGGCAAAACGGACATAGACGCCGCCATCGCGGCCGCGCGCTGTGGCCTCAACGGAGATCATGTGCGCATCCCCTTCCGGCCTGGCCTGGTCGGGAGATGAAGACATGGGATTTTCGGCGACTTGCGGCATGGCGGCAGATGAGGCGGGCGCAGATGCCACCGCAGGTGCAGTGGGCAGATCGGCGGCCTCGCCCGCCGATCCCGCCGCCAGCGCCAGCGCGTGCTGGATGATGGGTGGCGCATCTTTGGCGTTGGGCACTTGTGATTGCGTGTAGATTGTGAGGTAGGGCCGGAACTGCGAGAGGATATCTGGCGTCATGCCCAGCACCAGGGCGAGATCGTCGAGCGTTTCGAGTGGCGCGTTGGGCGGTCCGTAGCTTTTTCCGGCCGCGCGATATTGGTCGAGCTTGGCGCCCATTTCCCGCGGCGGCCCGTCGGGGCTGACCCAGTCGGCGATAGCGGCGCCAAGATGGCGCGCCCGGGTGCGTTCGACCCCACCGGCCTCAAACAGGCCCGCCAAAAGACTCTCCGAGGCCAGGTTCGGGTTTATTTTCTGCGTTTCGTCCTGCAGGCGGATCAGAATGTCCCCTTGAGCCAGCGATACGCGATGCACCGCATTGTCCAATCGCCAGTGATTGGTTTCGACGGGATCCAGCTGGTTGAAGACTGCCCTGGCAATTCCATCATCGGCGAGCGCTTCTGCAGTGGCCGCCGCTCGCGTGTTATGGGCGATGGCGGTCTCGGTACGGGCATTCAAAATCAGATAGATGCCGATGGCGCCAATCAAGACCATGAACCACAGAACGACGATCAGGGCGAACCCCCGCTCCCGGGGATGCGCGGAAGCACCATCCGTCACGGCAGAATGGCGGAAGGCGAAAGCTTGCGCTTCAGCTCTTCGGTCAGGGCGCGGGCGTCCTGCTGATTGTTGACGACATGCGGCGTCAGAAGAACCAGAAGTTCCGTGCGGGCGTTGGCATTTGTCTTGGTGGAAAACAGGGCACCCAGCACGGGAATGTCCTGAAGCCCCGGAATACCGGAATTTCCCTTGGTCTTCTTGTCGCTGATAAGACCCGCCAGGCTGATGGTTTCGCCGTCCTGAACGATAACCTTGGTCTTGATCCTCCGCTGCTGAAAGGTGGGAGAATTGATCGACGATGTCGTTGTCGGCACGACGTCGCTGACTTCCTGTTCGATATCCATCGTGACGAGGCCGCCGGAATTGATCCGCGGCGTCACGGTCAGAATCACCCCGGTCGCCTGATATTGAACATTGTTGACCACGGGAGCACCCGCCGTGATCACGGATGTCGCGCTTTGCGTGATGATCGGAACCAGGTCGCCGACCTGGAACGAGGCCTGCTGCTTGTCCATGATCAGCAGCTTGGGCGACGAAATAATCTGCACATCGGTGACGTTTTTCAGTGCCTGTAGCGCGGCCTGCACGTCACCAATGGTTTGTGCGACGGCGAAGCCCGGAAAATTCGAGGCTATCACTCCCGGAAATAAAGCGGCATTGGACGGCGTGGTGCCGGGCGTGATCGTAACGGAGGGGCTTTGGGCATTGCTGAGCGTGACCTGCCCCTGGCTGTTCTGCAGGAAAAACTGCACGCCATATTGCAGAGAGTTGTTCAAGGTGACTTCGGCGATGGTTGCCTCAACCAGAACCTGCATCGGCAGGGCATCAAGCTTGCGTATCGCCGCTTCGATCGTCGCGTACTCGCTTTCGGTGGCGACCACGATCAACGCGCTGTTGTTGTTGTCCGCGATGATTTGCGGCCCCTTGGCATCGCCGCCGGCACCTTGCTGGCCGCTATTGCCGCCCGCGTTTGCCGGTGGCGGATTCGCGGCCGCCATCGACGGCCCCCCCAGCGCCGTGGGCCCCGCGCCGGGACCCGACGAATTCGCGCTCGCGGCGGCGGCGCCATTTCCCGGCCCAGCCTGCGCACCAAGCCGCGCCGCTGGGGCGGTCGGTGGCAAATTGCCGGGCTCGATGCCTCCCTCCGTGCCGCCATTGCCGCTCGGCGGATTGACGGCCCGCTGGATAAGGGGCTGCAATTCGCTCGGCTGTGTGTTTTTCAGATAATAGACGTGAATATTGCGTCCGGCGCTGAGCTTGACCTGATCAAGCTGTTCCATCAGGCGGCTGACGCGGTCCAGATAGGCGGGTTGACGCGCGATAACCATAACCGCATTTGCCTGATCAATCGGCACGACCTTGACGACGCCGTTGAGCGCGCCATCCGAGTCCAGCTGGAGCGCCGCCTGCAGGTCGGCCGCCAACTTTGTCGGATCCCCCGATTTGGCGGGATAGAGCGCGTAGGACTCCCCGGCCAGATAATCGACATCGAACACACGCACCAGGTCTATGATATTCTGCCGGGCGGAGGCGGCGCCGCTCACAATCAGCGCATTGCGAACCGGGTCGGGGACAATCTTGACCCCGCTTCCCGCATAGGAATTCAGGATCGTGCCGAGTTGCTTCGCCGAGGCGTAACGCAACATGACGACCTGCGAGCCAGCCATGTTGCCGCCGCCGACGACGGGTGGCACTTCGGTATCCGACCCCTGGGTGCTGATGCGGTATAGTCCGTCCTGATAGGTGATCTGCCCGCCAGTCTGGTTCAACAACGCCTGAAGGGTGGGAATCAATTCGGCGCGTTTCAGGGGGCGCGCGGTCTGAATTGTCACCGTCCCCTGGAAGCCCGGATCAATCGAGTAATTGGATTTGAGAATTCCGCCAAGGATGAGGCGCACGATCTCGCGTATATCCGTGTCGACATAGTTCAGGGAGATGTCGCCATTCTCGGCCACCTGGACGCGTGTGTCCGTTCCCGGCGCGGGCACGATAAATGTGGGATCGGCGCCGTCTTGCCGGACCGCGGGCCCGGTGGAATCGGCTCCTGGCGTCACGCGGCCGCTGACCCGAGCGGCGTCCGCCTTTTGCGCAATTTCCTGCGGCGCAACCGACGGCGACGCAATCGATGGCGGCGGGGACGCCGGCCGGGAGCAGGATGAAAATATCAGCGCGCCAGACAAGGCGAATGCCAGACGCAAGCCCTGGCGCCGCGACAGAAAATCTGTCATCGGCGTGCCGATCTGCCTTGAGCAAGATCCCCCGCGAATAACGGCAGGCCGGGCATCGGGGGAGCTTTTTGGGATTGACCCGGATTGGGCGGCCGCGTGGAAGCTGTCTTCTTCCCCACAGGCCGCGGCGCTTGAGCAGCGATCTCTTCGGCCAACCCGTTCGTCGGCCTGACGATCTGTTCGCCGAACGCGCTGGTGAGAAGGACGTGATCCGGCTCGATGTCTTTCACCGTCCAGCCGTCAACCACCTCTCCCTCCGTGACGGACACCGAGCGGGCGCCAGGACGTGAGAACAGGGCTTCATGAAGATCCGCCTGCATCATCGTGCCGGCAAGACGGCTCAGAAGCTTCGGCGGCTCCGCCCTCACAACCCTTATTTGCGGCGGTTGCCGGCCCGCTGTAAACAGCGGACGTTTCAGAATTTCCGCCACCATGGTGTCGGCCTTCTTTTGCGTAACGCGTTCGGATCGAGCCCGCGAATTCTCAAGTGAATCGGACGAGATGGCAAGAATCGGCGCAACCAGTTCTACCAGCAGGACGATCCCCGCGACGACGCCAAAACCAAGCATTGTAAGCCGGAATGATCTTGTCATCTGCCTTCTCAACCCGCCCTGAAACCGTAGACATCGAGCGTCACTGCAAGACCATCGCTTCCCGCATTGACTCCACCTGAGTCCGAAGCGGAATGAAAATCGAAGTCGCCGGCGAACAGAACCGGATGCGCCGTCTCCAGGCTGTGCAGCACCGAGGCTACAAGCTTCAAATCGCCCGAGAAAGCAACCCGAATTCCCACCCGGCGGAAATCACCTTCTGTCTTCTCCGGAAGAATCTCGGCGCTTGTGAGCTTGGCTCCCGCTTCTTCCACCGTGCTTTTCATCATGGTCTGTATCGCAGCGGACGCGATAGCGTCGCTTTGACCGGCCAGCAGAAGTTCGCCGCCGAATTGGTCGCGCCACTTCTTGTCGGCAATGCGCAGGTCCGGCAACTCTTGGGCCAGCGTCTTGAACCGCTGGGCCATTGCGGTGCGCTGCTCAATCATCTCCGCCTGATCGTTGTAAAATCCCAGAACGGGCGATACGACGAGAAAGTAGAAGATGACGGCACAAACCCCGCATATTGCCAACGCCAGGGCACGGCCCGCCGGCCCTTTGGGCAATTCCTTCATAGCGCGCCTGCGGGAGCAAGGGACATCGAGACCGTGAATTTTTCCTGGTCGCTGTCCTGGCTTTCGGTGACGGGAGAATCGAAAGCCGGTTCGCGGAAGGTCGGCGATTTCGCCAGCAAGCTTATGAGACTGGCGGCGGAGTTGGAAAAGCCGGACATTGTGACCCGGCTGTCATGTACGCTGATGGAGGTCAGATAGGTATCGTCCGGCAATATGCGTGTCGCCGCCGCGAGAATTCCCAGGGCGCTGCCATTCGCGCCGTTCGTTCGGCTCAAAAAGGTGATCGCGGCAAGCCGTTGATTGGCGGCTTGCTGCAACTGGGCAGCTTCCTGCGCGCGTGACTGCAGGTCGGCGATTGTCTGGTTTGCGACATAGAGGTTCCACTGCTGACCGGCAAAAGACAGGATGACGAAGGCAGCCGCCAGGCCGCCGGTCACGGCGACGAGTGGGAGCAGCTTTCTGTGGCGGAGAATCTGGCCCACGGAAGGCTGTGCCGCCACCCATATCAGGGCAGACCTGTCCGGCGCGATATCGATTGTCAACGCGGCAGGGTTGAAACCGGCATTACGGGCGGCAGCGACGGTGGCATCGGCATGGCCGCGCGGCACGATGACGAGATCCAGGTCGAGTTTTCCGCGCGCCTTGTCCTGCGTCCCGACGACGTAGTTCCAATAGACTTCCGCCTGTTCAAAAGGCGTTTCACGGTCGATTTCGAAACCTAGCAGAGTCTTGAGATCGCGCCGCGCCGCACTTGGCAGAGACAGCTTCTTGCAAAGCGCATGTTCCGGTGTGACACGCAAAAGCAACAGCTGTGGCAGGTCGGTAACAGATTTTAATGCCGTCTTCAGATTGCAAAGGGGGCCTTGGCCGACAGGCTTGGCCACGCCATCGCGCCGAATCCACAGCACACAATGCTCCCCCTGGATTTCGAGGATCGTCGCATCGTTCGATTTTGCGAATATATTCAGCCAGCTGGCCGGGATCAGGTCGGCGAGTTGCTCGACCCACCAACCCGAAAAAGTGGCAGTAAATCGCTGTGTCATGGTCGTTTTACATTCAATTAAGGATAGCTGATGTTCCTACTGGCAATATTATGGCAGACAGTTAAGTCGATTAGTCTTTCCGCTAGGTTATCAGTCTTTCGACGAATCTTCCCTGATCATTGGAGCCGCAACAAGATCGGGCCAGACCCGGCCATCGTCAAAGCGCAACCCTATGCTAACTAGCTCTGCGGGCTTGGATTTTCCGTCCAGTACAGTTTGCCAGCCATTTTCAGCAACATAATAACCAACATCCAAGCCAGCGACCCCTTTTAGCAGGTCCGCCTTGTTTTGGCCTGAAGGAATTGTAGGGCCTTTGAAATGAGGCTGCCAAGACAAAACAAGCCTGTCTTCGGCCAGAGCGAGCTTGATATCGAACAGCCCCCCCCTCTCCAGCGCAGCCGGCAGGGTGCCGACAAATTTCAGCGTGACCTGGTCGCCCTCGAATTTGCGTCCCGACGCGATCATGTGCCGGAGGACATTTTGCACCGCATTCACATCGCCCTGGCGGACGTCGCGTTGCTGCTGCTGATCCCAGGCACGGCCCGCGAAATGCAAGCCACTGGTCAGCGCCACCAGAATGAGCGCAAAAATGGTGATGGAAATCAGCAGCTCCAGCAATGTGAAGCCGCGATGGCAAGATCGGGCCTGCTTCTGGCTCATGGCGCACCGATGCGTTCGGAAGGAAGGGAAATTTCTTTCCATGATACGCCGCTGCGCCAACGCACACGGACATTGACTGGATAGAGACCCAGCACGGCCGGTCCCGTATCGGAACCCTTGGCATATGTCAGAGGCGGGGCAATATCAACCTGCCAGTGAAATCCGCCGCGATCGTCACCGGAATAATTGCCTGCCTTCAAGGGCACCGTCAAACCCACCTGCGCGAGCCGCGATTGGGCGATCCGCGTCGCCACGATATATTGATCCGCGACGACGACATTCTGGAGTCCGACACCCGTCGCCGACAGAAAGAATGAAAGTCCGATCGCCGCAATGGCGAGCGCCACCAGCACTTCGATGAGAGTGAAGCCGGATCGCGCGCGCCGGGCGGGCTTATGATGGGTTGCGAACAATGGACACCCGTCCCGAAAGCCAATCGACTCCGACCCACCAAAGCTGGCCAGCGCCATTGATGGACACGCGTCCGCCGCTGCTTCCGCCGTCAGGGTCGAACCGGATGCTGCCTTCGTCTTTTGAATTCACCAGGTCGCGGCCGGTGAGCAATCCCAGGCTTACATCGGCCGGCAAAGCCCGCCGGGATTCCGCGCCCCATTGATAGCCGGGAGGGGAAAGCTCCAGCGTGAAAACAACGCTGCGATTGCTCATCAAGGCAAGGCTGCGCGCGGCGCGCAAGGCGCCCGAAATCTCCTGCGCCGCCGCACGCGCGTGAGTTGCCGGTGAAACGGGTCTCATGGTGCTTCCAATAAGGGCGAGCGTCACGCCCATGATTGCTATGACCACGAGCAATTCTATCAAGGTGAACCCCGATCGCGGATCGGCGTGGCCGTCGGCGTCTCGCGCGAGGTCAGGCCGCCAAATCATTGAGACTCAACATCGCCACCAGCAGGGATCCAACGATACCCGCCACAACAATGCCCATGATGATTGTGATGACGGGAACCAGAAGCGAAACAAGCCTCTGCACCATCTGATAGACCTGCTCGTCGTGAATATCGGCGACACGCAGCGCCATTTCTCCCAGCCTGCCCGTCTCTTCGCCCAGCTGCAGGAGCTGCACCGTCTGCACTGGAAAAAAATGTCCTTCCGCGAGGGCCGGCGCCAGGCGGCCGCCCGCCCGGACCTTGGACACGGCGCCGTCCACTATCGCGGCAGCGGTGAGATTGCCGAGAACGTCCTGGCCGATGCCCAGGGCGGTAACCAGGTTCACGCCGTTGCACAACAAGGTTCCCAGCGTGCGCGTGAGCCTGGCGGCCTGGATTCTGCGGATCAAGAGCCCAACAATGGGCAACCGCAGCACCAGCCGCTCCGCGGACAGCCGCAACTGCGGCGTCTGCAATGCGCGATATGCGACAAGCCCCAGCACCAGGAAACCCATCAAAATCCAGAGACCATCGTTTCGCACCAGGTCTCCGGCCGCGATTAGAATGCGTGTCTGGACCGGAAGTTTTGCACCCGCCTGGGCGAAAATGGGCGTGAATTGCGGCAGCACATATGTCAGCAGCAAGCAAATCGTCCCCACCGCCGCCACGACCAGGAGAGCTGGATAAATCAGCGCCGACTGTACGCTTGCGGTGAGCTTGGTCTCGCGTTCCAGAAGGTCCGCAAGATGGGACAGGCCCGGCGCCAACTGCCCGCCCGCCTCCCCCGCCCGCACCAGACTGACATACAGGCGGGAAAAAACGGCTGGGTGTTCGGCCAGGCTGGCCGCGAACGACTTGCCGCCGCGAACCTGATCCCTCAGCGACTCGAATATCCTTCGTTCCGTGCCGCTGCTGCTTGTTTCAGCCAAAAAACGCAAAGCGCGGTCGATATCCTGTCCGGCTTCGAGCATGACCGCGAGCTCGCGGGTAAACTGGGCGATGGCCGACTTGGGAAGGCCGCGGGAAAAGCGCAGATCGGCATGCAGGAACTCGGCAATCCAACCGCCTTTGCCCACCTCGTCGGCACGAAGCAGAAGATGATGCCGGCCATGAAGATGATCGGCGACAGCCAGAACGCTGGCAGCCTCGATGGTGCCGCTGGACCTTTTGCCGGCCATGTCGATGGCAGTATAGCGGAACTGGGGCATTGCTAGGCTTCCAGCCGGATGCTGCGCAGGATCTCGGCCAATGATGTGGTCCCGGCGACCACCTGGCGCAGGCCGGCCTCGTACATCGTCTGCATGCCCGTCGAACGCGCCGCCTCCTGGATCTCGGTATGATTTGCCCGCGAGAGAATGAGGCGGTGAATATGATCGTCGGGGACGATGAGTTCGGCGACGGCAATCCGGCCGGCATAACCTGTTCCGCGGCATTTCGGACAACCTGCCGCTTCATAAATAATGGTGGAAGACTTTCCAGAGTTGATCTGCCGCAGGCCGAAGCGCGCGGACAATTCCGGCGTCAGCTCGACCGGCCGTTTGCAGACTGCACATAACCGCCGGACAAGGCGTTGCGCCAGGATTCCGTTCAGGGTTGCGGTCAGAAGATAGTCTTCCAGTCCCATATCGCGCAGGCGCGCGATTGTCGCCGCCGCGCTGTTGGTGTGGAGCGTTGACAGCACAAGGTGCCCGGTAAGCGATGCCTGGATGGCGATCTGGGCCGTCTCAAGGTCGCGTATTTCGCCGATCATGATAATATCGGGATCGTGGCGCAGGATGGAGCGCAGGAGACTTGCGAAATTCAGGCCGATCTGCGGCTTGACCTGCATCTGGGTGATGCCGGGAAGCTGATATTCGATCGGGTCTTCCACCGTGACAATGTTTCGCTCAACCGAATTCAAATGCAGCAATGCGGTGTAAAGGGTGGTGGTCTTGCCGCTTCCCGTCGGCCCGGTGACCAGAACGATGCCATTGGGAAGGCCCAGCTGATGGCAGAACCGCTGGCGTAGCCCGTCTTCGAGTCCCAGCTTTTCAAAATCGAGATTGACGGCGGAGCGGTCGAGAATGCGCAGAACCACGCTTTCGCCGTGAAGCGAGGGAATCGTAGAGACACGTAAATCCACTTCCTGACCGCGCACCACCAGTTTTATTCTTCCGTCCTGCGGCAGCCGCCGCTCGGCGATATCAAGCATGGCCATGATCTTGATGCGCGACACGACCGCTGCCTGAAGGCTGCGCGGGGGCGCCTCCACTTCATGCAAAACGCCGTCATAGCGATAACGAACGCGCAGCAGATTTTCGAAGGGATCGATGTGAATATCGGATGCGCGCGATTCGACGGCCTGTGAGATCAGCTGGTTGACCAGGCGAATGAGCGGCGCCTCGCTCGCCAAGTCCCTCAGCCGATCGGCGTCGTCCTCGACCGTGGCGGCAGATCCGATATCGTCGATGGCGGCATCGGAATGAGACTCTTCGGGTTTGTAGAGACGCTCCAAAGCCGCTTCGATTTCGATGGGAACGGCGACGCAGCGTTCCACATCCCGGCCGGCAGCAACCGCAATCGAGGACGCCGCGAAATCGTCCAGGGGGTCCGCCATGGCCACCGTGATCGTCTGGTCGGTCACGGCAATGGGTATCGCGCGGGCCTTGCGCAGGAATTTCAGGCGAAACCGGCCGGGCAGGATCGCGGCATGCGGATAATCGGCGGGGGCGGCCAGCTTCAGCGACAGCAGTGAGGCGATTGTTTCCGCCAGGGCGCGCTCGCTGACCAGCCCCAGCTGGGTGAGCACTGTGTCCAGACGTGCGCCGCTCTCGGCCGCGGTGCGGCGGCCGCGTTCCAGGCCGTTGGCATCCAGCATGCCCATCTCGACAAAATGGTCGGCGAGAGCGTCAACGACCTCAGCCGGCGAGGGCGGGGATTTTACGGCCACCAACATCACGCGATCCTGTTCAAGGCTTTAAATGGATAATAGGGGGCATTTGCTTGGAGTTTCTTAACATTTTTGCCAAAGACGGTCAGCTGCCGCACGACCTTAAAGGCCTTGCGCAGCAACGGCCGGTCCAGAGCCATGAGCATTTTCCGCAGCTTTAGAACGATATAAAGTTGCTCGTCCCGCTACGGCCAATCTCATCGCTATGAGGCCACAATCAAGGGGCCGCCTGCGGGCCTGGTATCCGGCAGACGGATAATAGGCTCGCCGGCCTTGCTGCGTACAGGGGCATTGATCCGCCCCTTGGCCCTGCTCGCGATATTCTCCGGAATTTCCGGGAGAATCCGTGTTTCGGCGGCCATGCCTTCCTGGCACTGGGCTCGACGCGGGACGGGCCTATGCGATTGCGAGCGGCCCGTAAAGCCAGACAATCCAGAGGCCGCCCGCCAGGAAAGGCCCGAAGGGAACGCTGTCGGCAAGTGAGAGATGGCGCGCGCGCGCGCCCCTCAGCAATGCGAAAATCAGGGCCGACACCGCGGCAATGGCAAGAACGCTGGACAAACCCGCCCAGCCCGTCCAGGCCCCGGCCGCCGCAAGAAGCTTTGCGTCTCCCACGCCCATGCCTTCTCGGCCGCGCAGCCTTTCATAGATAAAGCGCAGCACCATGACAGCGCCAAAACCCACCGCCGCGCCAATGACGTGGGCGATGGGCGTCGCAGGGTCCAAAAACCAGTTCGCCGCCAGCCCCGCTGCGACCAGCGGCAAGGTGAGAAAATCCGGAAGCAGAAGATATTTGAAATCCGCGACCGCCAGCGCAACCAGTGCCCAACCCAGGCAGCAGCTGATCCAGAATGCGGCTCCCGAAAACGCCGTACTCGACCAGAGTGCCACGATAAGGGCGCAGATTTCGATCGCCGGATAAAACCATCCGATGGACGCTCCGCAGTGCCGGCAATGCCCCCGTGATGCCACCCAGCTCAGAACGGGCACCAGATCCCGCGCGCGCAGGGTCGTACCGCAGGTATCGCAGGCCGATCGACCGGTCATGGCCGACCCCAAAGCGTCATGGCGCGTCACCACGACGCCCAAAAAGCTGCCAATGAAAGGCGCAAGCGCACAAGCCCATATCCAAGGGGGTAAGGACAGCAATTGCCCCTCCGGCTTTGTGCTGGAAGATACTGTGAAGTATGCCACAATTATACTGGAATGTGACGCCAACGCAAAATCTGGGCAGGGAATTCGATCGCAATGCTGGGGGAAAAACGGATACTCGTCACCGGCGGCGCCGGGTTTATCGGCTCGTTTCTATGTGATCGGCTGTTGGACCGGGGACATGAAGTCATCTGCGTTGACAACATGTACACCGGCTCGCGCCGGAACATTCTGCAGTTGATGGCCAACCCGCGATTCGAATTTATCCGCCACGATATCACCTTTCCGCTCTTCCTTGAGGTTGACGAGATCTACAATCTCGCCTGCCCGGCATCGCCGATTCACTATCAGCGGGACCCCGTGCAAACGACGAAAGTGAGCGTGCATGGCGCGATCAATATGCTGGGGTTGGCCAAGCGCCTTAAAGTCAGAATCCTTCAGGCTTCGACCAGTGAAGTGTATGGCGATCCCGTCGTCCACCCGCAGACCGAGGACTATTGGGGCAATGTGAATCCCATCGGTCCGCGCTCCTGCTACGATGAAGGCAAACGCTGTGCGGAGACTCTGTTCTTCGATTATCACCGCCAGCACAAGCTCGCGATCAAGGTCGCCCGCATCTTCAACACCTACGGGCCGCGGATGCATCCCAATGATGGCCGTGTGGTCTCCAATTTCATCGTCCAGGCCCTGAAGGCGGAGCCGATCACGCTGTTCGGGGACGGCAGCCAGACCCGTTCCTTCTGCTATGTGGACGACATGGTCGACGGGCTCATCGCGCTGATGGCTTCGCCGGTAGAAGTCACCGGCCCCATCAATCTGGGCAATCCGAAAGAGTTCAGTATTCGTGAATTGGCCGAAAAAGTGGTGAAAGCCACCGGCTCCAAATCCCCGATCGAGTTCCGCCCCTTGCCGATGGACGATCCCAAACAGCGCCAGCCGGATATTTCCCTGGCGCGCAGCAAATTGGGATGGTCGCCGCAGGTTCCCCTGGAGGATGGCCTGGATCGCACCATTGCCTATTTCCGGGATCTGCTAAACTAGTCGAGCTTCCCGAGCCACTCCAGGGCGCGGGCGGCAACCTTGTCCCAGCCCGGCTCGGCCACCAGCCAATGACTCATGCCGGAAAATTTCTCGTATTGCGCGCGGCCGCCATACAGCGCCGCGATGCGCTCCACCGTGCCGGGCGGGTTGACGCGATCTTCGCCGCCCGCGATGAGAAGCAGCGGACAGTCGACCTTGCTGGCATCCACTTCGCTGGCACGGCGCATATCCAGACCCCAGTGCATGATCTCAAAAGCCGCCCGGCCCGATTCCGGCACAAAGCGCGCGAACAACGCATCGCGCCTGGCCTGGGGCAACCGGTCAAGAGAGTTGCGGCCTGCTATATGCTGATCCGGCTTGAGGACCGAATTCCAGAAGCCGACATTCAGCAGCATGCTCTGGGCGCTGGCGATCTCGAACAGGGTGCTGGGCGGCACGCCCCACGGCGCTGACGGTGCCAGCAATACAAGAGCACGAACGTCGCAGCGCGCCGCCAGCATCTGCGCCAGCAATCCGCCCATTGAATGACCGATAAGAATGGGAGGCGCGTCCAGTTCCTCCAAAAGCGTTTCCAGATCGTCGGCATAGTCGGTGAGGCTGGTCTGGCCCAGACTGGCTGGCGGCTTTTCTCCGTCATGGTGGCGCAAGGAAGGGGCGTGCACCTTATAGCCGGCATCGCGGAATTTCGCGGCAAACTCGTCCCAGGACCAGGGTCCTGCAAAGGCGCCATGAATCATCACGACCGGCGCTTTTTTGCTTTTCTGTTTGGCGCTGTCCGGCGGCTTTATTTGTTTGGCGCCATCCGGCGGCTTTGTCCGATTGGCGCCATCCGGCGCCGGGGGGGCTTTTGCTTTCACGACAGCTTCGCCAGGCGGGCGAACGCGGCGATGACCGCGGCATAGGTGTCGCGCTTGAACGGCACGATCAGGCCGGGGAGCGCGTCCAACTCCACCCATTTCCATTCCGCGAATTCCGGCTCGTGGGTGTGAAGGTCTATGTCGCCATCCTCGCCCAGGAAGCGCAGTGCGAACCATTTCTGGCGCTGACCCCGGTATTTGCCGTGAAAGGCAATACCGACCAGATGCGGCGGCAGATCATAGGTCAGCCAGTTTTCCATCTCGCCAATGATCTTTGCCTTGGCGGTGCCGGTCTCTTCCTTCAGTTCGCGCAGCGCCGCGCTGCGCGGCTCCTCGCCTTCATCAATGCCGCCTTGCGGCATCTGCCATCCTTCCACGGTCTGGTCTATGCGCTTGCCGACAAAGACCTGCCCCTGCCGGTTGAACAGCATAAGGCCGATGCAAGGGCGATAGGGAAGATCGCTAGACATACTCGGGCTCTTGAACGGACCAGGCGCGAGGGATTTTGGCACCTGAGAAGGAGCGTCGTGCGGAGCGTACGGACGTACGTGAGCACGCGCGACGAACTCAGGGGGCAAAAGACCCGCGCCCCAGTTTATTTGCTAGGGCCTGTCACTATGGCGGAAACCGGCACCAGAACAAACCCCCGCCCCTGAAGGCCTTTCGACCAGGCAGCGATGCGGTCTAGCGTGACGGGATAAAGGAAACCTGAACCAATGGCGCTGCCATGGGCGCGGGCCTGGTCTTCCAGCGCCGAAAGATGGCGATCTATTTCCAGCGCGGTCTGAATGCCGTCCAGCGATTCATTGGATCGGGCGAAGGGCGTGGCCGTGGCGCCAGCCGCCTGCGGCGCGGCCGACCCCGCGCTGGCGCCATTGTCATAGAAATAAAGGCCTCGCCGCGCCATATAGGTCAGGGCGGGAGACAGGGCATCGGGATTCGACAAGAACCGCTGGCCCAGGAGATTGGTGACGCCGGCATAGCCGGTAAAGCGCGACAGTGTCCATGTCAGGCGCTGCAGGTTGGAATCCTCGTCCACTCCGGCGCGCAATGTGTAGGGACCGGGATCGCTGTCGGGAAAATCGAACGGCTCCATCGGCACTTCCAGCAGCACTTCATGGCCGGACTGGCGCGCCTCATTCACCCAATGCTGCACATCGCCGGCATAGGGCGCAAATCCCATTGTGACGCCAGGCGGCAGGCTGGCGAGCGCTGCGGTGGTTGCCTTGGCGCTGATGCCCAAACCGGAGACAACGATGGCGATGCGGAATTTCCCGGCCGCGGCGGGAGCGGCATAGACAGTCATCGGTTTTCGGCCGTCATCGGCAATACGCGGCAAAGGTCCCACGGGCGAATTTTCGATCAGTGCCGGATCGGCGACCAATGCCTTGCCCGCGAACAGGGGCTTGTCGACCACCACGGGAGGCGCGGTGATGTCGGCCGGAATGTTTTGCGGCGGGGCGGGTTTCGCCGCCGGCAGGAAGGACAGGTCGAGGACAACAACCGGCGGCGTCACCGTGCCGAGCAGGGTAATTCCCAGCGCGCCGGCGGTCAGGAGGCAAAACACTATCGCGGTGGCCAGCCCCAATGCACGCGCGGCGCGCGGCGCGCGCTCATCCTCGGTGAAGGCGGTGTCTGCCATGGCGCAAGAGTTAACAAGCCATGGTTACGGGGGGGTTAACAGGGCGGGGAAGCGCGCCAAGTCCCGCTTCTCCATGAGGCCGAAAAGCAAAAACTCCAGCGAAGCTTTTGCCAGCCGAACGCCCGCCCAGCGGGCAGCGCCTCGCCCCTGCCAAAAGGCCGGAGGGGTCGTGAAAAAGCCTACTGCGAAGCAGTCGCCGTCGGCTGGCTGTTGGCCGAGGCGACCGTCATTTTCCCGTGCAGCAGGTCCAGGGCATAGGAAAGCTGGAAGTCGTCATACTTCTTGCCCGGCGCCGGCTGGATGACCGGGCCCGGCTTGCGGGTTATCGGCTCGCCCACCAGATGGCCCGGCAGGTCGGCTTCCGAGGGGCGCGCGATCTTGGGCACATTGGCCTCATCGCCCTGGGCCACTGCGATATCGGGAACGATGCCCTGGGCCTGGATGGAGTGGCCCGACGGGGTGAAATAGCGCGCCGTGGTCAGGCGCAGCGCGCCACCGGCCTCGCCCAGGGGAATGATGGTCTGCACCGAGCCTTTGCCGAAGCTGGTCATGCCGATAATGGTGGCGCGTTTGTGATCCTGCAGCGCGCCGGAAACGATTTCCGACGCCGAGGCCGTGCCGGCATTGATCAGCACCACGACAGGCTTGCCGTCGGTGATGTCGCCACCCTTGGCGTCATAGCGCTGGGTATCTTCGGGATGACGGCCGCGGGTGGAGACCACTTCCCCGCCGGTGAGAAAGTCGTCCGACACCTGGATCGCCTGATCCAGCAGGCCGCCCGGATTGTTGCGCAGGTCGAGTACATAACCCTTGATGCCGGGACCGATCTGTTTCTTCAGATCCCGCACGCCCTTTTCCAGACCGGAAGCGGTCTGCTCGTTGAAGCCGGGCATGCGGATGTAACCGATATCGCCTTCGCGCCGCCAGGTGGTGGCGTCGACCGCAACGGTGGCGCGTTCGAGCGTGACGTCAAACGGCTTTTTCTCGCCCTCTCGCAGCACCGTCAGCGTAATCTTGGCGCCGACAGGACCGCGCATCTTGTCGATCGCGTCAGTCAGCGCCATGCCCTGGATCGAGGTTCCGTCAATCGCGGCAATGCGGTCGCCCGATTTGATGCCGGCCTTGGCCGCGGGCGTGCCATCGATCGGCGAGATCACCTTGATCAGGCCGTCTTCCTGCGTCACTTCGATGCCGACGCCGCCGAACTGACCATGCGTGGTGATCTGCATGTCGCCATAGGACTTGGAATCCATATAGCTGGAATGGGGATCGAGGTTGGAGACCATGCCCTGGATCGCGGCATTGATCAGTTCGCTATCCTGAACCGGACGCACATAGTTGGCGCGGACACGTTCAAAGGCATCGGAGAACAGATCGAGCTGACGATAGGCACTGGTATCGTTGGCGCCATGTGCCGCTGACATCACGCCCAGGGCGATGCCAAAACCGGCGATCACACCGCTACCCACCAGAGCAAAACGTTTCATGTTTTCTTTGCCTTCCGCATTGCGCTTGTTAACCAAGGTTCCGGGTCGAGCCCCTTGCCATTCTGGCGAAGCTCAAAATAAAGCCGCGTCTGCGGCCCTGCACCCAAACCCCCAGCATCAAATTCAGACTCCTTGGGCATAATGCCAACCGGTTCGCCCGCAAGCAATTGATCACCAGGCCGCACCGTCACACGCCCAAGTCCAGACAATACAATATCGTAGCCAGTGGTGATCTCCAGGATCAAGACCTGACCCTCCTTATGGTAAGCGCCCGCGAAAAGAACCTTGCCGTCGGCAGGGGCAATCACCTGGGCCCCGGGCAGGGTTGCATAGGTAATACCGGGGTTTTTGTCGCTTTCCGGGCCGCCGGGCACCTGAGACCCCGCCACCGGTTCCAGCAATGAAGCTTTTGTCAGAACACCTATGGAACCGGTTTTTTGCGCCGTGACGGTCACAATATTGCCTTCCGAGCCAGGCTCGGCTCGGCGCAGGGCGTTGACCCGCGTCACCAGCGCAGCGTAATCGGCCGCTTCGCGCGCAATTGTGTCCAGCCGGGCATTGAGGTCGGTATAAAGGCTGGCGGCGCCCGCCGCCTCGCGGTCCTTTTGTGCCGATAGGGTCTGAAGATCCGCGTGCGCCACCGCCAGCGAGGCGGCCGTCCTGGCGGCGTCAAGCCGGCGCGCCACCAAGGCGGTGCGCGTGGATTTGAGTTTTTCGATGCGCCGGGCCAGGTTAGCGGCCTGGGCGTAAACCGGCGGCAACGACGCTCCCACCAGCATGGCGCCGCGCGCCGCCGCCAGCGCGTCATCGGGCCGGACCGCCAGTGCGGGCGGCATGTCATGCTGCAATCTCTCCAGAATCGCCAGAAGCCGCGTCACCGAAACGCGGTCGCGGGCAAAACCATCGGCCAGCGCGTCATCCTGCGCCTGAAGCTGCGCGATCCTATTCGCCAAACCGCTCTGCTCGCGTTCCAGCGATTGGATACGGGCCGCGGTGTCAATCAACTTCTGCCGCAGGGATGCCGCCTCTGACGCCAGCGCCAGGCTTTTGGCTTTTGCGCCGGCAAGAGCGGGTCGGCCCTTTGCCAACTCGGCATTGAACGCGCCCAGTTGCTGCTGGCTGGAGGGCAGACCTTTCAGGCTCTCGCTTGGCAAGGCCTGACTGAGATCCATGGGCGGTTCCGGCGTTTCCGGCGCCGTATCCGATTGCAGCGCCGGGCGCGGGCGCGGACTGACCGGGACCTGGACGCGCTCCGCGAAAGCGGGAGCGGCGCAGACCAGCGCCGACAGGAGAAGAACATTTTTTCCAGCGCTCAGGCATTCTCCTTTTTGGCCGGCGCGCCCGCCAGCAGGGAATGGCCGGTCATCACACCGGGTTTATCAAGCCCCATCAGCGCCAATAGCGTGGGCGCGATATCGGCCAGACGGCCATTTTCCAGTTTCACGGATTTGGGCGCGCCATAAAGCACAATCGGCACATCGAAGGTGGTATGGGCGGTGAAGGGTTCGCCGGTTTCGGGATCCTTCATCAATTCGATATTTCCGTGATCGGCGGTGAGCAGCATCATGCCGCCCGCCTTTGCGATCGCGTCAACCAGGCGCCCCAGGCATTCATCAATCACATCCACGGCCTTTATCGCAGCCTGCATCACGCCGGTATGGCCCACCATGTCCGGATTGGCATAATTGCACACGATCAGATCGTATTTATCCGAGCCAATGGCTTCAACCAGCTTGTCGGTCACCTGGTAGGCGCTCATTTCCGGCTTGTGATCGTAAGTGGCGACCTTGGGGCTGGGCACCAGGATGCGATCCTCGCCCGGATAGGGGTCTTCGCGTCCGGCATTGAGGAAAAAAGTGACGTGCGCGTATTTCTCGGTCTCGGCGATACGCAGTTGCTTGAAATGATGTTCGGCCATCACCTCGCCCAGCGTCTCGCGCACATTCTGGGGCGCAAACAGCGACGTCATCATCGACGTCAATTCCTCGGAATATTCCGTCATGCCGGCGGCGGCAGAAAATTTCACCGATCGGCCCCTTTCGAAATAACTGAAATCCTTTTCCAGCAGCGCCAGCGAAATCTCGCGCGCCCGGTCGGCCCGGAAATTTGCAAACAAAAGTGAATCGCCATCCGCCATGCCGGCATAATCTCCCAGAATAGCGGGCACCAGAAATTCGTCGTTGACCGCATCGGCATAGGATGCGTCCAGCGCGGCGAAGACGTCATCGAAGCGGCGGCCGGAAGCCTCCACCATCGCGGCATAGGCTTTTTCGACCCGGTCCCAGCGCTTGTCGCGGTCCATGGCGTAGTAACGGCCCGACACTGTGGCCAGCCGCACTCCGGCGCAGCCCTGGATGTCGCTGAGGAATTTCTGCAGAAAGCCGCGCGCGCTCTTGGGCGGCGTGTCGCGGCCATCCAGAAAAGCATGCACCAGGACCGGCAGGCCCGCCGCCGACAGGATTTCCACCAGGGCCGCCATATGATCCTGATGAGCATGCACACCGCCGGGAGACATCAGGCCCATCAGATGCACGCCACCACCTCTTATTGGTCGCTCCTGCTCGCCCGGACGCTCCGCGCTCCCCTGGGTTTTGCGAATGATTTCCTTGAGCGCTGGAAGCTCGGCCAAAGATCCGTCCTCGATAGCAGAATCAATGCGCGGCAGGTCCTGGGCGACGACACGCCCCGCGCCGATATTCATGTGCCCGACTTCGGAATTGCCCATCTGGCCGCTGGGCAGCCCTACGGCGCGGCCGGATGTCTGGGGCAGGGCATGCGGACATTGCGTGAGCAGCTTGGTGTAGTTGGGTGTTTGGGCGGCTGCGATGGCGTTGTCGGTGGGATCGGTGCGCCAGCCCCAACCATCAAGAATGCAGAGCAGGGCGGGTCGGGCAGCCATGGGGTCCTTGCACGCAAAGAGCGAAGTCGAATCGAAGATAGGAACGACACGAACCCCTGTCCATGCAGACCGGCGACAAACGCCGGGCCACGGCCATTTGGTACCGGCAAAAAATGCCTGACCACTCCGAACACCGTTCAGGATATGATATAAGCCATTGAAAATGCATTGGTAAAGTAAAAACGAGGCGCGGCACGAAATTGGCAAGGGGGGACACAGAAACAGGCAGAAGCCGGAACCATGCGCGCACCGCTTTATATACGTCTCGCTGCCATTGCTATTGGAGCCGCCCTCGCCGCGGCTCCCGTCCCCGTTCTTGCCTTTTCCCGGGTCAAGGACCTGGTGGACGTCGAAGGCATTCGCGACAATATGCTGGTCGGCTATGGCCTGGTGGTCGGCCTGGCCGGCACGGGCGACTCGCTCAAGAACGCGCCTTTCACCCAGCAATCCATCCAGACCATGCTGGAAAGGCTGGGCGTCAATACCCGCGGCCAGACCATGCAGACCAAGAATGTCGCCGCCGTGATGGTGACCGCCAGCCTGCCCGCTTTTGCCGGCCAGGGCACCCATATTGACGTTTCAGTGTCCGCGATGGGCGATGCCAAAAATCTCCAGGGCGGCACTTTGCTGGTGACCCCGCTGTTCGGCGCGGATGGGCAGATTTACGCCCTCGGCCAAGGCCCCGTGGCGGTCACCGGATTTTCGGCCCAGGGCGACGCCGCCAGCGTGACCCGCGGCGTTCCCACAGCCGGCCGCATCTCCAACGGCGCCATCGTGGAAAAGGAAACCGGCTTCACCCTTGCCAGCCTCAATTCGCTGAAGCTGTCGCTGCACAATCCCGACCTGACCACGGCGACCCGCATCGCCAGCGCGATCAATTCCTATCTCGGCAGCAAGGTTGCTGTGGCGTCCGATCCCTCGAATGTCGCGCTGACCATGCCCGCCAACTATACGGGTGGGACGATGGGCCTTCTCACCGACATCGAGCAGGTCAAAGTCGATCCCGACCAGCCCGCCAAGGTCATCATTGACCAGAATTCCGGCGTGATCGTAATGGGCGCAGATGTGCGCATCTCCACCGTCGCCATCGCGCAAGGCAATCTCACCATCCGGGTTCAGGAAACGCCGCAAGTCAGTCAGCCCGCGCCCTTCTCCAACACCGGCCAGACCACGGAAGTGCCGCGCACCAGCATCCAGATTGATGACAGTAAAGGCAACAAGATGGCCGTGCTGCATCCGGGCGTCAGCCTGCAGAGCGTGGTGGACGGCCTCAATGCACTGGGTGTCGGCCCGCGCGATATCATCTCGATCCTGCAAGCGATCAAGGCCGCGGGCGCCCTTCAGGCCGATATTCAGGTGATCGGCTGATGGACGCGAACATTCAGAGCGCCATGATGCTGGCCCCATCTTCCCTCATGATGGCCGCACCAGTGAAACCACCGGCGGCCGGCGGCAATGCCGCCGCAACCGGCAAGGCCGCCAAGGAATTCGAGAGCGTGTTCATTTCCCAGTTCCTGGGTTCGATGTTTTCCGGCATTTCCACCGACGGTCCCACCGGCGGCGGCGAGGGCGAAGAAATGTTTCGTTCCCTGATGATAGACCAGTACGGCAAATCCATCGTGCAGCGCGGCGGCTTCGGTCTGGCCGATGCGGTCCAACGCCAGCTTATGAAGCACCAGGAAGTGCCCGCAAGTGTCGCAGGCAACTGAGATGCGTGACGAGCCGAAAATCGAACGATTGATCACCATGGCCGAGCGCCTGATTGTTGCGCTGGAAAGCGACATCGCCGCGCTGAAGGCGGGTACGCCATCCAAAATGGTGAGCATGGATCCGGAAATTCAGAAACTCTCTGTCATTTATGGCCGGGAGGCGCAGGGTTTCGATATCCGCATCGCCAAGGCCGCGCCCCTGGCCCTGCGCACCCGTTTTCTCACCATCACGGCAAAATTCCGCGACGTTCTGAAATTGCATGCCCGCATGCTGACGCGGGTGAAGACCGCCTCGGAAGGCATGATCCAGGCCATCGCGCGCGAGGTAGAGCGCATGAATGCGCCGACGCGCGCATACGGCCCTCGTCCCGGAATGGCGCCGAAGCCGTCCGGCGCGATGGTGTTCAACAAAGTCGTCTAGAGCGCGATCCGGAAAAGTGGGTACCGGTTGACACGCTGCCGCTACCAACTCCGCAAGATCGCGCGATAATCCAATAATCTAGAGCATAATTGCGATGAATCGCGATTATGCTCTAGTCCGGCCGGCGCTTGGCGGATCGGCCGTGCGCAACCTTTGCTTCCCAATGGGAACAGCCAGCGCGCTTTTTACAGGCCGTTTTGCGCGACGATAGTGGCAATATTGTTGACGGCGGTGTCGCTGCTGGTTCCCAGGAGCGACAGCGCCAGGCTATAGTTCGCAAGCTGGGCGCTGGCGGAGGCTGGCGCGACCCCCGTCAAATTGCCCGGCCCGGCGGCGGCGGCGGGCGGCGTGTTGCTGGTCTGATAAGTCTTCTGGATGTTTGACAGCACCGTCAGCAATTGCGAGCGGGCCAGGTCGGCGCCGGTCTTGGTGGAAATATCGAGCGTACCGGCGAAGCCGCCGGTCAACCCCAGGCCGAAGGTCGGGGTGGTTGACTGGCTGCTTGACGTGGTGGTGCTGGCATTGCCGCTGGCGGGGGCGCTGAGCACCTCGGCTGCAATCCCCAGCCGCGACAGGGCGTCGAAATCGCTGGGGCCGGACACAAGACTGATGGTCTGGCCGGCATTCACCGTGAGCTTCAGGCCTTCGGTATTGCCGCTATAATTGGTCGTGGCCTTGCCGATGCTGCCCAACTGGGCATTGATCTTGGTGGCCAGCGAATTCAGCGTTTCACCCTTGTCGATGGTGATGGTGGCGGTGCGCGGCGCCACGCCTTGGATCTTAATCTGGAAACTGTCGCCGGGGCGCAATGTCGTCTGGGAGGCCAGGTCCACGGACTGATTGAGATTGATGGTGCCACGCGGCAGGCCCAGGGCATCAAGCACACTGGCGCCATTGGGGTCCACCGCCAGGCCCGCTCCGGTGGATTGGCCCGAAGCGCCGCCATATTGCCTTGTCCAGGCGACACTGCCATCAGCATTGAGCGCGGTAGCGAACGCGTTGGTGACGTTTGGCACATTGCGCTGCTGGCCCGCGAAAGTGCCTGTGGTTGAACCGGTCAGATAGACCGTGCCATCCGGGGCGACGGTCACCGCGCCGCCCTGATCGCTGGCGCCCGTGCCGACATAAGACACGCGATTGGCAGCGGCTGTAGTACCATTGTCGGTGAGATTGAACACAAAGGCATCGGTGCCCCCGCTTGAAGCGGCGGCGATGCTGGCCTGACCGCCGGCGGTCAGGTTGGCATTGCTGGTGGTGCCGGAGACATAGATCTGATTGCCCGAGATGGTGAGTCCGCCGATATCGCCGCCCGCGGATAGTGCGCCGAGATTCTGAGTCCATACGGGCGCGGCGGTGATGTCGCCGCCGGCATATTTGGCAATCACCGCATTGCCGTTTTGCACACTGGCGACATACAGGCTTCCATCGCTGCCGGTGGCGGTGGCGCTGACCTGGTCGGCGCCACTGGTGCCGAACTGATTTTCCGCCAGGAGATTGCCCCTGGAATCGAATTTGGCCAGATAGGCGTCGCTGCCGCCCTGGGCAGTTTGGCCGGCGCCGATCACGCCGCCGGATACCGAGCCGCCGATATAGACATTGCCGCTGGCGTCCACGCTGACGCTGTTGGACTGGTTGGTGGCGAGAGTCTGGATCTGTTTGATCCAGGTCTGGTTGCCGTTCGCGTCATAGCTGGCGACAAAGGAATCGTTGTTGCCGTTAGCGACGGAAGTCGTTGTGAGATCGGCGGTCGATGCACCGGTTATGACAACACCACCAGCCGGATCCAGCGCCAGACCATAACCCGAAGCCGCGCCGGCGCTTCCCACCAGATGCTGCCACACCACATTGCCGGCGGAATCATATTTGGTGAGATAGGCGTCCTGGGCGCCTTGGTTGATCTCGTTGCCGAAATTGCCGGTGGCATTGCCCAGCGTATAGATATTGCCGCTGGCATCCACCGCCGTGGCGGCGGCGGTCGTGGTTCCAGTTGAGGCATCCTGGTTGGAGTTGAGGATGGCCGTGGGACTGCCGCTGAGGCCGTCAATCTTGGTGAGGCGGCCGCTCTGGTCGGCGGCGGTGGTGGAGACCGGAGCATTGGCGCCACTGCCGATGGCGGTGTTGACCTCGGAGGCGCTGCCCGAATTTCCCACCATATAGAGCGCGGGCGTGGATGCGGCAGAAAGCGAAATCGTTTCATTCCCGCCAGGCGTGATTTGCAGGCCATACGTCGCGGTGGCGTCGGATGTCGTGGTGCCGCCTTTTTGCGTCTTCTGGAACCGGGTGGAAAAGCCGGCCGCGGAAAGCTGTGAATTCACATAGCTGACGATATTGCCCAGGGTCAGCGGTCCCGTAACCTGGCTGAGATCAATCGCGACATTGGTGGTGACGCCGCCTTTTTTCACCGCGATTGTGAAACTGTCGGAGGCCGAAACCCCGGACATCGGAGTGTTCAGATTGCTGTTGGTGACCAGCTGCTGCGTTGCGTAAGTGAAGCCGCCGAAAGTAATGCCCGCGGTGGAGGTTACGCTGGGTGACGGCGTGGCGGCCTGCAGGGTGAAATTGTTGAAATCGGTGGATGAGAGAAAATTCTCCACCTGGGAAAGACCGGTTTGGAAACGCGCATTGAGGCCGGCGAGTTGTCCGGAGGTAGCCGTGCTGCTCTGTGCCATCATCGCGAGTGTGGAAAGGGAATTGACGGCGCTGTAGAGCGAAAAGAGTTTCTGATTGTCCTGCTCGGTCTTGGTGTCGCTGGTGGCGCCCGGCGACAACGGCACTTTCGATGTGTCGAGGAAATTGGTGGCCGAGAGTACCTGCGCCTGCTGCGCGATCTGGGCCGGTGGGGAAGTTGTCCAGGGCGGCACGTCGCCGGAGGTGGCGGTTTTTTTCTGATTGACGGCCGCGTTGGCGGCGTTGATGGCGCTGTTGGCGGCGATGGCCGATGGGCTGGACGCTTGCTGAGCCTGATAATAGCTCACCAAGATCGAATCCAAATTGCCGCCAATGCTGGACATGGGTTTTCTGCCTTGCTCCAAAATCCCATGCGACGCCTTAAGGGGGCGCTAATAACTGGGAGGGAATTGACCAGTAGTTCCGCGCCAAATCGTGCTTAACACGGCCTTAACGCACCATCCGGCAAGATTTGGCCATGCAAGCCGCCACCGCCTATGACCAGGGCCTGAAATTCGCCTCCGCCGGGCGGCATTTCGAGGCCATCGAATGTTTCGAGCAGGCCCTGGCGGCGTCCCCGTCCGACACCAAGGTCCTGTTCGCGCTGGGCAATACTGCCCGCGCCCTGGGCCAGCCCGCGATGGCGCGGCAATTCTTTTCCAAGGTCCTGGCGCTGGAACCCGGCCGCATCGAGGCGCTGGTCAACCTGGCCAATCTTCTGCGCCTCGAAGGCCAGTTCGAGGCGGCGCGCGCTTTGCTGGAACCGGCGCTGGCAAGGTGCCCGCAAAGCCCCGAGCTCCACTTGACCATGGGAGCTGCCTGGAGCGAGAGCGGCGACAATGACAAGGCCGCCATTCATTACCGCGCGGCATTGGCGGCCAGTCCAAATTACGCCCCAGCCCTTTCGAATCTGGCCGATCTTCTGGCCGACAGCGCCGACCATGAGGGCGCGCGAACACTGTACGGTCAGGCGCTCAAGGCGGATCCCGGCAATGCCCAGATACGGCTGAACCGCGCGATGCTTCATCTGATGACCGGCAATCTCAAGGATGGCTGGCGCGACTATGCAGCGCGGGCGGAGGTTCTAGGCAAGGTACCTGTGGCCGAACAGCCGCTGGCGGCCTGGAGCGGCGGCCCTTTGAAAAAGATTCGCCTTCTGGTGCGCTCCGAGCAGGGGGTGGGCGACGAATTGATGTTCGCCAGCCTGTTCGGCGAGCTGATCACGCGGGCGAAGCGGGATGACGGTTCGGTGATACTGGAATGCGAGAAGCGGCTGGCGCCTCTATTCGCCCGCTCTTTTCCCGATGCCGCCGTGCACCCCGCCGAACACAAATCCATCGGCGGACGGGTGATCGCCGATTATGGCTGGCTGAAATCGCAGGGCGGCGCCAACGCCGCGGTCCTGATGGGGTCGCTGCCGCGCTATTTGCGCAAATCGCTGGGCGCATTTCCCGCCGATCACGCCTTTCTCAAACCCGACCTGGGCGAGCAGGTACGCTGGCATGGGGTTTTCGCCGGCCTTGGTCCTTCGCCTGCCATCGGGATTTGCTGGCGCAGCGGCAAAAGCGGCGGTCACAGGGCCGTGCAATATGCGCCGCTTGCGGCCTGGGCGGAGTTTCTGAAAGACCTGCCTGGTGCGTTGATCTCGGCTCAGTATGATGCCAGCCTCCACGAAATCGCCGAACTGGAAGCCCTGAGCGGACGCAGGATTTTTGTACCCCAAGGGCTGGATCAGAAAAATGAGATCGACCGCACCTGCGCCATGCTGTCGGCGCTTGACGTGCTGGTCAGCGCGCCGACCGCCGTGTCATGGCTGGGCGCCGGCGCGGGGGTAAAGACCCTGAAAATTCTCTATGGCAGAAGCTGGACGTCATTCGGCCAGGCGTATGAACCTTTGGCCCCGTCCTGTGTCTGCGTGATGCCCGGCACGCGCGGCAACTGGTCTGACGCTTTTTCGCAGGCAAGCGCGTTTATCGCGCGGCTCTGACCGGAACTCTCTCTTCCCTCAAGGCCTGTGCCAAGTCGGCGGCGATACGCGCGGCGCCGCCGCCATCGATGGCGGCAAGGGCGCGATTGCGCATCTCACGGCGGCGGACGGGATCGTTCATCAAAGCCTTGACTGCGCCCAGGATCTCCGCGTCGGCCACCCGGTCCGCGGCACCCAGCAATGCGCCCATGCCGGCATCGGCGAAAGCGGAGGCTGAACTTGCTTCGTCATCGGTGAGGCCAAGATAAAGGGCAGGCACGCCGAAAGCGGCAAGCTCATAGGCAATGGCGCCGAAGGCACACAGGGCCAGGTCGGCCGAGGCATACTCGGTGGAGAGATCGTCGGCGCCTTCCACGGTCTCGAAGTTGTTTTTCATCGCCACGATGCCCGCCGCCACCTTTCCGGCATTTTTCATGACCCTGCCGACGACGAACCGGATACGAAAGACGGAATCGAGCGGCGCCAGCAGCCGGGCCGCGCGCAGGGTCAATCCCATGGGATCGCTGCCCCCCATCGCTACCAACAGGGTTGGGCGCGAGCCCGGCGCCCGGGCTGGGGTAGGGCGCGGATAAAGGCCCAGAGGCGCATAGCCCCAACCGATACGGGGCACGGTGCGCGCGCCCGCCCAGCCCAGGTCCCTGACCTGGGGCAGCGGCGGGTAATAGGCGAAATCGCAGGCCAGCCTGAGGTCCGAGCGATTGTCGATCGCCGCCATCAATCTCACCTCGCAGCGCAAGGCTTGTGCTTCGGCGTGGCTGGGTCCGCCGGGACCATCCAGGATCAAGATGTCCGGCTTGCGTTCCGAGACAAGGGCGGCAAACTCGCCGGCCGAATCGATCTTGCTGGCTTCAAAACCGGCGCGGCGGATGGGATTGAGGGCGGCATCGGCGCCGCTCACGGCGAAGCTCACCCGGATGCTTTCGCAGTCGCGCAATGCCCGCGCCAACGCCACCATCCGCATGACGGAACCAAGGCCGAACTCGGCTCCGCCGGTGCAACGGATCAGCGCCGAACCGGCAATTGGCAAATGTTCATGAGAGCTGAATCCGCTTCGCTCCATTTAACCATTTCTAAAGAGCGTATGACTAAGAAGCGGTTAACGACAGGAACTCGTTGAATCGATGTCTTCGGGAAAAACGTTGCTGATCATTTCCGGCGGGATCGAGGCGGCTGACGCCGCCCGGCGCGCCAAGGAGATGGACCTGAATGTGGTGATGTCGGATGGCGATCCGCAGGCCCCGGGATTTGCCTTCGCCGATTCCTGCCTGATTGCCGACGCGCGCGCGCCAGCGGATACCGCCGCCGCCGCGGAACGCTACAACCGCAAAATCCGCAAGATTGACGGCGTGATCGCGATAGCCGCAGGAGACCCGCTTACCGCCGCCGCCGTGGCGCAAAGACTGCGCCTGCCCGGCCTGCCGGTGCATGTGGCAGAGCTGGCGGCGGACCGGCTGGCAATGAAGAAAAGTTTCGTCTCGGCTTGTGTCGCGTCGCCCTGGTTCGCGGAGGTGCGCACACCCCAGGAATTGCAACGCGTCGCCATCAGCCATGGCCGCGATCTGGTGATCAAGCCGGTGGACGGCCCGGACTCAGGCGGCGTGCAGCGCATCGCAGGGATGGAAGACCTGGCCGGAGCATTTGTGCTGGCCCGCTCTCAATCCCCGACCGAGCGGGTGATGGTGGAGAAATATCTGGAGGGACCGCAGCTTTCCGCCGAAACCCTGGTGACGGGCGGGCGCTGTTTCACGCCCGCTTTCTGCGACCGCAACTTCGAACATCTGGAGCGCTATTCGCCTTTGTTCATCGACAATGGCGGCGAACTTCCCAGCCGTCAGCCGCAGGACATGCAGGCGCGAATGCGCGACCTGGTGGCGCGGGCGGCCAGCGCATTGGGTCTGGTTGACGGCACCTTCCAGAGCAGTCTGGTGATCCATGAGGGCGAACCTCATCTTATCGGCCTGGCGGCCCGGCTGTCCGGCGGGCTATTTTGCACCAGGCAGATTCCGCTTCACAACGGTGTGAATTTCATCGGCGCGGCAATCAAGATCGCGCTGGGTGAGCCGGTCCATGAAACGGATCTGACGCCCCGATATTCCACGCCGGTGATCCAGCGCTACGCCTACCCAAAGCCTGGCAAGGTGGTGGAGGTGACGGGCCTTGAGGAGGCAGCAAAGATTCCCGGCATCGCGGAGGCGCTTGCGGCCAGCGCCGGAGATATTATTTCCTTTGACGGCGGCGTGGGCGCCATGGTCCTGGCCAGCGGCGCCAGCCGCGAGGCGGCACTGGAAGCCGCCCATGCCGCACTGGCCAAGATCCAGATCCAAACAAGCTGATAATGGCGCAAAAACGATCGAAGGGTAGGCCACCCCCCGGTGCCTACCCTTCGATTTTTGTCCCACCAGAAGTTCCCTTCGCCTCGGGGCGGGAGCCGCATTTCTTGCAGTCTCCCGACGACGATTAAGCGTGGGCGGCGGCAAAAGCCGCCGCCCAGCTATGGCTTAACGGAACAGAGACAACACAGTCTGCGGAGACTGATTGGCGATCGACAGAGCCTGAACGCCGAGTTGCTGCTTGACTTGCAGCGACTGCAGCTGGGCGCTTTCGTACGCCATGTTGGCGTCGACCAGGTTGCCGATGCCGGTCGTCAGAACGTCTGACAACTTCTGGGCAAAGGTCGCCTGGATCGAGAACTTCGCGGCGCCAGCCGACAGCTTCGCAAGAGCGGAGTTGACGTTGACGAGCGAGGTCTGGATCGTGGCGATCAGGGTCGAGGCTTTCGCCTGGGTCGAGATCGTGGCCGTCGACTTCAGGGTCACGATGGCGCCCGACAGGGTCAGTTTCTGAGCCGCGGTGGTGATGCGGCGCGTGCCGTCAGCCGAGGCCAGAGCCGTAACCTGCGTGGTCGTACCGTCAACCAGGTTGAAGCCGTTGAACACCGCGTTCTTGACGATCGTTGTGATCTGATCGCGCAGAGCGGTGAAGTCCGCGTTCAGGGCCTGGCGGCTCGCCGTATCGAGCGAGCTGTCGGCGGCTGAAAGCGCCTTCGTCTTGAGCTGAATCAACAGGTCCGAAATCGACTGGCCCGCGGAAAGCGCGACGTCGATGGCGGACGTGCCGTTATTGATCGAGTTGATGACCGAGGCATAGCCGGCAACCGCGCCACGCTGATTCTGAGCAATGGCGTAAATGGCGCCATCGTCACGCGCGGTGGCAACCTTGAGGCCGCTGTTGATGGCGTTCTGGGTTGCGCTGAGTTGGCCCTGGGTCTGGGTAAGGTACTGCAGCGCGATCATTGCGCCGGTGTTGGTATTAACACTAAAAGCCATTTTGTCTCTCCATTCTGGTGTGTGAGCTTTTGCTCATTGGGCATTTTGCCCACGGGCTTATTGGCAAGCCTCATGCCGGAACGAATTCAGTTTTACTTAAACATCGATTTTCCCGGACCCAGGAAAATCGGTCCCGGCGAAACCTGCCGGACGGAAAAAAGAGCCGGGCAAAAACTGCCGGTTATCGGCAAACTTTGCCGGGTGGGCGGCAAATACTTCCACTTTTTCTAAAAAGCGAGTGCGTTCAGGCGGCTGCGCCGATTGACAGTCATTGCCACTTGCAGAGCAATACCTGCGTCGCGCCATTGTCCGTCCGCTTGGCGAGCTGGTCGTAAGCGGATTTGTAGGGGCGCGGAACCTTGGTGGCCGGCGCATTGGCGCCGAAACTCATGGCCTTGATGATGCGAAACCCCAGGGGCGTCATGCAATTGATCAGGGTATCACGCGGGAACAGATGTATGTGTTCAATCGGAAGATAGTGTTCAAAAGCTTCCGCGAGAATGTCCGAAAGCAATCCCGTTCTTGGGGTTTGTAGCAATATGTGGCCGCCGGGCTTCAGGAATTGCGTGAGATTTCCGAGTGTCTCAACGGGATTGAGCAGATGTTCCAGCACATCCCACAGCGTCACGAGATCGAATTTTTCGCCGGACAATTCGGCCTGTGATGCGACGGAAACAGCGCGATGGCCTTTCTGCCTGGCGATCTGAACCATCTCATCGGAGATATCGATTCCACAAAGCTGGTTCTGATCAACACCCAGACTGCGCAGCCAGTCGAGAAAAATACCGTCCGCACAGCCGAAATCCAAAATTCTTGATTTGAGTATCATCGCTGTGGACAGGCCGGCATCGGCTACCGACTGGGCGTATTCGTTGAAGACCGTAGGCCGGTATTCTGCCGAGAACCGCAACAAATGGCTGACGGAGCCGGTGCATTTTTTCTCCAGATATTTGTCGTTGTAGTAGGCGGCCAGTTCCGCTTCCGCCGGATAGGGGCAGATGCGCTGCACGCCGCATCCGCCGCACGTCACCCAATTGGAAACATACGGCCCCGATGATTTGCTGACTTTAAAGGCAGCTATCGTGGCGCCGCACACCCGGCACGGCTCATCGCATGATTCCATGTTGGGGCTCATATTCTCGTCTCGCCAAGTGAACAGACCGCTCGAATCGGATCGCGGCAAGGCACATTATCGAACATGCCGGATTCGGGCGCAAAGCGCCGTTCGCCGCGGCGGCGGCCGGACTGCTTGCCTTAAGATCCAAAAGAAAAGGGCGGCGCAAAGCGCCGCCCATCACTTGCTGGAAGTCTTATCTGAACAACGACAGGATCGTCTGCGGCGCCTGGTTGGCGATCGCAAGCGCCTGGATGCCCAGCTGCTGCTTGACCTGTAGCGATTGCAACTGAGCGCTTTCCTGCGCCATGTTGGCGTCGACGAGATTGCCGATGCCGGTTGTCAGGGTGTCGGAAAGCTTCTGGGTAAAGGTCGCCTGGATCGAGAACTTCGCGGCGCCAGCCGACAGCTTCGCAAGAGCGGAGTTGACGTTGGAGAGCGAGGTTTGGATCGTGGCGATCAGCGCGGACGCCTTGACCTGGGTCGAGACCGTGCTGGTGGTCTTGAGGGTCACGATCGCGCCGGACAGGCTCAGATTCTGCGCCTGGGCCGAGACATGGCGCGATCCATCGGCCGAGGCCAAAGCCTGGACCTTGTTGGTCGAGCCATCAACCAGGTTGAACCCGTTGAATACGGCATTCTTGACGATCGTGGTGATCTGATCGCGCAGGGCCGTGAAATCCGCATTCAGCGCCTGACGGCTCGCCGTATCGAGCGAGGTATCAGCCGCGGACAGCGCCTTCTGTTTCAACTGGATCAGCAGATCCGAAATCGACTGACCCGCCGAAAGGGCCACCTCGATGGCGGAAGAGCCATTGTTCAGGCTGTTGATGACAGATGAAAATCCGGCCACAGCACCGCGCTGGTTCTGGGCAATGGCGTAGATCGCGCCATCATCCTTTGCCGACGCGACCTTGAGGCCGCTGTTGATGGCAGACTGGGTCCGGTCAAGCTGACCCTGGGTCTGTTGGAGGTATTGCAGCGCCACCATGGCGCCGGCATTGGTGTTGACGCTAAAAGACATAGGTATTCTCCATCATTCCTGGTGGGGGCGCGCGTTCTGCAAACCCGAGGGCCAAAGTGACCCGCCGGAACTTTTGCAACCGGCGTGCCACGCCCTTAACGGTATAAGATATTGATTATATTAGGACCTTTTAGGGCCTAGGCCACTTCTCGTTAGGTATGTTTTGCCGGTTGAGGCAATTCTTGCCCGTTCGCTGGCGCCAGCGTATCGAACGAAAAGTTGCCTAGGCGGTGACGGGAAATTCCGAGCGGCGCCAAAGACGCCCATGAAATAATGGGCGCGTCCGCGTTCAAGCGCCGTGCGACCAATAAAAGAAAAACCCGGCGCGGTGGACGCGCCGGGTTTGGTAAGCCCCCTTGAAATGGTTCAGCCGGCGTTGCCCTGCAAGCCCTGCATGATGGTGCGGTTGATCTCGATCAGAGGATCGATCGGCGCTTTTTCACGCGTCACGCTGCGCGAATATTTCGAAACCCAGAGCGAGAGCGAAACAATCTTGGCGCGTACTTCCACGGTCAGGGTGTTGCGGTCATCCATGCAATCGGCTGCCAGCGTGCGCCAAAGCCGCTTGTTCCAGTCGATCGCCTTGACCAGGGGCGCGCCCTGGGCGTTGCCCGTCTTGGCGTCGATCAGAGCGCCGGTCACCTGCCCGAAAAGGCGGTATTCCGTCGCCCGCGGATCTTCAACCGCGCGCTGTACGTTTTGGTAGTTCTTCAGGGTCATAGCTAAGGCGCTCCTGTTCGAAGTCAAACAATTTCCGGCATGAGATCAGCGCCTTGTAATAGGCGCCCTGCACGACATCGCGGCTGATTTCCACGCAGGCGGCAAGCACCGCGCGGTTCTGGATCGCGCCCATGAACTCGGTCATGCGCAGCGCAAATTCGTTATAGGGCCCTTCGCTCGCCTGCCCGTCGAGATACATCATCATGATCGCCAGATAGACCCGGCGCGCCGGGGTATTGGCGTCCTTTGGCTGCATGATGTCTTTCTCGCGCAGCACACAGGCCTTGTTCTGGATCACCAGGCTGGTGCGTTTATCGCCATTGGAGAGCACCGCGCCATTGAGCACGAATTTCTCGCCAGGTTTCAACGACAGTTTCAGCGGCATGGGGGGCCGTCCTTGGTTCAAGCCTCATGACCATATTCCGTCAGGAGTTAACAAAGGCTTGGCCATTTGGACGATTACGTTCACCAGTTATTAAACATGGGGGGCCTTGGCGAGAGCCAGTTTTTCCATGCTCCATTAATGACTATCTCTGCCTGCCCGCATTTTGGGCGGCACAGGCGTTAATACCTATTGCTGCTGTTGCTGCTGCTGATGGTGATAAAGCCGCTCGGGCATCGAATGGGTCGCCGGCGATGTCATCGGCCGGGCCACTTTCAGGAAATCCTCATGGCGCACCGGCGCCTGGGTCGGCTCGATCCCCACCGCGATGGAAAGCTCGCTGTCCGCCACGCCCTTGAAGGTGCCACGGGTCGGCGGCACATCGGCATAGTCACGCCCAACCGCGGCGCGCACATGCCGCTCACCCGCCGGGATATTGTTGGTAGGGTCGAAACCCAGCCAGCCCAGGGAGGGCAGATAGGCTTCCACCCAGGCATGGGTGGCGTCGGCCATGGAGCGGTCGCGGTTGCCGCGATGATACATATAGCCGGAGACATAGCGGGACGGCACGCCCCAGGCGCGGGCGATGGCGATCATGATATGGGCGAAATCCTGGCAAACACCGCGCCGCTCGCGCAGGGCATGTTCAATGGGCGAATGCACTTCCGTGATGCCGGATTGATAGTCGAACGAGTCGTAAATCGCGCGCTGAAGCTTTTTCATCGCGGTCAGCGGATCGCCTTCCGGCTTTTCCAGTTCCGCGATCTTCATGAAGGTGACGAGCTCGGGCGACAGCCGCGCGAATTTCGACGGTCCCAGCATGTCGAAATGATCGTCGGTAAGATTGTAATTGTTGTAGCGGCCCCATTCCAGCTGGTCGAGATGCTCCGGCGCCTGGGGCAGGATTCCCAATTCCACCACCGCCTGCGCCTCGATGCGCAATTCCTCATGCTCGCGCAGCAGATTGAAATGATAAACCGCGTTGCCAAGATGATCGGTATAGGCATAAAGCTGGGCGCGCGGGTTGGTGGCGATCTGGAAACTCCGCAAGGTCTGCGGCCCTTCCGAGCGAGGCTGCATGCGCAATTCCATCACCGATTCGCGCACCGGGTCGGAATAGCGGAAACGGGTGACGTGGCGGATGGAGTAGAACATTAGAGCCCCCGCGCATTTTCAGGAAAAGTGTGAAGCGGTTTTCCGCCGAAAATGCGCCTCATAAAACAGTTTCCGCGCCATAGGTGATGAAAGACGCATACAGCGTTTCGTGGATTTTTTCACACTGCCGGGTGATGTCGGCGAGAAAGCCCGCAATACCGCCCGACATCAGTTCGTCGATCTGTCCGAAATCCACGCTGGCCTTGAGCCGGCCCGCCAGCCGTTCCACCGCGGCACGACGGGCTGGCGGCGCGCCTGGCGCCACCCGGGCCAGCGCATCGGTGACACGGTCGACGGAAAAGCGGATGGAATGGGGAAATTCCGGATCGAACAAGAGGAATTCGGCGATCTTCTGGGGGCGGATCGAGGCGGTATAGAGCTTGGTGTAAGGCTCGAAAGCGGTGCAGAACTTCAGCAGCACCAGCCAGTCGAAATATTTGGGCGTGCTCTGGCTGCCATCACGCGGTCCGCGAAAATGCACATCCAGCAGCCGCCCCAGCAATTGCGCCCGCTCGATATGCTTGCCCAGTTCCAGAAAGTACCAGCCTTCGCCATGGCTCAAGGTGGAATAGGTGACGCCTTCCAGGGCGTGCATGTCTTCCAATGCCTCGCGAAACAGGCGCGCCGGGGTGTGCACCCATATGGAATCCATGGTCACCGGCGCCAGGCGCAGGTAAAGCCGGTTGAGATTTTCCCAGACTTCATTGGAAAGCGCTTCGCGCACCTGACGGGCATTGTCGCGCGCCATCGCCAGCGAGGTTATCAGCGCGGCTTTGTTTTCGCGGTCAAAGGCCAGCTTGCGGGTGGTGAGAAAAGCATCCTGAGAGGCATCCAGCGCCATTTCGCCAGTCAGGGCCTCGATCACCCGCGCCCAGGACGCCATCGCGTCTTCCGGCGTCTGTTCGATCATCGATTCCAGCTTCACCGCCATCACGCGCGCGGTATGCTCAGCCCGCTCTATGTAACGGCTCATCCAGTAAAGGCTGTCGGCGACCCGGCTCAACATTTATTGCCCCAGCACCCAGGTGTCCTTGGAGCCGCCGCCCTGACTGGAATTCACCACCAGGCTGCCGCGCTTCAGGGCCACGCGGGTCAGCGCGCCCGGCACGATCTTGGTTTCCGAGCCATGCAGAATAAAGGGGCGCAAATCCACATGCCGCGATTCCACGCCGTTGCCGACAAATGTCGGCGCGGTGGAAAGCTGAATGGTGGGTTGGGCGATATAATTGTCGGGATCGGATTTGAGCTTGCGGGCGAACTCGTCGCGCTCGGCCTGGCTGGCATGCGGGCCGACCAGCATGCCATAGCCGCCGCTTTCTCCCACCGCCTTCACCACCAGCTTGTCGAGATTGGCAAGAACATGATTGAGGGATTTTTCCTCGCGGCAGAGGAAGGTCTCGACATTCTCGATCAAGGGCTCTTCCGAAAGATAGTAGCGGATCAGGCGCGGCACATAGGCGTAAACCGCCTTGTCGTCGGCCACGCCGGTGCCGAGCGCATTGGCAATCATCACATTGCCGGCACGATAGGCGTTGAACAGACCCGGCACGCCGAGCGCCGAATCCTCGCGAAAGATCAAAGGGTCGATGAAATCGTCATCAATGCGGCGATAAATGACGTCAATGCGCTTCAGGCCCGACGTGGTGCGGGTGTAGACGACATTGTCGTTGACCAGAAGATCGCGGCCTTCCACCAGCTCCACGCCCATCTGGCGGGCGAGGAAGGCATGCTCGAAATAGGCGGAGTTGAAGACACCAGGCGTCAGCACCGCGATGGAAACATCGTCGTGAAACGGCGCCAGGCTTCGGAGGGTGGCCAGAAGCTCCAGCGGATATTGTTCGATGGCGCGCACATTCATCGCCCGGAAGACGCCGGGAAAGGCGCGCCGCACCACATCGCGGTTGGCCAGCATGTAGGAAACACCCGAAGGCACGCGCAGATTGTCTTCCAACACGACAAACTCGCCACGCTCGTTGCGGATCAGGTCGCTGCCGCAGATATTGACATAGGCGCCATGCGGCACCGGCAATCCGCGCATCTCGCGGCGATAGTGCTTGGAGCCATAAATCATCGAGCGCGGCAGCACGCCGTCTTTCAGCACGCGCCCGTCGCTGTAAATGTCGCGCAGGAAAAGATTGAGCGCCAGGATGCGTTGGGTAAGGCCGCGCTCGATGCGTTCCCATTCCGCCGCGGTGACGATGCGGGGCAATAGATCGGTGGGAATGATCCGTTCGGTGGCGCGATTGTCGCTATAGACGGTGAACGTAATGCCCTGATGCAAGAAACTTTGCTCGCAGGCCTGTTGGCGGCGATTCAACTCTTCCAGGGGCAGGGTCGATATCCGGCCATCCAGCGCGGCATAAGGCGCGCGCGGACTGCCACCCGCTTCAAACATTTCGTCATAGGCAGCACCCAGGGTGTAATTCTGGTAGGGCGAATCCTGGCCGGCGCGAGACGGGCGTGGCGCGGTAGCGGCGATATCCGCCCCTCCCAGGTCCTCGGCGTTCGCAAAGGCCTCATGCTGCATGCGCGAAGTGTGACGGGAGCCCGGCTTTCCCGCAAGCGTCCTGATTCGCGGCCCTTTGATCCACAATCTTAAGTTGTAGTATTTGGCTCATCGAGCGACTTCAGGAGACTGGCCTGGTTGGGCCTGGCGGCCACCCGGACATCCCGGAAGGACAGCGGCGCCAGGGCGGCAGCGGCGGCGGCGCTGATACAGATTGCAATCAGAGCCTTAACCGGCAGGGCTTCCCTGACCGCGCAATCGCGGAATATCGCGGCGCTGCGGGGCGAGTAGAAAAGTGCCGCCTCGACCTTGCCTTCACGCAAGGCGGCGGCGGCGGCTTCCGGCATTTTTTCCACGGGGTGCACGGCATAGAGGATTTCCCGCCGGACGGTGAATGCGGAAAGGCTATCGGCGAGCTTTCCGTCATTGCCCTCGCCCGCCACATGCAACAGCGTGCCTTTGCCGGGCTCGGCCCAGCGTGATGCTGCAAGCGCCAGCGCCCTGGCATCGCCATCGGCGCTTTTTACGCTTCGAAATCCCAGTCTCTGCGCCTCTGTCGCGGTCTGCGGCCCGACCGCGAACAGGGCCACGTCGCGCTTTGGCGTGCGGCGGGCCAGCGCGCGCACGCCATTGGCGCTGGTCGCCAGGATCGCCTGCACATTTTCCAAAGTCACGTCTGGCCCGTCCAGGAAGCGCAGCGTCATCAGTGGCGCGACCAATCCCTGATGGCCGCGAAGCGCCAGTTGCCGGGTGGTTTCCTCGCTATCTTCGATCGGCCGGGTGATCAAAATACGCATGTTTTTGCGATGAGGCTCTATCTGCGTTAGACGAGCAGCGTCTTAGCGGAAGAATGGGATTTTGGACACTTTCACCGTGCTCGGGATTGAGACCAGCTGCGACGAAACCGCGGCTGCGGTGGTGCGCGGGTTCCCGCCGGGGCCGGGGGAGATCCTCGCCAATATCATATTCAGCCAGACCGAAGCCCATGCGCCTTATGGCGGGGTGGTGCCGGAAATCGCCTCCCGCGCCCATATGGAGATATTGGATGGCGTGGTGGAACAGGCGCTGAAAGACGCAAAAGTCTCGTTGGCGGAGATCGACGCCATTGCCGCCACGGCAGGGCCGGGACTGATCGGCGGGGTGATGGTGGGGCTGACGACCGCCAAAGCGCTGGCGCTCGGCGCTGGCAAGCCGCTCATTGCCGTCAATCATCTTGCGGGTCATGCCCTGACCGCGCGGCTGACCGATGGCGTGGCGTTTCCCTACCTTTTGCTGCTGATCTCCGGCGGTCATTGTCAGCTTCTGGCGGTGGAAGGTCCGGATAGATTCCGGCTTTACGGCACCACCCAGGATGATGCGGCGGGCGAAGCTTTTGACAAGGTCGCCAAGCTGCTCCGCCTGCCTTATCCGGGCGGGCCGAATGTGGAAGTGGCGGCAGCGCAAGGCAATGCCAAACGCTATCCCCTGCCCCGCCCCTTATTGGGGCGGGCAGGTGCGGATTTTTCCTTCTCAGGCCTGAAAACCGCCATGCGCCAGCTGGTGCAATCTGGCGCAGTGGATGTGAATGACGCCGCAGCGTCATTTCAGGCCGCGGTGATCGATATTCTTTGCGACCGCACCGGCAATGCGCTGGCGCTGTTCGGGCGGGATTTTCCGGAGATTGAAACGCCCTCACTGGTGGTGGCGGGCGGCGTGGCCGCCAATGTCGCGATCGGCTCGGCGCTGACGGTCCTGGCCGAGAGCCATGATTTCAATATCCGCATTCCGCCCGCCCGGCTTTGCACCGACAATGCGGCGATGATCGGCTGGGCGGGGCTGGAGCGGTTTGCCGGCGGCGCGGCGGACCCAATCGATGTCAGTCCAAGGGCGCGCTGGCCGCTGGAGCGATCAGGAAGCGGCGAGAGTGACCAACGCCAAGGCGCCGGTTAAAACCAGGACAATGGCGGAAAGTATCTGGCTGAGCTTTTCGCTGAGAGCGGCCTGTCGGTGAATATGAAGACTAATCATGGTGTTACTCCTTAATATCGGGCCTTTGGCAAGGAATGCCCCTCCGGCCTTTGCTGCACTGCAATATAATAGGTGGTTTTACTCCCGGTTCAACTGCGTGTTTTCCCCAAGATTGGGCGCGAATTTGTCGCAGGTCATGCCATAATATGCTGTAATCAAACGATAATATATAGCACTTCATTCTTCCTTAACCGACTGTGCAAGTGCAACATAGAGGTCGTGCAAAATATGAAGGTCGCCACCTGGAACATCAATTCGGTGCGTCATCGCATCGGGCTGGTGACGCGCTTCCTGCGGGACCAGCAGCCCGATGTGCTGGCGCTGCAGGAGACCAAGGTCGTCAATGAGCTGTTCCCCGGCGAAGCCCTGAAAAAACTTGGCTATGTGCATCAGGCGATCCACGGCCAGAAGGTCTATCACGGGGTGGCGATCCTCTCGCGCCTGCCTTTCAGGAAAACCGGGGTGCAGGATTTCTGCCGCGAAGGCCATGCCAGGCATATGAGTGCGACGTTCGAGAACGGCGTGGAACTGCATAATTTCTATGTTCCGGCGGGCGGCGACATTCCCGATCCCAAGCGCAACGACAAATTCGCCCACAAGCTGCATTTCCTGGCCGCAATGGAAAAATTCTTCGCCCGCAAATCCAAAAGCGAAAAAATGCTGCTGGTGGGAGATCTCAATGTCGCGCCCCTGGAACATGACGTCTGGAGCCACAAGCAATTGCTGGATGTAGTGAGTCACACCCCGATCGAGACGCGGCTGCTGGGGGAAGCGCAGGCCGCCCTCGACTGGACCGATGCCACCCGGCATTTCGTTCCAGAGAATGAGAAAATCTATTCCTGGTGGAGCTATCGCGCGGCGGACTGGGAGGCCTCGGATCGCGGCCGCAGGCTGGACCATATCTGGCTAAGCCCCGGCCTTAAGGGCGGGCTCAAGTCACAGACCATTCTGAAGAAAATGCGCGGCTGGCAGAAAGCGTCGGACCATGTGCCCGTAGTCGTGGAGATCGAGGCGTGAAGATCGCTTTCCTGCGGCATGGTCCGACGGAATGGAATGCCCAAGGCCGTGTCCAGGGCCATACCGATATTCCGCTCAGCGAGGAGGGCTTCCAGACAATGCAGGCCCTGCGGCCGCCCTTTCCTGCCGCACGCGTCTTTGCCAGCCCGCTGCTGCGCGCCCGCCAGACCGCCAAGGCCATGGGGTTTGAAAAGCCGATCCTGGATGCGCGGTTGATGGAGCAGAACTGGGGTGAATGGGAGGGTCTCAGCCGGGCGGAAATCCTGGCGCGCGATGGCGATGACGCATTCCTTCGCGCCGGTCATGCCGCCGAATTTCGCCCGCCTGGCGGCGAATCCACCCAGAAGCTGCTGGCCCGCGTCGCGGATTTCCTGCGTGATGCAGCGCGGGAGGAGAGCGATGCTGTCGCTATCGCCCATCTGGGCGTGCTGCGCGCCGCCTACACCCTGGCGACCGGCTGGAACATGGCGACGCCGATGCCGGAAGAGCTGGATGTCTCAAAGGCGCTGGTGCTGGAAATGGACAGGCTAGGGCGGCCGGCGCTGCACGCCCTGAATGTCGCGCTGGTAAACGCTTAGAGCCAGAATGCCTGGGTATTTTTCAGCCGGTCCCAGCGCTTCATGGCCTTCTTGATCAGCCGCGGCTGGCGGGCCCGGTACCAGCCCTGCACGGTGCCGGCGGCAAAGCGCAAGGCGCCGGCATTGCTCTGCGAGGCGGGCGCCAGCCTTGTGACCACGGCGCGGGCATGGGCGATATCGTTCAAGCGGCCCAGGCAATCCTGCAGCCTTTTGACCTCAGACAAATACCGTTTCACTTTTTTTTTCTTATAGAGGGGCGCGAAAAACTCGGCGCTGTAGCGCAATTTCTTGAGCGCGATGCGCAGCCGGTGCAGATCGCCTTCCTCATGGCTGCGGGCCGCGCGGCCGCGCTTTTTCGCCCGCGCCGCCTGGCGCCTCAGCATACGCGCCGCCAACGGTCCCACCCGGTTGTCGCGCGCCAGGGGCAGGCGCGACTGGGCCAGCCCCGCGACGTCATCGATGAACACCGTGAAATCGGCGCTGGCGATGCAGTCATGGGCCTGTTTCCAGGCTGTCTCGCGCGCCTCTTCCGCCGCGCCGCGCAGGCTGGCGAACATTTCGGCGTCTTCCTCGCCGGAAAAGGCCTTGGCGGGCGCGGCGAGCAGCTCTTCCAGGAACACGTCAAGATCGCGGGCGGGGCCGAGCCGGCTGGACAAGACCTTGGCGCGGCCGCGCAACTCTTCCAGCCAGGGCTGTTCAAAGGCTTCGCCGAAGGATTTCAGCGCCACCTCCAGCCTTCGAAGGCCGACGCGAAGCTGATGCAGGCCTTCCACCGAACGGCCGGCGCGCAGCACCCCAGCATTGGCGGTCATCTGGGCCAGGCAATCCGACAGGGTGGTGCGGAAAGCATCGTCCGGCGACATTTTGGCGTGGATGCGGGCGGAACGCGCCTTGACCGGCTGGGCCGGGTGCGCGGCGCGGCGGGACAGGGAATGAATCGAAGCAGGGCGCGGATCATCCATGCGGCGAAACTACAATCAGATGTTCCGCACGGGCAAGCCTGCTTTTGCCAACGCGCCTTTTGCATCCGCAATGCTGATCTCGCCGAAATGGAAAATAGACGCGGCCAGCACCGCGCTGGCATGGCCTTCGGTGACGCCTTTGACCAGATCGTTCACGCTGCCGACCCCGCCCGAGGCGATCACCGGAACCGTCACCGCATCGGCGATGGCGCGGGTCAAGGGGATGTCATAGCCCGCCCTGGTGCCGTCGCGATCCATGGAGGTGAGGAGGATTTCGCCCGCACCCAGCGCCACCGCTTTTTGGGCATAGTCCACCGCGTCCATGCCGGTGGCGGTGCGCCCGCCATGGGTGAAAATCTCGAACTTGCCGCTGGGGGCTTTCTTGGCGTCAATCGCGGCGACAATGCATTGGCTGCCGAATTTTTCCGCCGCCTCGCGGAGGAACTCCGGGCGGTTCACCGCCGCGGTGTTGATCGACACCTTGTCGGCGCCCGCCAGCAACAGGGCGCGGATGTCTTCCAGGCTGCGGACCCCGCCGCCCACAGTCAAAGGCATAAAGCAGACTTCGGCGGTGCGGTGCACGACACCAAGGAGCGTGCCGCGCGCCTCATGGCTGGCGGTGATGTCCAGGAAACAGAGCTCGTCGGCCCCCGCCGCGTCATAAAGGATCGCCTGTTCCACCGGATCGCCGGCATCGCGCAACCCGACGAAGTTCACGCCCTTGACGACGCGGCCGTCTTTTATATCCAGGCAGGGAATGACGCGGACTTTCAGCACTAGCTTTTGCCTTTCGCCATGGCGCAGATATTCATCAGGGTGCGGCCGCACAAGGCTTCATTGGGAACGGCGGTGGTCTTGCAGAGCGTCTCCGCCTCCAGCAGCAGGTCCAGCGCGTCATTGATTTTCTCGCCGCTCCAGGCGCGGGCCTGGGCCTTGAAGCTGTCGGCGCGGAGGAAATGGATGGGAGGGCGGAGCTGTTTGATGGCGCTATCCAGATTTTCGCCCCGGGCCAGATTTTCGCGCACCAGCGCCAGCCGCTGGAAATGACCCATTGCCGCCCGGATCACTGCGATGGCCGACGTATCCGCCGTCCAGAGCCGTTCCAGCGCCAGGTCGAGACGGGCGAAATCGCCGCTACCGGCCGCGTCCGAAGCTTCTTCCGAGCGCGCCTCGGCCTCGTCGCCCATGGCGGCGCGCACATCCTCCAGGCTGACGCTTTTCTGGCCCTTGCAATAGAGCGCCAGCTTTTCCAGTTCCCGGCGCGACACGCCGCGATCCGAACCCAGCCGCGACACCGCATCGGCCAGGGCATCGGGCGCGATGGTGAGGCCTTCGGCGCGCAAGGCATCCCGCACCAGATCCTCCAGGCCGCGGGCTGTGTCGGCATAACAGGCAATCGCGGCGGCAGAGTCATCGTCTTCGAACAATTTGCGCAAACCCGCGCCCCTGGATAGATCGCCCGCTTCCACCACCAGCAGCGAATCGCCGGGCGGGTTGTCGAGAAATGTCTCGAACAGGTCGGCAAGGCCGTTGCCCGCGCCCCGCACCCGCACCACCCGCCGCCCGCCCATCATGGAAATGGCGGCGGCTTCGTCGGCCAGCCGCGCCGGATCGGCGTCCAGCACCGCTTCGCTGAGATCGGCGATGTTAAAGGGATCGCCGATGTCCGGCACCACCGATTTCATCAGCTTTTCGGCTCGCTCCCGCACCAGGCCGGCATCGGGACCGAACACCAGGGCGGCGCGCAGAGTCTTGGGCGGAGCCATGGCAAAACGGTCGGCATCGCGCGGGCTTATTATCATGGAAGTTGGGCAATCATGGACGTTGGGCAATCATCGCCAATCCCTGGTCATGGCTGGCCCCGCTGCCGGAAGAAAGCGCCCAGATCGATGCGGATGCGTTCGGCGATGTCATTGGCGGCACGGGTGTCGGCATCCTGCTGCGCCGACAGGGTCGAATAGGGCGACGCCACCACGTTATAGGAGGAAAGGCTGGTCTGGGTGCCACGGATGACTTCGGTACCCTTGGCGTCGCTGAGCACATAATTGACGGTCAGGGTGTCGTTGTAGCGGGTGATGGTGGCGTTATTCTGCAGCGCCACGCCCTGGTTGGATTCATTCAGGATCAAGCGCAGGCGATAGGCCTTGCCGCCCGACACCCCGTCGCTGCCCAGCAGATTGATCAGGGTGTTGCGCAGCTCATAGCCGTCACGCTCGGCCACCGGCTCGACAAAGATGGAGGCAAGCTGCGGTTCCAGCTTGGGATCGCCATAGAGCGGGTGAAAGCCGCAGCCCGCCAGCAGGGGCAGAAGCGCGATCAGAACAGCTAAGCGCCTCAAGGCTTTTTTTCTTCGACTGAGGGTGCGCTGGTAACAATATTCACAATGCGAGACAGTACGACAATCACCTTGTTGGGGGCTTTGCCATCCAGAGCACGCACAACGGGATCAAGACTCATCGCTCTTGCCTCAATGTCCTCTTTCGATGTCCCGTGCAACACTTGCATAGTCGCACGGAGCTTTCCATTTACCTGGACTGCAATTGTATTGAAATCCGACGCGACCAACGCCGGATCATGCTTCGGCCACGGCGCCTCAGCAACCAAGGTCGTGTGGCCTAGCGCACGCCAACATTCCTCTGCGAGATGAGGCATCATTGGTGCAAGCAAAAGAACCAAAGCTTGTAGCGCCTCGCGCTTGATTACTCCATCAGACGAATCTGATGATGAGATGGCGTTTGTCAGCGAGTAAATTTGAGCGACGGCTTTGTTAAAACGAAGATTGTTTAAATCGTCGGTAGCTCCGGCGATAGCTTGATGAGTAGCTCGCCGTAATTGAAGTTCCGGTCCCGAATAATTTCCACTGGGCTTATCATCTATCGAAGTAATTCTCACGCTCACCGGCTCAGTCACCAGACGCCAGACCCGCTGGACAAAACGCCAGCAGCCTTCCGCCCCGGCATCGGTCCATTCGATATCGCGCTCCGGCGGGGTGTCGGAGAGCATGAACCAGCGGATGGTGTCGGCGCCATAGACGTCGATGATCTCTTCCGGCGCGATCACATTCCTTCTGGATTTGGACATTTTCTCGGAGGCGCCGATCTGCACTTCGGCGCCTGAGGCGCGCAAAAAGGCCTTGCCATCGCGCTTTTCGACCTCGTCCGGCGAGACCCACTCACCGCCCGCATCCTTGTAGGTCTCATGGCAGACCATGCCCTGGGTGAAGAGACCGGCGAAGGGCTCGGCCACCGAGACCAGGTCCAGCCGGTTCATGGCGCGTGTGAAGAAACGGGCATAGAGCAGATGCAGGATGGCATGCTCGATGCCGCCGATATACTGATCCACCGGCAGCCAGTAATCCGCCGCGTGCTTGTTGACCGGTGTGTCCGAGGCGGGATCGGTGAAGCGGGCGAAATACCAGGAGGAATCGGCGAAGGTATCGAGGGTGTCGGTGTCGCGCACCGCCGCCTCGCCGCAGGAGGGGCAGACGCTGGTCTTCCAGTCGAGATCGGCGTCGAGCGGATTGCCGCGCACCGAGAAATCGATCTTTTCCGGCAGCAGCACCGGCAAAGCGCCTTCCGGCACCGGCACCACGCCGCAAGTCGGGCAATGCACCATGGGAATGGGGCAGCCCCAGGGCCGCTGGCGCGACACCAGCCAGTCGCGCAGGCGATAATTGACGGTGCGTTCGCCGGTGCCGGCTTTTTCCAGCCGCGATGCGACCTCGGCTTTGGCCTGTTCCACCGTCATGCCGTTGAGAAATTGTGAATTGGCGAGCTTGCCGGGGCCGGTATAGGCCTCGGCGCCGATGACGAAACTTTTCGGATCGGCATCCGACGGCAGCACCACCGGGGTCACCGAAAGCCCGTATTTGCGGGCGAAATCCAGGTCGCGCTGGTCGTGCGCGGGGCAGCCGAAAATGGCGCCGGTGCCGTAGCCCATCAGCACGAAATTCGCCACCATCAGCTTCAGTTTCCAACTGGTGTCGAAGGGATGAACGGCGGTAAGGCCGGTGTCATAGCCCAGCTTCTCGGCTTTCTCGATTTCGGCTTCGGCGGTGCCGGTCTTGCGGCATTCGGCGATGAAATCCGCCAGCTTCTTGTCTGTCTGCGCCAGTTCCTGGGCGAGCGGATGTTCCGGCGACAAAGCGACGAAACTTGCGCCGAATAGCGTGTCGGGGCGGGTGGTAAAGACATCCAGCTTTTCGCTATTCGACAATTGAAACTGGAAGCGCAGGCCCTCGCTGCGGCCGATCCAGTTCTTCTGCATGACGCGGACTTTTTCCGGCCAGCGTTCCAGCGTGTCCAGCGCGGCCAGGAGTTCTTCGGAAAAATCCGTGATCTTGAAAAACCATTGCGACAGCTTGCGCCGTTCGACAATCGCGCCCGAGCGCCAGCCGCGCCCGTCTATCACCTGTTCGTTGGCCAGCACGGTCATGTCGACCGGGTCCCAGTTCACATCGGCTTCTTTGCGATAGACGAAACCGGCCTTGTAGAATTCCAGGAACAATTTCTGCTGCTGGAGATAATAGGCCGGATCGCAGGTGGCGAATTCCCTGCTCCAATCAATCGACAGGCCCAGCAACTTCAACTGGGCGCGCATGGAAGCGATATTCTCGTAGGTCCAGTCGCGGGGAGAGACGCCCTTGTCGCGCGCGGCGTTTTCCGCCGGCAGGCCGAAGGCATCCCAGCCCATCGGATGCAGCACATTGTAACCCTGGGCGCGGCGGAAGCGGGCGATGACATCACCCATCGTGTAGTTGCGGGCATGGCCCATATGGATGCGCCCCGAGGGATAGGGGAACATCTCCAGCACATAGCATTTGGGCTTGCCCGATGATGGTTGGCGCGGCGTGACGAACAGCGCGCGTTCGTCCCACACTTTCTGCCAATGTCTTTCGGATTCCCTGGCGTTGTAGCGCGCCATTATCGTTCAGGCCTCCTGATCCGGCCGATGGCGCGGAAGATTACGTGCCCTGGTTGAGCGTCGCCAGGCGAAGCTCGCGGGCGCGGGTAAGGATGGCGTCTTCCAGCTTGTGGGCGGTGTCGGGGCTGGGCTGGGCGTCGCTCCAGGCACCGGCATTGCTGGTCTGGCGGAACACCACCACCTTGAGGCCATCGGCGCGCAAGGCCCGGTCCAGGATGTAGATCGTCACTTTCAGGCGCTCAGTGGGCGCGTTGGGCGCGACATACCAGTCGGTGATGACCACGCCGCCGAACGGATCGGCGCTGGCCAGCGGCATGAACGCCAAAGTGTCGAGGGTGGCGTGCCAGAGGTAGGAATTGACACCCAGCGTCAGGCGGTTGTTGCCGGCCGCCATGATGGTGGCGCCGGTGTCCATGTTGGTGGTGGTGTCCTGGCTGGAGCCGCAGGCGGCAAGCGGCAGGGCCAGAACGCACAGCAGAACAGGCGGAATTCGCATCGGGTTACTCTATCCTTCGACTGGCGGCGCCCTTCGGGCCGCACGCCCCCGATAAGCCTGTGGGGCTTATACTGGTCCGGTCCCTTTGACGCAACGGCGTAAGGATGGCGGCGCGCGCCGGGATCGGCTTATGTTAGAAGCACTTAGAACAAGTTGGGACCAGATTGCAAAAGGATAAGCGGGTGCGGAGAGGGGGCATGGTTCTGGCGCTTCTGCTGGCGGGCCAAGCGGATGCCGCCTATGCCTGGGATGCAACAATACCCCCTTACAAGATTTTCCCGGGCAATGCCGAACTCGACATCGGCGCCGAGGCCGGCGGCGCGGTGTTCGGCGCCAGCGGAAGGGGCAATCAGAATGCCAGCGGCGTGTTCAAGCTGATACCGCGCCTGCATCGCGACTTCGACAGCGGCTTGTCGCTGGGTTTGGACGCCACCATCGCCGCCAGCGATCCTTTGTCGCGCGGCCGTTATGACGGCGACGTCATCGAAAAAGCCTATGGCGAGGCGCGCACCGGTCTCGGTCGGGTGGAAATCGGTCAGACCGACGGGGCGGGTTATGATCTTTCGGTGACCGGACCCAAGGTGGACGCGTCGGTTTCGCTGGACAATCCGCAGACCAGCTTCTTCCGCGACCCGTCCACGCGCCGCGCCTTTACGGATATTTTTGCCTTGCGCACCGAGATCGGCGCATCGTCCAACTACGCCAAGCTCGCCTATCTGAGCCCGGAGCTGTTCGGGGCACAGCTGGCTTTGTCCTTCACCCCCAATCAGGCCAAGGACGGGCTGCCATTTCTGCATGCCGGTCCGCAGGTGGCGGGACGCCAGGCGGATATCTGGGAAGGGGCCATCAAATATGCCGATGAATTCGGGCCGCTGGCGCTGAGCGCCTATGGCGGGCTGGCGGTGGGACGCGGCGAACACAAGCCCGCCGGCCAGGAAGGCGTCAGCGATCTGGGATTCGGTGCGCGCGCCGATTATTCCGTCAATGACGACATCACCGTTTCCCTGGGTGGGGCCTGGCGGCAGAGCAACGCCTATGCCTTCCAGATCGCGCGCAGCTTTCAGGCGGCAACCACGCGGGCGATGCAGGCGAGCGCCAGTATCGCTTATGGTTCATGGACTCTGGGGGTCGAATATGGCGATGGCGATGCCGGCAGGGTGGCCAGCGCGCCGCATCTGGGTCTGACCGGCTATCAGGCCTCGCTGGGCTATAGCTTCAGCAACAGCATCGGGATCGCGGCCGGCTGGCAGCGGCTGAATTATGATCGCGGCGCCGGAAATTTCTATAATGGCGCGCCCCGCATCGGACTGGATGCGGTTTTCCTGCATTTGAACCTCAAAACTTCGAACTGAGCGCGCCGATCGCGGCGATGCCGGCAAAGCCCGACAGCAGCACGGCGTTTTGCGCGGTCACCCCGCCCAGCGCGAACAAAGGTGTTGTGACGCCGCGTGCGATCAGCCTGGCCCGCGCCGGCGTCAGGGGAGACAATTTCCGATGGCTTTGGGTGGTGAAAACCGGCGACAGCAGCACCGCGTCGGCGCCCTCAGCGACAAGCACGGCGCGCAGCGAATGGGCGCTGGCGGTAATCAGCCAGCCGGGATTTTTCGCCCGCCAATGCGCCGCCTCCCGGGCGCGGGCTTCCGGCAGATGCAGGCCATTGGCGCCGATGGCGCGCGCCAGGGACGGATCGTCGGCAATAAGCAGAATCAATCCCCGCCGCCAGGCGATGGTACGCAACTGCATCGACAATTGGGCGCGGCGGGCGGCATCGCGGGCGCGAACAATCAGCAGACTGCCGGGCGGCAACGCCCGCACCGCAGCCAGAGGATCAGGCAGGCGCAGATCGTCGGTCATGAGAACCAGCCCGCCTGCATTGAGGCGCGAAGCCGCCCTTGCTAGTTTCGCGCGCGACAGGACATCCGCCATGAGCATTCCCGAAAATCCGATTGCCACAAATTTGGCCGCTATATTGGCGCGCATCGAAGGAGCGCGAAAGGCCGCCTTTCATCCCGCGCCGGCGACACATCTGGTCGCGGTGTCAAAGACTGTGGACGAAGCGGGCGTGCGGGCGGCATTGGATGCGGGCCAACGCCTGTTCGGCGAAAACCGTGTGCAGGAGGCGCAGGAAAAATTCGGGCAGCTCAAACGCGAATATTCCGACTTGGAGTTGCACCTGATCGGTCCCTTGCAGACCAATAAAGTAAAAGACGCCGTTTCGCTGTTCGATTGCATTCAGACATTGGACCGCGCCAGGCTTGCCGATGCGCTGGCGCTGGAGCGGGACCGGAACGGCAAATGCCCCGCCCTGTTTGTGCAGGTCAATACCGGCGAGGAGCCACAGAAGGCGGGCGTGATGCCCGCCGAGAGTGCTGCGCTGATCAACTATGCCCGCAAGCTTGATCTGCCGGTGACGGGATTGATGTGCATTCCGCCCCTTGAGCAGGACCCGGCGCCGCATTTCGGTTTTCTGGCCAAGCTGGCGCGCGACAATGGGCTTGACGAACTCAGCATGGGGATGAGCGGGGATTTCGAGATGGCGATCCGCTTCGGCGCCACCTATGTGCGGGTGGGGACGGCGATATTTGGCGAGCGCACATATCCTCACCCTTCGACAAGCTCAGGGTGAGGACATTTTATCCAATGCGTATCCTGTCGCCGGGCTGATGCTGTTCCAGCGCGGCGCGCAGATCGCTTTCCATCAGCGCCACGCAGCCGGCGGTGGGCGCAAAATCCGGCTTGGCCAGATGCAGAAATATCGCGCTGCCTTTGCCGGGGATGACCGGATCGTCATTGAAACCGATTACCACGACAATGTCGTAGATATGATCGTCGCGCCACAAATTCTCGGCGCTGGCGGGATAAGGCAATTTCACCAGCCTGTTGTAGCTGGGATCGTCGGGCGCGTCGCACCAGCCGTCATCTTTTGCAATCGCACGCGCGGGCAGGATGGTCCGGGGCCTTGCGAGGCGGTCAGCGCGCCAGAACACGTCCCGCAAGCCGAACACGCCGGTGGGGGTGATGCCGTCGCCCTCGCCGGCCTTGCGGGCGATTCCGGCCGGACCGATGGCGCAGCGGCGCGGGCCGAAACCCCAATCGAGCACCGGGCCTTCCGGCGAAGGAAAGACAATCAGGTCCATGCACGGAAGTGTAACTTAGAAGCCGGCGCCAAGCACCGGGCTGGGCAGCGCCAAGTCCGGCAGCGCCATGGTTTTTTTATAGGCGAGCAGCGCCCGCTGGGCGATGTCGTTCTCGACGCCCTTCTGGTTCAGCGAGGCGGCGAGTGTGTAGAGGCCAATATCGGCCGGAGCAGGCGATGGCGCGGCAACGCTTGCCACCGCGACCGGCGGGTCACTGTGTTTGCCGCTGAACAGGGCCAGCACGGTGTCGCCGACATTCTTGCCGGTGATGGCCTCGAACGCCGTATCGGCGATGCTGGCGAGGGCGCCCCACAATCCGCCATAAAGCGTATCGCCCGCGATTTTTTCTGGCGTGCCGATAGTGTCGCCGGTGAGGGCGCGATAGAGCGTGCCGATGACCGGCACATGCTGGAGCGGATTGATGATGGAAAGAAGATTGTGAAAGGAAAAGTCCCATTCGCCGCCCTTGGACGCAGGCGTGCTGGATGGGGCCTGCGTTTGCGGCAGGTTGGGCGCTTTCAGGGTACCGATCAGGGGGTTGGACTGGCTCACGGCCAGAACATAAGCAAGCATCCTGCCAGAAGAAATTCCGCCGCATGGCTGGATTTTCATGATGCTGCTGTCTGCGTGCCCGGCAGAATTTGCCTGACAGGACTGTGGCAAATCGCGTTAAGGTCGCGGCGCACGCGAGCACAAGAGTTCCATGCCCAGCGCCAAATCTGTTCTTCTGGTGGACGGCAATGCCGTGCCGCGTCATTCCCTGGCCGAGCAGCTGGCGCGGGAGGGAACCTATGCGGTGATCGAGGCGGCAACGGCGCAAGAGGCGCGCGCCGCCGCGCATTATCTGTTCGCCATCATCGATGCCGCGGTGGAGGGAAGCGAAAGCCTGGCGCGCGAATTGCGCAGCATTGGCAGGCCGGTTTTGCTTCTGACCGAGGAAGAACGCGACGGCACAAATGCCCTGGTCAAGCCGTTCCGCCTTGGCGCGCTGCTGGCGCGGCTGTCGGCGCAGCTTGGCCCGCACGGACTTGACGAAGATCGGCCGGTGCCGATCGGGCCTTATCTTTTCCGGCCCGGCGCCAAGCTTTTGACCGGGGCGCGCGAGGTCCGCCTGACCGAAAAGGAAACCAAGATCCTGAAATTCCTGCATGCCGCCGGGGGCACCGTGCCGCGCGAGACCCTGTTGCATGAGGTATGGGGCTATAGCCCCGCCGTCACCACCCATACCCTGGAAACCCATATCTACCGGCTTCGCCGGAAGATCGAGGAAAACCCGGGCCAGGCGAAAATTCTGTTGACGGAAGGCGGGGGTTATCGGCTTGCCTAGCTCCAAGGTGGGCCAAGCTAAGCATAAACACGGACTGTCATTTTTGCCGCAAACCGGGCAACGGACGGCCGTCAAATGTTTAACCGCCGTTAACCTAAAAGCTTCTAAATCAGGCGATGGCAAGACGCCTCCCAGCCGGCAAATCCCAGGGTTCCCGCGGCGGACAATCCCGCGCGCCTCACGACGCGCCGCCGCGGCGCCGGCGCAAGGCCGCCTGGCCCTTTGTGCTCCTGATGCTCACCGGTTGGGTTCTGATCTTTAGCGCGATTTTTTATTCGCATTTTCTCTCCCAGCTGCCGGACGTGAAAAATCTTCTTTCAGACGGGCCCTCGCGCGACGTCACCATCCTGGATGACCATGGCCGCCTGATCGCGCGGCGTGGCGTGGTCCAGGACAAAGTGGTCAGGGCCAAGGACCTGCCCGATTACGTGCCCAACGCCTTCATCGCCATCGAGGATCGCCGCTTCCGCGACCATTTTGGGCTTGATCCCATCGGCATGGCGCGCGCCGGAATCACCAACATGATGGCCGGGCATGTGGTGCAGGGCGGCTCGACCCTCACCCAGCAGCTCGCCAAGAACCTGTTTCTCACGCCCGGCCGCACCTATGAGCGCAAGGTGCAGGAGGCGATGCTGGCGATCTACCTGGAGTCCCGCTATTCCAAGGAAGAGATACTGACGCTGTATCTCAACCGCGTTTACTTCGGTGCGGGCGTTTACGGCATCGAAGCGGCCAGCGAGAAATTCTTCGGCAAGCATGCCAGCGAACTCGGATTGACCGAGGCCGCCATGCTGGCGGGCAGCGTCAAGGCGCCGGCGCGCTATAACGCGCTAGCCGACACGGATGCTTCCCTCGCCCGCGCCCAGATCGTGCTGCGCACCATGGAAGATGCGCGCTTCATTGATGACGGCACCAGGGCACGGGCGCAGGCGACAAGGCCGCGCATCATGAGAGGAACCGGCACGCCCGACTCCGGCTATTTCGCGGACTGGATTTTGTCGCGGCTGGACGGCGTCATCGGCAGCGGCAACGATCCGGTCGTCGTGGAAACCAGCCTCGATCTGGACACGCAAACCCAGGCCGAGCATGCGGTGGATGAGGCATTGGGCACCGAAGGCGCGCGCATCGGCGCATCCCAGGCCGCTCTGGTGGCGATGACGCCCGACGGCGCGATCCGCGCCATGGTGGGCGGAAAAACCTATAGCGAGTCGAGCTTCAATCGCGCCAGCGACGCGCTGCGCCAGCCCGGCAGCGCGTTCAAGCCCTTTGTTTACCTGACGGCTTTCGAGCATGGCCGTTCGCCCGACGACATCATGCGCGATGGGCCGGTGGATATTCGCGGCTGGAAACCTTCCGATTTCGAAGGCGAATTTCAGGGCAACATCAGCCTGACCAAGGCCTTTGCCCAATCCTCGAATGTGATCGCGGCGCAATTGACCGATGAAGTGGGACCCAGGGAAGTAGTGCGCACGGCGCGGCGGCTGGGCATCACCTCGCCGCTGCAGGCGGTGGCGTCTCTGGCGCTGGGCACGTCCGGCGTCACGCCGCTCGAATTGACGGGCGCTTATGCCGCCTTCGCCAATGGCGGCGAAGGCGTGGCGCCCTTCGCCATCGTTTCCGTCCGCGCCAAGGCGGGCAGAATCCTTTATGAGCGCAAGAACACGGAACTGGTCCCGGTGATGTCGCCTGACAACAACCTGGCCATGATCAAATTGATGATCGAGACAGTGAGTACCGGCACCGGCAAGGCGGCGCGGCTGGACGAGCGGCCAACCGCCGGCAAGACCGGCACCACCCAGGATTCCCATGACGCGTGGTTTGTCGGCTTCACCGCCGATCTGGTCTGCGGCGTCTGGATCGGCAATGACAATTCCGCGCCCATGCACAAGGCGCCCGGGTTGACCGCCACCGGCGGCGGCGTACCGGCGCATATTTTCCATGCTTTCATGGAAGATGCCGAGCAAGGCCTGCCGGTCCGGCCACTGCTCGGAACCGGGCTGGTGGCGGATGCGGGCGAGCAGCCGGCGCTGGCCCAAACGATATCCGAGACGGCCAAGCAGCCGGACACCTTTGACCGAATCCTGAACGGGATTTTCGGCGGAACTTAATTTTTTTTGTGAACCCCCTCTGCCTACGCTGGCTCGAGAGCCGTCCATACGCTGCCGCTATGGACCGGCATCTCCCCCTTCTATGCGCTTCGCGCAGAAGGGGGAGTCGGGCCTGTGCTGGCGGGCCTAATTGTACCGAAGAAGATTGCGGCCGTTTTCGCGCAGCCATTTGCGGGCCTTGCGGCCATGCGGCGTCAGGCTGTCGACATGCGCCCAGAAGCGCGGCCCGTGATTCATTTCCTTTAAATGCGCCGCCTCATGCGCCACGACATAATCACGCACATAGTCCGGCGCGAAAATCAGCCGCCAGGAAAAAGACAGCGAGCGGGCCGAAGAGCAGGAACCCCAGCGGCTGGCGGTGTCGCGCACCGTGATGCGCGAGGGCTTGACGCCCAATTGCGCGCCGAACACCAGCGCGCTTTGTTCAAACGCCTGGCGGGCTTCGCGCTTGAAGAAATCGGTGAGGCGGCGCGCGGCATGTTCGGCGCGGCCAGTGACGAAAATCTCATCGCCTTCGCGCCAGACCGGCGCCGGGCCGCGTTCCTTCGCCCCTGAAATCCGGTGCGGGGTTCCCATGAACGGCACCAGCGAGCCGGGCGCCAGCGCCACGCGTTTGGGCGCCGCTGCCCGCTGGCGGCGAACCCAGGCGGTTTCGCCGCGCACAAAGGCAAGCGCCGCCGCGCGGCCGACCCGCGCCGGGGCGGTGACGGTGACTTCGCCGGACACTGGATTGACCCGCATCACCATTCGGCGCGCCCGGGGATTGAGCCGCACCGTGACCGCCACGCTTTCGCCGTCGATCGCCAGAAGCTCGCGTGTCAGCCGGAGCTTGCGCGGTTTCTTGCGTTTGAGCATATCGAGGACGGCTCGCATTTTCTTGATCACTTGTTTAGGCTCCGGCGGAAATTCAGGTCGCTGCCATGTCCGAACGTCCGCGATTTCATCTTGCCTTTCCGGTGCGCGACCTTGGTGAAGCGCGCGCCTTCTATGGCGAGTTGCTCGGTTGTCCCGAGGGACGATCGAGCGAGGAATGGGTGGACTTCGATTTTTTCGGTCATCAGATCGTTGCCCATTTAAGCCCGAATGAGTCCGGACACCAAGGCCATAATCTGGTTGACGGCGATAAAGTGCCGGTGCGTCATTTCGGGGCAATCCTCTCCATGGCGGAGTGGCGAAAACTTGCGGCGCGCCTTACCGAAAAGAAAGTTTCCTTCGTGATCGCGCCCGGCATACGGTTTGAAGGCCAATCCGGCGAGCAGGCGACTTTCTTTTTTCATGATCCCAGCGGCAATGCGCTGGAGTTCAAGGCCTTCGATGATGAAAGAAGCATCTTTGCGCGCTGATCTTGTCGCACGCGGCGTCGGTCTCGGCGCGCTGGCGTTGATTGCGGGCGCGCTGGGTTTTCAATATATCGGCGGCATCGCGCCGTGTGAGATGTGCCATTGGCAGCGCTGGCCGCATATCGCGGCGGCGGTAATCGGTCTTGTGATGATTGCATTCGTACGAGACAAGGCGCGGGCGCTGGCCTGGATCGCGATCGCTCTGGTGCTGGCATCGGGCCTGATCGGGCTTTACCAGAGCGGCATGCAATGGGGCATTTTGCCGGGGCCGTCTTCCTGCAGCGGCCATCGTTTTGTCATCGGCAGCAATATGGTGCCGGAGGTGCAATGCGATGTGGTGAGCTGGCAGCTGTTCGGCCTGTCGCTGGCTACCTATAATGCCATCTTCTCATTCCTGATCGCGGGGCTTGGCGGCTTCGCGCTGCTGAAGGCGAAAAATGCCCCGTAAGCAAAAGCCGAACGCGCCCGGCGCCGCCACGGACATCGACTCCATGATCCGGGTGGATCATGCCGGAGAATATGGCGCGGTGCGGATTTATGAAGGCCAGCTGGCGGTGCTCAAAGGCCGCGCCAGCGCCGAGACCATCCGGCACATGGCGGAGCAGGAACAGCGGCATCTGAAGACATTCGACCGGCTGGTCAATGAAAGACGGGTGCGGCCCACCGCGCTGGAGCCGGTGTGGCGGGTGGCCGGCTTCGCGCTGGGCGCGGCCACCGCCCTGATGGGCGAGAAGGCGGCGTTCGCCTGCACCGCCGCGGTGGAAGAAGCGATTGACGAGCATTATGCCAGCCAGATCGAGGCGTTGGGGGAAAAGGACCCCGTGTTCAAAAAGACGGTCGAGGATTTCCGCGCCGATGAAGCGGCGCATCGCCAGACCGCGCTCGATCACGGCGCGGAACAGGCGCCCGGTTATCGCCTGATGAGCAGCGCGATCAAGGCGGGATGCCGGGTGGCGATCAAGCTATCGGAGAAAATCTAGCCTGCCCGTCGCCGCCGTTCTGGCTTTGAAGGTTGGCGAGCCATTTTTTCAGGGCGCGCCGGGAGCGGATTCTGACAATTTGAAGGTGCGGAAATTCCGACAGAAATCCCGGATAGGTCCGCCTTTTGAGGCCATGCGACTGGATAACATGCCCGACGCCATCCAGCGCTTTGGTCAATGTCATGCGCTTGCCGTGCCAGACATCGGTGCCGGACAGCCACCAGCCAAAATTCCGCCGCAAGACTTGCCAGAGCGCCGTCACAAAAGGTGGATCGAGCCAAACCGCAAGATCGGCACGCGCCCAGTAGATTTCGCGGTCCCCGACAAAATTGCCGTCAAGCACCCAACAGTCTGCGCTTGTCGCAGCCGCCAGCCATGACCGCACATCGACCGCCGGAGTCGGCCTCCAGTCATCCGTCCAAAACATGGGATCGCTGGGGACGAAGGGGAGTCCGAATTTTAAAGCGAGCGCCCTGGCGAGGGTGGATTTTCCCGCGCCGGAACAGCCAAGGACGGCAACTCTCTTCGGCATAGGTAACCCGACGAAGTGGAGTTACGGCTCGAGCTCCGAGTCCCAGTAAAGATAGTCCGTCCAGGATTCATGCAGATAATTGGGCGGGAATTTGCGTCCCCTTTCGCGCAGTTCCATCACCGTGGGCTGGCGGGGGGGGTGGCGGGGATACATGCGGGCCTGGGCCGGCATCAGGCCGCCCTTGTTGAGATTGCAGGGCGAGCAGGCGGTGACGACATTTTCCCAGGTGGTGCGGCCGCCCCGGGAACGGGGGATCAGGTGATCGAAGGTCAGGTCTTCGGGATCGCCGCAATATTGGCATTCAAAACGGTCGCGCAAAAAGACATTGAAGCGGGTGAAGGCGGGATTGCGCGCCGGCCGGATATAGCTTTTGAGGGAGACCACCGAGGGCAGCCGCATCTCGACGCGGGCCGAGCGCACCACCCGGTCATATTCCTCAAGAATCGTGACCCGCTCCAGAAAAACGGCCTTGATGGCGTCCTGCCACGACCATAGCGACAGCGGGTAATAGCTCAGGGGACGGTAATCGGCGTTGAGCACCAGCGCCGGGCAGGCACTGGCGGAGCGCATCGGGGCTAACACGGGTCACTTCCTATGAAGTCGATTCTCCTTCGCGGAGGGATAGTAAGGGCGATTCCTTGCCCCTGCCAAGACGTGCCGCCCCGATCCCGGCGCAGCAAATAAGGCAGTTATTCCATGGCTGTGACAGGGTGATTACGGTTGCCGCTCCAAGGGCGTCGAGCCGGGACCCGTCTGGGCCAGGAGCCCGCGGAAAGCCAGACCCATAAAGTCGCCCGCCCGGGCGATGGTTTCAGGATCAACGCCATGACCGATGCCATGGGCCAGATGCCATTGCACTCTCCTGTCCGCCACCCCCAGGGCCGAGGCCGCCATCAGCATGGCCTGGACCGGAATGATATCGTCGGCATCGCCATGGGCCAGGAATATCGCCGGGCCATCGGGGCGTTCCGGCGGCGTGCCGGTAAGAAGGCCCGAAAGGCCCACAATGGCGGCGGGAGCCACGGGCCGTCGAAGCCCGACATGCAGCGACAGCATGGTGCCCTGGCTGAAGCCCACCAGGATCAGCCGCTCCGGCGGCAGCGACAGGCGGGCCAGTTCGGCATCCAGAAACTGATCGAGCAGCGGCGCCACGCTTTCGACGCCCTTGCGCATCTCCTGGGGATCGATCCGGGCGATAGGAAACCATTGAAACCCGGGAGATCCCGGCACGGGATCGGGCCCGTTGGGCGCGACGAAAGCGGCACCCGGCATCCGGTCCTGCCAGTGCGGCGCCAGCCCGATCAGGTCATTGCCGTCAGAGCCATAGCCATGCACCAGCACCACCAGATGGCTGGCCGGTCCCTTGAGGGGTGGGAGGCGAGGACCAGACAGCGGACGCAAAGCCATATTTTGAAAATGCGATTAGATTGCGGATCATGAGTGTGACACGTTTTGCGCCCTCGCCAACAGGCTATCTGCATCTGGGCCATGCCTTTGCCGCGATGGTGGCCTGGGAAAATGGCGATCATTTTCTGTTGCGCATCGAGGATCTGGATCAAGGCCGGGCGCGGGAAGAATTTGTCAGCGCGATTTTCGAGGATCTGAACTGGCTGGGCCTGAATTGGGGAGAACCGGTGATGCGCCAGTCGGCGCGCATGGCGGCCTATCGCAGCGCGCTGGATATTCTTACCAGGCAAGGCCTGGTCTATCCCTGCTTCTGCACCCGCAAGGAAATTGCGGAGGAAATCGCCCGCGCCAGAGAGGCGCCACATTTATCTGATTTGGCCGCTCCGCGGCCGGGGGGCGACGATGGACCCATCTATCCCGGCACCTGCCGCACCCTTTCGCGGGCATCGCGCGATGAAGCCATTGCGGCGGGCAACCCTTATGTCCAGCGGTTGGACGCCGCCAAGGCGGCGGCAATGACGGGACCGCTGACCTTCACCGAGTATGGCAAGCCGCGGCGCGCCGATCCGTTGCGTTTCGGCGACATTGTGTTGGCGCGCAGGGATGTGCCCGCCGCTTATCATCTGGCGGTGGTGGTGGACGACGCGTTTCAAGGCGTGACGCTGGTGACGCGGGGAGAAGACCTTTTGCCCGCCACCCATGTGCAACGGCTGCTTCAGACGCTGCTGTCCATGCCTGAACCTCATTACGCGCATCACCGGCTGATCCTGGATGACCAAGGCCGCAAATTTTCCAAGCGCGATCAGGCGGTGACTCTCAGAGCACTGAGGGCGGCGGGGGTCACGCCAGAGGACATTCTGGCGCGGCTTGGGCTTTGAAAAGGGCCTATGCTAAGGGAGGAGCGGCGGCGAGGCCCGTAGCGGCAGCGTGCGGGCGAGCGAACAAAGAAAAAAGCATGAGTGACCATCCCATCGACAGGCTGTTCGCCATCATCGCCGCGCGCAAGGCGGCGGGCGACCCATCCGCGTCCTACACCGCCCAACTCCTGTCCCAGGGCGTGGAGAAATGCGCCAAGAAATTCGGCGAGGAAGCGGTGGAGGCGGCGCTGGCCGCAGTATCCGGCAACAAGGCGCATCTGGCCGCCGAATCCGGCGACGTCCTCTATCATTTATTGGTACTGTGGGCGGCGGCGGGAATAACCCCAGACGAGGTCTATGCGGCGCTGAAAAAACGCGAAGGGATTTCAGGCCTGGCCGAAAAGGCGGCCCGAAAATCTTGATTTGGCCGGGCCGCGCGGACGAAGCGCGCAAAGCGTACACTCCCGCAATATATAACGACTGGCAATAGAGCGCGATGGGCGGGGCCTGTCGGAGCGGAATTACGGCTCGACGTCTTCCTCGGCCAGGCTCTTGACCAGATCCAGCACGCGCTTGCGCACTTTGGGGTCCTTGATCTTCATGAAGGCGAGGCTGAGCTGAAGCCCTTCGCCGGACGAGACAAATTCCATCACCGGCGGCGCCGACGCGGATTCGGCAAAGCCGCTGTTTTGCTGCCCGGCAGCGACGCCCTCATAGAAGAAATCAATCGGCACGCCGAGAATGCGCGCGACTTCGTAGAGGCGGCCCGCACCAATGCGGTTAACGCCTTTTTCGTATTTTTGGACCTGCTGAAATGTCAGACCGAGCAAATCGCCCAGCTTTTCCTGACTCATTCCGATCAGCATCCGCCTGATACGCACACGGTTGCCGACTTGGCCGTCGATGGGATTGGCTTGTTTCTTGGGCACAACTCACACACACAAATTATTGCCGGGCGGGAACTTAGCCGCAATGGTCATAGAACTGAAAGAAATAATTTCAGCCGGCGCTCTGCGTCACTTTCGTTCGAGAGCGAACGCCAAAGCCGCAGCGGCGATCAGCAGCAACATAAACCCAAAATCGCCGTAGCGCGCATAGAGTGGAGGCGCTGCCACCGCGGGCAACCGCGTATCGAGTACGCCCATTTTGCCCAAATTCAATTGCGCGATGATGCGGCCATAAGGATCAATCACCGCCGAAATGCCGGTGTTGGCTGCACGTGCAACGGGTATTGCCTCCTCAATCGCGCGGGCGCGTGCAATCAGAAGATGTTGTGCGGGACCGGCCCAGGGGCCAAACCAGGAATCATCGGTAACATTTACAAACCATTCCGGGCGCTGATGGGATGTCACCGCAGCGGGAAAAATTATTTCGTAGCAGATCAGCGGCGTCACTGTGGGTGCGCCCGGGATTTGATACGTGTGCGGACCATCGCCGCTGGCGAACCCTTCCTGACCTTCTGTCAGCTTGGTGATCCCGATTCGGTTGAGAATGCCGGCAAACGGCACATATTCGCCGAACGGCACCAGGTGGAACTTGTCGTAGATCGCGGGAGCCGCGCCCCCAGGCGTGAAAATAAACAGGCTGTTGTAAAATGATAGTTTGTCCTGTGCGCGCTGCGCCCGCGCCTCGCCAGTGATGAGGGTGCGGCTTTTGCCCGTGAGCAAGCCGATTTCGTCCAGCGCCACTTGGGAACGGTTGAACAGAAAGGGCGGCGGCGCCGCTTCCGGCCAGATGATGACAGTGGGTGTGGCTACGCCCGGCGCGCGCGCCGACACGCTGAGATCAAGCAAGCGCTGCCAATTGCGGGCATAAAGGGCGGAGAGTTCCTTTTCGCGCTGTGGGATATCGGGCTGCACGATGCGTAGGGCCACGCCCGGTACGGCCTGGGCGGGATGGGTCACAAGGCGGGCCGCGCCGCCCGCCCATAACAGCGCGAACAGGCAAAGCATAAGGGCAGGCGCGCGCCACGCGCGTTTGCGGGAACCAAATTCCGCCAGCGACGCGCCCAGCAATATCGTCAGGAAACTGAGGCCATAGGCCCCCACCAGCGACAGGCTTTGCAGGACGGCAAGCGAAGCGCCCCAGCCATAGGCGGGCAGATTCCAGGGAAAGCCCGTGAAAAGATGGCCGCGCAGCCATTCGCCCGCGCCATAAAAAATCGCGAAGACAAGAAGGCGGGCCGCGCCGTCCTGCCAGAAATAGAGCGCGAGGGCGCAGGCGATGCCGGCAAAGAGCGCCAGGCCCGCGGTGAGAAAGAGCAGCGCGAAAGGCATCTGCCACAGATAGGTCGAAGGATCGACCAGGAAGGCATAGCCGATCCAGTGCATGCCGATCAGAAATTGGCCGAAGGCGAAGGCCCAGCCCGAAATGAACGCGGCGCGCATGGGATGGCGCGCCGCATCGGCGCCATCAAGCAGCAGCAACAGGCCCGCGAAGCCGGCCAGCAGCGCCGGGGAAAATTCCACCGGTGCAAAACCCAGGGCGGAAAATGCGCCGCAAGCAAAGGCGAAAAGCACGCGCCGCCAGCCCGTGAGGCCACGCACCCAGCTGGCACCGCGGGACAGGGCCATCATACGGCGGGCGGCGGACAGATGCGCAGACGCCGGACCCGGCGCGGGTCGGCCTCCAGCACTTCGAATTCATAGCCGCAAGGATGGGCGATGATTTCGCCCCGCTGGGGCAGCCGGCCCAGAAGCGCGGTCACCAGCCCACCCAGCGAATCCACATCGGTATCGGTTTCCGGAGTGGAAAGATCGATGCCGGTTTCGGCTTTGAAATCGTCAAGGTCAATCCTGGCGTCCACCACATAGCAGGTGCCGTCGCGGCGCAGCGCCATGGCCTCCTCGTCATGCTCATCGGCGATATCGCCGACAATCTCCTCGATAATATCCTCGATCGAGACCAATCCATCGGTGCCGCCATATTCGTCGATCACCAGCGCCAGATGGGTATGGCTGGCCTGCATCTTGAGGAGCAGGTCGAGCGCGCGCATCGAGGGTGGCACGAACAGCACCGGGCGCTTGACCTTGAGGATCGAGGAGTCCGCCAGGCGGTAATCGCCATCGGGCCGCAGTTCCAGAAGCGCCATCACGTCCTTGACGTGCACCAGACCGGTGGGATCGTCCAGCGTCTCGCGATAGACCGGCAGCCGCGAATGCTGGGCGACGCGGAACAGGGTCACCAGTTCGGGCAACGGCATGGTTTCCTCCACCGCCACAATCTCGGCGCGCGGCACCATCACATCGCTGACTTTCAATTCGCCGAAGGCCAGCAGATTGGTCAGCATCACCCGTTCCTGCTGCGACAAAGCGGGCGACTGGCGCTCGCTTTCCTCGATCACTTCTTCCAGGCTCTCGCGCATCGCGGCGCTGGAGGGATCTTCGCCGCGCAACATCTGCAGCAGGCGTTTCAGGAAGGTCGGATGGTCGGCGGACGCATCGCTCATTCGGCGAAGCCTTGATAGGGATTCGCGATGCCGAGCCGTTTGAGAATCTTCACTTCCAGGGGCTCCATGATTCTGGCATCGCGGATCTTTTCATGATCGTAGCCGGCCAAATGCAAAACGCCATGCACCACCAGGTGGCTGGCATGATCGGCAAAAGGCTTGCCCGCGGCCTCCGCTTCGCGCCGCGTCACGCCATAGGCAATGGCGATGTCGCCGCAATAGCCATTTTTGTTGCCAGTGGCCGGAAAGGACAGGACATTGGTCGGCTTGTCGCGGCCCCGGAATTCGCGATTCAGTTTTTTCAGTTTCGCGTCGCTGCTGAGAAGTACAGTGAGGCTTTTCTTGCCCGTGAAGCCCGCGGCCCTGAGCGCCGTACCGGCGGCCCGCCGCAGACGCGCATCAAGCCCGCGCGACCTGCGCCAGCCCGGATCGTCCACCAACAGCGTAATTGCGCCGGCGCTCATTTTCCCTTGGCAGTATAGGCGCGGACAATGCGGCTGACGAGGGCGTGGCGCACCACGTCCGAATCGGAAAAGCGCTGTATGCCGACGCCTTCGACGCCTTCCAGGATAGAAAGCGCCTCGTTCAGCCCCTCGGGCCGGCCGCCGGGCAAGTCGCTTTGTCCGGGATCTCCGGTCACCACCAGCTGGGATTCCTCGCCCAGCCGCGTCAGCACCATCTTCATCTGGGCCGCGGTGGTGTTCTGAGCTTCGTCCAGGATGACAAAGGCGCGGCTCAAGGTGCGCCCGCGCATGAAAGCCAGCGGCGCCACTTCGATCACCCCCTGCTCGATCAACCGGCTGGCCTGATCGCCCAAGACATCGAACAGCGCGTCGTAAAGCGGCCTGAGATAGGGGTCGATCTTTTCCTTGAGATCGCCCGGCAGAAAGCCCAGCCGCTCGCCCGCTTCCAGGGCGGGGCGCGACAGGATCAGGCGTTCGACCCTGCGCTGATAGAGCATGTGGGCGCCAAAGGCGGCGGCGAGATAGGTCTTGCCGGTCCCGGCGGGGCCGATGCCGAACACCAAAGGATGGCTGCGCATCAGTTCGAGATAAGCGCCCTGGGCGGGACTGCGGGGACGGGTGAGCCGGGCGGCGGCGGTGCGGATGGCGCCCGGCGTTTCGGCGCGCCCGGTATCGGTAAAGCGGATTTCGGAATCCACTTCGGCCAGGGTGATGCTCTCGCCGGCCTGCGCCCGCGCATAAAGCGCCGAGAGGATCGCCGCGCCGCGCCCCCGCGCCGCGCCTGACACCGCGATGCGGTTGCCGCGCTGGGTGATGTTGAGGTCGAGGCGCTGCTCCAGCCGCGCGAAATTCTTCTCGTGCGGCCCGCTGAGAGCGGCCAGAAGTTTGTTGTCGGCAAATTCCAGCGTGACCTGTTCGCTGATGGTCTTGCGCGATTTCTTCACGCCATGACGCTTTTTGTCTGGACGTCTTTGGCAACCAAGGCGCCATGCAGGCTGTTGGCGGTGAGGCTGGCGATCTTCACATCGCGGGTGGCGCCGATCAGGCTTTGCGGCGCCTGCACATGCACCGGCTGGAGCCATGGGGTGCGGCCGACCAGCTGGCCCTTGATCCGGCCGGGCTTTTCGAACAGCACGGGCATGGTTTTTCCGATCGCGGCCAGATTGGCCTCGTCCTGCTGACAAAGCAGCAGCGCCTGCAGTGCCTGAAGCCGTTCGTTCTTGACGGATTCCGGCACCGGTTTTTTGGCCGCCGCCGGGGTGCCGGGGCGCGGGCTGTATTTGAAGGAAAAGCACTGGGCGAATTTGACTTCACGCACCAGCGCCATGGTGGCTTCGAAGTCCGCGTCGCTTTCGCCGGGAAAGCCGACGATGAAGTCCGATGAAAATGCGATGCCGGAACGGACGGCGCGCAAACCTTCGATCAGGCTGAGATAGTCTGCGGCAGTATGCTGGCGGTTCATGGCCGCGAGAACGGAATCGGAGCCGGACTGCACCGGCAAATGCAGGAAGGGCATCAGCTTTTCGATGGCGCCATGCGCCGCGATCAGATCGTTATTCATGTCGCGCGGATGGCTGGTGGTATAGCGGATGCGATGGACATCGCTGATCCCGGCCATCGCCTCGATCAGCCGCGCTAGGTTCCAAGTTTTTCCATCGGACGCGACGCCGCGATAGGCATTCACATTCTGGCCCAGGAGAACGATCTCGCGTGCGCCCTTTGCCGCAAGCGCCCGCGCCTCGGCCAGGATGCGTTCGGGGCCACGCGAATATTCCGGCCCGCGGGTATAGGGCACGACGCAGAAGGTGCAGAATTTGTCGCAGCCTTCCTGCACGGTGAGAAAGGCGCTGATCCCGGTATCGCTCACCGATTCGGGCAGGTGGTCGAATTTTTCCAGCGCCGGAAAATCGGCTTCCAGCACATGACCGGCCTGGCGCGCATGACGCGCGATCATTTCCGGCAAGCGGTGATAGGATTGCGGCCCCACCACCATGTCGATCGCGGGCTGGCGCCTCACCATCTCCTCGCCTTCGGCCTGGGCGACGCAGCCCGCCACCGCCACCAGCATGCCGGGCTTTTGCCGCTTGAGCGCGGCCATGCGGCCCAGTTCGGAATAGACTTTCTCCGCCGCTTTCTCGCGGATATGGCAGGTGTTGAGGATCACCATGTCGGCATCCTCGGGCGCCAGGGCTGCGCCATAGCCCAAGGGCGCCAGCAAATCCGCCATGCGGGCGGAATCATAGGCGTTCATCTGGCAGCCATAGGTCTTGATGAAGAGCTTCTTCATGGGCAGGGGGTTATATTGAAATATTCGGCGAATTCACAGGCAGGTAGGGGATCATGTGAATCCCGCCAGCGCGCGCACATGCCCGGCCCGCACCAGGCTTTCAGCGGTTTTTGCCAACTCTTTGCGGTCCGCCAGGGCGAGAGGCGGGTGAAATTCCACCACCACGTCCAGCGGCCCGGCCTTCAGGGCCTCCCACAAATGCGGCACCAGTTCCATGTCGCCATACCAGGCGAAGAGCGGGCGGTTTTCCCGCCCCATGGGAATGCCATGAATGCCGGTATAGGCGGTAGAAACCGGCTGCACCGTCACCTCGCCGCTGCTTGCGGCCGCATCCAGCAGCGCGCTTTTGAACGGCAGCACCCTGTTGCCGTCGCCGGAGGTGCCTTCGGGAAACAGCACCAGCGTATCGCCGGCCAACAGTCTTTCGCGGATGACGTCGCGCACCGTGCCGGTTTCGCTGCGCCGCGCCCGTGCCACGAAGATGGTGCGCTGCAGCCGCGCCAGGGTGCCGAAGAACGGCCAGGCCGCCACTTCCGATTTGGCAACGAAGGAGAGCGGCATGACCGCCGAAAAAATCACGATGTCGAGCCAGCCGGTGTGATTGGCCAGCAGCAGGACGCCCTTGCCCGTTACCGGATGGCCTGTCACGCGGATGCGGATGCCGAACAGCCGCGCCACAAAACGGTGATAGGCATGCGGAAAGGTGCGGCGGTAGGGCAGGCGCAACGTCACGCCCAGCCATTGCACCGGAATCAGAATGACGGTGACGACAAGAAAGACCGCGAGAATGACGCTCGCGCGCAGAGTAGGCATCAGACTTTGGGAAGCTTCTTGCCCTTGGGCACGCCGTAAAGTTCAAGCCGGTGATCCACCAGCTCAAAGCCCAGTTCTTCCGCCACCCGGCGCTGCAGCTTTTCGATATCCTCATTGCGGAATTCGATCACGCTGCCGGACTGAATATCGATCAGATGGTCGTGATGGCTTTCCGGCGCTTCTTCGTAGCGGGCGCGGCCATCGCGGAAATCATGGCGTTCCAGGATGCCGGCGTCTTCGAACAGTTTGACGGTGCGATAGACGGTGGCGATGGAGATATGGGGGTCGATCGCGGCGGCCCGGCGGTAAAGCTCCTCGGCATCGGGATGATCACCCGCCCCCGACAGCACGCGGGCGATGACACGCCGCTGCTCGGTCATGCGGAGACCCTTGTCAACGCAGAGTTTCTCGATCCGCGTCACGCTTATCCCATCCGTGCCAGCTTGCGGGGCAAAGTTAGGCGAATTTCCTGCCCGGCGGAAGCGGCAGTTGGGCCTTCAACACCCAGGCATCCCCCGTGCCATGCGGCGCGTAATAGCCTTTGCGCTGCCCTACCCGGTCGAAACCGAGGCTGGCATAGAGCGCCAGCGCCGCCGGATTGTCCGCGCCCACCTCCAGGAAGATGCTTGCCGCGCCGAGAGATGCGGCATGACCAGCCGCCGCTTGCAGCAGGGCGCGGCCCAGGCCCTGCCCTCGCGCCATCGGTATCACCGCGAGGGTGAGGATTTCCGCTTCCCCGGCGGCGGCCCGGGCCAGCACAAACCCGTTCGGCGTAAGAAAGGCAAAGACGCCTGGACCTGCGAGCAAGTCGCAGATGGCGGCTTTGCTCCAGGGATGCGGAAAAGAAGTTTCGTGCAGGGCCGCCAGTGCCGCCACATCGTCCTTCGCCGGATTGAAGAGTGCCGGTTTCATGACTCTGGTCGCACGGCCCGGGCGCGGACGCGCCCATTTTTGGTGGGCGCCTCCGGCGCCGCTCGCAAAACCGGTTCAGGCATTTCATGCCCTCCCGCCGATACGCTGTTGCTATCGGCTGCTGGCCGATGCTCCTCCGGCAGCTTGGCATCGGGCGCGCGCAGATAAAGCGGCGCCGGTGGGGTGTCGCTGGCGGGCCGCGTCAGCGCCAGCCGCGCCACCCACAAAGCGTCGGGCTGGCGAATGTCGGTGAGAGCAAAGCCCCCGCCCAGCCTTTCGGCGGCGGCGGGCGCGCCGGTGCCGGCAAGAGCGCAGGGGCCGAAGAGACGGATTTTTTCCACCGCCTCGGCAAAAGGCATCACGGCGGGGGCAGGGGCGATTTCATCTTTGTCCCATAGCAGCAGATAGGCCTCATCGCGCCTGGCATCATGGATCGCGGCGGCGCGGGGACTGTTCGCCGCCGCCGCCATCGCTTCCAAGGTCGTGATTCCGATAACGGGCTTTCTCAGCGCCACGCGCAGGCCCCGCATGAAGGCAAGCCCGACGCGCTGGCCGGTGAAAGTGCCGGGGCCGGTGGTGACGGCCAGGCGATCGAGAACAGGAAAGGTGAGGCGCGCTTCGCGCATGATATCCCGCACCATCGGCGCCAGCGCCTCGGCATGTCCGCGCGCCATTTCCTCAAAATGATGGGCGAGAATTTTTTCGCCGTCGAGCAGGGCGACCGAACAGGCCCCGAGAGCTGTCTCAACCGCCAGGATCTTCAAATGATCCTGCACGCTTCGTCGAAGGACAGGCGCGGTGCGCGCGGATTAAGGGCAGCCGGATTGCCATGGCCCAGAGCGCAGAGGAAATTGGATTTTATTCCGCTGCCAGCAAAGAATTCCTTGTCCACGCCGCTGCGGTCGAAGCCTCCCATCGGGCCGCAATCCAGGCCCAGGGCGCGGGCGGCGATCATGAAATAGGCGCCCTGCAGCGAGCCGTTGCGGAAAGCGTCTTCGCGCACCCGTTCGGGTTTGCCGTCGTAATGGTGTTTGGCGTTGGGGCTGCGGGGCTTCAACTTGGCCAGGGTTTCGGGGAAATCCAGGTCATAGCCGATGATCGTCACCACCGGCGCGGTCATGCTCTTTTCCTTGTTGCCCTCATCCAGATACGGCTTCAGCCGCAGCTTGGCCTCCGTGCTGGTGAGAAAGAGGAACCGTGCGGGGGTGATATTGCCGGAGGTCGGCCCCCAGCGCATCAGATCATAAACCGCCATCAGCAGCGCGGCGCTGACCGGCTCATCGCTCCACCGGTTGTGGCTCCGGGCGGCGCGGAAAATAGTATCCAACGCTTCATCGCTGATGGCGTGAGACATGGCCCGCTCCAAAAAGAAAAATCAGACCGCTTCGACAGCGGTCACTTCCGGGAAATAATGGCGCAGCATATTCTCGATGCCATTCTTCAGGGTGCGGGAGGAAGAGGGGCAGCCGGCGCAGGAGCCCTGCAGATGCAGCGAGACGATTCCGGTCTCGATATCAAAGCCCTTGAAGATGATGTCGCCGCCATCCTGCGCCACGGCGGGGCGCACTTTGGTGTCGATCATGTATTTGACCTGATAGACGATGTCGGGATCGCCTTCCTTGAAGCCCTCATCCTCGGCGACTTCGCCATTCATCAGGGGCAGGTCTTGGGTGAAATGCTCCATGATGGTGCCGAGCAGCGCCGGCTTCAGATGCTTCCAGTCCCCATCCCGCTTGGTGACGGAAATAAAATCCGCGCCGAAAAAAACCCTGGACACTTCCGGCGTCTGAAACAGCGCCTTGGCCAGCGGCGAGCGCTGGGCGCTGTCGGCGCTGGGAAAATCGGCCACAGACCCCGCGCCCATCACGTCGCGGCCGGGCAGGAATTTGAGGGTGGCGGGATTGGGTGTGGATTCGGTCTGAATGAACATGGCATTGCCCGAAAAATGACCCTTCATAGATGATCCCAGAACGAGGCCACATCAAGGGCTTGGTGGGATATTCGGCATCATAATAATACCCGGATGATATTGAAAATTTTGTTTTACCCGGATACATAAGAAAAATGAGCTACACAGCCTTTGCCGCGTTCGAACATATCGCCTCAGGTTCCCTGGTCGAGTGCTATGCCGCCAGCCGGCAGATACCAGGGACCCTGATTTTCGACCAGGAAACCGGCCGGGTGGTGGATATTGATCCCCGTCATCCTCCGAACGAGGAAAGCAGCCGGCCTGGCCGGCCCAAACTGGGGGTGGTGGCCCGGGAAGTCACCCTGCTTCCCCGGCATTGGGACTGGCTGGCGACCCAGCCGGGTGGTGCTTCGGTTGCCCTGCGCAAACTGGTGGAAGAGGCGCGCAGCGACGCCAGGCACCGGACCCGGGCGGTTCGCGACAGTATCTATCGCTTTATGACGGCGCTGGTGGGCAATGCCCCCGGTTACGAGGAAGCGATCCGCGCGCTTTATACCGGCCAGCGCGAGGAATTTGCCGCCCACATCGAAGCCTGGCCGCCCGATGTCCGCGCCAAGCTGGAAGCCATGAGCGCCACAGCCTTTGAGGACTAAAAATCTGAGATCAGGCCCTTTTTCTCCCAATCGCCATACCTTGTGGGCTCGGGGCCTTTGGGACCTCCGCTTTCCGGCGGCAGGGCGCCGGGATGTTCTTTGGCTCTGCGGGCTTCAGCCTCCTGGTTGGCGCGTTTGGCGGCGTCGGCGATCCGGGCGGCTATTTCCTCGGGCGTTGCTGTCATTTTGGCAACCCTGCTTGACCCTGTGACGGCCAAGCTTACATCAATCCTGGTGCTGGAGAGAATACGGCGATGAACACTTTCAAGACCGGCCTGCTGATGAGCCTGCTGACCGGACTGTTCGTGGCGGTGGGCGCGGTGGTCGGCGGTTCGGTCGGCATGCTGTTCGCCTTTGTGATGGCGCTCGGCCTGAACCTGTTCGCCTACTGGAATTCGGACAAGATGCTGCTTTCGATGTATGGCGCGCGCCAGGTGGATGCCGCGAGCGCGCCGGAGCTTTATCATGTCGTGCAGCGGCTGGCGGGAACCGCGCATCTGCCGATGCCCAAGGTTTTCATTTCCGAAAATCCGCAGCCCAACGCCTTTGCCACCGGGCGCAATCCCGAACATGCCGCGGTGTGCGTCACCAGCGGGCTCTTGCAACGCGTCACCAATGAGGAATTGGCCGGCGTGATCGCGCATGAATTGGGACATGTGAGAAATCGCGATACCCTGACCATGACCATCACCGCGGTGATCGCGGGCGCCATCGGCATGCTGGCGAATTTTGCTTTCTTCATGGGCGGCGACCGCCGCAACAATCCCCTGGGCCTGGTGGGCATTCTGCTGGTGAGCCTGCTGGCGCCTTTTGCCGCCACGCTGGTGCAGGCCGCGATCAGCCGCTCCCGGGAATTCGAAGCCGACCGGGCCGGGGCAGAGCTGACCGGCCGGCCGCTGTGGCTGGCCAATGCGCTGACGGCGATTGACAGTTCCGCGCGGCAAACCCTAAACCCGGCCGCCGACGCCAATCCAGCCACGGCGCACATGTTCATCGTCAATCCGCTGCATGGTGGCTTTTCCGGCCTGTTCGCCAGCCATCCCTCGACCGAGGAACGCGTCGCGCGCCTCCGCGCCATGGCGGGCGTGCCCGCCCCCGTCGCCGGGCCGTGGGGGTGAGCCGCGTTTTACGAAACGGTCCAGTGGACCGTTTCGCGCGGCGAACGCCGCGAGCTTGGGCGAGCGGCCGGGCGAAAACTCAGACGGTTTCTTTTTTCCGGTCTTAGTAGCAACATTCCAAAGGCCGGTTCTTGTACTTCGGGGGTCCGGGGGTAATTTGTCGGGATGGCCCCACGCCTCATATATAATTCCGCCCTTGCCGTATTCATCGTCGGTATTCCCGGCTCAATCTTTGCCGTAAACGCGCTTGCGCCGACATTCCCGGCATTTGCAGAAACTATAGCGAGCTGTGCCTTTATCCTTGTTTTTGGTGCGTTGGCCTGTATCTGGCTGGTGCGCTGCCCGAATTGTGGTCGGCGGCTAGCTCGGGGAAGCTCTCTCATTTGGCCGGCGAGATTTTCCGGGCCCTCATGCCTGTCCTGCGGCCACGATCTTTCCAAGCCATGACCGACACCCACGTTGTCTCCGCGCTGAAAGCGAAGCGCATACAGGTCGCCAGCCAGATAGAGGATGAAGCGAACTGCCGGAGAAGCCTCCCACCCCACCACTACCCTCCTCCCCACCCTTGCCCTAACCTCGCGCCATGTCCTCCGCCGCCGGAATTCCATCGCGTGCCGCTGCTCTTTCCCTTCTCTCCGGCGTGCTGCGGCAGAAGAAGCCGCTCGACGCCCTGCTCCCCGTTCTGAAAAACTTGGCCCCGCGCGACGCCGGTTTCGCGCGAGCGCTGGCCAGCGGCACCTTGCGCCATTTCGGCGAGCTGGAAGCCACCCTCCGGCATTTTGTTCCCAAACCCCTGCCGCCGCACAAAACCGGCGCGGCGATGGAGATATTGCTGCTGGGCGCGGCGGAACTTTTGATCCTGAAAGGCGCGGCACATGCCGCGGTGGATGCGGCCAACAAACTGGCCAGCGCCGACAGCAAGGCGGTGCATTTCAAGCCGCTGATCAATGCCGTGCTGCGCCGCCTATCCACCGAAGGCGAAGCGGTGCGGGCGAAACTCGACGCGCCGCGCCTGAACACGCCGGACTGGCTGTGGCAGCGCTGGAGCGCGCAATATGGCGAAGACGTCACATTGGCAATCGCGCGGGCGCATCAAAACGAGGCCCCGCTAACTATCAGCCTGAAAAATTCCGCCGCGCTGGCGCCGCCTGGTGCGAATCTGTTTGGCCTGTCACAGCGTGTGACGGAGCCAGGACGGGTGGAAGACCTGGCCGGCTTTGCCGAGGGCGGCTGGTGGGTGCAGGACGCCGCCGCGACTTTGCCGGTCGCGATGCTGGGCAATGTCAGAGGCAAGAAGGTGATCGACCTTTGCGCCGCGCCGGGAGGCAAGACCATGCAGTTGGCCGCGGCGGGCGCCGAAGTGATTGCCGTGGACAATGACGCCACGCGGCTGGCGCGCCTGAGCGAAAATTTGGCGCGCACCGGCCTCACCGCCGCCCTGGTCGAAAGCGATGCGCGGGATTTCAAGGACAGCGCGCCCTTTGTGTTGATCGACGCGCCTTGTACCGCCACCGGCACCATCCGCCGTCATCCCGACCTGCCCTGGATCAAACAGCCGGGGGATGTCACGGCGCGGGCGCCGCTGGCGTATGAAATCCTGGAAAGCGGTGCGCAGATGGTGGAGCCCGGCGGGCTGCTGGTCTTCGCGGTCTGTTCGCTGGAGCGGGAGGAAGGCGAGGAACAGATCGAAGGTTTTTTAAGCGCCCATGCGGAATTTGCCCGCGCGCCGATGACAGCCGATGAACTGTTCGGACATGGCGAATGGATTTCGCCCGATGGCGATTTAAAAACCCTGCCCTGTCACTTGAACGACCAGGGCGGCATGGATGGGTTTTATGCCGCGCGGCTCAAGCGTTCATAAAATGATCGGTTGTGCGCGTTTTGCGGGCGGCGCGAATGCTTGATATATGACCCATATGATGCGCTTCACGCACCCTTCCGTCGCCGTTGCCATAGCGCTGGTCTGTTTCGGTTGTCAGAATGGCCGCTTCGATATCGTGCCGTCGCAAGAGGCTTATAAGGTGGCCATTGCTTGCTGCTCGAACTTTCAGGAACTGACCTACACCAAGCTAGCAACAGGCCGCGCAACTGGTGTCACGATTATGGCCAGCGATCAGGCATACGCCTTTTCCACCGGTATCAGCTATTTCAAGGCATTCGAACTGCCGACGCTTCAGCCTAAATCGGAAATAGTAATCGAAAGCGCTGAAGTCATCTCGCCAGGGGTTGGTACATTTTTCTTCTATCCGCTCGTCACATTTCTGGATAACAGCAAGCAAGTCATCGCTACGGTAAACCAACCCGCACAGATTCCCGTCCTTCCCGCGTCCAACCATTTAGGCATGACTCAATCAACTATTGAATTTCATATCGCGCTGGATGACTACCTGGCAGCGCGGTATGTAATAATTCACACCGCCGCCAGTCTGGTGGGTGCACCGCACCAGGTGATTTATCACAATGACGCTCAGCTCTCGCCTCTCGTCCCGCCTATTGTTTCGATCTTGGATGCCGCAAAGGGACCTGATCTGACCACGACAATCCCCGGTTCGCCGGTCGCGCCAGCTTCCGTCCTGCAGATCGAAATCCGAAAAAGTACGGCAAAATGAAAGCCGCCAAGCCATTGTTTGCCACCCTGAGTAACTCGAAAGCCCTCCAACTCTTTAGCAATCCGTTCCTGTATTTCACCCGTCAGCAACACATTGATCAGCTCCGAGATTGACCAAACGTGATCTGTCAGCCCGAGCTGCATGACCGGCGTAATGCGCAAGGTTTCGTGAGCTTGGCAGTGGGCGGTCACAACGCAATCGCGGCACAATGATTCTCGTGTTTTTTGCTGAGTGAATTAGACAGTCGCATCACACGCCGTTGCGACACGCGTGCGTCAGACGCATGAGCATTCGCGCCGGCACGGCGCGCCAGTTCGATGACTACCGCAGGAAGGTCCGTGCTGGAAATTTCTAAAGCCGTCCCAGCGCATAAGCGATGGCCAGATAAATTTTTCCCGTATCCGCCGAAAGAATGGTCGAGGCCAGAAGGCCGCCGCCATCGCCCTCGCGCGCCTTGTTCAGAAGCGATTCAAATTCGGCGATATAGGCGTCGGCGGCATCGTGAAAGCGTCCATCCTCGCGATAAAGGCCGGTGATGCGGTTGATCGCGGCACTGTCGATCGCCAGGGCCAGCTTGCGCGCGAAGACCGCCCGGTCGCCGGAGAGATAGCGTTTCCATTCTTCTTCGTTGGGCGCGGCGTCGATCACGATGGCTTCCAGATCCACCGCCATGTCGGCCAGCGCCAATTCCAGCGCGCCCAGCGCTGCGGCGCTGCCGGCCTGGAGCTGGGAGGGATGGGAAGTTTCGACCGCCGCCAGCAGGGTTTTCATTTCCCAGCTTTTGCCGGATGGCGGCGGGTTCACGGTCTCACGCAGATCGCGCTTGGGCCGCTGGGTCAGCTTGCGCGCCAGGCCCTTGAGGCCCTCGCCGGCTTCATTTTCGGGGACAGGAACAGGCGGGGTTGACGGCCGCGCGCCACGGGCATGAATGGTGGACAAAGTGCGGGCGGAAAGATCGAGCAATTGTTCGGTTTCGGTCTGCACCATATGGCGGATGCGCTGCGCCTCGCCCTGCGCCAGGACGGGCAATCTTGTGAGATGGCGCTCGACTTCCTCAACCGCCTTGGCCAGGGATTCGCGGATCTGGCCTGCCTCGGCCGACATTTCACCGGCGGCGCGCAGCAGGCGTTCGCATTCCGCCATCGCTTCGCCTACCAGGGTGCGGGTGTCGAGTTTGGCCTGGGCGGCGCTTTCGCCGATCAGGGTTTGCGCCCCGGTGCCGGCCTCGCGCATGCTGGCGATCAAGTCGGTCAGCACGGTATTGGCGGACTCGCTGACATCCTTGAGCCGCTCGGCCTCGCGGGAGAAGGCGCCGGTGAGCTGGCTGGCGCGGCTGGCAGCATTGGCCATGATGATTTCCAGGTGCCGTTCGGCGTCGCCGGTGACCGTTTCAAAACGCTTGGCTTCCCCGCCCAAAGAACCGATCGCCTGTTCCATGCCGGTGCGCTGTTGGGCGAGGGCGCCTTCGAAAACCGCGCTGTCTTCTTTCAGTTTGCTCAAAAGATCGTGCATCTGGACGCGGTGCTTTTCCTGCCGCGCCAGCACGAATTCCGCGCGCGCCAGGGCCGCATCGGCGACCTGTTCGATCTTCTTGGCCTGGTTGTCGAGTTCGACCGCCGCTTCATGGGGCGCCGCCGCCGCCGCCTGGGCCGCCGCGCGAAATCCCGCCGCCTGCACGTCCAGCGACTGGGCCGCCATTTTCAGCGCGCCTTCCGCCGTTTCGATGCTGGAGCGCAGCTGCGCCGACCGGCCGGCCACGGTTTCGCTGGCCCGGCTGGCGGCGTCGGTGAGACTGTCGCCCAGGGATTCCATCCTCTGGCTTTCCTGGGTCAGGCGGGCGGCAATCGCCTCGGCCCGCACGCCGGCGCGGGCGCCCGCTTCATCCAGCGCGGCGATCTGATTTTCCAGGGAATTCTCCAGCGCCCGCAGCCGACCGAAAGCGCCATCAAGCCCGGCATTGAGCGCATCCAGCTCGCGGCGCACAGCGCGGCCCAGTTTTACCGCGTTGCGCGCCGCCGTTTCATCGGCGCCGAAAAGATGCTCGGCCGCGCCCTGCAGGGCTTCGGCGGTGCGGCCCATCTGGCTGGCGCGGTCGAAGGCGGCGGCGATGGCGATGAAGAGCGCGGGCGGCAGCACAATGGCGGCGCCGAACAGCGCAATCTGCTGGAGTTCAAGGTGAAGCAGGCCCTCGGGGCGGAAATAGCCCCAGAGATAGGCACCCCATACGCCCACCCAGAAAACCGAAACAAGGGCACCGAAAAAGAGGGCCCAGGGGAAGACAGGGGACGGCGCGCGCGGCACGGGGCGGGAGGAAAGCTGTGCCTCCTCCCCATCCGCCTGATTGGCCGAAGTCAACATAAGGGGCTGATTATGTTCGAAACTTCTAACCATGACCTGTGCCTTTGAACACCCAAGCATATGGTAAATGGCAGCCCAGAGGAAGGCGGGGGGCCATTAACACCACTTTAGCGGGAATTGGTGAACAATCCGGGCAGTTCAGAATGCTGGAAATTGCCCTTGTCCAAGCCCATCGATCTTGAGCATCTCGCCCGCTACACGGGCGGCGAGAAAGCCTTGAATTCCGAGATCCTGCGGCTGTTCGACTCGCAAGTGACCGACATGGTCGGCCAGTTGAACGGGATGCTGGCCGTGCGTGACGCCAAGCGCTGGCGTGAGATCGCCCATACCATCAAGGGCGCGGCGCGCGGTGTGGGCGCGTTCGGGATGGGCGATGCGGCGGCGGCGGCAGAACCGGTTGATCCGGCCAATGCGGAAAAAGCCCTGGCCGCGATAAGGACCCTGGAAGTCGAGGCCCAGAGCGTGCACGGCTTTATCCAGAACTACCTCGCCGCTTAGAGTTCTGCGGCGCCGGCTTCCAAAGCCATCTTCTTGTACTTTGAGATTCCGGGGGTAATTTGCGCCCCATGTCCAGATTTTATGGCTTCGACAAGTACCAGATCGGCGAGATTGTTCTGATCGACAGCCCCGAATCCCTGGCTGCGTTCGCCCGGACATGGAAGCGCCACCATCCGCTTCACCCTCGCCAATTCGCCTTTGCAGGGCAAACCGCGAAGATCGCCAATTCCTTGCTGTATCACGGTGGCGATATTCTTTATGAACTGGAGGGCATACCGGGCCTGTGGCACCAGCAGTTGCTGTCCCCGCTGTGACTGCCCGCCGCGTTGTCTGCGCTGAAGGAGAAGCGCATCCAGAAGACGCTTGAGCGGCCATCACGGCAGCGCGACCAATAAAATTACTTGTTGTCGAACGCCTGAAGTTCGTGCCGGATCGATTGCTCGATCAGGGTGCGCCAGACCGGTTCGGCGATGGCCCCGGAGAGGCCCGCCTGCATCGCCGCCGCCAGAACCTTGGCGACAACCTCTTCGATCCGGCCATCATCACGCACCGCGCCGCGGTCGCGTTTCAGGACCGCCGCCCGCTCGATATAAAGCTGGCGCCGGGCCAAGAGCGCCACCAGCTGCTGATCCAGGGCGTCGATCGCCGCCCGCAATTCCTCCATGGAAGCGCAGTTTTCCGGGGCTTTGGTCGCGTCATTTTGCATTACAGAGGCCCGGCCCGAAGGGGTTGTTGCGCTGCCCATTTTTACATATAAGAACGACGCTTTTCCAGTGATTACATGAAGTTAGGTGTGGAATATAGCTTTGGACAAGATCATTTCTACGGCCGCCATTGAAACCGACGTCGCGATTATCGGCGCGGGGCCCATCGGCCTGTTCGCGGTGTTCGAGCTGGGGTTGCTCGACCTGAAATGCCATCTGGTGGACATACTCGATCGCCCGGGCGGCCAATGCACCGAGCTGTATCCGGAAAAGCCGATCTATGACATTCCGGGCCTGCCCATCGTGACCGGCCAGGAACTGGTCGGCAAGCTGATGGAGCAGATCAAGCCTTTCGGGGCGCAGTTTCATTTTGGCGAGATGGTGACCGGCCTCACCAGGCTGGCCGACGGCCGCTGGCAAATGAAGACCGACACGGGCACCGAGATCATCGCGCATGTGGTGGTGGTGGCGGCGGGCGCCGGCAGTTTCCAGCCCAAGCGGCCGCCGGTGCCGGGCATCGAGCAATACGAGAATGCCGGCGACGGCATCGGCGTGCATTACGCGGTGCGCAAGATGGAGACCTTCCGCGGGAAAGATATTCTGATCGCCGGCGGCGGCGACAGCGCGCTGGACTGGGTGATCAATCTGGCGCCGCTGGCCAAGTCGCTGACGCTTGTTCATCACCGCGACGGTTTCCGCGCCGCCCAGCACAGCGTCAACCAGATGCGGGAGCTGGAGAAGGAAGGCAAAATCAAATTCCATGTCGCCTCGGTCAAGGCATTGCAGGGCGAGAATGGGAAACTTTCCGGCGTGACGCTGGCGGGCGCTGACAAGAAAGAATGGCAGCATGAGACCGATGCGTTTCTGCCGTTCTTCGGCCTGACCATCAAGCTGGGACCCATCGCCGAATTCGGCATCAATTTGCACGAAAATCTGATCCCGGTGGACACGGCGCGCTTTGAAAGCGAAACACCGGGCATTTTCGCCATCGGCGACATCAACAGCTATACCGGCAAGCTGAAGCTGATATTGTCGGGCTTCCATGAGGCCGCGCTGATGGCGCAGGCCGCGTTCCACGTCGCCAGGCCGAACGAAAAACTGCGTTTCCAGTACACGACATCTTCGTCGAGCCTGCAGAAGAAATTGGGTGTCTCGTGAAAATCTTTGCCACCGACCGCAAGGGCAAGAAATACGAACTGGAAGGCCGCGAAGGCTGGAGCGTGATGGAGATATTGCGCGACGGGGGCCTGGACATCGCGGCGGAATGCGGCGGCGCCTGCGCCTGCGCCACCTGCCATGTCTATGTCACCGATGGCTGGTATGAAAAACTGCCCGAGCCCTCGGAAGGCGAGATCGACATGCTGGACATGGCGCTGGCGGTGGATCCCGGTTCCTCGCGCCTTTCCTGCCAGCTGGTCTGCAGCGATGCGACCGACGGGATAAAAGTAACGGTGGCGCCGGAGTGAGGGCGAGGCGCGCGGCGGTTGGCGCGTTGGCCTGCCTGCTGGCCGGTGCGACGCATGCGGGCGAAATATCCTATAACGTGAAAATCGATGAGGGCGAGCAACTCACGGGCACCGTGGAGCAGGATGATTCATCCGGCGCGGTGATATCCGCCAAAGGCACGGCATCCGGCACGGTGAACGGGGATTTTGCGCTGGACGGCGGCAAATCCAACGCGGTAATGCTGGGCGCGGCGGCGAAGCTCGATATCGTCCTTGACCGCGCCTCCCAACAACTGCGCGCGCGGCTGGATAGGTGCTCGCCGCGCCCGGCGGACACTTGCATAGGTGGAGACTGGGTTACGCTGTGGGAGCAGTAACCCGAATAGGGCATCACGGCTCTATGACAGTCATCCCGGACGGCAACAAGCCAAGCCCCAAAAGCCTTTCGCGCTGTTCCTGATCGGCATGCGCATCAACAATTTTTTGGCGGTGAACCGGTGGGACCGTGGCGATGGCCATGCCGTGCATGCAGGCAGAACTTCGCGCCAGGCCCGAGGCCGGAATGCTTTGGCAGCGCAATTTCATCTCCCGCCGCATCACCCTGACGCTGCAATATTGGCAATCGGTGGAAAAGCTTTTCGCCTATGCCCATGACCGGGATGGCGAACATTTCCCGGCCTGGGCGGCGCCATTGACGTGACGTCCGCCCTTGCACGCATGGGCGGTTTGCGCGATCCGTTTTCAAGCGGACAGGTCCTGACCTCCTTATGGAATTCTTTTATTGCCGCGCGTGATTGCTCCGCCCCGTTCCAACGCATGGGGCCTTGCCGCAGCAAGCACACATGGGCTGGTCCGCGCGTTAACCGAATTGCGCTTCTGTCTTTGCCCACCGGCATTGCCGGCGGCTAGACCGCGCGCGGTGCTTTACGCATTGGGCACCAATCATCTTGCCCCGCCGGTTCACACTGGCGGGGACTTTTTTTGCGGCGGGCGGCTGGTTTTCCTTGCCGTCCTTACCGCTCACATCCTCAACGATTTTGCTCCCTTATACAGCCAGCATGCGCCGGGATGCCTTGCGCGATCCGTTTGACCGCCGCTAGGCTCTGCCCTGCTGAAGGGGATTCATGACCGTCGCGCACGTTTACACCGTCGCGTTCCAGGGTATCGAGGCGCGCGAAGTGGATGTGCAGGTGCATGTCGGCGACAGCGGCGGCGGGCAATTTAATATCGTGGGCCTGGCCGACAAGGCGGTGGGCGAAAGCAAGGAGCGGGTGCGCGCGGCGCTTGCGGCCATCGGGCTGGCGCTGCCCTTCAAGCGCATCACGGTCAACCTGGCGCCTGCCGACCTGCCCAAGGAAGGATCGCATTACGATCTTCCCATCGCGCTGGGATTGCTGGCGGCGATGGGCGTGCTGCCCGCCAGCGAAATGGCGAATTATGTGGCGCTGGGCGAATTGTCGCTCGATGCCGCGGTGACCCAGGTGGCGGGCGTGCTGCCGGCGGCGCTGGCCGCGGCGGCGGCGGGCCGGGGATTGATCTGTCCGGCAGGCAACGGGCCGGAAGCAGCCTGGGCGGGAGAATTGCGGATTCTGGCGACGCCTTCGCTGATCGCGCTGGTCAATCATATGAAGGGCACGCAAGTGTTGGCGCCGCCGAGCCCGCGCATCGCAGATGATGTACGCGCGGCGCCGGACCTGAAAGATGTGAAGGGCCAGGAGTCGGCCAAGCGCGCGCTGGAGATCGCGGCGGCGGGCGGGCACAATCTTCTGATGATCGGGCCGCCCGGCGCGGGCAAATCCATGCTGGCGCAGCGCTTGCCGGGGCTGCTGCCGCCGCTGGACGCGCGCGAGGCGCTGGAGGTTTCCATGGTGCGCAGCCTGGCCGGTGAACTCACCGATGGCGCGATCAGCCAGACACGGCCGTTCCGCAATCCGCATCATTCCGCGTCCATGGCGGCGCTGGTGGGCGGCGGGTTGAAAGTGAGACCCGGCGAAGTGTCATTGGCGCATCTGGGCGTGCTGTTCCTGGACGAGCTGCCCGAATTTCCGGTATTAGGTAGCAACGTTCCAAACCTCAGGGCTTGAACCGTTATTATCTATTGCCGCTCTTCTCAAAAGGAGAGCGAAGTGGAATTTTTGGTGGGAGCGCTTTTTGTAGCTCTAAGTTTTTGTCGGATGGAGGCATTCAGCGTCATAGGCGTTGAAGGCAGTTTTGAAAGAGCTGTGGTATTTGATTGGATTCTCGATGGTGGGAGTGGTGGGATTGGAGTTAATATTCAGAAGGCTACAAATTTCTGTCCGATGTCGCTTAGTTCCAGAGAAGGCGTCGTCGTATTCAATCCACGCCCAGTAATACAAATCCTGTGCGCGATTCCATGCTGCCAGAACGTCAGCAATTGGCAATTCAATCCTACCGTGGATCAACTCGCCAGGCCCCATAGGTCCAGAGACGCCACTATACTCACCAAGGTCGGAAAAATTCAAAGATTCTGGGGTTGTTCCAACCGGGAAGGTCTTGGTGCTGATCCACGTTCTTACTCTTTTGGCGGGCGTTTGGCCGCTATTCTTCCAAACCAAGGAAAGGCGGTAAGCAGTTATATTGGCCGGATTGGCGGGATGATGCAGCCAATCCATTCTGTTGTTATCCATAAAGACATAGGCTCTCAATTCTTGCTGCGCATGGATATCGGTTTGTGTAACGGTATTCTCAGCAGCGGTTGCAGTCCGACGCGTGTGAAACAAGGTTCGCCAGACGAGAATTACGCCGGCGAGAGTGATAAGAATCTCACCGATCCCAACCGAAAACATCCGACCGGCCCACTTCGCCATATCCTCTTGGGATTGGAGATAGCGCTTGGCGCGGTCCTCATCTGTAGCGGATGGCTTCTTTTGATTGGCGGCATTCAGCGCGCTGGCAATGCTGTGGATGTCGTTCTGGACGGAAACCGGAATGGTTGGTGGCGCGTCGGGTTTTGGTTTGGGATGGCTCTCTTGGGTGCTGGGCTTGCTTCCGGCGTTGTTACCTATGGGTTGAGTGTGTGCGCCGCCTGCTAAGACGATTCCGAAAGCCGCAACGTATGACAACCAATGGCTTCTAGACATTGGACTAGGAACACTGCCGTAAATCCGCCTCGACTGATCTTATTGGCGATATTCTCTGCCGTCTCCGGGATTCCCATTTCGGTCAGTTTCTCGGCCAACTCCCGATAGCCGACATGGTGGCGTTTCAGCTCCGCCTTTAAAATACCCTTTACATGGGCTTGCCAGTCTATCCCTTTGGACATACTACATAATCTCCGACGCTAGAAACATCACTATATTCGATATATTCCCCATTGACAACGGTATATATTATCATTACATTCGATATCAACATATCGGATTTAATGAGAAATGGCGCAGCACTTCCTCCTCAGCACAAAGGCCCGGACGCTCAGTCTGGCGCAAGTGCTGCGCCTCTCGGACCAGAAGGCCTACGACACGTTCAAGGCCATCCGGTTTGCAGATAATGGCGGAGAGGCGTTCTGCCCCAAGTGCGGATCGCTGGAGCTTTACAATCTGCCCCGTCGCAAAATGTGGCGCTGCAAGGGTTGCCCCTGCCAGTTCTCCGTTACGTCCGGCACCATCTTCGCCAGCCGCAAGCTTTCGATCCGCGACATTCTCGCGGCCATCGCCATCTTCGCCAATGGTGCGAAAGGCATGTCCGCGCTGCAATTGAGCCGCGACCTGGACGTTCAATACAAAACCGCTTTCGTGATGGCCCATAAGCTCAGGGAAGCTCTCCAGGCCCAAGACAATGGCGTGAAGGTGTCGGGCAAGGTGGAAATTGACGGCATGTATGCCGGTGGATACGTGAAGCCCGCGAATTATAAAGAGCATCGCTTGGATCGCCGGATGCTGGCGAACCAATCCGGCAAGCGGCAGTCCGTCATCGTAGCGCGCGAGCGCCACGGCAAGACCATCACGTTCGTTGCCAAGTCAGAAGCTGCTGCGGTACCGATGCTGTATGGCCGCATCGCTCCGGGCAGCACGGTATTTGCCGACGAGGCGTCACACTGGGACGCTTTCCACGCGCGCTATAATACGAAACGCATCAACCACAGTTTCGCGTATAGCGATGGCGAAGGCTGCACCAATCAGGCGGAGAGTTTCTTTAGCCGGTTACGCCGCGCGGAAATCGGAACGCACCACCATATCGCTGGTCCGTATCTCGCCGCTTATGCCGCCGAAATGGACTGGCGTGAAGATAACCGGCGCATCAGCAACGGCGAACAGTACGCCGCTATCGTGACGGCGGCGGCACAGCATCCGGTTTCGCGCCAATGGAAGGGTTATTGGCAGCGGCGCGCGGCATAATGCGGGCGTTCAATTTGAGTGTTTGTAAGCTACCAGCCGCTCAATCCCTGCCAGTATCTGATGACGGCATTGCACTAGAGCGCCTTTGCGGAATTGCCCCTCAGCGCACCGGCATTCCAGTATCAGGTAAACGCCATCCCCGACATGCTCGGCGTCCACTGGAACCCAAACGGGGACAGCTTCGCTGGGTAGTAGAACGTAGATCGACTCAGAAGGCATTGCCGCATTTTACCCCGACTATGTGACGGAGCCACGAGCCTATAGTGTCGGCAGGCGGTCTACTCAGCCAATGTTTCGTCGGTGGAAGGAATATTGCGGCGGTTAGCCTGTAGGGCCTCATAGGCCACCCGAGCGCCGTCGTTTAGAAGTAAATCTCGGGGGATGAACGCCCGAACTGCCTTGCGTACAACTTCTGTTGCGTTGGATTCATGGTGGGAATTACAGAAATCCTCAAGCATTTCAATAACTTCTTGACCAAGGTCAGGACGGAAGCTATTTTTTAGCCGGAGAGACATATACCGCCACCAATGTACATTAACCTACACTGATGTACATTACGCCAAGTCGAATCACTTGACGAGCCTCGACTCACCCCTTGTGATTCGCTAAACCGCGCCCCGGCCTCGGTGGCAGTTTGGGAGAATATTCCTATGAGCGGACGGGATTTACCCGCAGAATTTCACCAAACGAAATACATCGACGGTTTTTTGCATGACCGCGCCCTGAAAGAAGGCGAATTGAAATACGGCTACTGCACCAATCATCTTCCCGAAACTTCGGGGCGCTCCAGGGAAATGGCGTCAGTCCTTGACAACATAAGCCCCTAAAGGGCTGGTTAAGTAGGGCTTCAGACGAAATCCCGATTTTAGATCGGCGGCCTGCAAAATGCAGATCGATGCCAATACGTTGCCTTCGTTAATGGACTTCGACAAGTTCAAAGACCTTTTTGAACGACATGCGAAGAGCGTTACGAGGCCAATGCTGCTCAAACCTATCTTTTCGCTCGCGCGGGAGCGGGACGCACATTATGCGTGGCGAGAAGACTTGACCCGCGTAGAAGCCAGAGAGCGTAAACTTACTGAGGGATTAGATCACTTCAAACAATCCGCGCATCTTGCCTATTGGCTAAGACGCCAGGCCCCCATCGTCGAATACGAAGATTGGGCAAAATATGAAGAAGGTGGCTTGGCATTAGGGGAAGAAGAGACGCGCGAGTTCATCGCAAAGTATGGAACCGAATTAGTTGCCTTCGATTTTGGCTTTAAAATCTGCGCCTATTATGAAGAAGAACGTTCAGACGGCAAAAAAAAGCAGCCCCCGAAGCTTTCTATGAGTTATCTGGAGGACGTCTGCTACATGCTCAAATTCAAGCATGTTTCGCCGCACTCCCTATATTTGATCTACCGGTCTATTTTCAGCCCGTAGCTATTTCCCAAAGCAACTGCTGTCCTGGTCCTGGCATGGACCGGATCAGACCCCGTTTGCGCTGCCAGTGTTTCAGGTTCGCATTGGTCCGGCGCATCATCACCCGGCACAGGCCTTTGTCGTTCGTGTCCAGGCCGCGCGCCACCATCACAGCCTCGCAGACCTGGGCGGTGGAAAGCGGTCTCATGGCCGTCCGTAGAGTCTCCAGAATGACTCTGCCGGTGTCGCCCTTGGTGTCGTAGAGGATGGGCGCGACCTTCCGGGGCGATAGGGCGGCAAGGTCAACGTCCGGGTCGAACAGCCTCAGCGCCGCCTCTACATGGTCAAGGTCTATCGTGGCCTTCCGCAACTGACCCTGTAGGGATTCAATCTGGCTGGCGACCTGCATGCGCTTCTCTTTCAGCGCGGAGACAACGTGGGTGTCGGTCATGAGCGTCGGGCGCGGCTAACCGCCCAATAGACCGCGAATACAGTGACCTCTGTTATTGCGATGAACCACACCAAAGTTTCGGTGATGTCGGCATCTTCCGCGCCCTCGCCGTCCAGCCGAAATAGACGCGCCGCAACTCTTGGGATTGGCCAAGGATAGTGCTGGTAGCCCGTCCAAGCGTACCAGCGGAAAATCAGCACCGCCGCCACAAAGGCGGCTAGGGCGAGGAAGAGCTTCGTCCGCATGGGGCGTAAATTACCCCCGGACCCCCGAAGAACAAGATGGCTGCTTTGGAAGTTTGCTACCTAATACCGCGAATTTCAGCGCGGCGTGCTCGACAGTCTGCGCCAGCCGATCGAAAGCGGCGAGGCGGTGGTGGCCAGGGCCAATGCCCATGTGCGCTATCCGGCGCGCTTCCAACTGGTGGCAGCGATGAACCCCTGCCGCTGCGGTTATCTTTCCGATCCGGCTCAGGCTTGCGGACGCGCCCCCAAATGCGCCGGCGATTACCAGCAGCGCATTTCCGGCCCGCTGTTCGACCGCATCGACCTGCATGTGGATGTGGCGGCGGTGAGCGCAAGCGACCTCGGCCTGCCGCCGCCCGCCGAAGGCAATCAAGAAGTGGCGGCGCGGGTGGCGCGGGCGCGGGCGATCCAGCGCCGGCGGTTCAAGGATCACATTATCCGCACCAATGCCGAGGCCGAGGGCGAGCTGCTGGACGCGATTGCCCGGCCCGACGAAGCAGGGAGCAAGCTTCTGGCCGAAGCCGCCGAGCGCATGCGGCTGTCGGCGCGCGGCTATCATCGCGTGCTGCGGGTGGCGCGCAGCATCGCCGACCTGGCCGAGGCCGAAGGCGTGACGCGGGGGCATATCGCCGAAGCCCTGTCCTACCGGCGGCTGGCTTTGGCCTGATCCATTGGGACTTGGCGGAACTTATGGTCCTCAAACCCGTTCCCTCGGGCACAACAAGAGGGACCAAGCCATGAAAAACCTCGGTATGCTGGGTGCGGTTCTGATCGTGCTGGGCGTCTGCGCCCTGTTTTTCGGCCATTTCACCTATTCGGAGACCACGCCCGCGGTGCGGCTGGGGCCGATTAAGATCGATACCCAGGAGGATCATACCGTCTGGATACCCACCGTGGCAGGCATTGTCATCGTTCTGGCGGGGCTGGGCCTGGTGATGACGAGCCGCAAGTCTTCCTAGATTCGCAGGGAATACAGCGCTTGGGGCACTGCCGCGCGGGCCCTGACTACGCGGTTGCTCGGGACCGCTTGGCATACTCAGGTCGCCGAGCGCCCTGAGTATTCCAGTCGCCGCGTTTCCGGGCTATCCTCCCCCCAACAAATCCATGGGAGGATGAGAATGCATTCAGTCACCAAAATACTTCTGGGCACGGTTGCCCTGACCGGCATCGCGGCCGTGGCCTTCGCCCAAAACGTGGCACCGCCAAGCGTCACCATGGCCGACGCCAGCGTCAAGGACCCCAAGGGCCCGGTGCCCGATGCCAAGAACATTCCCTTCATTCCGCCGGAGAAGCTTGCCGCCATGTTTGCAGGCAATGGCGAGCAGCAGATCAAGCTGTTCGGCGACGCCAGCAAGCCCGGCATGTATGGCGTGCTGATCAAGTGGGATCCCGGCAAGGGCAGCCGCCCGCATTTCCATGACCAGGACCGCTTCATCTATGTCGTTTCCGGGACCTGGTGGGTCAGCTCCAGCAACCATTACGATCCCAAGACGACCTATCCGATGCCGGCCGGCAGCTTTGTCACCGACCTTGCCAACACCGTGCATTGGGACGGCGCCCGCGCCGGCGGCCCACCCGCGATTCTGGAACTGGTGGGCATGGGGCCGGTGAAAACCATTCAGGTGGACGAGAACGGCAAGCCATTGCCGCCGCGTCAGCCAGCCACCGCGGCGCGTTAACCGCCGATCCATTGCAGAAAACTTCGCCGCTGGTTTGCCGCCGGCGGCGAAGCCGTATTTGGGGGATGCATGCAGGACCAGACGCCGCCGCGCCGGAAATTCCATCCGGTCTATCTGTGCCTTTCGCTGCCCTTCATCGCCCATATCTGGGTGCCCTCGTATAACCGCATCGACCCTGAGCTTTTCGGCATTCCGTTCTTTTACTGGTGGCAGATGGCGTGGATTCTGGGCGCCGCGCTCAGCATCCTGCCGGTCTATCTGTTCGAGGAACGGCGCCGCCGATGAGCGCCCATCCCGCCACTTTGGGCGTTTTTCTTTTTCTGTTCGTGGCGGTCGGCGTGCTGGGCCTGTTCGGCAGCCGCTGGCGGGCCGGCGATCTTTCGCAACTGGCGGAATGGGGCCTGGGCGGGCGGCGCTTCGGCACCGTCATTACCTGGTTCCTGCTCGGCGGCGATCTTTATACCGCTTATACATTCATCGCGGTGCCGGCCGCGATGTTCGGCCTGGGCGCGGCGGGTTTCTTCGCCATTCCCTATGCCACGCTGATGTATCCGCTGCTGTTCCTGATTTTTCCGCGGCTGTGGTCGGTGGCGCACAAACACGGCTATGTCACCGCCGCCGATTTTGTGCGCGGCCGTTTCAACAACCGGCCGCTGGCGCTGGCGATCGCGCTGACCGGCATCATCGCCACCATGCCCTATATCGCCCTGCAACTGACCGGCATGCAGGTGGTGATCGCGGCCCTGGGATTGAATTACGTGATCGCCTTGCCGCTGTTCGGCCCGGTCTCCATCCCGCTGCTGGCCGCCTTCATCGTGCTGGCGGCCTATACCTACAACAGCGGATTGCGCGGCACGGCGCTGGTGGCGGTGGTCAAGGATGTTCTGGTCTATGCCACCGTGCTGGCGGCGGTGGTGATCATTCCGGCGCAGCTGGGCGGCTATGGCAAAATCTTCGCCAGTGTTGATCCCAAGCTTCTGACCCTCGCGCACGGCACATCGGACAATCTTGGCGGCGGCTTCGCCTATGTCAGCCTTTCGATTGGTTCGACCCTGGCGCTGTTCATGTATCCGCATGCGGTCACCGGATTGCTGTCGTCCTCCAGCCGCCATGTGGTGCGGCGCAACGCCATGGTGCTGCCGGCCTATTCCTTCGCGCTCGCCCTGATTGCGCTGCTTGGCTTTATGGCGATTGCGGCGGGGGTGAAGGCGATGCCCGCCTATGCCCCCGGCTTCGCCAGCTTCGGCAACAATTTCGCCGTGCCCGCTCTGTTTCTGGCCATGTTTCCGCCCTGGTTCGCTGGCGTGGCTTTCGCCGCCATCGCCATCGGCGCGCTGGTGCCCGCCTCCATGATGGCGATCGCCTGCGGCAATCTTTTCACCCGCAATATCTACAAGGAATTCATCGCGCCCGATTGCACGCCCGCCGAGGAATCGCGCATGGCCAAGATGATTTCGCTTCTGACCAAGTTGGGGGCGCTGCTGTTTGTGCTGAAGCTGCAGACCGCTTACGCCATCCAGCTGCAGCTCTTGGGCGGCATCTGGATGTGCCAGACCGTGCCGGCGGTATTGCTGGCGCTGTATGTGCGGCTCAATCCTTACGGGCTTCTGGCGGGATGGGCGGCGGGCATGGCCGCCGGAACTTGGATGGCGTGGACGCTTCAGTTCAGGAGTTCAACCTATGTGCTGCATTTTTTCGGATTTGCGGTTCCCTGCTACGCGGCCCTGAGCGCGCTGGCGCTGAATCTGCTCATCGCGGGCGCGGTGAGCCTGATCGTGAGCGCGGTGTCGGACATGCCCGCGGACCAGACGCTGGCGGAGGATTACGTCTAGCCGAAACGGCCGGTGATGTATTGTTCCGTGCGCTTGTTATCCGGCGCGGTGAAGATTTTTTCCGTCGCGCCATATTCCACCAACTCACCCAGATACATAAAGGCCGTGAAATCGGAGGAGCGCGAGGCCTGCTGCATATTGTGGGTCACGATCACGATGGTGTAATCGGCGGACAATTCGTCGATCAGCTCTTCGATCTTGGCGGTTGAGATGGGATCGAGCGCCGAGCAGGGTTCGTCCAGCAAGATCACTTCCGGCCGCGTCGCCACGGTGCGGGCGATGCAAAGGCGTTGCTGCTGGCCGCCCGATAGAGACAGGCCCGAAGCGCCCAGCTTGTCCTTGACCTCGCCCCACAGAGCGGCACGGGTGAGGGCGTCCTCGACGCGGCCATCCATCTCGGAACGCGGCAAACTCTCATACAATTTGATACCGAAGGCGACATTGTCATAGATCGTCATCGGGAACGGCGTCGGTTTCTGGAACACCATGCCGATACGGGCGCGCAGCAGATTGAGGTCTTTGGCCTTCAGGATATTTTCGCCATCCAGGGTGATGGTGCCTTCTGCATGCTGATTGGGATAAAGCTCATAAATGCGATTGATGGCACGCAGCAACGTGGATTTGCCGCAGCCCGAAGGACCGATGAAGGCCGTCACCTTGCGGTCGTAGAGCGGCAGGGAGATGTCCCTGAGTGCCTTGGTGGCGCCGTAGAAAAAGGACAGAGCGTCGATATCCACCTTGGTCTTGAGGTCGGTCTGCGTATCCATGGAATTCAGTTCCGTTGTTTGTTTTCAAGCAGGCGGGCAATGATGGAAAGCGTGAGCACCGTGGCGGTGACCAGGAGCGCGCCGGCCCAGGCCAGCGTGTGCCAATCCTGGTAAGGCGACAGGGCATATTGGAAGATCACCACCGGCAGCGATGCCATCGGGGCATTCAGCTTCAGGCTCATGAGATTGTTGCCCAGGGCGGTGAACAGGAGCGGCGCGGTCTCGCCCGATATGCGCGCCACCGCCAGAAGCACCCCGGTGATGATGCCGGCCTGGGCCGCCTTCCAGGTCACCGAGCGGATGACAAAGCTCATCGGCGCGCCCAGGGCCGTGGCCGCTTCGCGCAAGCTGTGGGGCACCAGCAGCAGCATGTTCTCTGTGGTGCGCACCACCACGGGGATCACGATCACCGTGAGCGCGGCCACCCCGGCCCAGCCCGAGAAATGGTGCATCGGCGCCACCAACACTTCATAAATGAAAATGCCGGTGACGATGGAGGGCGCGCTGAGCAGTATGTCGTTGACGAAGCGCACCACAAAGGCAAAGCGGGTATGCTTGCCATATTCGGCCAGGTAGGTGCCGGCGAACAGGCCGATCGGCGTTCCCGCCAGCACCGCCAGCACGCTCATCATCACGCTGCCGACGATTGCGTTGGACAAGCCGCCTTGCGAGCCTGGCGGCGGCGTGACCTCGGTGAACAAGGTGGGGGACAGGGCAGAGATGCCTTCTTTGAGCAACGCCCCCAGGATGAAGGCCAGCCAGATCAGGCCGAAAATGGCGGCGCCGATGGATAAGACGATAAAGGCCATGTTGGTGAGGCGGCGGTGGGCATAAAGGGCGCGATTGGCCAGCATCTTATTTTCCCGCGCGTTGTTCGAGGGAACGCAACATCAGTTGGGCGCAGGCCAGAACGACGAAGGTGATAAAGAAAAGGACCAGGCCCAACGAAATCAACGAGGAGGTATAAAGCTCGGTGGTCGCTTCGGTGAATTCGTTGGCGATGGTGGCCGAAATGGTGGTGCCGGGCGCGAATAGCGATGAATCAATCTTGTGGGCATTGCCGATCACGAAGGTGACCGCCATGGTTTCGCCCAGGGCGCGGCCCAGGGCCAGCATGGCGCCGCCCACCACCCCTGAGCGGGAGAACGGCAATACCACCCGCCACATGACTTCCCAGGTGGTGCAGCCAAGGCCATAGGTGGCCTCTTTGAGCATAGCCGGCACGGTTTCGAACACGTCGCGGGTAACGGCCGAGATGAAAGGCAGGATCATGATGGACAGGATCAGGCTCGCGGTGACGACGCCGATACCATAGGCCGAGCCGCCGAACAGGGTGCCGATGACGGGTATGCCCGTTGTCGCGCTGATCACCGGCAACTGGATATGCTCCTGAAACCAGGGCGCGAATACGAACAGGCCCCAGATGCCGTAGATGATCGAAGGGATGCCGGCCAGCAATTCGATGGCGATGCCGATCGGCCGGCGCAGCATGCGCGGGCACAATTCGGTGAGAAAGATCGCGATCCCAATCCCAACCGGCACCGCCACCAGCATCGCCAGGAATGAGGTCACCAGGGTGCCGTAGATGGAAGCCAGGGCGCCAAATCTCTCGCGCGCGGGGCTCCAGACCTCGGTGGTCAGAAAGCCGAAGCCGAAGGCCTCGAAGGCAGGAATGGCGCCGACCACCAGCGCGCTGATCACGCCGGCGAAAATCAGCAACACCAGGGCGGCGGCCAGCCAGGTCAGGAAATGAAACCGGGCATCGCCCCGCGACGCGCGGCGCGTGGTCTGGGCTCTCGCGGTCAGGGCGTTTTCGTCGATCAAGGCAATGTCAGCCATAAATCAAGGCCGTCCGTTGGCGGGGAATGCCACCAATTCACAATGGACTCGCGCCACGAACATCACAGTTTTGCAAAGCTTTTGTGACGACCCGCCGTGAGACCTGGCAACTATCTGTTAACCGTTTGATTTATTTTAATTTTATCTAATTTCCCCGGCCCGCTAGGACGGCGGCGCCGGGGGCCGGGAACTCTTAAGGCTTTCGTATCCGGTCTGAGGTCAGACTGAGGCAAACGGGGCGGGATTTCAGGGACTTGACGATCGCAAGGGTCATTCGGATCGTGTTTGGCACGCTGGCGGGCGTGATGCTCACCGCGGCCTTGGCCGATATCATGCTGTTCGGCCAGCTCACGATCGTCAGCCCGGCCAGTTTCGGCGCCCTTTTGTCGGTCGCGCTGGCTTTTTTGATCAACAATCTTCTCACTGCGCGCGAGCAGCAGGAGCTGGCGCAACGCCATATCGCGGAATTGAAATCATCGGGCGCGCGATTCGAGGCCTCATTGCGCAATGCCGCGGCGATGAATGCGCGGCTCTATCAAAGCGAGCTGCGCTACAAGGGCCTGGTGGACGCACAAGGCGACGCCATCTTCCGCCGCGATTCCGCCAGCCGGCTCACCTATGCCAACGATGTTTTCTTCAAGATGTTCGGCCTTGATCCCAAGCGCGCCATCGGCTTTCCCTTCGCGCCGGAAGTGCACCCGCAAAGCCGCGCCCCTTTGTTCGGCAGTTTCGCCAGCCTGGAACATGGGCCGGAACGCGCCCGCTACGACCAGCATGTGCGCACGCCGCATGGCTATCGCTGGATCGCCTGGGAGGATTATCCCATTCGCGATTCCTATGGCCGGCTGGTGGAAGTGCAAAGCGTGGGCCGCGATGTCACCGAACGCAAGGCGCTGGAAGAGGCGCTGACCGAAGCGCGCGATTCCGCCGAAGCCGCCAGCCGCGCCAAGTCGGGCTTCCTGGCCACCATGAGCCATGAAATCCGCACGCCGATGAACGGCGTCCTGGGCATGGGCCGACTGCTTCTGGAAACCGATCTGCGCGCCGACCAGCGCACCTATGCCGAGGCGATCACCCAATCGGGCGAAGCCCTGCTCACACTGATCGGCGATATCCTGGATTTCTCCAAGATCGAATCCGGCACTTTGACCATGGATGAAGACGAGGTCGAAATCCGCACCCTGCTCGGCGGCGTGGCAGAACTTCTATGCCCGCGCGCCCATGCCAAGAGCATCGAGATCATGGCTGTGGTGGCGCGCAACGTGCCGCGCGTCATCCGCATCGACGAATTGCGCCTGCGCCAGGTCCTGACCAATCTGGTCGGCAATGCCGTCAAGTTCACCGAAACGGGCGGCGTATGCGTGAAGGTGGCAATGGCCAGCGGCGCCGGCCGCCAGTTCCTGCGCTTCGAAGTGCATGACACCGGTGTCGGCGTTCCCGTCCAGAAACGGGAGGACATATTCCAGGAATTCGTCCAGGCCGATTCCAGCCATGCGCGCAGGTTCGGCGGCTCGGGGCTGGGGCTGGCCATATCCAAGCGGCTGGTCGAGGCGATGGGCGGCGAGATCGGCGTGAAAGCCGGAAAAGATGGCGGCTCTACGTTCTGGTTCACCCTGCCCGCCGTAATCGCCAAACCTGCATCCGCCTATGAAAGGCCGCTTGAAGGCAGACGCATCGCCATCGTCACGCGCAATACGCCGTTGCGAGAGGGACTCGCATTCCAGATCGAAGCGGCGGGCGGCCAGGCGGTCAATCACAATCACCTGGTGCCCGGCGGACACTTTGACGCGATCCTGGTCGACGCCGGCACCGAGGCCGAACCGATGCCCTTCATCCCGCCCGAAATCGATATTCCGGCGCTGGTGCTGTTGACGCCCGCGGCGCGCGGCAAGCTGGACATTCTCAAGTCCATGGGTTTCGCCGGCTATCTGGTCAAGCCGGTGCGCGAAGTCTCGCTTTTGGCGGGACTGGCAGGCTGCATGCGGGCTGCGGACAATAGACCGGCCACGCTTGATGAGCTGGCCTTCGCGCAGCCAGAGCCGACGCTTGAGGAGCTATTGCCGCCATTGCTGTCTGAATGGGACGGCGCCGCGCCGCACGGTCCGCCGCCGCCTGCGTTCGAGATGCCCCCGGAACTGGAATTGCCGCCGCTGGTGTCGGCATTGGAAATCCCGCCCATGCCTGGCGCGCCCCCGGCGCCGCAAAGCGCGCCGGCGGTGAGCAAAGGCCTCAAGGTTCTTTTGGCTGAGGACAATCCGGTCAATGCGCTGCTGATCCGCGAATTGCTGCGCCGCCGGGGTCACAATGTCCGGGCCGTCACCACTGGAACCGCCGCCGTGGCCGCGGTGGAAGACGAGCGCTTCGATCTCTTGCTCACCGACATTCACATGCCCGGCATGGACGGCATCGAGGCGGCGCGCACCATCCGGGCCAATGAGGAAAAACAGGGGCGCGCTCGCATTCCCATCGTGGCGCTGACCGCCGATGCCCTGGAAACCGGCAGGCGGGCCTGCCAGGACGCGGGCATGGACGGTTTCCTGACCAAACCGGTGGATCCCGCCGAGCTGGAAGAAATATTCCGGATGCTCTTTCCCAATAAGGAAGGATTGCCGCAAACTGCCGCGGCATGAGTCTCTCCGCTACGATTGGCAAGAAGGGGGCGCGCAAGCGCTACGCCTTTCGCGATTACCTGAACCGGCGCGTGCTGACCATGCTGGCGCTGGGATTCTCGTCCGGCCTGCCATTTGCACTGGTCGGCGTTACCTTCAGCTACTGGCTGCGTGACGAGAAAATCGCGCTTTCCGCCATCGGGTTTCTCTCCTGGGTCGGCTTTGCCTATTCCCTGAAATTTCTCTGGGCGCCACTGCTGGACCGGCTGAACGCGCCCGGCCTAGCGCGGCTGGGCCGCCGCCGTAGCTGGATGGCGCTGATGCAAATTGTGATTGCCCTGGGCCTGGTCGGCATGGCGCTGAGCGGCACGTCGCACGGGTTGGTGCGGCTGGGCATCTGCGCCCTGGTGGTGGCGTTCGCTTCGGCCACCCAGGATACAGCGATTGACGCCTGGCGGATTGAATCCGCGCGCGACCCGGACGAGCTCGGCCTTCTGACCTCCGGCTACACATTCGGTTATCGCGGCGCCTTGCTGATGAGCGACGCGATCATCCTGACCATTGCCCAACGCATCGGCTGGAATGCCTCTTATATTCTTTACGGCTGCATCATGACTGTCGGACTCCTGGCGACATTCTTCGCCGCCGAACCGCTCCAGGCCGATCGGGTCATGGCTGAGAAAGAGGCGGATGCGCCGCTTTGGACAGGACGCGGATTGTTCGACGCCGTCGCCGGACCTTTCATCGCCTTTTTCAAGACCCATGGCGCCACGGCGCTGTTGATGCTGCTCGCGGTGACACTCTTTCAACTGCCCAATTTCGTCAGCGGCCCCATGTACAGTCCGATGTATGTCGATGTCGGCCTGACCAAGGACATGGTGGGCGTGACGCGCGGCAGCTTTGGGCTGGTGGGCGTATATCTGGGCGTGGCGGTGGGCGGCTATCTGCCGCTGCGGTTCGGATTGACGCCTGCTTTGCTGATGGGAGGGGCCGGCCAGATCATTGGAACCATGCTCTATGCCATCGTGCCTTATGCCCATGACCCGGCGACCTTCGCGGCGATCATGCTGGCGGACAATTTCGGCATCGCCGTGGCCGGCATCACCCTGATCGCCTACATGTCGTCGCTGACCAGCCTGGGTTATACCGCAACGCAATACGCGCTGCTGTCTTCGGCTTACGCGCTTGGGGGGAAATTCCTGAAGGGTTTTTCCGGTCTGGTAGTTGAAGGATTAACGCCGCATTTCGGCCTTATGAACGCCTATGCCCTGTTTTTCATTGGCTGCGGCGTCATCGGGGTTCCGTCCCTGATGCTTTTCGCATTTTTGAACCGCAACAAGGCGATTCCGGGTTAACTGTCACAATTCATTGCCCCCGCCCTGGCCTTACGGTAAAATTATCAAACTGTCGCAGAAATGGCCTAAGCCAGAGGCGGATTCGAGTCGCCTCCCGGTAAAACCGCCTTTTGACAGATACTTAAAGGAAGATTGGCTTGGTCAATATTTACGAAGCCGGACCGTTTGAAGGCCGCCTGCAGCAATGGCCGGTGCTGGCCGTTTCCGGGCCGCTGGAAGTGCGCCTAGCCGAAACCGAGCACGAAGTCGAACAGGCGCAGCGCCTGCGCTACAACGCCTTTTATGAAGAGATGAGCGCGATCCCGACGCCGCAGATGCGCGCCTTGGGACGCGACTTCGACAAATATGACGATGTTTGCGATCATCTTCTGGTGGTGGACCGCGAGACGCAGGGCGATGACGGCCAGCCCCTGGTGGTCGCCACCTATCGCCTGACGCGCGAGAAGGACGCGGCCCGGGCCGGCGGGTTCTACACCGCCGGCGAATATGACATCGCGCCAATGCTGGAAGGCCTGCCTGCCGGCACCAAATTCCTGGAGCTGGGGCGTTCCTGTGTACTGAAAAGCTATCGCAGCCGCCCCGGCACCATGCAGCTTTTGTGGAAAGGCTTGATGGCCTATGTGGCGCGGTTCGATGTGGACCTGATGTTCGGCTGCGCCTCGCTTCCCGGCACGGATGCGCAGGCCCTGGCCCTGCCGCTTTCCTATCTGAGGCATTTTCATGCCATGCCGAACCACCTTACCGTCAAGGCGCGGCCGGAATTGTTCGTGGACATGAACCTGATGGCCAAAGAGGCCATTGAGCCGCGCGAAGGGCTGCGCAGCCTGCCGCCGCTGCTCAAGGGTTATGTCCGGGCGGGTTGCTGCGTGGGCGACGGCGCGGTGATCGACCGCCAGTTCGGCACCACCGATGTCTTCATCTATTTCCCGCTTTCGGGAATCGACGCGCGGTACAAGAGCCGTTTTGGGCTGGTGAAGTAGATTATTCACACCACCATGGGCGGGCTTGACCCGCCCATCCAGAATTTCAAACTGGCGCCATGGCAGCTGGTTTTGTTTACATTCTCGCGAGCAGGCGTAATGGACACTCTATATCGGCATAACCTCCGATTTGTTGAAGCGAATGCAGGAGCATAGCGAGGGGCGCGGCTCCCAATTTGTCAAAAAATATGGCGTTACTCGGCTTGTTTATTTCGAGGAATATCCGCTTTACATTGATGCGGTTAGGCGCGAGACCAATTCGAAGCGTTGGAACCGCGCCTGGAAAATTGCGCTCATTGAAAAACACAATCCGCGTTGGGGTGATCTGCTCGAAACTTGGAATCGTTGAGTCGTGGATGGCCGGGTCAGGCCCGGCCATGGTGAGCTTTATTGTGTTGTCGGGAATTTAAGCTAAATCGAACAACAGTACTTCGCTGGGCGCGCGCGATCGCACCTGAATCTGGGTCATGTCGGTCAAGGCCGCGGCGTCGCCGGCTTTCAGGCGTTCGTCGCCGATGCTGACTTCTCCCCTGGCGACCTGCAGCCAGGCCTTGCGACCGGGACGCAATGTATGAACCGCCTCGACCCCCTCTTCCAGCCTGGCCGACCAGATTTCCGCGTCCTGCACCAGGCGGACTTCATTGTCGGCCGGATCGGGACCAGCGATGCGCGCGAAATGATTGGCCACCGCCTCGGGTGGAATTTTCTTCTGCTCATAGCCCGGTTGGATGCCGTTTTTCGACGGCATGATCCATATCTGCAGCAGATGGCAGGTCTCACTGGCGCTGGCGTTGAATTCGGCATGGACAATGCCGCTGCCGGCGCTCATGCGCTGAATCTCACCCGGCCGGATGGTGCCGCCGCCGCCGGTGGAATCCTTGTGGGAGATGGCGCCGTCGATGATGTAGGTGACGATTTCCATGTCGCGGTGCGGATGGGGCGGAAAGCCCGCGCCGCCGGCAATCCAGTCTTCATTGATCACCCGCAAGGGGCCGAAGCTCTCGAACCCGGGATCGTAATATTCTCCGAAAGAAAATGAGTGCCGAGAATCCAGCCAGCCGATTTTCGTCCGTCCGCGCTCGTCCGACCGTCTGATCGTAATCATCGTTTGCGCCATTCGATCGCGTCCCACACCAGGGCGGCGATGTCGGCGCCGCCAAAACGCCGGACTTCCTGTATCCCGGTCGGAGAGGTAACGTTTATCTCGGTCATATAGTCGCCGATCACATCTATGCCCGTGAAAATCAGCCCCCGCCGCTTCAGTTCCGGGCCGATTGCGGCGCAGATAGCGCGCTCGCGTGCCGTGAGTTCCGTTTTTTCCGGCCTGCCGCCGACATGCATGTTGGAGCGCGCCTCGCCCGCCGCCGGCACGCGGTTGATGGCGCCGGCATATTCGCCATCCACCAGGATGATCCGCTTGTCGCCCTGCCGCACTTCGGGAAGATAGCGCTGCACGATGACAGGTTCGCGATAGAAGGCGGTGAACATTTCCAGCAGCGCGCCCAGATTTTCATCATCGGGGCGGACCCGGAACACGCCCGCGCCGCCATTGCCGTAAAGCGGTTTGAGAATGATGTCCTTGTGGCGCTCGCGGAATTCGCGAATTTCGTTTGCGTCGCTGGTGATCAAGGTCGGCGGAATGAACTCGGCGAATTCGGTGACGAAGAGTTTCTCCGGCGCATTGCGCACATGAACGGGATCGTTGACCACCAGCGTCTTGGGATGGATGCGCTCAAGAATATGGGTGGCGGTGATATAGGCCATGTCGAAAGGCGGGTCCTGGCGCATCAGAACCACATCCATGGCGGAAAGGTCCCGGACCGAGGTTTCCCCCAGGGTGAAATGATCGCCCTTGACCGCCCGAACGCTCAGCGGCCTGACCCGCGCCGTCACCTTATGTTCGCGGAAGGTCAGATCGCGCGGACCGTAATAGTTCAGGCTATGGCCGCGCTTCTGCGCTTCCAGCATCAGGGCGAAAGTGGAATCGCTGCCAATGTCGATTTTCTCGATCGGATCCATCTGGATCGCCACGCTTAACGCCATGCGCGTCTTCCCCCGTCTTCGGCATCAAAAATCATCGGCCCGCCACACATCCTTGAAATGCCTGGGAAACCGCGCGACCGCAACAATGTCGAAGCGGGCCCCACGCTTGGCGAGCTTGGGGCGGCTGGCGAGATATAGTGACGCTGCCCGGGCAATGCGAGTCCGCTGGGCCGGGGCGACGGCTTCCGCCGCGTCCCGCCCGATGGCCCTGGACTTGACCTCGACAAAGCAGACCGGACCGAACAGCGGCAGGCTGACAAGGTCAATCTCGCCGGCATGGGTCTTGACCCGGCGGCCCAGGATGCGATGGCCCTTGAGCCGAAGCAGCAACGCCGCCAGCACTTCGCCGCGATGGCCGCGCTTTTCCGCTTCGCTTCTTTTATTTTGCGTTTGGCGATCCCGCATTTTTCTTCTCTAGGCCCCGGGCATAGATTTCCTTGCGCGGCATATCCAGCAGCGCCGCGAGCATGTCGCTGGCGGCTTTGAGGGGCATGAAGGACAGGGTTGCGTCCAGCGCGGCATCTATCTTTCTGAAATCGGCCGGGGCGGCATGCGGCGGCCCGATCAGCACGGTCACCTCGCCCTTGGGGCTTTCCCGCGCGGCATAATGCGCCGCCAGCTCGTTCAGGGTGCCGCGCCGCACTTCTTCGTGCAGCTTGGTCATCTCCCGCGCCACCGCCGCTGTCCTCATCCCCAGCACACCCTGCATCGCCGCCAGGCTTTCGCCAAGTCGCTGGGCGGATTCAAAGAAAATCAGGGTGGCCTGGACGGCTTTTAATTCTTCCAGGACGCGGGTCCGCTCGCCGGTCCGCACCGGAAGAAAACCCGCAAACAGAAAACGATCGGAGGGAAGGCCGGACAGCATCAGTCCGGCCAGCGCAGCGCTGGCGCCCGGCACGGCATGAACGGCAATGCCCTCTTCAATCGCGGCCCGCACCAGCTTGAAGCCCGGGTCGGACACCAAGGGAGTCCCGGCATCACTGACCAGCGCGATGCGGCAGCCCGACCTTAATTTTCCCAGCAGCCTCGGCCGCTCCCTGGCCGCATTGTGATCATTGTAGGGCGTCAGGGTTTTCTGAATGCCGTGGATGGCCAGGAGCTTGGCGGTGACGCGGGTGTCTTCGGCGGCGATCAAATCCACCCCGGCCAGCACCTCCAAGGCCCGAAGGCTGATATCGCGGGCATGGCCGATGGGCGTAGCCGTGAGATAAAGACCCGGTTCCAATTCCTTGGCCGCCAAATCGCCCAGATGTTGCGCTTTACCAAGCACTTGTTTATCGGGAGCGGTCGACCGCTTAGAGTCTCCGGACAAGGGATTTCTGGATGAAGCTGACTGTTTCTCGGGCCGTTTCATGGCGTCTTTGTGCCATTGCGCTGGCCTGCGGGATAGCGGGTCTGGCTTCCTGCGTCGCGCCCAAGCCGCCGCCGCCTCCCCCGCCTGTCGTGGTGCTGCCGCCCCCGCCCGTCGCCGGCCATCCCCTTTCCAGCGATTCCCCCGATTTCCTGCGCCTGCCCAATCTTGCCCCGGGCCAAACACCAGTGCGGGTGGGCGTCATCCTGCCTTTTGGCAGCAGCACCGCGGCGACAAGAAACTTGGCGGCGGCGATGCTCAAGGCGGCCCAGCTGGCGCTCTATGATTCCAAGAATTCCAACATTGTCCTGATTACCGCCGATGAAGGCAGCAAGCCGGACGATGCGGCAGCCGCGGCGGACAAGCTTCTGGCTCAGGGCGCGGAAGTGATTATCGGCCCCCTGTTCGGTCCTTCGGTCAGCGCGGTCGCGCCGATCGCCCGTGACCGCGCCGTGCCGGTGCTGGCCTTCTCGACAGAGAAATCCGTCGCGGGCAATGGCGCCTATCTTCTATCCTTCCTGCCTCAGAGCGAAGTGAATCGCGTGGTGGCCTATGCCGCCAGCCAGGGGCATCACGACTTTGCAGCCATGGTGCCGCAGAACGAATATGGCGATGTCATCGCCGGCGCCTTCGCCGATGCGGTAAAAAGCGCGGGCGGCGACAGCGTGGATGTCGAGCATTTCACGCCCTCCACCAATGCCGTGATGGCGCCGTCCGGGGCGGTTGCAAAAACCAAGGCCGATGCCGTGATGATCGCGCAAGGCGGGCCTGTCCTGCGGGCCATCGCGCCAAGCCTGAGCTTTAGCGGCCTCGACAGGGACAAGGTGAAGCTGCTGGGCACGGGATTGTGGGACGATCCCGCCATTGTCCGCGAGGATATGCTGCTGGGCGGCTGGTTCGCGGCGCCCGAGCCCAATGCCGTGAACGCTTTCAACAGCCGCTTTCACGATGCCTTCGGCACCAATCCGCCGCAACTTGCCTCACTGGCTTATGACGCCATCGCGCTGGTGGCTTTGCTGTCGGGCGGCCAGCCCTATCATCGCTTCACCCAGGCCGCGCTGATGGACCCCAACGGCTTTTCCGGCGTGGACGGCATTTTCCGGTTCAATACCGATGGCACATCGGAACGCGGACTGGCGGTGCTGGAAGTGGCCCCCGACGGCTTTCATGTCGTCAGCCCGCCGCCAAAAACTTTTCAGCCGTCTGCTTTTTAATTGAGCAAGGCGGCAATGACCGCATTGAGCAGAAGGCGGCCGCGTGGCGTGGTGCTGAGAATATTGTCCTCAAGGGACAATAATCCCTGCGCCGCCAGGTCTGCGATCCGGGCGGCGTCAGGCCTTGTGTTCCAGCGCATTTCATAGGCGGCAAGATCGAGGCCTTCCGCCAGGCGCAGATTCATCAGGAGGTGTTCACGCGCCGCGTCACGATCCGGCACCAGAGCCATATCGCTGATGCCGCGGCCCTGTTTTTCCACCCTATCCTGCCAGCGTTCCGGCAACTTTATAGCCGCCGTCGCCATGCGCTGGCCATTCAGGGTGAGGCGCCCATGCGCCCCGGGACCCACGCCGGCATAGTCGCCATAACGCCAATAGATCAGATTGTGACGGCTTTCCGAGCCGGGGCGGGCGTGATTGGAAATTTCATAGGCGGGCAACCCCGCTGCTTTCGTCATTTCCTGCGTCGTTTCATAAAGATCCGCCGCCAGCTCTTCGTCCGGAATTTTCAGCGCCCCGCTGTTATAGAGCAGCGCATAGGGCGTCTCCGGTTCGATGGTGAGCTGATAGAGCGAGAGATGGTCGGTGCCGAAATCCAGCGCTTCCCTGAGCTCGCCGCGCCATTGCGCCTCGTTCTGGCCGGGACGGGCATAGATCAAATCCAGTGAAACCCGCGCAAAATTCTTCATCGCCAACGCCAGCGCGGCCTTGGCCTCCGCCGCATTATGGAGCCGCCCCAGCGTCTTTAAATCCGGATCGTTCAGCGCCTGCATTCCCAGCGAGAGGCGGCCCACGCCTGCCGCCCGGTAATCGGCAAAGCGTGCCGCATCGGCGCTGGCGGGATTGGCTTCCATGGTGACCTCGACATCACTGGCGATGCGCCAGTTGCGCGAAATCCGGTCCAGGATGCGGGCCACCGATTTTCCCGCCATCAGGGAGGGCGTGCCGCCGCCGAAGAATATCGTCTCGACCAGAGGTCGCTCCTCGCCTTGCGCCAGGGCGGTCCAGTCCAGCTCTTTCTCAATCGCTCCGGCCCAGCCGGCCTCGTCCAGCGCGCCGGTTCGGACATGGGAATTGAAATCGCAATAGGGGCATTTGGCGGCACAGAAAGGCCAGTGAATATAGATGCCGAAGGCCAACTAATTGGACTCCGCAAGAATGCCGCTGTGCAGAAGTTTTTCGAAGGCGCGGGCGCGATGGCTCATGGCGTTTTTCATATGGGGATCGATCTCCCCAAAAGTCTGGTTCCAGCCATCGGGTATGAAGATCGGGTCATAACCGAAGCCATGATCTCCGCGCGGCGGGAATGTGAGCGTGCCGTGCACTTCGCCTTCAAAACTTTTTATCTCTCCCTTCGGCATGGCGATGGCGAGCGCGCAGACGAATTTGGCGGAGAAATCCGTGGCGTTGATCTCGCGCAACTCCTTTTCAATTCGCGCCATGGCGATGCGGAAATCCCTGGCAGGGCCCGCCCAGCGCGCCGAATAGATGCCCGGCTCTCCATTGAGGGCGTTGACCCATAACCCGGAATCATCGGCCAGGGCGGGATGATGGCTGGCCTCGGCGCTGGCACGCGCCTTCAATTCGGCATTGGCGATGAAGGTGGCGCCGGTTTCTTCCGGCTCCGGCAATCCCAGTTCCGCCGCACCGAGCGGCTCGATGCCGTGCGGGCCGAGCAGCGCCTTGATCTCGCGCACCTTGCCCTGGTTATGGCTGGCCACCACCAGGATGCTGCCGCGCGGCAGCTTCACCGCAGGGCCTGCTTTTGGAGTTCGACCAGCTCGGTGATGCCTTTGCGCGCCAACCGCAGCAAGGCCGTCAGCTGCTCTTCGGTGAAAGGCGCGCCTTCGGCGGTGGCTTGAATCTCCACCAGCCCGCCCATGCCGGTGAGGACGAAATTGGCGTCCGTCTCGGCGGTGGAGTCTTCGTCATAATTCAGGTCCAGCAGCGCCTCGCCCTTGACGATGCCGCAGCTGATCGCCGCGACATGATCCTTCAGGATCGGCGTTTTGATCAGTCCGGTTTTCTGCATGAAGCCCACGCATTGCGCCAGGGCGACATAGCCGCCGGTGATCGCGGCGGTGCGGGTGCCGCCATCGGCTTGCAGCACATCGCAGTCAATGGTGATCTGCCGCTCGCCCAGTGCGGCGAGATCGCACACCGCGCGCAGGGAACGTCCCACCAGCCGCTGGATTTCCTGGGTGCGGCCGGATTGCTTGCCGGCGGCGGCTTCGCGCCGCATGCGCTCATGGGTGGAGCGAGGAAGCATGCCATACTCCGCCGTGACCCAACCCTTGCCGGAACCTTTCAGAAAAGGCGGCGCTTTTTCTTCCAGGCTGGCGGTGACCAGCACATGGGTGTCGCCGAATTTGACCAGGCAGGAACCTTCGGCATGGCGGGAAAAGCCGGGGGTCAGGCTGACGGCTCTTAAGGCATCAGGCCCGCGGTTGGAGTGGCGCATGGCTCTCGTATATCTTGAAGGAGAGGAACGGGGCGGTTACCTAGCCGCTTTGCCACGGCCCGTCCACCAGGGTGCGTCTCTGTTTAAACACTGTTTTATATCAAAGGCTTAGATAATTGGACTCCCGTCCGCCCCTTCGTCCACCAGTAACGCTTGGCGAACGCCCGCGCGAAGTTTTCCGCCATCTAGTGGAAGCTTTCCTGGCTTCGGGCGAACCGGTCGGCTCGCGCACTCTCAGCCAGCGCCTGCCGCTCACCCTGTCGCCCGCCTCGATCCGCAATGTGATGGCGGACCTGGAGATGATGGGCCTGCTTTATGCGCCGCATACCAGCGCCGGGCGGGTGCCGACCGAGCGGGGGCTGCGCCTGTTTGTGGACGGGCTTTTGGAGATCGGCGAACTGGCGCCCGATGAACGCGTCGCCATCGAAGCGCGCATGACCGGGGGTCTCAGGATCGAGGACATGCTGGCCCAGGCGACCCAGTCGCTGGCCGGCCTGTCGCGCTGCGCCGGCCTGATGGTCACCGCCAAACAGGATTCTGCCCTGAAACATGTGGAATTTGTGGGGGTGCGTCCCGGCAAGGCGCTGGTCATCATGGTGAGCGAAGACGGCCAGGTGGAAAACCGCGTCATCGATACGCCCCCCGGCCTGCCGCTTTCCGCCCTGGTCGAAGCCTCCAACTATCTCAACGCCCGGCTTGCCGGACGCACCATCGATGCGGCGCGGGCGGAAATCCTGGCCGAGCTGGAAGGCGAGAAGGCCATGCTGGATGCCCTCACCGCCAAAGTGGTGGCTGAGGGCCTTGCCACCTTGACCCAGATGCGCGGCGGCCAGCCCGGCGAAGCCGGCGACAAGGTGTTAATCGTGCGCGGCCAGTCGCATCTGCTGGATTCGGTGGAGGCCCAGGCCGATATCGAACGCGTCCGCACCTTGTTCGAGGACATCGAGCGCAAGAACGACTTGATCCGGCTTCTGGAATTGGCAAAGGAAGGCGATGGTGTGCGCATCTTCATCGGTTCGGAGAACCGCCTGTTCAGCCTGTCGGGATCTTCCATCGTGGCCGCGCCCTACGCCAATGCCGCGGGCAAGATCGTGGGCGTGATCGGGGTTTTGGGTCCGACTCGCCTGAATTACGGGCGCATCATCCCCATGGTGGACCATACCGCGAAAGTCATTGGACGGCTGCTGGCCTAGGGCAGAATCGCGCGTTTTTGCGCGCGATCCCGCCCTAGGTTATTGAATTGTCGCGCGATCTTACGGAAGTTCCATAGCGTCAGCGTAGGAACGCTTCACACTTTTCCGGATCGCGCTTTGAGTTTAAGGAACACGAGATGAGCGACGAACAGAACCCGCAAGGCCCGGAAGCCAACGACAATCCCTTTGCGGCGGAATTTGCCGTGCTGGAAGCCCTGAAGGCCGAGGTCGAAAGCCTGAAGGACCAGCGGCTGCGCGCCCTGGCGGAAGCGGAAAATGTCCGCCGCCGGGCCGACAAGGAAAAAGCCGAAGCGTCGCAATATGCGGTGACGAAATTCGCCCGCGACATGCTGGGAATCGCCGACAATTTTTCGCGCGCGCTGGCCGCCTGCCCGCCGGCGCTGCGTGAAGCGGCCGATCCCCAGATCAAGGCCGTGCTGGACGGCGTCGAGGCCACCGACCGGCAATTGCTGGCGACCCTAGAGCGTTATGGCGTCAAACAGGTGGAGACCGATGGCAAGTTCGATCCCAATCTGCACCAGGCCATCGCCGAAGTGCCGGGGAACGGCAAGCCGCCAGGCGCCATCGTGGATGTGGTGCAGGCCGGCTACATGATCGGCGACCGGCTGCTGAGGCCCGCCATGGTCACTGTGGTCCAGCGCGGAAGCGCGGGCGCTCCTGCTCCCGGCGAGACAATCGACACGAAAGTCTGAACCATGGCGAATCTCAATATCGTGGTGGCGGGCGCGTCGGGCCGCATGGGCCGCGCCCTGGTGCGGGAAATCGCCCAGGGCCACGGCATCACCCTGGTGGGGGCGCTGGAAGCCGAAGGCCATCCCGATCTGGGGATGGATGCGGGAACGCTGGCAGGGCTGCAGCCCAATGGCATCAAATTGACCGCAGACCCCCTGCCGCTTCTGGCCAAGGCGCAGGGCGTGATCGATTTCACGCGTCCCATGGTCTCGATCATGCTGGCCGAGCTGGCAGCCCAGGCGCGAATCGTCCATGTGATCGGCACCACGGGTCTTTCCGCCCATGACGAGAAACGCATCGCGGCGGCGGCAAACCATGCCGTGATCGTCAAGGCGGGCAATATGAGCCTGGGGGTGACGCTGCTGGCGGCGCTGGTGGCCAAGGCGGCCAAGGCGCTGCCCAACTACGATATCGAGATTCTGGAAATGCACCACAAGATGAAGGTCGATGCGCCGTCCGGCACCGCCTTGCTGCTGGGCGAGGCGGCGGCCAAAGCCCGCGGCGTTCCCCTGGACCGGCATTGGGTCAGGGGCCGCGACGGCAATACCGGAGCGCGGCCGGATGGCAGCATCGGCTTTGCCTCATTGCGCGGCGGCTCGGTGGTGGGCGAACATCAGGTCATCCTGGCGGGCATGGGTGAGCGCATCACCCTGTCGCATTCCGCCGAGGACCGCTCCATCTTCGCGCGCGGCGCGATCGCGGCGGCGCGCTGGGGCCATGGCAAGAAGCCCGGCCTCTACAGTATGACGGATGTGCTGGGGTTATGAGGTGATTGAAGGCGGGTTTTAATGAGAATCTGCCGCTGGCCTAAGGTCGCGATCAACCAGCAATGCGCTCTGAAAGATGCCGCTCGCATCCCCGAATTTTCTATACTATCGGAGGGCGCTGCCCGTCTCGATTCGTGTTCGCGGCCAAGAGGGGCACAGAAATTCTTGTTATTCCGCGCAAGCGGAAATCCACCTTTAGCTCGGAGGAATATGGTCGTGGTTAGAGGGGGGCATCGGTACATGATACTATGTGCCGCCCTGCTTTCTTTGTCGCTGCCCGCCTTATCCGATCCTGCAATTTCCGAAACCCCGATGGGCCATACGCTGTCGGACTTTCTGGTCGCCTTTAACTCCGGGGATCCTGCAAATATTGATGTGTTCAAGACCGTCCACCATTTCGGTGTGCCGACTGACAATATTATGGGCATTTACCGCGCGGATGATGGGCTCACCTTGCTCAAGATCGAACAGGCTACCGACGTCAGCGTTGCCGCGCTGGTAAAGGAAAAAGATTCAGACGGCATTCTGCGCTTGACAATACGCGAGATCGGTACAGCGGAGCAGCCAAAGCTGTCGCTCTTGCTGCAAGATATACCGCGCCCGCCAGAATATGCCATCCCGCGCCTGACCCAAGCTGAAGCCTTGAAGGCGTTGAAGAACCGCGCCGCATCTCTCGCGGTGGAGGATAAATTTTCTGGCGCTTACCTGATCGCTCAAGACGGCAAGACTTTAGCGGCTAACGCCTATGGTTGGGAGGACCGCGCGTCCAAGGTACCCGCAACAACGGATACCAAATTTCGAATGGGTTCGATTAACAAGCTATTCACAGCCGTTGCGGCACTTCAGTTGATTGATGCCGGAAAGATGAAGCTGGATGGCAAGGTGGGTGATTATCTGCCGGACTATCCCAACCCGGAAATCGCCAGCAAAGTTACGATCCGCCAACTTTTGACCAATACAGGCGGCACTGGCGACTTCTTTGGTCCGGAGTTCGATACCAACCGCCTCAAGCTGAAAACCCATTCCGATTACGTAGCGCTGTTTGGCGCGCGCGCGCCTCTTTTCGAACCGGGCAGCAAGGACGGCTACTCGAACTATGGTTTCCTGCTTCTGGGCAATATCATCGAAAAGGTCAGTGGACTTTCATATTATGACTACGTCCAGAAGCGCGTCTTCGCGCCCGCGGGAATGACCCACACTGCCTCCGCGCCGGAGGATCAAATCGTCCCTAAGCGAGCTATTGCCTATACTCGGGGAAACGTTGGTTGGGTGCCCGTCCCCGATTTGCCATATCGCGGTACGGCTGCCGGCGGCGGATATACGACTATAGGCGACATGCTCAAATTCGCCCTTGCGCTGGATAACGGCAAACTGTTGCCGGAACGGTTATTGGCCGACGCCACGACGTTACATGACCATGGTAGTGGTACTGGCTACGGATTTAGCGCCTATGGCGCGGGAATGTTGCAGAGTTACGGCCATAATGGCGGCGCACCCGGTATTAACGGGGAATTCCGTGTCTATCCGGCTCTCCATCGCGTTGTCGTCGCATTTAGCAACTACGACCCGAACGTGGCCGTGAATCTGGCAAACTTTTATACCTCGCGGATGCCTGTAGCCCGCTAGATCGGCGGCAAAGAAATCGTACTGCTTGATCTGGAGTTCGTCCCTAATGCCCAAACTTATGACGCGCGCCGAGATTGAAGAGTTTTTCGCGCGCCTCAAAAAACACAATCCCGATCCCAAGACCGAACTCGAATATAAAAATCCCTACACCCTGCTGGTGGCGGTGGCGCTGTCGGCCCAGGCCACCGACAAATCCGTCAACAAGGCGACGGCGCCGCTGTTCAGAACCGTGGACACGCCGGAAAAAATGCTGGCGCTAGGTGAGGCGCGCCTGACGGAGGCGATCAAGACCATCGGGCTTTACCGCGGCAAGGCCAAAAATGTGATCGCCCTGTCAAAAATCCTGATCGAGAAGCATGGCGGCCAGGTGCCGAAATCCCGCGAGGCGCTGGAAGAATTGCCGGGCGTGGGCCGCAAGACCGCCAATGTGGTGTTGAATGTCGCGTTCGGCGAACCCACCATTGCGGTGGATACCCATATCTTTCGAGTTTCCAACCGCACCGGACTGGCGCCGGGAAAGAATGTTCTGGAGGTCGAGCTGGGCCTTGAGAAAAAAGTGCCGCAGAAATATCTCAGCCATGCGCATCACTGGCTGATCCTGCATGGGCGCTATACCTGCGTCGCCAGGAAGCCCTTATGTCCCACCTGTGTGGTGCGCGATCTTTGTCATTTCCCGGACAAAACCAAGGAAGCGCCGCTGGAAAAGCCACGCCTGAAAAAGAAGAAAGCCAGGAACGTTTCCGCAAGGCGCTGAGACCGCTTCACCAGCGATTTTTTTCCGACTTCAGGAGCGAACGAATGCCGCAGCCTGCCAACGGCTCCTGTTTAAATCTTGGAATAACATGCATATGCGCATGCATCACGGACTGCCCCCCGACTTCACCGCAGTTCCAGCCAATGTTGTAACCGTCGGGTTTATGCTCCCGGTTCAGCCATTCTTTCACCTCTTTCAACAATCTGAATGTTGCGACGAGTTCGGCTTCCGTGAGTTCAAATACGGTGGAACGATGCGCAATGGGCATAATAACGCCGGAATGTTTGAGTGATTCCTGCTCGCCGGCATCCTGACTGTAAAACACCAGGTCACGTCGAACGATGACTCGTTGGGAAGGCGCCTTTTCGATAGGGCAAAAGGGACATTCCATTCGCGCGATCCCCTAAGAAGCCTTCCGCAAGGCGGTAAGACAGGCCGGGTCGGCCGCATTGTCGGGGCCGCGCGGAATGGTCTCGACATGATTGACCTGATTGCCTGTGAAAAAGAAAAAGGCGCGGCAGGCGCGGGCGTCATAGCGCCACATCTCGGTCGGGCCATCCTTGCGCGAGAAGGCGGGCGCGCCCAGGCGGGCGCGCAATGCTTCGGGCGACAGGGCGGTGAAACTGGGCGGCTCGATCCGCGGCGGGGCCGCGGGAATCGGCACCACCGGCGCGGCTGGCGGCGGGGGCGGCGGTGGTTTGGCAGCACAGGCGGCCAGGAACAGCAAAAGGGCAATGACCGCGGCCGATCCCGGCGCGATTGCCGCAAGGACGGGACTGAATTTTCTCTTTGCCGACCCGCTTGCGGACATGAAACCAGTTCCGTATGCCAGACCGGACTATAGCGGGAGAGCAGACATGAGCAAAAAATACGATGTCGCCGGTCTGGGCAACGCCATCGTGGACGTGATCGCCTCGGTGGACGACCGCTTTCTCCTGACCCATCGGATCGCCAAGGGCGGCATGACCCTGATTGACGAGTTCCGCGCCAAGGAGCTTCACAAGGCTTTGGCCGACAACAGCCAGGCGCTCAGTTCCCTGCATGAAGTGGCGGGCGGCTCGGCCGCCAATACCATGGCGGGCCTGGCCTCGCTGGGCGGGAACGGCCTGTTTGTGGGCAAAGTGTTCGACGACCGGCTGGGAAGCGTGTTCGCACGCTCCATGACGGCCCAGGGCATTACCTTTTCGACGCCGGCCACCCGCCAGGGATCGAGCACCGCCTCTTGCCTGATCGCCGTGACGCCCGATGGCCAGCGCAGCATGAGCACCTATCTGGGCGCCTGCCGCGAACTGGCGCCGGACGATGTCGACGAGGAACAAGTCGCCGACGCGCGCATCCTTTACATCGAGGGTTATCTTTGGGACGAGGAAAACGCCAAGCAGGCGGCGCGCAAGGCCATCGCGGCGGTCAAAGGCGCGGGCGGCCGGGTGGCGCTGTCGCTATCCGATCCTTTTTGCGTCGGCCGTTTCCGCGAGGAGTTCCTGCATCTGCTGGACCGCGACGTGAACATCCTGTTCGCCAACGAGGAAGAAGCCAAGGCGCTGTTCCGGCAGGAGGGGTTTGACGGTGTGGTTGACGCGGCCAGAGCATGGGGCGGCATTGCCGCCATTACCCGCTCCGCCAAGGGCTGCGTGGTGGCGGAGGAAGGCATGATGCACACCATTCCCGCCGCGCCGGTTTCCCGGGTGATTGACACCACCGGCGCCGGCGACCAGTTCGCGGCTGGATTTCTTTACGCCCTTACGCACGGCAAGGGCATGAGCGATTGCGCCCGCCTGGGCGCCATCGCCGCCGCGGAAGTGATCTCGCATTACGGAGCGCGTCCGGAAAAATCGTTGAAGGAATTGGCCGAAAAGGCAGGGTTGGCTTAGCGCTGACAGCATTCCCCCTCCCCTTGAGGGAAGGGGATATAACGATCTGCGCCAAACTTTACACCCTGACCAGCCAATGTCCGCTTTGCGCCAATAGCGGACATTCAGGCAAAGTCGTCACCTCTTCAATCCGAAGGCGTAGATTTTTCCGTCCCAAGTGCAGACATAAACCTGGCCACCGGCAACCACGGGTTCGTTGAAATGCGTAAAGCTGGTGATCAGCTTATTGCTCGAATACAACTCCTGTCCGGTTTCTGCATCGAGAGCATGCAGAACTGCATTGGGGTCGAGGCCAGCGGGAGCCTTTATTGCCCCCCGGGACTCATCGGACGTTTTACCGCTTAGAATCACATAAACAACTCCGTTAGCCACCGTGGGCGGCTCCGGTGCGTGCATCTCACGGGACATCCACATCGGCACTAACGTTGGTTTGCCCGTCGTCGCGTCTTTGCGAACCTCAAATGCCATGGTGCTGCCTTGATCCGCAGGTCCGTAAGATTGCTGGAACTTCGGAGCGTCTTTGGCTGGAGGGCCCAGCATAGGCGCATACAACCACCGTCTTCCCTGCGAATCCCGCCCGGTCGTGATTCCCCATATTCCGCGGTCGTGAAGCTTGGCCTCATCGTTGCCCCAGCGGGGTGACATGTACAGCGGCGTATGGTGGTCGGCCCCTCCAAGATTATTGGCATCCAGGAGGTAGATTACAGATTCTTTGCCTACAACTGCCGCCAACGTCCATTGTTCGAATGAGAAGACCACTGGATTGCCCGAGCCAAGGTCCAAATCCGTTTTATTCAGATATTCGAAGTTCGTAGGAGTGAATGTGTCCTGCAACCGGAAGTTTTTCGCAGTGACAGCCACTACGCTATCGCCGAATCTTCCGGAGGCTGGATCGTAAGGCCCGTCGGCAGTTTGGGCCAAAATGCCGTTGGGGCCCCGGACCAGGCCGCCGCGCCCCCACGCCCCGGACGTGATCCCGGTGTTGGTGTAATACTCGAGCGGGTGGCGTATCGGGTCCTTCAAATCCAGTGCCGTAAAGTGGGATTGCATATTCAAGCAGCCCCGTGCGGTGGGTGAATAAATGACTCCATCGATGAGATTGAGACTCCAGTTGCGCGCGAAAGGATCCGTGAAGTTTGTGGGCGGAATGCGATCTTCGCCATCCAGCAGACTGAAGCCGCGCAGCCTTCCATCGTTCGTTGATACATAAATGATTCCGGCTTCCTTATCGATCACGGGCGTGGCGTTTTGCGAATTTGGGCAACGATAATCGCCTTGTTTTGGCTCTTTTATGGTGTTCGTGTTCGCTTTTTGCCAGACGATTTTCCCAGTGGCCGCATCGATCGCGAAGACGGCGTTGTCGCTGCCGACCACGAAAACTCGCGCGGCCGGGCCCTGCGGTGTATTCACCGTAGCGATCACGGGAGCCGTCATCGTCGAGAGGATGTATTCTTTCGGCGCAGTGGATATTTGAGCAATCCACTTCACTTCGAGTTGCGAGACATTGTCTTTATTGAGGATCTTCTCGTCCGGGTTCGAACCGGTACGTTCCGGGTCGTGGCCCCAGGTTAACCACTCGTTGTCGGCATTCGCGAGGCCGGGAAGAAGGAAGAACAGCGTGCTAGCTAACGCTTTGACGAGTGACTTTGATAAGAATCGGCGCGCGCCCATGATTTTCCTCTGTTCCTTTTAATGACCAGAATTTGAATGGTTCGTCCAATCCAGCGAACAGTATACAGGAAATCGACTAGCACGAAGAACCCTGCTGCTGATCGCGACCAAGGATGACCCATCTGGGAATGACCGCATTACCCCAAAAGCGGTCATTCAGCCCCGCTCGGCCCAATGTCCGCTTTGCGCCAATAGCGGACGTTCGCGGCGGCTACCGGAACCCAGCTTGGCAGTTGAAAGCCCGCACTCCGTTACGGTTCAATATTCGCAGCTAAACCCAAGTAGAAGTGATGAGCCGGTGGTTGGGTGCAGTCGGGGTCGCGTTCGCGCTACGTTAAGACAACCCAGTTCATTGATCAGGGTCGAAAGGGCGTCACTGCCACCACGGGCAGGGCCTTAGCGTCGCCTTCCGGCAATTCCGAGCCTTGAGTGATGTAGACCATGCGCTCGTTGAACGCGATGTAGAGGTGCAGCTGCTTGAGCAGATCGGTGCCAATCGTCAGCGCGGGCTGGAGGGATGTGTGGAGGGAATTGCGAAGCAGGGTTCCGGTCTGGGGACCAGAGTAGGCGCCGCGCGCCAGCGCAGAGTGCGTCAGTACCAGATGCGGATTGAAGATCGCCACACCGCTGCCGAACGACAGGACACCGAAATTGTAGCCATAAAGGCCGTTACCCTCCCGGCTCACGCCGTACGAGTTGGCGCTGCGGTAGAAGAAGCTGTCGACGTCGTCGAATTGCAACTCGCTGCGCGGCAATCCGGTGTCGATCACCGCGTCCATTTCCCTGCCGTCGACCGTGACCCGCACGGTGATCTGGCCATTCTGGTAACGGAAGGGTAGCTTGGCCACGCCCGGCGCGCGCCAGTACAGCACCTGGCCCTTGCAATGGTCAGGCGCAAACATGTTGAACCGATGGGCCGAGAAGCTCAAATCGATATCGTATTTCTGGAAGAACTCCGCGCTCAGGATGCCGCCGCTTCCGGGGTTGGGGAAATCGGTGACCACGAATTGCAAATTATCAACCCGCATCGACCCCAAGATGAAGGGCTGGGCCTCCGCCCAGCTGTGAAACATGGTGCCCTTGGCATTGTAGATGGCGATGGCGTTCCCGATTGTACCGCCGCCGACGGTTCCCAACGTAGTGAGACCGATCGCTGTCCCATCGATGTTGGTGTCCGCAAATTGCGACACGCTGTAGCCCCCCGCGCCGCCATCGTTCTGGGTCGGAACAAAGTCGATGGCCGCAAGTCCGAAATCGGTCATCGCATCCTTCCCCATCTGGTTGTCCGGAGCGGCGGTGTCGATCTGGAATTGCTTTTCCTTCGTTCCTACAGAGGCGGGCACCGAGGCGAAATTATCCGTGACCGTGAGGGGCACGGAGTTCAGCAGCGTCAGGCTGCAAGTGTCTGCCGAAGCATCGTACGCCGGCAACGCCAACCAAATCAGAGTCGGGAGTAATGCCAGTCGCATCTTTTTCGCCGGTACCAAGTATCTACATCCCATATTGCTCTCCCCCGACATCGGCCCAGATTCATACCGCAGGGTACCTCGCTCGCCAACCACATGGCTTTTCCCGTATAGAAGTGCGCCTTTCGCCGCTCGAAATGGTCCACTGGACCATTTCGTTCGCCTTTCAGGCGAACCGCGCCTCACCCACTAGACCTGCTCGCGCGCCATGCACGCCGAAAGCTCACCCAATAAAATGCAGCAGCACTTCACGGCGATGCGGCGCATCGCGGTGCTCAAAAACGTAAAGTCCCTGCCAGGTTCCAAGGCTTGCCTTGCCGCCCCTTACCGGAATGCAAACCGACGTCTGGGTCAACGCGGAGCGGATATGCGAGGGCATGTCGTCAGGCCCCTCATCGGTATGGCGATACTTCATGCCGTTCTTCGCCAGCTGCGCGAAAAAATCCTTCAAGTCCCTTTGCACATCGGGGTCAGCATTTTCCTGGATCAGCAGCGACGCCGAGGTGTGGCGGATGAAACAGGTGACCAGGCCATCGCCCTTGCCGTCCAGAAACGCCGCCAGCTTTGGCGTGATTTCATAGAGGCCGGGACCGTGGGTGGACACGCTGACGGTGTGAAAATCCTGTTTCATTTCCGCAGATACACATAAAGCGCGCCCGCGCCGCCATGGCGAACATGCGCCGGTTCGATGCCCGCTATCAAACCGGCGAAGCCGGGCTGCTTCAGCCAGCGTGGCACCATCTGGTTCAGCACCCCGCCTTTGCCGGTAATCACCAGCGTGAGTCTGACACCGCTTTTATGGGACTGCTGAAAAAATGTCTTGAGGGCGCGGTGCGCCGTTTCCTGGGTGAAACCGTGCAGGTCCAGGCGCGCGGCCGGCCGGATCCCGCCCTGCTGCAATTTTTTGCGCATGCTGCCGTCAAGTCCGCCGCCGCCGGAATTGGCGGATGGGTTTTTTGTCCTGATTCTGGCGGCGATCACCGGCGCGGCCTGTTCGACCGTTTGCCGGAACAGGATTTTTTCTTCCTCGCTGGCCGGTCTTTTTCTCATTGCCCCTTCTTACGGAAAATCTTTTTGACTTCCCAGATTCGCGGCCAGGGCGTTGGGCAAAAGGACAAACAATGTTCCATTGGCCTTCATGCCGCCTGCATCCGATTGCGCTTTTTCGCCAAAGCCGAAAAATATATCGCCGCGCACCGGCCCGCGGATCGCGCCGCCGGTGTCCTGCCCGATCATGAGGCCGGTGACGGGCGCGGCATCCACATAATAAGGCGCGCCCAGGATATTGAGGCGCGGGTCGATGGCCAGGCTGGCACGCGGTGTGAGAGGCGCGCCCATGGTGCCAGGGCTGCCCAGCGCGGCATCGCCGAGCGATTTTTCCTCGAAAAACACAAAGGACTGGTCGGCTTCCATCACCGCAGCGGCCCGCGTTGGATTTTTCTTCAGCCAGTCGCGAATACTGGCCAGCGAAACCTGATCCCGCGTCAGCGCGCCCATATCGATCAGAACCCGGCCTATGGCGGTGTAGGGCCTGCCATTCTCGCCGGCGAACGCGATGCGTTCCGTGCTGCCATCGTCGAACGCGACCCGGCCCGAACCCTGAATCTGCAGAAAGAACAGCGCCACCGGATCGTCGCACCAGAAGAGGATTTTGGCGCCGGCAAGGCCATGGGCGTCGATTTCGGCGCGGGTGGCGTAGGGCGCCAGCTTCTGGCCCTCCAGCCGGCCGGAGATATGTTCACCCTGAAAGCGCGGCGAGAACAGCGAAAGGTCCACCCGGATCAGATCGGGCGGCAGGCCATAGACGGCCGTCTGGTAGCCGCCGTGGCGTTCGCGGCTGCCGGCAATCAGCGGCTCATAATAGCCGGTGAAGAGACCTTGCCGCGCCCCGCCCGCTGCAATCTGGTAGGGGGTAAACTGGCTCTCAAAAAAGGCACGGGGATCGTCCTTCGCGGCGCCGCAGGGTGCCAGCCAGTTCGCCACCGTGCCCCCATAGGCTTTTCCGCCCATTTGGGTTTGCGGCGGCCTGGCGGCGAGCACGGCACAGCCGCGCGCGAAAGCCGCCAGCGCCGCACCGGGATCGCCCTGGGGCCACCCCGGCAGATCGGCGAATGTGACCCGGGTCAGGCGCAGGGGGCCATTTTGTACGAGGCGGCTGGTCTGCCAGAGATAGAAACAAAAAACCGTCGCGGCCAGCACGACCACAACCAGCAGGATGCGAAGGCGGTTCAGGCGGGATCACCCGCAGTCGCAACCAGAATCCAGTTCGGATCGGTCGCGCCAATGGTGCGGGCGAAGCTCCAGTGATCGACCACTTCGCGCGGCGCGCCATCCGGCCCGGCAAAGCTGGCGCGAAATGCCACCGTGATGTCGGCGAGCTTGCCGGTCAGTTCCGCCCCCACAATGCGCGTATCGTTGATGCCGGTCAGGCGCGCCGTGGCGCCAGGCCGGGCGGAGAGTTCGCGCTCAAAAGCGGCATAAACATCATCGGACAGCAGCGGCCGAAGCGCCAGACGGTCGGCGTCGGCATAGGCTTTCTGGATGATCTCATAGGCGGTGCGGGCGCCCTTGAGAAAATGATCGCGATCGAAGCTGGGGTCCGCCAGTTCGATATCGAGCAGCCCGCGGGCACAGGCGCCTTCCGGCGGCAGCTCCAGCTGGGCGGGCGCGCGCGCGGTCTGCAGCGGCGAAGGCGAAGCCGGGCGGCCGTTGTCGGGCTGCGGTTCATGCCCTGTACGGCGGCCCAGCACGGTATAGAGGCGGAACAGCACCACCCCCGCCACCATGGCAGCAATCAGGATTGCGATCAGTTGCGAGTCCGGCATCTCATTTTTCCCAATGGATCCGACCCTAGCGCCCCCGGCATGTGGGGTCCAGATTTATTGATAACGCGCAAATGCGGATTTTCCCTCGCGGGTTTCGCAGCAGATGCCGCGCCATCTGGCTGGGTTTGCCGCATCATCCCAAATTGCCGTTCCCCAGGGCCGCGAGCCGTCAGCCTTGAATTCTGTACATAATCCGTGGTAGCGCGCGGGCCGATCATGCAAAGGACAGCCCACCCATGAGCAGCGGCGGCAGCGAAAACCAGCCAAATCTTCAACCCAATCTTCAAATCATGGGCCAATACATCAAGGATCTATCCTTTGAGAATCCGGGTGCGCCGTCGGGTTTCGCCGGAAATCCCGAAATGGACATGGGCGTGGACCTCAAGGTCCGGCCCATGGGCCCGGATCATTACGAAGTGGTGTTTCACATACGCGTCAAGGCCAGCAGCGAAGGACGCACGTTGTTCATCCTGGAACTGGCTTATGGCGCGCTGGTCAAGCTGACCAACATGCCCGAGGACGCGGTCCAGCGCGTGCTCCTGATCCAGGCGCCGCTCCTGATGTTCCCCTTTGCCCGCCGTGTCGTCGCCGATGTGGTGCGCGACGGCGGCATGCCGCCCCTGGTGATCGAGCCGATCGATTTCGTGTCGCTGTACCAGGCCAAGATGGCGCAAGCCGCCCAGCAACAGCCCGTCGGCACCGCCTAGCCATCACTATTCCAGATCGCATCATCGCCCAATTCCGTGGCGATGAAGGCCTGATGGATGGCGATTTCCTCTTCCGAAATGCGCGGCTCCAGCCGGCGCGGCCGCCCGCGGGCGCGTGAAGCTTCCGGTTCCTCCCCCGCTGCCGCGATTTCGGCCGGCGCCAGCGCCAAGCCGCGCTGCCGCCCCCCGATCAGCTCCAGATAGATCTGGGCGGTGAGATCGGCGTCCAGCAATGCGCCATGTTTGGTGCGCGCCGCCAGGTCGACGCCGAAGCGTTTGCAGAGCTCGTCGAGCGAATAACGCGCGCCGGGTATCTTACGCTTGGCGATTTCGATGGTGTCGATGGCGCGGGCCAGGGAGATCGGCGGATGGCCGGTGCGCGTCAGTTCCGCGTTGATGAATTTGATGTCAAAGCTGGCGTTATGGATCACCAGCGGCGCCTCACCGATAAAGGCAAGGAAATCCTCAACCACTGCCGCGAACAGGGGCTTGTCGCTGAGAAATTCGTCACTGAGGCCATGAACGCGCTGGGATTCGATCGGTACCGGCCGCTCGGGATTGAGATAGACCTGAAAGCTTTTGCCGGTGGGAAAATGATCGATCAGCTCGATACAACCGATCTCAACGATGCGGTGACCGTCATTTGGCTCAAAGCCCGTCGTTTCGGTGTCAAAGACGATCTCACGCATGTCGGTTGTTCTGAATCTTTTCCCGGATTGCCGTCAGGATCATTCTGACCTGGTCCCGAGCGTGATCCTGCCCCTTGTCGGTGACAACCACGAAATGCGCTCTGGCGCGCTTGTCCACATCCGGCAACTGGCGGGAGAGCAGGCTTTCGAATTTCTCCGCCGTCATGCCCGGCCGGCTTAAAGCGCGCGTCCGTTGCACCATGGCGGGCGCGCTTGCCACAACCAGGGCGTCCAGTCCGGCTTCGGCGCCGGTTTCAAACAACAGCGGAATATCCAGAAGCACAATGGCTTCGCCCTTTTGTTCCGCCGCGCGCAGGAAGGCATCGCGTTCTTCCGCCACCAGAGGGTGAACCAGGCTTTCCAGTTTCTCCAGGGCTTGCGGATCGCCTGCCACGCGTGCCGAAAGGGCGGCACGGTCCACGGCGCCGTCACGCACAGTTCCGGGAAAGGCCTCAGCAATTTTCGCCACCGCCGCGCCGCCCTTGCCATAAAGCTTGTGAATTGCGGCATCGGCGTCATGCACCCACACGCCTTCGGCGGCGAAGAGTTTGGCGGTTTCGCTTTTGCCCATGGCGATGGAGCCGGTCAGGCCGATGATGAAGGGCTTACCGGGCATGGAGGTCCTGGACCAGCGCGGCGCGCAGGCCCGGTGTCACCTTGGGCTTGACGCCGAAGAACGCCTCGAAGGACGGCACCGCCTGATGCATCAGCATGCCCAGCCCATCAATGATCCTGTGGCCGCGTTTTGCGGCGTTCTTCAGCAATCCGGTTTCAAGCGGATTATAGACGATGTCGCAAACCGCCGCCTCGCGCGGCAATAGCGACAAATCCAGGACAAGCTCGTCATTGCCGATCATGCCTGCGCTGGTGGTGTTGAGAAGCAGACCCGCGGTTCCGGCAAGCGAGGCCCAACCGGTCAGCGGGCCGGGCACAAGCCTGGGCTTCACTTTCAAGGCCATATCGTTGCTGAGGCTCTCGGCGCGGGCCTGACTGCGGTTGAGAACATGGATTTGCGCCACGCCCAGCTCGTGCAGCGCCAGTATAGCGGCGCGCGCCGCCCCGCCCGCCCCCAGCAGCAGGACGGTTTTTCCTTTCAGCGCGTTTTCGCCGAGACTCTCCGCCAGGCTTTCCTGCATGCCAATATAATCGGTGTTGCGGCCCTGAGGCCCCTTGTCGCCGAAGACCAGAAGATTCACCGCGCCGCAAATTTCCGCCGCGGCATCGCGTGGCCGGGCCAGTTTATAGGCGGCTTCCTTGTGTGGCACCGTGACGTTCAGGCCGGCAAAGCCTTCGCTGCGCGCACGCGCCACCGTGGCGGCGAACTCATCCGGCCGGGCCGCAAGGCGGGTATATTCGCCGTCAATGCCGAGTTCCTCCAGCCAATAGCCATGCAGGACCGGAGAAAGCGAATGGCTGACCGGCCAACCGATGATGCCCGCCCGTTTTGTCATGGGACCCGTCTTGTCATGAGACCCACCTTGTCATGAGATAAGGTCGGTCATGCGGCAAGAATTCCCTCGGCTCTCAGTGCCTCAAGCACCGGCAGCAACGGCAGGCCCAGGATGGTGAAACTGTCGCCTTCCACCAGGGCGAATAGTTGCGCGCCAAGCCCTTCGTAGCGGTAGCCGCCCACACTGGAAAGCAGGGCGTCGCCTTCCGCCGCCAGGTAGGAATCGACAAAACCCTCGCTCAAAGGGCGCATCGTTAGCCGCGCTACGCCAGTATGATGCCAGATCTCGGCGCCATCCCTGGCCAGCGAAGCGGCCGAAATCAGCTCATGCACGTCGCCTGACAGTCTGAGCAGCAAGGCCCTGAGTTCCGTGAGGTCACGACATTTTGAGATGATCTCGGACTTGAAATTCAGGACTGAATCCCCGCCCAGCACCAGCGCCCCGGGGCTGCGGCGCGACACCATGACGGCCTTCTGCCCGGCCAAGGTGGCGGCAATGGCGGATGCGCCCTCTCCCTTGCTCCGAAGATCAGCGATCAGCGCCGTCTCGTTGAGATCGGCCGCCGAAACCCGGAACTTCACGCCCGCCGCTTTCAGCATCCGCTGGCGCGACGGGCTGGCGGAAGCCAGCACCAATTCGCTCATGACGTGACATTCTCCTGCCGTTCGGCCAGAAGGTTCATCACCGCGGCGGCTGTTTCCTCGATGGAGCGGCGGGATACGTCAATGGACGGCCAGTCGTTCTGTTCGAACAAACGCCTTGTGGCGTTGATTTCCTCTCGCACATTGTCCGGGTCAATATAGTTGGTGTCCCGGCCTTCGCCCATGCTGGCAAGGCGGCTTCGCCGCACCTGCACCAGGCGGTCGGGCGAAACCCAAAGACCCACAATCAAGGGTTTTCTTGCCGATATGAGCTGTGGCGGCGGCGGCATGTGGGGCACCAGCGGCACATTGGCGGCCTTGACGCCGCGAATGGCGAGATACACGCAAGTCGGCGTTTTGGAGGTGCGGCTGGCGCCGGTGAGAATGACCTCTGCTTCGCTTATGGTATCCAACGATTGTCCGTCGTCATGGGCGATGGTGAAATTGAGAACTTCGATGCGATCCAGGTAGCGCTGATCCACCTGATGCTGGCGGCCGACCTTGTGGGTCTCCGACGCCCCCAGGAACAGGCGAAGGGCGGTCACCGGCCCATCCAGCACATCCACACATTCCATCAACAGGCTGTTACACCGCGTCACCAGCGTGTCGCGAAGTTTCTGGTTGGCCAGGGTGAAAAAGACCAGACCCGGCGCGATGGCGAGGTGATCCATCGCCCGGGCCAATTGATGTTCGCTGCGCACCAGAGCGTAATAATGAATTTGCACATCCACATTCTCGAACTGGGCAAGCGCGGCGTTGGCCAGGGCGTTCAAGGTTTCGCCGGTCGAGTCCGAAACCAGATGAATATGAAATTTCTTTTCCACAGATCGTCCCGGTTGCTAGCTTTTATACAGGGTGCTTGCCCAACATTCCCTGGTGCCTGTCACAAACACCCATTCCGTCCGGGCACTATGTGCATGACAGGAGGATGACAAGGATAGCATTTTGGGACAGTTTGGCGAGACCGGTTTATCGTAAGTCCTTGAACGGGCGTATTTCAAAATCCAATCCAATCCCCAAATGCAAAAGCCTCCACAGATTCACATGCTCTACAACATCTTCATCATTACCTTTAGTAAGAATGATCTTATGAAGGTGAGGCTGTGAGGATTGCGATTGTCCTGTTCAATCTGGGCGGCCCCGACAGTCCCGATGCGGTTGAACCATTTTTGCGCAACCTGTTTTCAGATCCCGCCATCATCAGATTGCCCTGGGTCATTCGAAAGCCACTGGCCTGGTTCATTGCCTGGCGGCGGGCGAAGCTGGCGCGCAAGATTTATGATCATATTGGCGGGCGCTCTCCGATCCTGGAGGAAACCCAGAAACAGGCGCGGGCGTTGGAAAGTGCCGTATCGGCGGCCGGGGTGGAAACCCGCGCTTTTGTCGCCATGCGCTGTTGGCACCCATTCAGCGACGGCACGGCGCTGGCGATAAAGAATTTCGCGCCAGACCATATCGTGGCGCTGCCGCTTTATCCCCAATATTCCACCACGACCAGCGCGTCGTCTTTGAAGGATTGGGATCGCGCCGCCAGAAAAGTGGGGCTGGTCAAACCCTTGACCCGCATTTGCTGCTATCCGGACCAGACGGGTTTTATTGCCGCCGGGGCGGAAAAAATTCGCGCCGCAATGGCCGGTGCGCAGATTGGCCTTTCCTATCGCCTGTTGTTTTCGGCGCACGGCCTGCCCAAAAAAGTGGTTGCGGATGGCGACCCCTATCAATGGCAGGTGGAGCGTACCGCGGCGGCGCTTGTGGATGCGTTGGGGATGAATGGACCCGCCTCCATCATCAAGGATTGGGGGATCTGTTACCAGAGCCGGGTGGGACCGCTGCAATGGCTGGAACCATCCACCGACGCGGAGATCGCGCGGGCCGGCGCGGAAGGGCTCGGCGTGATTGTGGCGCCCATCGCGTTTGTCAGCGAACATTCCGAAACCCTGGTGGAGCTGGACATCGAATATGAAAAGCTTGCGCGCCGGGCGGGCGTGGCCGATTATCGGCGGGCCGCGACGGTGGGCACCGAGCCTCAATTCATTGCGGGTCTGGCGGACCTGGTGCGGCGCGCGGCCGGCATCAGCGGCACGATCAACAGCGGCACTGGCCGCCTTTGCCCGGCCGAGTTCTGCCGCTGCGGGTTTAGGGATGGAATTTGAATGGACGCACTGCGAAATTCGCTATCGGACTATATCGATTGGATCAAGGCGTTCCACGTCATCGCGGTGATCGCCTGGATGTCGGGCATGCTGTATCTGCCGCGGCTGTTCGTCTATCACACGCAAACCAAGCCGGGGTCGGAATCCAGCGAACGCTTCAAGGTGATGGAGCGCCGATTGCTGCGCGGCATCATGAATCCCTCCATGATCGCGGTCTGGATTCTGGGGCCAACGCTGGCCTGGCTGACCGGCACCTATCTGGATACCTGGCTGCAGATCAAATTCGTGCTGGTGGTGATACTCAGCGGCGTGCACGGGTTTTTGGTGCGCTGCTGGCGGGATTTTGAAGCCGACCGCAACGCGCGCAGCGCCCGTTTTTACCGTATCATCAACGAAGTTCCGGCTGTGTTGATGGTTTTTATCGTCATTTTAGTAATCGTCCAGCCTTTCTCCTGATCTTTTATTTCCCCCAATCTGTACGGCACGCGTCCGCTGCCAGCGGGGACAAGGGACGATGAAGGACGTTTTAACCCTGGGAGATATTTGCAAGCCCGGAAAATCACGCTATAAGCATCCCGTTCCCCCATGACCCGAAGGCCTCCCGCGAGCAATCGCCGGAAGCCGGGGCCGGACAGATTTCCAAGATTTGGCCGGTGCGGGTCGAAGACAATTCCCGACGAGAAAGTCCAGGGGCCGAATTTGCGGCCCCCTCCATTCCCCCCTTTAGGTGTATCTCATGACCGTCCAAGAAGGCCTGCAAGCGATGAAGCTGCAGGATCTCAAGAACAAGAAACCCGCCGACCTTCTGGCGTTTGCCGAAGAGCTGGAAATCGAAAATGCCTCGTCCATGCGCAAGCAGGACATGCTGTTCGCGATCCTGAAAGAGCTGGCCGAGCGCAATGTCGAGATCATGGGCCAGGGCGTGGTTGAGACCCTGCAGGACGGCTTCGGCTTCCTGCGCTCGCCGGAATCCAACTACCTGCCTGGCCCCGATGATATCTATGTTTCACCCTCCCAGATCCGCCGCTTCGGGCTTCGCACCGGCGACACGGTGGAAGGCCCGATCCGCGCCCCCAAGGATGGCGAGCGTTATTTCGCCCTGCTGAAGGTCACCACCATCAATTTCGAGGACCCCGAGCAGATCAAGCACAAGGTGCATTTCGACAATCTGACGCCGCTTTACCCCACCCGCTGGCTCAGGATGGAGCTGGACGATCCCACCAACAAGGACAAGACCGGCCGCGTCATCGACATTGTCGCGCCCCAGGGCATGGGCCAGCGCGCCCTGATCACCGCCCAACCGCGCACCGGCAAGACTGTCATTCTGCAGAATATCGCGCGGGCGATTTCCGCCAACCATCCGGAAATTTTCCTGATCGTTCTCTTGATCGACGAACGGCCGGAAGAAGTCACCGACATGCAGCGTTCGGTGAAGGGCGAAGTGATTTCCTCCACCTTCGATGAGCCGGCGACGCGCCACGTCCAGGTCGCCGAAATGGTGATCGAAAAGGCTAAGAGATTGGTTGAGCACAAGCGTGACGTAGTGATCCTGCTCGATTCCATTACGCGTCTTGCCCGCGCCTACAACACGATCGTTCCCCCC
>DATMNL010000053.1:0-19654 GCA_035568995.1 Rhizomicrobium sp. | reverse complement strand
TGGAATCGTTGGCCGTGCGATAGCGGCCATCGCTGCCCACGGAAATCGCGTCGGCCATGGCGGAGAGGCCATATTGCGCGCCATGGGTCTTGACCAGGCCCAGCCAGGTCTGGTCGACGAACTGGAACAACCCGGCCGCCGACGAGGTGCCCGACTGCGCCATGGGCCTCAGGCTGGACTCCCGCATCGCGGTGCCCAGCAGGTAATGAAAATCCGAGCCGGTAGCGGCGGCGGCCTGTTTCAGCGCACTGACGACCGGATCGGTGATGGCCCCAATCTGCATGGGGGAGAACATCGGGGATTATGGTTAACCAGACCTTACCAGGGCGATGCGGGCCGCGCGCACGGCGGGATCATAATGGACCGGAGCGCTGTGGCCCCAGACTGGCCCCGGCCAGGCGGGATCGCCGGGATAACGCCCCACCACATGCAGGTGCAGCTGGGGGACCAGAATGCCCAGGGCGCCGATATTGAGCTTTGCCGCCCCGGCCTTCTTGATCATGTCTCCAGCCCGCGCCGCCTCCTCTATCAATTGCGCGCGCTGGTCAGACGTCAGGTCTGTGATTTCCACAGGTGGTCCGCCTCCCTCGTGGGGCGAAGCCCCTGATGGGGGAAGTGGTTGGTCCATAGCGACAGCGTGTGGACGGCCCTCGGGCCAGCGAAAACCGGAGGGGGCCGGAATACGCGGCACCAGCACCAGCCAGAAATAGCGCGCCTCTTCCATCAGCAGCACACGGCAAAGCGGCCAGTCGGCGACAAAGCTGGTGTCGGCGGCAAGGCGGGAATGAAGTTCGAATTTCATGACCCCATTTTAGTCACCGCTTGTCTGAACGCAAAGTTATGTACGGTGGGATACAATCCCCTCACATTTTTCTGTTGCTGTCGTTCATCCTTCTGGGATCGAACGCCGCAATCGGTTCGGCCCTGCCCATCAGTTGCGCGGCGATATTTTCGGCGATGGCGGGCGCGAACAGGATGCCGTTGCGAAATTGGCCCCCGGCCAGCCATAGCCCGTCCAGCGAAGTCGGTCCCAGCAGCGGCAGGCCGTCGGACGAACGCGGCCTCAGGCCCGCCCAATGATCCACCAGGCTCCAGTCCCTTAAGCCCGGCATGGCCGCTTCGGCCCTGCCCCGCAGAAATTCAACAGCGCTATCGGTCGGGCTGGTATCGAAGCCCACGCTTTCCATCGTCGCACCGATCAGCAGCCGTCCATTGCGCGGCACGGCGTAAATGCCCTGGCCCCAGATCACTGGTCCCGGCAGGAGGGCGCCTTGCGGCGGGGCCAGCGCGATCATCTCGCCCTTGACGGGGGTGATGGGCGCCAATTCCGCCTCGACCAACCCGCTCCAGGCGCCAGCCGCCAGCACAAAGACATCGGCGTGATAAAGACCGAAGGGCGTATGGGCGATGGCGGCTCTGCCGTTCCGTCTTTCAATCCGCACCACCGCCTCGTTGGCGATCAGCCTGCCGCCCGCCAGCTGGTATGCAAATGCCAGGGCAACACCTAAAGCCCGACTGTCGACATGGGCTTCCTGGGGTGACCACAGCGCGCCGGCTAGTGCCCCCGTCGCAAGGGGCGCCAGGGCGCGGACCTCGGCAGGGCTAAGGATTGCAATCCCGTCCGCCTTTTTCGACAGCCGCGCCAGCGCCGCTTCGTCCTCGGCCAGGATCAGCGCGCCGCTCTGCGAATAGCCGACCGCCTGGCCGCTGACGGCTTCAAGTGTTTGTGCAAAATCCTGCCACAGATCATTGGAATAACGTGCAAATTCTATTTCTGCAGCATCGGCGTCCATTAGCTCCGCTGTCACTGCAATCATTCCGGCAGCGGCCCAGCTTGCCCCCGAAGCGGGCTGGGCGCGCTCCAGCACGGTGACGTCGACCCCGGCCTGGGCCAGCCTCCAGCCGATGCTGAGACCAGCCACGCCCGCCCCAATAATGACGACTTTCATGAGGCCCCTATAGCCGGAAACCGTCCAAACCGACACCGCGGCCTGTAACCTTCAGGCCTTGCGGACGTATGATCCCTGCAAGGAGAAGGACCATGGAAAAAGCACTTTTCGGCGCGGGCTGTTTCTGGGGGGTGGAAGATTTCTTCCGCCAGGTTCCCGGCGTGTCCCAGGCGGTCAGCGGCTATGCCGGCGGCAAGAGCCAGAACCCAACCTACAGCCAGGTCTGCGGCGGCGACACCAACCATGCAGAGGTGGTGGAAGTCACTTTCGATCCAGCGAAAGTTGGCTATGCCAGCCTGGTGGATCTCTTCTTCAAGATGCACAACCCCACCCAGCGCAACCGCCAGGGACCGGATTTCGGCACGCAGTATCGCTCGGTGATCTTCACCCATGGCGAGGACCAGGCCCGTGTGGCGCGGGAGCGGCTGGAGGCTGCCGCCAAATCAGGCCGCTACAAAAGCCCTATCGTCACCGTGATCGAGCCTGCCCCCGCCTTCTGGCCCGCCGAGGATTACCACCAGCGATATTTCGAAAAGCATGGCGGGCATTGCCATGTGTCCTATGCGGAAGTTGCCGGGAGCTAGAGTCTGAATAGGGTCCTCATCCTGAGCCTGTCGAAGGATGAGGGGTATGACTTTTCTCAGCTCGCTCCTCATTCAGCCGCATGGTCACCAGGACCACAATCATGGCGGCGAAGCTGGTGAGCGTGCCCGGCAGCCAGATGATCAGCCCGCCAAAATGCTGGTCGTTCAGCGCCGTCATCGCCATCACCCGCCCACAGATGGTGTAGACCGGATAATAATCGGTCATCGACAATGACAGGATCGCGCCCAGCACCATCTGGGGCAGTTCGATCACCAGGATCAGCGCTGCGCGACCCAAGCTCGACAGCCGCGCCGGCGGCTTGGGCCGGGCATCCAAAATCAGCGACCAGAACATCACGCCATTGATCGCCATGCTCCAGTTCATCAGCTCATAGAGATTGGCGTCCAGCATCACATACGTGTGGATGGCGGGGATCAGCCAGAAATAGAGCAGCCCCACGAACAGCGCCGGGGCGATGGCGGGATGTTGAAGAATGTTCACCACCGCCTGAACCAGCCTTGCCTTGACAAGGGGTTTGAGGAAATCCGGCATCCCGGCATAGACGGTGGGCCCGCTCATCCCCAGGGCGATGGCGAAGGCCCCGGCATGGTGCAAGACGAAATGCGCCCAGCGATGCACGAAGAACATGTGCTGGGCGTAGTAATCCACCCGCGTCTGCAGCACGACATAAAAGGAAATCACCCCCGCCACGAAACACACCTGCCGCCACAGCGGCGGCGGCGCCGCCACCAATTTCAATCCGCGCGCGAACCAGGCCAGCACCAGCGTCAGACCCAGAAATTCCGGCCAATGAAACTCCCAGGGCAGAAACATCGGCAACTGGGCGGGAAACCGCGCCGAGACGGTAAACAACACCGCGCCGACCACGAGCAGCGCGCCATACCAGAGCCAGGAGGCGCTCTTGCTCATTTGGGCATCAAGGCGGCCAGTTCGGCATCGCCGTTCCGGGCCAATGCCGCGCGGACGCCCTCGATGTCAGCGGCGCTGCGGTTCTGGCTGAGTTTCCATTTGCCTTCCAGCCTTGTGATGGAAATTTCAAAGCCGACAATAGCGCCCAGCAGGCCGTCGATGTAGTCGGCGGGCGCATCTGCCACCGACCAGGGCGCCGTTCTAGCCGCCTCATGCGCCGCGCTCAGCGCGCCGACATGCCGCCGCAACCAGATGGGATCATCGCGCAACGTCAGGCGGCCACGGACATGCACCGTGATGTAATTCCAGGTCGGCACCGCTTTTCCTGTCTGCGCTTTGCTGGGATACCAGGAGGGGCTGACATAGGCGTGCGGCCCCAGAAATATCGCCAGCACTTCGGCACCGGGTTTCAAACTTTTCCATACCGGATTGGCCCTGGCGAAATGGCCGCGCAGCACACCGTCCTCCAGCAGCAGAGGCAGGTGATTGGCTTCTACGCCGCCGCTGTTTTGCGTCACCAGGGTGGCAAGGCCAATGCGGCGTATGGCGTCGTGGAGAACGTCTTCGCGTTCCTCCCGGAAGTGCGGTGGTATGTACATGGGGTTACTTTAAGCCGCCGTGTGGCCAATGCAAAAGCGTGTTAGAGACGCAGCATGCGCATGGCCGTCCTCATTTTCGCTTTGTTGCTCGCCGGTTGCGGGAAGTCGAATTTCCACATGACCGATATTTCCGGCGCCATGCCCCGGCTGGGTTTCCACATGACCCGCGCCAGCGACGGCGCCGCCGTGACCGGCGCCGATTACCGGGGCAAGCTGGTGGTGCTTTATTTCGGCTACACCCATTGCCCGGATATATGCCCCGCCACCCTGGCCAATTTGGCCGAGATGCTGGGCAAGGTGAAAAGCCCCGATGTGCGGGTGCTGTTCGTTAGCGTGGACCCGGCCCGCGACACCGCGCCCGACCTCAGAAAATACACGGCCGCCTTCTCGCCCCAGATGGACGGCCTGACCGGCAGCGACAATGACCTGGCGAATTTCGCCCGCGCCTATCGCGTGGCCTATTCGGTCACGCCCGGCCCGCCTTACACCGTGATGCATTCCAATGCGGTGTTCTTCTTCGACAAGACCGGCAGGGCGCGCCTGGTCACCACCGACACCAGCGACACGGCCGCGATGGCGGACGATGTGGAAAAGCTACTGAGCAGAGATTAAAGGATTTCAACAGCCGGAAAGCCTGATTGAGGTCTCAAGTCAGGTTCGTACCAATTCACGTCAGAAGTGCCTTTTTCACCTTTACTGAAATCGTAAAAGAAAAGATTGGCGGGCGTTTGCGGCCTTCCGTAATAAAACCATTCCCAGCGCACTCGGGAGGCATCCGAGATCTGAAATTTGGACGTGTCGGCTTCCAGACCGCTAGGCGACCACACGGAAAGCAGTTCGGAATCGTTAAACCGGATTTTTAAAAGGTCAGGCTCAGCGTCGCATGCAACGATACGGTGCCAACTATCATTGGGCCTGCCGAACCACACACCCCAAAACCGAAGCGTGCCTTGTTTCAGTTTTGCGTGTTTCCGATTAAGCAACGCCGCATAATCCTCGGCAGTGCTCCCTGTCATATATGTAACGCCGCGCCGTCCGCCGCCAGCACAGCCTCATGCATCATCTCCGACAGCGTCGGATGCGGGAAGATGGTGTGGGCGAGTTCATGGTCGGTCAGCTCGCCCGACTTGGCGATGGCATAACCCTGGATCAGTTCGGTGACTTCCGCGCCCACCATATGCGCGCCCAGAAGTTCGCCGGTCTCCGCATCGAACACGGTCTTGACCAGGCCTTCCGCCTCGCCCAGGGCAATGGCCTTGCCGTTGCCGATGAAGGGGAAACGGCCGACCTTGATCTTGCGCCCGCCCTCTTTCGCCTTGGCTTCGGTCATGCCGATGCTGGCCACCTGCGGCCAGCAATAGGTGCAGCCCGCCACATTGGAAGCGTTGAGCGGATGCACGCCTTTCACGCCGGCGATCTTCTCGGCCACAATCACGCCTTCATGCATCGCCTTGTGCGCCAGCCAGGGCGCGCCGACCAGATCGCCGATCGCCCAGACACCGGCCACGCCAGTCTCGCCCCATTCGTTGGCCACCACATGGGTGCGGTCCACCTTGATACCCGCGCCTTCCAGGCCGATATTTTCCACATTGCCGACAATGCCCATCGCCAGGATTACCCGGTCCACGGTGATCTGTTCGGTCTTGCCGTCCTTCGACTTTAAAGTGCAGGTGACATTGTCCGCGCCTTTTTTCAGCTCGGTCACGGTGGTGCCGACTTTCAGTTTCATGCCCTGCTTGGTGAAGGCCTTGGCGGCGAAATTGGAGATTTCCTCGTCCTCCACCGGCAGCACACGGTCGAGAACTTCCACCACCGTCACGTCTGAACCGAGGGTGCGGTAGAAACTGGCGAACTCGATGCCGATGGCGCCCGACCCCACTACCAGAAGCGATTTGGGAAAGGAGGGCGGCACCATGGCTTCGCGGTAGGTCCAGATCAACAGCCCGTCAGGCTCCAGCCCTGGAAGAGTCCTGGCCCGCGCGCCGGTCGCCAGCACGATATTCTTGGCCGTGTATTCGCTAGTCTTGCCGTCCAGGGTCACCGCCAGCTTGCCCTTGCCCGCCAGCTTGGCGGTGCCGGGAATCACGGTGATCTTGTGCTTCTTCATCAGAAAGCCGACGCCGTTGGAAAGTTGCAGCGAGACGGCCCGGCTGCGCGCCACGATCTTGGCGATGTCGAATTTGAAATTGTCGGCGGAAAAGCCGAACTCCCCCAGCCGGTGCATCAGGTGCCAGATTTCGCTGGAGCGCAGCAACGCCTTGGTGGGAATGCAGCCCCAATTGAGGCAGATGCCGCCCAGGCGGTCGCGCTCGACCACCGCCGTTTTCAGGCCCAGCTGGGCGCAGCGGATGGCGCAGACATAGCCGCCCGGGCCACCGCCCACCACAATGACGTCAAAGCTCGTGTCAGCCATCGATCAACCCTGCAAACCCCAACCTATATAATAACGGCGCCCATGCATTTTGGGCGGCCCAGTTCGCTCAAAGCAGCATCGCGGCCGGTTCCTCGATGAACTGCTTGAAGGTCTGGAGGAACTTCGCCCCCGTGGCGCCGTCCACCACCCGGTGATCGCAGGACATGGTCACGGTCATCATGGTGGCGATCTCGATCTTGCCATTCACCACAATGGCGCGCTCCTCGCCCGCGCCCACCGCGATGATTGAGGACTGGGGCGGGTTGATGATGGAGGTAAAATCCTTGACCCCGAACATGCCCAGATTGGAAACCGAAAAGCCGCCGCCTTCGTATTCCTGGGGCTTGAGTTTCTTGTCCCGGGCCTTGCCCGCCAGCTCCTTCACTTCATTGGAGATCTGGGCCAGGCCCTTGCTCTCCGCCTGAAAGACGATGGGGGTGATCAGGCCGGAGGGGATTGCCACCGCGATGCCGACATCGGCGTGTTTGTGGCGCAGGATGGCGGTGTCGGTCCAGCTGGCATTGACGTCGGGATGGCGGATCAGCGCCATGGCCGCGGCCTTCACCACAAAGTCGTTCACCGACAATTTGTAGGCCGCAACCTTGTCCTTGTTCTTGGGGGCGGCGGCGTTGAGGCTTTCACGCGTCGCCATGAGCGAGGTCAGGTTGCAGTCGATGGTGAGGTAATAATGCGGGATCAGCGCCTTGGCTGCGGTCAGGCGCTTGGCGATGGCCTTGCGCATGGCATCATGCGGGATCTCTTCATACTCGCCCGCTTTGTAGAACAGCCTGGCGTCGGGCAGCGCCGCAAAGCCGCCGACTGCGGCGCCCGAAGCTGCCGGCGCGCCGGCCGGGGCCGCCTTCATGCCTGGCTTGGCATTTTCGACATCGGCCTTGATGATGCGGCCATGCGGGCCGCTGCCGGCGATCCCGGAAAGATCGATGCCTTTCTGTTCGGCGATACGCCGGGCCAGCGGCGAGACGAAAATGCGCGCGCCCGAACGAGACGGCGCCGCTTGTGCCGCCGGGGCAGCGACAGGCGCAGGCGCCGCGGGTTTCGGAGCCGCAACCGGCGCAGCGGCTTCCGCCTTCACCGCCGCCTTGATGTCCAGCATGGCGGCGGGGATGTCCACCGCGCCCATCTTCTCGCCCTCGTCCAGCAGCACGGCGATGGGGGCATTGACCTTGACGCCCTCGCTGCCCTCCGGCACCAGGATTTTTCCGATGCGGCCTTCGTCCACCGCCTCGAATTCCATCGTCGCCTTGTCGGTCTCGATTTCGGCCAGGATGGTGCCGGACTTGACGGTATCGCCTTCCTTGACCAGCCAGCGGGCAAGCTTGCCCTCTTCCATGGTGGGCGACAGCGCAGGCATTAAAATGTTTGTCGCCACGGGCTAACTCCGATAGCAGACGGCTTTGACCGCCGCGATCACGTCATCCACCGTGGGCAGCGCCAGCTTCTCCAGGTTTGCGGCATAGGGCATCGGCACATCCTTGCCAGTGACCTTGCCGGGCGGGGCGTCGAGATAATCAAAAGCCTGGCTCACCACCTGATGCGCCACTTCGGTGCCGGGGGAACCGACCGGCCAGCATTGCTCGACCGTGACCAGGCGATTGGTTTTTTTCACCGAGGCGATCACCGTCTCGATGTCGAGCGGGCGCAGGGTGCGAAGATCGATGATCTCGCAGTCAATGCCCTCGCCCGTCAGCTTCTCGACGGCGTCCAGCGTCAGGCCCACCGCGATGGAATAGGTCACGATGGTGACGTCCTTGCCGTGCCTGACGATGCGCGCTTTGCCGATGGGCAGCACGAAATCGTCGATCTTAGGCACCTCGAAGGAGCGGCCATAGACGATTTCATTTTCCAGGAAGATGATGGGATTGGGATCGCGGATCGCGGCCTTGAGCAGGCCCTTGGCGTCGGCGGCGAAATAGGGCGCGATCACGGTCAGCCCCGGCACGCTGGAATACCAGCTGGAATAATCCTGGCTGTGCTGGGCGGCGACGCGGGCGGCGGCGCCATTGGGGCCGCGGAACACGATGGGGCAGCTCATCTGGCCGCCCGACATGTAGCGCGTCTTGGCGGCGGAATTGATGATCTGGTCCATCGCCTGCATGGCGAAGTTCCAGGTCATGAATTCGACGATGGGCCGGAGCCCGTCAAACGCAGCCCCGATGCCGATGCCGGCAAAGCCATGCTCGGTGATGGGCGTATCGATCACCCTTTCCTCGCCGAACTCTTCCAACAGGCCCTGGCTGATCTTGTAGGCGCCCTGGTACTGGGCGACTTCCTCGCCCATCAGGAACACATTTTTATCGCGGCGCATCTCCTCGGCCATGGCGTCGCGTAGCGCATCGCGCACCGTGGTCATCACCATCTCGGTGCCCGGCGGCAGGGACGGATCGCCGGCGATCTCAAATTTCGGAACGGAAGGAGCAGTGGACGCGACGGTCTGGGCCGGCGCTTCTGCTTTCAATTCTGCTTTCGGCGCGGCCGCTTTTGGCGCGGGCGCGGCGCTGACGGCCGCCGAAGCGTCCTCGCCATCGGCCAACAGCACGGCGATGGGCGAATTGACCTTCACCCCTTCACTGCCTTCGGGCACCAGGATCTTGCCGAGACGGCCTTCATCCACCGCCTCGAATTCCATCGTCGCCTTGTCGGTTTCGATTTCGGCCAGGATGGTGCCGGATTTGATAGTGTCGCCTTCCTTGACCAGCCAGCGGGAGAGCTTGCCCTCTTCCATGGTGGGCGACAGCGCGGGCATCAGGATTTGGGTGGACATCAGACTGTTATATCCGTGTAGAGTTCTGCGATCCCCGGTTCCGGGCTTTCATTGGCGTAGGCGGCCGCTTCGATCACGGTCTGCTTGGTCTGGTTGTCGATCATCTTCAGGTCGTTTTCGCTGACGACGCCGCGCTGGACCAGCTTCCTGCCGAAATTCTCGATCGGATCGCGCTTCTCGCGCACTTCGTCTATCTCCTCGCGGGTGCGGTACTTGCTGGGATCGGACATGGAATGGCCGCGATAGCGGTAGGTCTTCATTTCCAGGATGATGGGACCCTTGCCAGAGCGGCAATAGCCCATGGCTTCCCGGCCCGCCGCCTCGACCGCCTCCACATCCATGCCATCCACCTGCACGCCGGGAATGTTGAAGGAGATGCCGCGCTTGGAGAAATCGGTCAGGGCGCTGGAGCGGGCGACCGAGGTGCCCATGGCGTACTGGTTGTTCTCGATCACATAGACCACGGGCAGCTTCCACAGCTCGGCCATGTTGAAGCTCTCATAGACCTGGCCCTGGTTGGCGGCGCCATCGCCGAAATAGGTCAGGCAGACGCCCTTGTTGCCGCGATATTTGTTGGCGAAGGCCAGGCCCGTGCCCAGCGGCACCTGGGCGCCGACAATGCCATGGCCGCCATAGAATTTCTTTTCGGCCGAGAACATGTGCATCGAGCCGCCCTTGCCGTGGCTATAGCCGCCGGAACGCCCGGTGAGCTCCGCCATCACGCCCTTGGGATCCATGCCGCAAGCCAGCATGTGGCCGTGATCGCGATAGGCGGTGATCACCTGGTCTTCGGGACTGGTGGCGGCCTGCATGCCCACCACCACCGCCTCCTGGCCGATATAGAGATGGCAGAAACCGCCGATCAGTCCCATGCCGTACAGTTGCCCCGCGCGTTCCTCGAACCGGCGAATCAGCACCATGTCCGAGTACATTTTCTTGAGGGCTTCGGCGTTGGCGATGTTGGGGGCGAGTTTGGGTTCCGGCATGTTTTTTGTGCTCTTGCAGAGAAGGCCGAACGGCGTTTTGGCAGAGGGTTAATGGGGTTGGCAAGCTTTTATAATTTTGTTGCGCTGCAAACCTCCGAACGCTGTTCGGGGATTATATTACACGATTGTAATGTCGTGTCGGGGTTTTGCCCGCTGGCGCAACTTCAATGCGCCAGGCGCGCAAGGGGCGTAACTCCCTACGCTTTTCGAAGACGCGATATCAGAAATTAGTGTGCGGTTCTCGGTATAGCGACCTGACCTGCCGCACCATCCATGAGTTGGCCTCTGGCCAGCTCCTCAACCAGGTCGGGATCGGCATGCGCGCCTTCCATCAACTGGATGCGATTGGAAAGCCGGTCGCGCTCGCTTTGCACCTGCGCCAGCTGCGCCTGTTGGATACCCAGCCGCGCCTGGACATCCTCAAGCTGAAGCACCCCGCGCTCGCCCCAGATGGCGTAGGCGCCGAAATAGCAAACCACCGCGATGGAGAGGGCCGGGATGATCAGGGCGGTAAAAAGCCGGGTGACAGAACGCTTGATTCGCATTCACGCAACGAATCACATGCTGATTCGCGGCGTCAATAGGCAAAGAGCAAATCTTTTCGGGAACTTAGCCAGACGCCGCTGTTAACTTTTGACCCCCTCTGCCTCCGCTGGCCCGAGGGCCAGCTACGGCATCTCCCCCTTCCAGCCGCTTCGCGGAGAAGGGGGAGGCGGGCCTGTGAACGCTGCGAGAAGAGATTGCTTCTGCCGCCTGCTATAACTTCGCACGAAAGGGCCGGCTGATGAATCGCGTAACTGCAATTCTATATATCATTTTCGCAGCCACTTTTGCTTGGCATTTTTTTCCTGCTTCTGTCGCGTTCGCGCTTACTACCGATATCGCGTTGCGTATCGAGAAAGATGGTTCGGTCACATGGAACCGCACCCACTTTACCGACATGACACAACTCCAGAGCGCACTGGCACCATTATGTGCTCAAAAGACCAAACCAAACATCCGCGTTGTCACCGCAGAAAAACCGGCAAAATTTGAACTCGTTGGCAGAGTCATTGCGGTAGGGCAAAAGGCTGACTGCTTTAAAGTTGGCTTTCTAACAATGCCACCGCCCTGAGTCTCATAGCTAGCGCAGGATCGAGCGAACATGCGTACTCTTTTGATTGTATCGGTGATGGCCGGCCTTCTGGCGCCGATGCAAAGCGCCTCGGCGGCTGGTTGCGGCGCCGCGCCGCCTGCGCCAAAACTTCCCGTCGGCTGCCGCGGCATGCAGCCAACCTGCGTCTGCGACGCCGCCGGCAATTGCCACTGGGAATTTCTCTGCGTCCGCGAATAGGCGCTTCAGTTCGGCGCCAGCGTCGAACGCATCACATTCACTTCATAGGGATTCCAGGTGGACAGCACCCAATAGATCACCGCGCTGCCCTTGGCCGCGCCCGCCTGCGTATAGCGATTAAGCACAAAGGGGGCATAGAAGCCGCCCGTCACCACCGCGCCGCCCACTCGCCTTGCCGGCCAGAAATCCCGCCGCTCGCCGCAGCCCTTGGCGCTCATCACCATCTTGCAGGAAAAATCATCCTTGGGGTCCAGGATCGCCGTTGGTTTTGACCATGTCCCCCAGGGCTCCGCCGCCACCCGCGCCTCGATCCCGTGGCAATTATAAACCATCAGCCACTGTCCCAGAGGCTTGTTCCAGGTCAGCGAGAACTCGCCGATACACGCTTGCTTGCCGCCCTCGCCGGAGAATATCTCCGCGCCCTGTGGCGGATGCCATGCCGTCGCGGTGAGGCCGGTTGGCTTATAGGCGCCTGTCCACTCCTGATAGCCGATCCATTTCGGCTTGCCGCCGCCATCCTGGCCCGCAAAAAAACGCCAGGCGGCCGGATCGGCGAAAGTCTCCACCGTCGCCTCCGCCAGATAGGGCACGCTGGCGCGATATTCCGGCGCGCCCAATATGTAGATGCTGGTATCGCGCCCTTCCGGCCTGCCCTGCTCCACCGCCATATTGACGGCAATCGAATAGACAAAGCCGGGCGGCAGGGGCTGGCCTCGCGTAAAAGTCTTGCCGTCATCCTCGGAGCGGGCCATCACCCCGCGCCCGATGCTGCTCCGCGCGTCCGTCTCCGGGCAGCGTTCGTCGCGCTGGGCGGGACGGGCCAGCGGCGCCCCGGGCGCATACTTGATCGCATGCGATTTGGCACAGTGATCGGTCCAGAAAAAGCCGTACAGCACGCCGCCCACGCTGACGCCGCCGGTCGGCACCTCGAAATAGCCCTGTGGGATTTTTTCCGGGCCGGTCACCGTGGCGGGCGCGAAAATCTTCATCGCCGCGCCTTGGTTGTTGATGCGCATGGTCTCATCGGTGATCGTCTGGATCTGCATATCCAGGCAGCTGTTGCCGGTGGGAGCGGCTTTGCGCGTCACAATGCCGACCGCGTCATTGGGCGGCATCTCGACCAGCTGGTCCGGCGGCTGCAGTGTCGGCCAGCTGTCTCCGAACAGCAAAATGAGTTTGCCGTTATGCTCGATGGGATAGCCCAGATCCGCCGCGTCCAGCCCGAAATTGGAATATGTTTTCGCCGCCGTCGGCTGCCCGCTCTGCCAATCGATCTCGCCGGTGAGCTGGCAGATTTTTTCCGGCGCGCCGGTCCGCTGAATGCCGTTTTCCGCCGCGCTTGCGCTTGCAGCGAAGGCAAACACAAACAATCCGGCGAATGGCGCGATGGATTTGGCGCGCATCAGGAACCCTCGCAAATTCAACTTCGCAGGATCGAACGCCCGGCATAAATCGCGCTGTCGCCCAACTGCTCCTCGATACGCAGCAATTGATTATATTTCGCCAGCCGGTCCGAACGCGCCAAGGATCCCGTCTTGATCTGCCCGCAATTGGTCGCCACCGCCAGGTCGGCGATGGTGCTGTCCTCGGTCTCGCCGGAGCGGTGGCTCATCACCGCCTTGTAGCCCGCCTTGTGCGCCATCTCGACCGTGGCCAGGGTTTCGGTCAGCGAGCCGATCTGGTTGACTTTGATGAGAATCGCGTTGGCGGTGGCCGTGTCGATGCCCTGCTTCAGCCGCTTGACGTTGGTGACAAAGAGATCATCGCCCACCAGGTTCACGGTCTTTCCCACCGCGTCGGTCAGCGCCTTCCAGCCTGCCCAGTCATCTTCCGCCATGCCATCCTCGATCGACACGATGGGATAGCGTTTCACCAGATCGGCATAGACTTTCACCATCTCGTCCGGGGTCAGGGACTTGCCCTCGCCTTCCAGCTCATACTTGCCCTTCTTGAAGAATTCGGTGGAGGCCGGATCAAGCGCGAAGAAAACCTCCTCGCCCAGCTTGTAGCCGGCCTTCTCCACCGCCTTGGAAATATAGCCCAGCGCCTCGTCGGGCGATTTCAGATTGGGCGCAAAACCGCCTTCGTCGCCGACATTGGTGTTCAATCCCGCGTCGTGCAGCGATTTCTTCAAGGTGTGGAAAATCTCCGCCCCCATCCTTAAGCCTTCGCGGAAACTGGGCGCCCCCACTGGCATGATCATGAATTCCTGGAAGTCGATGGGGTTGTCGGCATGCACCCCGCCATTGATGATGTTCATCATCGGCACCGGCAGAAGCTGCGCCTTCGCCCCGCCCACATAACGGTAGAGCGGCAGCCCGGCCGAGACCGCCGCCGCCTTGGCCACCGCCAGCGACACGCCCAGGATGGCGTTGGCGCCCAGTCGCGCCTTGTTGGGCGTGCCGTCCAGAAGGATCATGGTGGTGTCGATCTTGACCTGTGCTTCGGCGTCGAGCCCGCACAAGGCATCGAACAATTCGGTATTGACGGCGGCGACCGCCTTTTCCACGCCCTTGCCGCCATAGCGTTTGCCGCCATCGCGCAGCTCCACCGCTTCATGCGCCCCGGTCGAGGCGCCCGAAGGCACCGCGGCGCGGCCGAAGGCGCCGTCGTCCAGCCGCACATCGACCTCGACGGTGGGATTGCCCCGGCTGTCCAGAATTTCGCGTCCGGTGATGTCGATAATGGCGCTCACTGTCGTGCTCCCTGGCGGATATTTGGCCCAATCTTCAAGGGTTGAAAAGTGTTTACGGGAAGAAGCCGCCCGCCGCTACCCCTGTCCGCCAGCCCGCTTTCGGGTCAATATGCATCCAAAATAAGGGGAGGAAAATGTCATGCGAAAATTCGCCTTTTTGGCCGTCCTGTTGGCGCTTTCACCCGCCGCCGCCCAGCAGAGCGCCGTCTCTCAGCCTATGGACTTCGCCAAGACCAGCGAACAGGTGGTGGGTCTCGGCCACGGCCTCTACGCCATTATCGCCACCAACCCCAATCCTGCTTCCGGGATCGGCGACACCACGGTAGCGGTGGGCAGCGACGGGCTGATCGTGGTGGATACCCAGTTCGAGCAGCTCTATCCCATGCTCAAAGCCAGGATCGCGGGCATTTCCTCCCTGCCGGTCAAATATGTGATCAACACCCATTTTCACGGCGACCATACCGGCGGCAACGCCGCTTTCGCCAAGGCCGGCGCCATCATCATGGACCATGAGAATGTTCTGAAGCGCATGAGCGCCGCCAAAGGCATGCCCAAGGAAGCGCTGCCGGCGCAGACCTATTCCGGCCAGGGCACCGAAGTGAAAGTGGCCGGCCAGACCGCCCGGCTGGTGCATGTGGAAAACGCCCATACCGACGGCGACACCGTGGTGTTCTGGCCCGCCGCCAATGTGATCTCCACCGGCGACATAATGCACAAGCCTGGCTATCCCAACATCGACACTGCCAGCGGCGGCGGCATTGATGGCATGATCGCCGCCACCGACTACATCATCGCCCACTCCGACGCCCAGACTAAAATCGTCCCCGGCCATGGCGATGTCACCGACCGGGCGGGCGCCATCGCTTATCGCCAGATGCTGGCAACGGCGCGCTCCCGCATCGCCGCGGCCAGGGCCAAGGGCATGACCGAGGACCAGGTGGCGCACGCGGGTCTCCTCGCCGATCTCGACAAATACTGGAAGATCGATGGCAATGGCGCCTCCGAGCGTTTTCCCATCAATGTCTATCGCTCATTTAAGTGAGGAGCGGTTCGCGAAGCGAACGAAATAGTCTCGTGCTACGCTGCCGCTAACGAGGGACTATTTCGAGTGGTGAGGGCGACAAGAAAATGATCCAGTGGATCATTTGCCGCCCGAACGCCCTGAGCGTAAGCCAAGGGCAGGTATGTTAGGGTATAGAAACTGTAATTTGAGGGGTATCCATGTTTGCCACACCTGCCACGGTCCTGTCCGCCTTCGCCACCCTCCTGGCGGCGATGGTGCTGATCTACACCTTCGGCCAGGCCGGCCGGTTGCGTGCCAAGCACGGCATCCTGGCCCCTGCCATAACCGGCCATCCCAAATTCGAACGCGCCCTGCGCGTCCAGATGAACACGGTCGAGCAATTCGTGATCTTCCTGCCGCTGCTCTGGCTGGCCACCACCTATTTTCACATCATCGGCTGGCTGCCGGGGGTGCTGGGCTTTGCCTGGTGCCTTGGCCGCATTATCTATTCTCTGGGCTATATGGCGGCGCCTGAAAAACGCACCCTGGGCTTTGTCATCACCGCCATTGCCAATCTCGGCCTTCTGATCCTGTCTCTCTATGGCCTGCTCGCGACCTGGATCGCCGGAACCGTTCTCTAGCCGTCACGAAGGGAAAGTATTTCATGCTCGCCGCACCCGCCGTCGCTCTCTCCGCCGCCGTCACCCTGCTGGCGATCCTGATCGCCATCGGCTTTGCCATTCTGGTCGCCCGCACCAGGCGCGCCACCGGCATCCAGCCGCCCGCCATGAGTGGCAATCCCAGGCTGGAGCGGGCGCTCCGGGTTCAGGGCAACACCGTCGAGGGCTTTATCGTTTTCATCCCGGCGCTGTGGCTGGCCACGCTCTATTTTCAGGGCTGGATACCGCCCCTGATCGGCCTCATCTGGTGCATCGGCCGCTTGATCTTCGCCATGGGCTATATGGCGGCGGCGGAAAAGCGCCATATCGGTTTTGGCATCTCCATCTTCTCGGTGCTGGCGCTGGTGATACTGGCGGGCATCGGCGTGGTGCAAACCCTGATGACGGCAGGAGCCGCCTGATCATGAAAATAGTGCGTTCGTTTGCGCTCACCGCCGCTTTGCTGCTGGCCGCCGCGCCGGCCTCCGCGGCGATCAAGCTGGTGGTGCTGGATATCGGCGGCACCCTGATCCAGGATCATGGCGAAGTCCCCACCGCGATGATGAACGCCCTCTCCAAGCGCAAGATTCCCGCCACCGCGGCGGAAATCGCCGATTGGCGCGGCGCCTCCAAGCGCGGCATGATCCGCCATTTCGTGGAACGGCAAGTCAAGCCGGGCAAGGACGCCAATGCCCTGGTCGAATCGATCAATGCCGACTTCAATGCCCAGGCCGAAAAGGCCTATACCAATGTCCAGCCCATCGCCGGGGCCGAGGACGCGCTGAAACAGATGCAGGGCATGGGCCTCATGCTCGCCACCACCACCGGTTTCGGCCGCGAGCTGGAGGACCGCATCCTGCGGCACCTGGGTTGGGAGAAATATTTTACGGTCACCATCTCCAGCGACGATGTGGTGGACGGGCGGCCCGCGCCTTACATGATCTACCATGCCATGGAAGCAGCCCATGTCGACAATGTGAAAGACGTGGTGGCGGTGGGCGACACGCCGCTCGATCTTCAGGCCGCCAACAATTCCGGCGTGCGCGGCGCCATCGGCGTCTGGTCGGGCGCCGCGACAGAAGAAAAACTGCGCAAGGAAAAATACAGCCAGCTGCTGCCCAGCGTGGCCTCCCTGCCCGAGCTGTTGAAAAAATCCTACTGACGCTTCACAATCGCGTCGATCTCCACCAGCTGCGTCAGCAGCGCTGGGAAATCCTTCAGCTTGACCATGTTCGGCCCGTCGGAAGGCGCATGGTCGGGATCCTGATGCACTTCCATGAAGATGGCGGCCACGCCCACTGCCACCGCGGCCCGCGCCAGATAAGGCACCATGGTGCGGTCGCCGCCGGTTGAATCGCCCTGCCCGCCCGGCGCCTGCACCGAATGGGTGGCGTCGAACACCACCGGCGCGCCGAACCCGGCCATGATCGGCAGGCTGCGCATGTCGCTGACCAAAGTGTTATAGCCGAAGGATACGCCGCGCTCGGTCACCAGCACATTGGGATTGCCGGCGCCGGTGATCTTGGCAATCACATTCTTCATGTCCCAGGGCGAAAGAAACTGGCCCTTTTTCACATTCACGATCTTGCCGGTATGGGCGGCGGCCACCAGAAGATCGGTCTGGCGGCTGAGGAAAGCGGGGATCTGCAGAATATCCACCGCCTGCGCCACCGCGGCGCATTGGTCGCGCTCATGCACATCGGTCAGCACCGGCAGTCCGAACTTGGATCGGATATCGGCGAAGATCGGCAGCGCATTCTCCAGCCCCATGCCGCGTTCGGATTTGGCGCTGGTGCGGTTGGCCTTGTCGAAGCTGGTTTTGTAGATCAGCCCCACGTTCGCCTTCTCGCAGGCCTCTTTCAGGGCGCCGGCCATGTCAAAGGCATGGGCACGGCTTTCCAGCTGGCAGGGCCCGGCGATAATGCAGAGCTTCCTGCCATTGCCGATCTCGACTTGACCATGGCCAGTGGGGCCGGCCTTGACCACTTCGTTGGGATGGGTGGGGGCATGAACGGTCATGGCCTTTTCCTACTCCCGGCGCGTTCGGAGGTAAAGTTTGACGCCACCGCCAAAGGCTAAAAGATATCCAGCGCATCCCAGAATAGTGCCGTCTTCACCTGCACAACATCGCCCGGCCAGACGCGGGTGAGTTGGCTGGCGGGCATCGCCTCTTCCACAGTGCTGCCTTCGTGGCGGACATAGACCGTGCTCTGCCTGGCCCGGTTGGTGAAACCGCCGGCAAAACCCACCGCGTTGAGCGCCGTCATGTTGGCGACATAGGGATATTCGCCCGGCCGGTTGACCGCGCCGATGATAAAGACCGGCCGGTAGGTGCTGATCTCGACGGTGACTTGCGGGTGTTTGAGATAGCCCTGCGCATACGCGCCGGCGATGGCATATTCCAGCGCGGGCGCGGTGTAACCCGCCGCGCGCAAGGTGCCGATCAAGGGCAGTCGCACCAGGCCCGATCCGTCAATCTGGTATTCGCCGGAAAGATCGTCTTCGCCCAACACGCTGACATGCAACTTGTCGCCCGGGCCCAGAACATAAAAGTTGACCCCGCTTTGGCCGTAATCGGCGGGCGTGGCATTGAGATTTGCCCCCATCTGGGTGCCGTAGCGGGCCGGTGCATCCGTGCCGGTCGGCAAAGGTGCAAACCCGTAAGGCTGCGCCGGTGGCGGCGGGGTGTAGCCCGCTGGCGGCAGTTGGCCCTGGGGCGGCGTGAAATTCTGCGAGAAATTCGGCGCGGGCGGCGCGTCAGTCTGGGCAGCCCCCTGCGGCGGGGCGGGTAACGGCGGCGGCACGAATCGCTGCTGCAGAGGCAGCGGTGTCTGCTGTGCCGGCAGCATGAGCCCCGGCACCGGATTAAAGCCATAGCGGTCGTCATTCTGGGTCTGGGCAAGGGCGACGCGGGCGCAAACAAGCATCACCGCGCAGGCGCACGCGATGACGGTCGGGAAAAATGGCACGCTCCGGCCCATGGCGGCAAAGGATACAGGCGCCCGCTTACCGAATTCCTACAATCCGAACGGTCCGATTAAGCAACTCTTAAGTTCGCGATGGGCTGTTCTCGAAGAAATCCACCGGTGACTGCAAAAATCAAGGAATAGAAACCGGAATCGCTCGCGCAATGATGGCGAGGCGATGGCGCGGAACGTCTGATTTTCTAGCCCGCTGGCCGTTTCTTAAGAACCATTAACCGCGCTGGTGCACCCGGTCTTAAGCAAACCCGGCCAGGATATCCGGGCATAATCGCGCGGTACGAAGTGACAGATTTTCCATACAAAGTCTCGACCATTGTCTCACTCCTGGATGCTCCATGCGTCCGCCAGGCGGTTTGGTGGCGGGTGCTGAACTGCGAGCCTTGGCCCCGAATGCCTGATCACGTCGTCCCCATATATGAGATCGGGTCGACGTGAACCCGGCAGTCGATTTCGAGGAGTTGCGCGACGAGATCCTGTCTCAGCCGGCCATACCGGTTGATGGCGAAAAGGCAGAACGCTATCGGCGGCCGAGTCGCCAACCCGCTTACATCCCCCTGGCCGTCAAATTCGCAATCGCTTTGACGATGGCAACATCCTGGATGGGTTTGAGCATCTGGCTTTCCTTGTCATGGCTGCACGACCTCAGCCAGCTGATAGGACGCCCGCTGGCGTTCTATCTCGTCGCCTTTATCGCCTACGTCCCCGGCTTCATGAACGCCTTTCTTATCGTCAGCCT
>DATMNL010000052.1:0-8029 GCA_035568995.1 Rhizomicrobium sp. | reverse complement strand
CGGCAATCTTGCTCGCTTTCATCCCGGCCTTCTTGGCGGCGGTGGCGATATCGGCGCCGCCGCTGCGGGCATCTTCAAAGGCATTGAGGATATCGGCGATCTTTCCGGCCGCCACGGAAAGCGCCAGGCGTTTCTTGATTTCATCCCTGGCTTCATCCAGCGAACGGGAGGATCCCGGTATGATCTTGGTCACCCGGAGCAGGACATAGCCCCCCAGCGCGGTCTTGACAGGCGGACTGACCTGACCCACCGGCAGCGAAAAAGCCGCTTCGGCCCGCGCCGGATCGGACAGCATGTCCTTGGTCAGGGTGCCGAGCGCAAGATCGGCGGGCTTGATCTTTTTTTCCGCAGCCAGGGCGTCGAACGTCTTGCCCTTGTCAAGGCCGGCGCGCGCGGCCTCGGCGTCCGCCTCATTGGCGAATTCGATCTGCTCGACGTCGCGCTTTTCCGGCACATTATAATCGGCCTTATGGGCCTCATAGTCCTGGGCGATCATCGCATCCGTGACGGCGGCTTCCTTGGCGACGTCCTGCGGTCCGATATAGGCGTATTCGACCTGGCGGTATTCCGGCGTCGAAAACTGGTCGGCATGCTGTTTGACATAGGCCGCCAGCACCGCATCGGTGGGCGGGGCGATCGGGCCCACCGCCTCGGGCGCCACGATCACATATTCGGCGGCGCGTTTTTCGGTGAGGAACAGAAAGAGCGCCTGGACATAACCCGGCGGCAGCGAAAAGCCCCGCTCCAGCGTGCCGGTGAGCTGGTCGCGCGTCAGGTCGGCGCGCATCTCGGCCAGGAAATCCGCCTCGGTGTAGCCGGCATTGCCGATGATCTGGTTGAAGGTGGCCTGGTCGAACTGGCCGGTGGCGCCGTGAAAGGCGGGCGTGGCGCGCACACTGTCGGCCAGCGCGGCGTCGCCGGTGGTCAGGCCCAGCCGGTTGATCGTATTGTCCAGCGCGGTGCGGCTGAGCAGTTGCTGCAAGGCAACATTGCCCAGGCCCATTTTCTGGGCCATGTCGGGCGTGATTTCCGTGCCTTGCTGCTGGCTCTCGGTGCGCAGGAAATTCTTGTAGGAGCGCATAAACGCCTCCTGGCTGATTTCCGTGGAACCCACCGTGGCCAGCGCCGTGACATTCATGCCGGTGAAGACGTCGGCGATGCCCCAGACCACAAAGCTGAGCGCCAGCGCCCCCATGAAAAGCGAGGCGACCCAGGAGGTCGAAATACGGTGCATCCATTGCAGCATGGCAAGGCTACTTTCACTGAAAGGCGGCGGATGATAGGGAGGGGGACTGTTCAGGGCAAGCCGCGATTCCGGTAGGGAATCGGGCCTTTTTAAGGGCAAAACGCCCCAAAGGGAATTCATAGCGCATGCGCCAGCTGATCGCCGGAAACTGGAAGATGAACGGGCTTGCGGCCAATCTGGGCGAGCTTGCCGCGCTCAAGGCGGGCCTGGATAATCAAGAGGGCGATCCTGATTGCGACGTCCTGATCTGTCCGCCCGCCACCCTGATCGCCCAGGCGGCCTGGGCGGTGAAGGGCGCCTTCGCTCTGGGCGGGCAGGATTGCAGCGCCAAACCGTCAGGCGCGTTCACCGGCGATATCAGCGCCCAAATGCTCAAGGATGCGGGCGCCGCGTTTGTGATCCTGGGCCATTCCGAACGGCGGCAGATTCACGGCGAACGCGACGCGGACATCGCCGCCAAGGTCGAAGCGGCATGGGCGGCGGGCCTCACCGCCATCATTTGCATCGGCGAAAGCGGCGATGAGCGTGAAGCGGGCAGGGCCCACGCCATCTGTCTTGGCCAGATCGGCGGCAGCGTGCCCAAAACGGCAAATGCGGCCAACACCGCCATCGCCTATGAGCCAGTCTGGGCGATCGGCACCGGCAAGACGCCGACGCTGGAGGAAATCACCGCCATGCACGCGCATTTGCACGGCTGCCTGGTGGAGAAGCTTGGCGAGGCTGGGCGCGCCATCCGGCTTCTCTATGGCGGTTCGGTCAATCCCAAAAATGCCCGTGACATTTTGAACCTTGATGGGGTGGATGGGGCCCTGGTCGGCGGCGCCAGCCTGAAGGCGAGTGATTTTCTGGCGATAATCGGCGCGGTTAAGCAACCTTAACCAGATATTTCGACTTTTCTTTAACACCGGCGCGCCATTCTTCTGCGGAGCGAGCAGAAGGCTATCTTTATGGCGCGCCTGTCCTATGACAGCGTGGAGGCGTTGATCTACGATCCGGTGTCGGCCAACCGCACCGCGACCCGTGCCGCGCTTTATGCGCTGGGCTTTCGCCACACCGAAACCGTCTCGACCCTGGAAGCCTTCATCGAAGCCATCCAGAAGCGTCCGCCCGATATCGCGCTGTGCGAGGCGCAGGGCGCCGGCGAAGAGCTTTGCACCGCGATCCAGCATCTGCGCCAGGGGGGCGGCTGCGACAATCCCTTTATCGTCATCATCGTCACCGCCTGGGAGAAAAGCACCGGCCTGATCAACCGCGTCGTCAACTCCGGCGCCGACGATCTTCTGCTCAGGCCTTTCTCGACCGCGCTACTGGGCCAGCGCATCGAGGCGCATATCGAGCGGCGCAAGGGCTTTGTCATCACCACGGATTATGTCGGACCTGACCGCCGGGGGGCCCAGGCGCGTCCCCCGGGCACCGATGATTTCAATCCGCCCAATTCGCTGAAGATGAAGGCGAAGGAGAAACTGTCCGCCGACGCCATCGCCAAGCGTCTGGACGCCGAGCTGAAAGTGGCGCGCGAAAAACTGCATGTGGAAAAATTGAGCCGCGATTCCTTCCAGGTCTGCATCCTGTGGCGGCTGATGCAGGAACAGCGGCCCGGCGTGGCGGCGGTGCAGGTGGATCTGCAGAAACTTTCCGGCCTGGCGCGTTCCATCGAACGGCGCTGCCGCGAAACCGAATATGACGCGGCGGTGGAATGGTGCGATTCCGTCCGTGCCGCGACGGAAGGCCTGGAGCTGGGCGTGGACCGCAACGCCTCGATGCATCTTTTGGGCAATGCCGCCCTGGCGCTGCACCAGATTTTTCATCCCGACCAGGCGCCGGCGGATCGCATCGCCGAGATTGACGCGACGGTGGCCATTATCCGGGCCCGCAGCCAGACGGCGTTGGCCGGCTGACCGCGCCTTTTGGGTCCTGAGTTGCTCGTACGCTGGCGCTACTCGCCTCGTTGCTCATGGGCGCCTTACTGCCCGTCCGATAGCGCCAGCGTATCGGACGCTCCGTTGCCTACGCTGTCGCCAGGCAACGGCCCCAAAATCCATCGGTCAGGTCTTCAATTCTCTTGAAAAAGCGCCATTCAGGCCCAAATCCGGTCAGCAGCTTCCCTTTCCGGGCGCTTTACTTTAAAGACGCGCCCCGGAGCGTTCGCGCAAGCGAGAGCGACAAAAATATCCTTCAGACTTTCGGACAGAACCATGCAGACTGTGCTTGTTATTGTTGAACTTCTGATCGCCGTGGCGCTGATCATTTTCGTTCTGCTGCAGCGCTCTGAGGGCGGCGCGCTGGGGATGGGCGGCGGCTCCAGCATGGGCGGGTTGTTCAGCCCGCGCGGCGCGGCCGACACCCTGACGCGCACCACGGCGATTCTCGCCTTCCTGTTTTTCGTGACCTGCCTGGGCCTGAACCTGCTGGCGCTGCATGGCCGCGACGAGACCTCGATCCTGAACACCCCCGTTCCCACGGGATCGGCGCCCGCGCAGAAGCCCCTGCCTTTCGCGCCGGCGCCTATCGGTCCCGCCGTGCCAAAACCGCAATAATTCCCCTTATTTTGGACTAGAAAACGCATCCTCCCTCGCTGCGCTCGGCGAGGGGCAAGCTTTTCTAAGCGCGCTAACGCGCGCAAGAAAAGCTAAGCCAAATAATTCTTATTTTTCGCTTGAGGAGCCAGCGCCTTTTCGCCATGGTGATCTCCCATGGCCCGGTTAGTCTTCATCACCGGCGGCGTGGTCTCTTCCCTGGGAAAAGGTCTGGCGTCCGCCGCTCTCGGCGCGTTGCTTCAGGCGCGCGGATATAAAGTCCGCCTGCGAAAACTCGATCCCTATCTGAATGTGGACCCGGGCACGATGAGCCCGTTCCAGCATGGCGAGGTCTATGTCACCGATGACGGGGCGGAGACCGACCTGGACCTGGGCCATTATGAGCGCTTCACCGGAGTCTCGGCGCGCAAGTCCGACAATATCACCTCCGGGCGCATCTACAGCCAGGTGATCGAGAAGGAACGCAAGGGCGGCTATCTGGGCCGCACCGTGCAGGTGATCCCCCACGTCACCGACATGATCAAGGAGTTCGTGCTGGCCGATATCGACGGGCTGGATTTCCTTTTGGTTGAGATCGGCGGCACAGTGGGCGATATCGAGGGATTGCCCTTCTTCGAGGCCATTCGCCAGCTGCACAATGATCTGGGGCGCGGCCAGACCGCCTTTATTCATCTGACTCTGGTGCCCTATATCGAGGCGGCGGGTGAGCTCAAGACCAAACCCACCCAGCACAGCGTGAAGGAATTGCGCGCCATCGGCATCCAGCCCGACATTCTTCTGTGCCGCACCAGCCATCCCTTGCCGGATGAAGACCGCCGCAAGATCGGATTGTTCTGCAATCTCGCCGCCGAGCGGGTGATCCCGGCAATGGATCTGGACACCATTTATCGCGTGCCGCTGGCCTATCACAAGGTCGGATTGGACACCCAGCTGCTCAAAGTTTTCGGCATCGAGAATGCGCCGCTGCCCGAGCTGAGGCGCTGGCAGGACGTGGTGGACCGGGTGAAGAATCCCGAAGGCGAAGTGCGCATCGCCGTGGTCGGAAAATACATGCAGGTCAAGGACAGCTACAAGTCGCTGTCGGAGGCGCTGACCCATGGCGGGCTGGCCAACAATGTGAAGGTGCATCTGGACTGGATCGACAGCGAAGTGTTCGAGCGCGACGATGCCGCGTCCTTCCTGGAGAACGTCAACGGCATCCTGGTGCCGGGCGGCTTTGGCGAACGCGGCACCGAGGGCAAGATCAGCGCCGTCAAATTCGCCCGCGAAAAGAAAGTGCCGTTCTTCGGCATCTGCTACGGGCTGCACATGGCGGTGATCGAGGCGGCGCGCGACCTGGCGGATCTGGAAGGCGCGGGGACCACCGAGATCGGCCATCCCAAACATCCGGTGATCGGGCTGATGACCGAATGGACGCGCGGCAACGAGAAAGAGGTCCGCGCCGCCGACGGCGATTTGGGCGGCACCATGCGGCTGGGCGCCTATCCCGCCACGCTGACGCCCGGCTCACGGGTGGCGGAGGTTTATGGCACGATCAATATTTCCGAGCGCCATCGTCATCGCTATGAAGTCAATACGCGCTATGTGAAGGACCTGGCCCGCCACGGCATGGAAGTGTCGGGCTGGTCGCCGGACGGCAAGCTGCCCGAGATCATGGAAATTCCCGACCATCCCTGGTTCATCGGGGTGCAGTTTCATCCCGAACTGAAATCGCGGCCGCTGGAGCCGCATCCGCTGTTCACCAGCTTCATTTCGGCGGCGGTGCGCAAGAGCCGGCTGGTCTGACGTCTCGGCGCGTCTGACTATTTGATCGGCTGCGGCGTGGAGATTTGCGGCGGCTGCCAGGCGGGCTGCTGATAGGCCGGCGGCGGCATGGTGTTGAACAGCTGCTGCTGGCGGATTTCGTTCTGCTGAAGCTGGAACTGCAGGTTCGCATTGTTCTGCTGGGTCTGCTGCAGGGTCTGGTTCACCTGGGCATCGGCCTGGGCGCGCTGCAGGGCAGGGTCCAGCGGCAGGCTTTGGGCCAGCGCGGCGGTGGCGGACAGAAGCAAAAAAGTGAGGGAGATGGTTTTTGTCATCCCCACCATATAATCATGAATCCGGGGCCGCATCCCCTCCGGGGCGTGAAAATTCGCCCATGAAACCGGGTTCCCAAGGCCTAAGAGTTCCTTGCTGGAACATGACATCCGCCGGTCATGCGCTGGTCACGGCGCATCTCCAAGGATCGCGGGAGATGCCAAGGGACATTGCCGGCGATTGCCCTGGCGCAGCCATTTGCTTAGCGCTAGGCGAGGTGCCAATCCCCAGTCATGAATTAAAAGCCAAGAGACCTAGAACCGCTTTATCAAACTCAGCGTTGCCTGGTCATAGCTATAGGCATAGCTCGCCGCAATGGGCTGATTGCTGTAGAGCAGGGTGGCGTCCAGAAGCCAACCACTTCCGAAGCGTGGGCTAATTATTGACACCTGAGCCAAGCGCGCACTTTGCCAGCTGGTTCCATTGTTGCGCCTGAGGCCCCAACCCGCGGCCGCTAGGAATTGCCATCGGTCGTAGAAGCGCCGAAGCTGCACGGTGGGCACGCCCTCCATATACCAGCGGGGCGAGAAGTAATCGAATTCTCTCGGGTAGCTGTCCCAGAAATAGCGGGCGCGGAACTGCAGGCTAAGACCCCAGTCTGGCTCAATCACATAAACATAGTTGCTTCGCAAATGAAGTCGGTAATTCTTACCGCTGAACACCTGCGCACCGACCAAGGCGGTCAGAGTGTTGCGGTCGTCGAGTGGAATCTCATAGGACCCACCCAGCAAAGTGAAGTAAAGGCCGCGGTCGAGGCCCATGGGGGTTTCCACCAAGTCCCGGTTTATGAAATATTCCTGGCGAAAGGACCCCTGTGTATAGGCGCTGCCGGAGCCCAGAAGGGAGCGGCCGTCGGTCCCAACAGCTCCGTTCCATTTCCAATCGCCCGCGCCGTTCGCGAAATTCAGGTACCCCCGCTCCTGTGAGACGGCGCCGCCGGCGCTGGAGGAAAAGTCGACATGCTCGAAGCGCCCCCCAAGATACTGCTCCGTGCTGACATAGTCCGGATAATAGGAGGCCCCCAGCTTCAGAACGTGGAAATGATCGGCGTCGCTTGACCCGAAAATATCGAATCCCACTGCCTGGTCGGGTCCTTGTGTGTTCTCCGCGGCGACCGGTGTGGCCCACAGCAACGCTACAGCGATCCACCAAAGTCGAGTCATTTGGTGCCCCAGTCTTTCCGTAGCCCTAACAGTTCGGCGAAATATCCCCAAATCGAGACTGGCTGCAGGACGAAGCTGTAGCAAATCGCGTAGAAGAAAAAGCCGAGCAGATTTTGGCGAACCTTTAGCCCCTGCCCGCGAAACATCCCGCTCTCAATGTGGAGCATCAGGCCGTTGCAGGCGATTGCCATCGGCAGGAGCACCAGGGTCATAATACCGGCGATATAGTAATAACCGAACAGCGCCAGGATGATCCCTGGCATGAAACCGAACGTGTAGGCGATGTCCATGGGCAGGAACAGCAGGTTCCACCAGATGAACAGGGTGGACATTCGCCAGACAAAGAGGAGTTTGCCGTAACGCATAAAGGCCTCGATCAGCCCGCGCGACCACCGCTTGCGCTGTTGCGCGAACTGCCAGAAGGTTTCCGGCACGTTGGTGAACATCAGGGCGTCTTCGCAATGCCCGATGCGATAGCCCGCATCGAGCATCGCCCAGGACAGGACGATGTCTTCGCCGACGCATTCCGGCCACCCACCCAGTTCGTCCAGCACTTGCCGGTCATAGAGGGAGAAGGCGCCTTGGGCGACAAGCGTGCCATGATACATGCTTTGCATGCGCTTGATCGCGGCAATGCCGTGGAAATAGTCCCATTCCTGAACTCGGGTAATCCAGTTTTTTCGCGAATTGCGGACCAGGATCGTTCCGGCGACAGCACGCGTGTTCGGCGGATCACCGAGATAGCGAGTGACGATCCGCTCGAGACCGTTGGACAACAGCCAGCAGTCTCCATCGACGCTTGCGACCAGCTTGTATCGCGCCATGGCCAGGCCGCGATTCATGGCGGCGGACTTGCCCGCATTCCGCTCGCTGGCGAGAACCTGGAATAACCTCGCCCGATCGGCGGGCAAGGCGGCAACCGTTTCGCGCGCGATTTCGAGAGTCCGGTCCTTAGAACCGTCGTCAATGATCAGAAATTCGACTTCGCCGGGATAACGCTGTCGCGC
>DATMNL010000051.1:0-33167 GCA_035568995.1 Rhizomicrobium sp. | reverse complement strand
CCCGCCCAAAGCCCAACCGACACGGCGGGATTGAGATGACAGCCCGAGACATGGCCAATGGCATAGGCCATGGTCAGCACCGTCAGGCCGAAGGCCAGCGCCACACCGACAAAGCCGATGCCCAGCGCTGGGAAAGCGGCCGCCAGAACCGCCGCGCCGCATCCGCCCAACACCAGCCATGCCGTACCGATGAATTCCGCCGCGAGTTTGCGTGTCATGCACCGCCCCCATTTTTCCGCGCGGAGGTTAAGCCCGCGCGAGTGCGGAGTCGATTGTGGACTCGTGGCTCTGGACCAAGCCTGGTTGGACAGAACCCGGCATCCCCGGCTGCAGACGCATGGTTTGCGCCTCGCCCAACGCGACACTTACCACCGGACATCCCTCGGCCGTAGGCCTCGGGCGCGAGCCGCCCCTTGCGCCTCGCCCAAGCTCGGCGCGCTCGTCGCTCGATTTGATCCACCGGATCAAATCGTCAGCGCGCCAATGGCGCGCTGACCGCTCCTCTCACTCCCACTCAATCGTCCCTGGCGGTTTGGACGTCACGTCATAGACCACCCGATTGATGCCGGGCACCTCGTTGACGATGCGGGTGGCGGTGCGGGCCAGGAAGGAATGTTCGAAGGGGTAATAGTCGGCCGTCATGCCATCCGATGAGGTCACGGCGCGCAAGGCACAGACATGGTCGTAGGTGCGCCCATCGCCCATCACCCCCACCGTCTTGACCGGCAGCAACACCGCGAAGGCCTGCCAGATCTTGTCGTAGAGCTCGGCCTTGCGGATTTCGTCCAGGTAGATGGTGTCGGCCTTGCGGAGAATCTCGAGTTTCTCCCCCGTGATCTCGCCGGGGATACGGATGGCCAGGCCCGGCCCCGGAAAGGGATGGCGGCCGACAAAGGCCGGCGGCAGGCCCAGCTCGCGCCCCAGGGCGCGCACTTCATCCTTGAACAAATCGCGCAGAGGTTCGACCAGCTTGAGCTTCATGTAGTCCGGCAGCCCGCCGACATTGTGGTGCGACTTGATGGTGACGGAGGGACCGCCGGTGGCTGAGACGCTTTCGATCACATCGGGATAGAGCGTGCCCTGGGCGAGAAATTCCGCGCCGCCGACCTTATGGCTTTCCTTGTCGAAGACATCGATGAAGGCCGCGCCGATGATCTTGCGCTTTGTTTCCGGATCGCTGACGCCCGCAAGGCGGCCCAGGAAAAGGTCGGCGGCTTCGGTATGGATCAGTGGGATGTTGTAATGGCCGCGAAACAGCGAGACCACTTCATCGGATTCCCCTGCCCGCATCAGGCCGGTGTCCACGAAAATACAGGTAAGCTGGTCGCCGATAGCTTCGTGGATCAGGACCGCGGCGACCGAGGAATCCACCCCGCCGGACAGGCCGCAGATCACCCTGCCCTTGCCCACCTGGGCACGGATTTTCTCCACCGCGGCGGCGCGAAAGGCTTGCATGTTCCATTCCGCCTCGATGCCGGCAATGCGGCGCACGAAATTGGCCAGGATGGTGGCGCCGCGCGGCGTATGCGCCACTTCGGGATGAAACTGCACCCCGTAAAAGCGCCGTGTCTCATCGGCGATCACGGCAAAGGGCGAGCTTTCGGAGGTTGCCACCACGCGGAAGCCGGGCGGAATGGCGGTGATCTTGTCGCCATGGCTCATCCACACCGGCTCGCTGCCGGTTTCGGCCAGCCCTTCCAGCAGCGGCGAGGCATGGGAGACATGGATATCGGCGCGGCCGAATTCGCGGTTGTGCCCGCCTTCGACCTTGCCGCCCAGCTGGGCGCACATGGTCATTTCGCCGTAACAGATGCCCAGCACCGGCACGCCCATCTGGAACACCGATTGCGGCGCGCGCGGGGTATCGGATTCTGTGACGCTGGCCGGGCCGCCGGAAAGAATGATGGCTTGCGGTTTTTTCGCCAGCGCCGCGTCCGCCTTGTTGTAGGGTACGATCTCGCAATAGACCCCGGCCTCGCGCACGCGCCTGGCGATCAGCTGGGTGACCTGGCTGCCGAAATCAATCACCAACACGCTCATGGAGTGCCGGTCTTTGTTCCTTCGGAATCCGCCTTGGCCGCCTGTTGGCCGGGGCCGCCCTGGCCCAGCGCCGCCATCGCTTTCAGGGCGGCGAAGTCGGCAGGATCGATCGCCAGCGCTTCGCTGTAATAACTGCGGGCGAAATCGGGTTGATTGAGCGCGGCATAGACATCGCCGAGCGCGGTATAGGCGGACGGGCGCGCCGGATCGGCGACAATGGCCGACTGCGCCAGGCGTAGCGCCAGATCGGTTTCGCCCCGGCTCTGGGCGTCGCGCGACCGGGCAATCAGAAGAGCCGGATCGGGCTGAGGCTCGATGACCTCCGCCACCGGCTTGGCGGCCGGCTTGGCGGCAATTTTGGCGGTGGCGGCATGCGCCGGCGCCGCGAACAGCAAAACCGCCACAGCCACGCATAGACAGGAATCAGCGAAGGATTTCATGGCACGACTTTAGTCAATTCCCTGGCCCCGAGTCATGCATCAGTTGCGGCCCAGAAAGGCGGCAAAAAAGCCATCCGTGCCGGTGGAGGCTGGCGAGGCCTGAAAATCGGGCTGTAAACGGCGGAATTCCGGGTTCTTAACCAGAAAAGCCTCTACCGGCGCCTCATTCTCGCAAGGCAGGATCGAACAGGTGGCATAGATCATTTGTCCGCCGGCTTCGGCGCCCTGCCGCAGCAAGCGGTCCTGGGTCTCATGCAGTCCGGCCAGCCGTGGCGGGGTGAGGCGGCTCTTAAGTTCGGGCTGGCGCCGCCAGGTGCCCGAACCGCTGCAAGGGGCGTCTATAAAAACCATGTCAAAGGGGCCGGGCGGAGGCAGGCCTAATATCCGTGTACGGATTATAGAAACGCCAGCCCGGGCGGCGCGCTTTTCCAGCTCGGCCAGAGCCGCGCCCCGGATATCGCAGGCGATGATTTCGCCCTCATTGCGCATGGCGGCGGCCAAAGCCAGGGATTTGCCGCCTGCCCCCGCCGCCAGATCCAGCAGCCGCATGCCGGGCTGCGCCCCGGCCCTTTCGGCCACGATCTGGGCGGCCAGGTCCTGAATCTCGAAACCGCCGGACTCGAACAGGGTGTGCTTGTCGAGCCTGCTGCTGCCGGCTGGGCAGCGGATACCGTTGCTGCCGATCGCGACACCGTCAAAACCATCCGCTTTCAGGCCCACCAGAACCTCATCGCGCGAGGCCTTCAGGGTGTTGACGCGCAAATCGACCGGAGCACGGCCGGCAAAAGCGGTCATTTCTTCCAGGAGGCGGGACCCGAACCTTTTGCTCAGCTCCTCTTCCAGGAACTGCGGAAACTCGCCTTTCACCCATAAGGGCGCTTCCCTTGGCGGCGCGGCAATCGCCTGCCGTTCGGCTGGGTCAAGCGGCGGCGGCCCATAGCCGCCGGCAAACAGAGTGTCCGGATCCCTACCCTCGGCCAGAAGACCGGCGATCACAAGGCCGCGGGGCGACCCATTGGCCATCCGCCAGGCCAGGGAAAAACGGTGGCGCAGGATGCCAAAGACAAATTCGCCAATCGCGCGCCGGTCGCCCGAGCCGGCGAAGCGCCGATCACGAAACCACTCTTTCATGAAGCGGTCGGCAGGGGCGGCCGTGCCGTCCAGGCCCGCCAGAATATCGATCGCCGCCTGCAGCCGAGCCGAAGGCGTCATATCTGAAAAACCACCGAAGGCGTCATGTCTGAAACCCAAAAGTGAGGATTTCTATAGAGTATGCCGCCGTGATGCGAGATTCTTCCGATTCCTTGAGGCAGCGCCGGGTCTTCGCCCTCTTCGCGGGGCTGCTGGGTTTTGCCGTGGCCGCTTTCGCGCCGCAGATTTTTCATGACGGCGACAGCTGGTGGCATCTGGCGGCGGGCGCCTGGATGCTGGACCATCATGCGGCGCTTAAAAGCGACGTATTTTCCTTCACCATGGCGGGGCAGCCCTGGGACGCGCAGGAATGGCTGTCTGAAGTCCTGATGGCCCTCAGCTTCCGGTCTCCTCTGATCTTTGGGGGCTGGAACGGATTGTATCTGTTGTTCGGAGCCGCCACCGGGGCTGCCGCGGCCATCGTCACTTATTATGTGTGCGCGCGTACCGCCGCCCTGCCCGCGCTGCTGATCAGTGTGATCGGCCTTGCCTGCATCTCGGGAAGCCTGCTGGCGCGGCCACATCTGCTGGCTCTGCCTTTGCTGGCGCTGTGGACGATGGAATTGCTCACGGCGCGCGAACAAAAGCGCGCGCCGGGCTGGTGGCTCCTCGCTGTCATGCTGCTCTGGGCCAATTTGCATGGCAGCTTTGCCTTCGGCCTGGCGCTGGCGGCGGTATTCGCGCTGGAAGCGGGAATTGAAAATCGCGCCGCTTTGAAGGGCTGGAGCCTGTTCCTGATTTCGTCCATTGCCGCCGCAACGCTCACGCCGCAATTGCTGCACGGACTGCTGTTTCCTTTTGAGCTCTTGGTGATGGGCAGCATCCGAAACATCGGAGAATGGGCGCCCACTGACCTGACGCACCTGACGCCTTTTCCCATCGCGCTGGTGTGCCTGATTTACCTGGGAGCAACCGGCAAGCTGAAATTGCCGCCGTTGCGCGGGCTGATTTTGCTGGGCCTCTGCTATCTGGCGCTGGCGCATGTGCGCCACCAGATGCTGTTCGGCATTGTCGCGCCGATGCTGATTGCGCCAGTTTTCGCCAGCGAGCGCAGCGCGCTTACGAAAACTGAGCGCCACGGAGGGCGCGCGTGGGCGATGGCGGGGATCGGGCTGTTGGCGCTGATGGTTGTGGCTCGTTTGCTTATCCCCACCACGCGCGGCGACGACCGCGTTACCCCCGCCACGGCGCTGGCCAGCCTGCCGGTGGCCCTCCGCGCCCAGCCGGTGCTGAACGCCTATGATTTCGGCGGCTATCTGATTTTTTCCGGGATCAAGGTTTTCGTGGATGGCCGCACCGACCTGTACGGCGATGATTTTCTCGCCCGGTATGATTTGATGATGAAACCTGACCGCAAAGCGCTCAGCGAAGCGCTGGCGCGCTGGCATATCGCCTGGACCATCCTGCCGCAGGGACCCGCGGCCACGATGATGGACACGCTGCCCGGCTGGCATCGCAGCTATGGCGACGCTTTTGCAGTGGTACACATCAAGAACTGATTACTGACCGCCCGGATAATTCGGCGCTTCGCGGGTCACGGTGATGTCGTGCACGTGGCTTTCGCGCAGGCCCGCGCCGGTGATGCGAACGAACTTCGTATTCTGGTGGAATTCCGCCATGTTACGGCAGCCGGTATAGCCCATCGCGGCGCGCAGGCCGCCAATGATCTGGTGCACCACCCCGGACACGGGACCCTTGTACGCCACCTGGCCTTCGACGCCTTCCGGCACCAGCTTCAGTGAATCCTGCACTTCGGCCTGGAAGTAACGGTCGGCGCTGCCGCGCGCCATTGCGCCGACGCTGCCCATGCCGCGATACCCCTTGTAGGAGCGGCCCTGATAGAGAAACACTTCGCCGGGACTTTCCTCGGTGCCCGCCAGCAGCGATCCCACCATCGCCACGCTGGCGCCGGCCGCCAACGCCTTGGCCAGATCGCCGGAGTATTTGATGCCGCCATCGGCAATCACCGGGATGCCGGTCTTGCGGCACGCCTCCACCGCGTCCATGATCGCGGTCAGCTGCGGCACGCCGACGCCCGCCACAATGCGGGTGGTGCAGATGGAGCCGGGGCCGATGCCCACCTTGACCGCGTCAGCGCCGGCATCGATCAGCGCCCGGGCGCCTTCGGCGGTGGCGATGTTGCCCGCCGCGACCTGGATATAGTTGGACCTCTTCTTGATGCGCGCTACGGCGTCGAGCACGCCCCTGGAATGGCCATGAGCGGTGTCCACCATGATGACGTCGCATTCCGCCTCGATCAGCGCCATGGCGCGGGCATAGCCGTCCTCGCCCACGCCGGTGGCGGCGGCCACGCGCAGCCGTCCGCGCTCGTCCTTGCAGGCGTTGGGATATTTCTGCGCCTTTTCGATATCCTTGACGGTGATCAGACCGACGCAGCGATAGGCATCGTCCACCACGATGATCTTTTCGATGCGATGCTGGTGCAGCAGGCGCTTGGCTTCGTCGGGCTGCACCCCCTCGCGCACGGTGATGAGCTTGTCCCTGGTCATCAGCTCCGAGACTTTCTGGCGCGGATCGGCGGCGAAGCGCACATCGCGGTTGGTCAAGATGCCGACCAGCTTGCCAACTCCAATATTGTTTGGGCCTTTTCCATTGACGCTCTCCACCACCGGCACGCCGGAAATGTGATGCCGCCCCATCAGCGACAGCGCGTCGGCCAGGGTGGCGTCCGGCCCGATCGTCACGGGATTGACCACCATGCCGCTTTCGAAGCGCTTGACGCGGCGTACATGTTCTGCCTGTTCCTCAATACCGAGATTTTTGTGGATCACCCCCATGCCGCCGGCCTGGGCCATGGCGATGGCCAGGCCCGCTTCGGTGACTGTGTCCATCGCCGCCGAGATCAGCGGGATGCCGAGCTCGACGCTTTTGGTCAGCCTTGTGCGGGTGTCGGCATGAGCGGGGAGAATTTCGGAGGCGCCGGGCACCAGAAGGACATCGTCGAAGGTCAGGGCTTCGCGGATGGTCTGGTCTGGCATGTCGCCTTGGCTCCTCTTGGAGCGCCGAGGCTGTAACAGCGGTTCCCTGATTCCGCAAGACGGGGACAAGGCCAGACGGCCCGGCCCAGCCTCAAGTCCTTGTAAGGTCTATATTTTGCCTTATTTTCCGGCGGTTTATCCTGAGCCGCAACGGAACCGAACCGGGGAGACCGCGTTCTGGAGGGACAGGCCGGAGGGATTCCGGCCCGGAAATTATTCCCAAGGAGAGAGATTATGTCGAAACTTCGTTTGATGATCGGTGCGGCTGTTGCGGTAACCGGTCTTGCCTGTGCCAGCACCGCCGATGCCGCCCCCCATGGCGTCCGCGTTGGCGATCTGACCTGCAATGTCGCCAGCGGCTGGGGCTTTGTGTTCGGCTCGTCCAAGGACCTGCATTGCACCTATCGCGGCAATGGCCATGTCGAGCATTACACCGGCTCCATCTCCAAATTCGGCGTGGATATCGGCTACACCGAAGGCGGCGTGCTGGTGTGGGGCGTGTTCGCGCCTTCCTCCGACATCCGTGAAGGTGCGCTACAAGGCGACTATGCCGGGGCTTCGGCCCAGGCCACGGTCGGCCTCGGCGTGGGCGCCAACGCCCTGCTGGGCGGCTTCGACAAATCCATCGCCCTGCAGCCTGTCAGCGTCGAGGGCAGCAAGGGCCTTAACGTCGCGGCCGGCATCGGCTCGATCAGCCTGAAGTCCGCGTCGTAACAGACGACTCTTTTTTGTCTTGCGAAGTCCCCGGCACTCACGTGTCGGGGACTTTTCTTGCCCGGCGCTCGGCAAAGCCTCGCGCGTTCAAAGCTCAAATCGGTCGTCGCGCTACGCTGTTGCTGGCGACGGACCGATTTGCCCCGCTATTGCGGGTCGCTTTGAACCCTCACCGGGCGGAGCCTTTTGCCTTCTGCGGCGCCGCTTCCCTGAATCCGGAAGCGATGAGATACAGTTCAACCGAATCCGCGCGGCTGGCCGGCGGCTTGACATGCTTGACCTCGCGGAAGGATTTTTTTATCCGCGCCAGCAAATTTCCCGTGGCGCCGCCCTGAAACAGTTTGGCGATGAAGATGCCGCCGGGCTTCAGACTGTCTTCCGCCACTTCGAGCGCGATTTCGACCAGCGTCATGGTGCGGATGTGATCGGTTTCGCGGTGGCCGGTGGTGGGCGCCGCCATATCACTGAGCACGACATCGGCCGGCCTGCCCAGAGCCTGTTGCAAAAGGCCGGATGTGCCCGGATCGGTCAGGTCGGCGCGGAAAAAGGTGACGCCGGGCAGCACCTCCATATCCAGCACATCGGCGGCAACCACCGCGGCGCCGCGCTCCGCCGCCACCTGACTCCAGCCGCCGGGTGCGGCGCCCAGGTCGAGCACCGCCGCGCCCTTTTTGAGAAAGCGGAATTTCTCGTTGAGCTCGATCAGCTTGAAGGCGGCACGGCTGCGATAGCCTTTGGCCTTGGCGGCATGGACATAAGGATCATTAAGCTGGCGCGCCAGCCATTGGCGCGAGGATGCCGTAAGACCGGCCTGCTTCTTCACCTTGACGCGTATCTTGCCGCGCCCCGAGTCGGGCGTTTTGGCCGTCACAATTCAAGCTCCTGGCGCATCTGGCGCAACATGCCTTCGCGCAGGCCCCGGTCGGCTACCCGCAGCATGCGGCTGGGCCAGAGCGCGCAGATCGCGGCGAAGATGGCCGAGCCCGCCAGCATCAGGTCGGCGCGCTCCGGGCCGATGGGACCCAGCCTGGCCAGCGACGCCACATCAAGCCCGGCGATGCGTTCGACAATGCGCGAAATGTGCGAGGTTTCATGCCAGCTGCCATCGACTTTGGCGCGCTGATAGCGCGGCAGCCTGAGCGCCAGGGCGGCCAGGGTCGTCACCGTGCCGGAGGTGCCAAGCAGATGCTCATGGCCGGCGTCGAAGCCGTGCCCGGCATAGGGCGCGAAGCTATCGCGCATGGCGGCCTGCATCTTTTCAAATCCCGCCCGGCTTTGCGCCGCGGCGCCGTAACTTTCCGACAAGGTGACCACGCCGAACGGAAGCGAGGCGGCGAATTTTTTCTCAAAATCCCCACCGGGCTGACGCATGAGATGAATGACCTCGGTCGAGCCGCCGCCGATATCGAAGATCAGAGCGCCTTTGTATTTGTGTCCGATCAGGGGAGCGCAGCCCAGCGCGGCCAGATCGGCCTCGGTCTCGGCGGAAATGACTTCGAGTTCGATTCCCGTTTCGGCGCGGGCGCGGGCTATCAGGATATCGGCGTTCTTCGCCAGCCGCGCCGCCTGGGTGGCGATGGCGCGCACATGCACGGCTTTGCTGCGGGCGATATGCAGGGCGCAGATCTTGAGCGCGTCGATGGTGCGTTCCATCGCCTCGTCGGAAATCCGGCCGCTGGTCGCCACGCCCTCGCCCAGCCGCACGATGCGCGAGAAGGAATCCACCGCCCGGAAACGCTCATCCCCGGTGGGACGCGCGATCAGGAGCCGGCAATTGTTGGTGCCAAGGTCCAGCACCGCCAGCGCGGGGGCATCCGGGCGCGGGTCAGAGCTTTTCCTTCCGGGAGGACGGCGGCCGTGCAAAGGGGCCTCTTCAAGGGCAAATCAGAGGGGAACCTAGCATGGCCGGGACCCGGCGAGGCGAATGCCGGAAGGCCTTGAGGAAGGGCCAAAAAAACGACTTTTCCGGGGGCCTGCGGCGTCCTTGAAAGCCGCGCCTCGCTGGTCTAAACGAGCGGTCCCACGGGGCGGAACCCCCGCGCAATGGGGGATCGTCTAACGGTAGGACTGCAGACTCTGACTCTGCCTGTCTAGGTTCGAATCCTAGTCCCCCAGCCAATCAGTCTTATGGACTGCGTGATTTCCGCGATCACCAAAAAATCCGGCATTCCCGGCCTCACAAGATCGGTCCGAAAGTAGAGACCGCCCCGAGGCAGATCGGGGCGTCTGTCCGAATCAAGCGTTTTGCGGTCTATGGCGAGACCCCCCATCGTTGTCGCCTCCGCGCCGTCGGCCGACGCGGCGAGGGCACCCGGACCAAAGGTAACCTGAGTGCGCTAGCGCTCCAGTGCAGGTACGATAGTCACGGTTTCCAGTGATGCCCGACGCAAAACAAGAATATCCAATGGCCGATCAGCGCGCTCGGCGGTGAGGAGACGGTGAAGATCGTCGACACTCGCGACGGTCTCACCGTCCAGTTCCAATACGACGTCTCCCTTGGCGAGGCCACCTTTCTGGCCCGCCTCACCAGACTGCAGTTCAGATATTAAAACTGCGGAAGCAGCCTTGCGCTTTAGCCTCACCGCCACACGCGGGTCGAGCGAGATTGTCTGCCCGAGAATACCGAGGCGGGAGCGGCGCACGCGGCCTTCGCGCATCAAATGGGTTACAACATCGACGGCGGTGTCGATCCCAATGGCGAAGCAGATTCCCTGAGCGCCGCCGATGATCGCAGTATTTATTCCCACCACACGGCCCACACCATCCACCAGCGGGCCGCCAGAGTTTCCCGGATTCAAGGGAGCGTCGGTCTGAATAACCGATTCAATCAACCGGCCGGACGAGCTGCGCAATGTGCGACCGAGCGCGCTCACGATGCCCGCTGTGACGGTCGCCTGGTAACCAAGCGGATTGCCGATCGCCACTACTAGCTGACCAACCTTCAATCTATCCGAACGTCCGAAGCTGGCGTGCGGAAGGCCAGTGGCTGAAAGCCGCAGAACTGCCAAGTCCGTGCCAGGATCGTCCCCTACCAGGGTAGCCTCGAAGTGGCGCCCATCGGTAAGGCTAGCTTCAAACCGGTAGCCGCCGCTCACGACATGACTATTTGTGAGTACATAGCCATCGGGTGCGAAAATAACGCCAGAGCCAGTACCCGAACGACCTTTCTTGGAGTGAACAGTGATATGAGCGACCGCTGGGCCAACGGTCTCGAATGCATTGATTACCCGTTGAGAATAGGGGTCGATCTCATTGAACTCGGCATCAGAATGGTGAACCGTCATATTTCCTAGATAATGCATGTTCCATGGTAGACAAGATCTCGTAGATCCGGCTCCGAAGCCCGGCTTGTGACTACACCAGCGGGATCTGAGTTGCCGCAAGTTTGCCGGAGCAGAGCTTCATCCGCTCAATGAGCCAGCGGCCGGCTGGTCCGGGAGGCGTCGACGTCGGATAAACCGCCGACATCGGCAGGATCAGTCCGCCCGGCGGGATATCCTCGATTTGGAGCTCTACCAATCTGTCCGCCGCGAGGTCGCTCTGCACGGCGTGCACAGGCATGCCGCCCCAGCCGAGGCCATTGAGCAGGAAAGCGTGCTTGGCGAAAAGGTCCGCCAACCGCCAGGTGGAAGACGACATCACGCCGAACTCCCGTCCTTTCGACAGGCTCGAGCGGTCGGTGAGAACCAGCTGCACATGCCTGGCGAGCTCGGATTTTGGGATGGTGCCTTTATACAAAGCCAAAGGATGTTCACGTGCCGCCACCATGATCATCGCCACACCCGTCAGCCGCTCTGCCGTGAGGCCTGAAGGCAGAAGCGGCAGCGATCCGACGATGCCGAACCCGGCAACGCCATCGAGCACCGGCTGGTAAGCGGCCCCAAGCGCTTCCACGTAAAGCCGCAATGGCGTGCCAGGAAATTTCACGCGGAATTCCTTCGCCGCCTCGGTGATCGCCGCGATCGGAAAGAGCACGTCGACCACGACAGACAATTCGGGCTCCAGCCCGGACGTCATGCCCTTGGCGCGGGCTTTCATGAAGTCCACTCCGGACGCGATATTGCGGGCATCCGCCAGGAGAACCGCGCCTTCCGGCGTGAGGGTGGGATAGCGGCCGGAGCGATCGAACAGGGTCACTCCAATCTGGCCCTCCAGGCTGCTGACCAGCTCACTGACCACGGATTGTGCCCGGTGCAGCTTGCGGGAAGCCGCGGAAAAGCTGCCTTCATCAACGGAGGCAATAAATGCTCGCAATTGGTCGAGAGAAACGCCGTCTAGCATCGGGGGCTACCGTATATCTGAAAAACAGATGGTATGTTTCGGAATATAGCTACTTTTCCAATATGTGGCTAGGGGCCAAATTGCACTTGCCAGTCGATCCGGCAAGCCATTGGAGGACTTTCCCATGAAACTTCTGCACCTCGATTCCAGCATTCTCAGCGGCAACTCGGCCAGCCGCCAACTGTCTGCCGCCATCGTCGGCCAATTGACCAAGGCGACGCCTGGTCTGGACATCGCGTATCGCGATCTCGCCGCGGAGCCGCTGCCCCATCTATCGGGTGAGCTTTTCGCGGCCCGCCAGGGCGCCGTGCCGGAGTCGCCGGCGATACAAAAGGACCTCGCCGCAAGTCAGGCCGTTCTGGATGAGTTCCTCGGCGCCGACATCGTGGTTATCGGCGCGCCAATGTACAACTTCGGCATTCCCAGCCAGCTCAAGGCCTGGATTGATCGTATCGCTGTTGCCGGCAAGACGTTCCGTTACGGCGCCGCCGGCCCAGAGGGCCTGTCTGGCAACAAGCGCGTGATCATCGCCATTTCGCGCGGTGGCCTCTATGGCCCCGGCATGCCGGCCGCTGCTTTCGAGCATGTAGAAAGCTATCTGCGCGGTGTGTTCGGCTTTATCGGCGTCACCGACCTGGAAATCGTCGTTGCCGAGGGTTTGGCGATCGGTCCCGAACAGCGTGAAAAATCGATGCGTGGCGCCATACAGGCCATCACGGAATTGCCTGCGATCACCCAGTTGCGGGCCGCCTAAGGCGTTCAGCCCGCCCTTCGAAAGGATCACCCGAATGAACATGCTCGCCAGAACACCAAATGCCATCGAAGCGGCCGGTCGCCCTCGCGCCATAACGCATAGCACGCGGGGGCGTTCGCACGGTCCCATCGTGCGCCTCGTCAGCCCATCCGATGTGGGGGAACTGATCAAGCCGTTCGTCTTTCTCGATTACTTCGAAGCGGACCCGGCGCAGGCGCCCGCTTTCGGATTTCACCCGCATTCCGGCATTGCGACGCTGACGCTGCTTCTGAACGGGCAGCTCTGGTACGAAGAAACCACAGGCGTCAAAGGCGTCATTGCGCCTGGCGGAATCGAATGGATGCGCGCCGGCGGCGGCGTCTGGCACACCGGCGGCGCCGTGGGCACCGAGCGGATCAAAGGGTATCAACTCTGGGTCGCCCTCCCAGCGGATCTGGAAAACGGCCTGCCCCACAGCCAGTATCTCGGCTCGGACGAATTTCAGTCTCACGGCCCGGCCCGGATTATTCTGGGTCGCCATGGCAATGCCGCCAGTAAGGTGGCGGCGCCGGAAACCATGAACTATCTCGACGTCCGGCTTAAGGCCGGCGAACGCTGGCGCTATGAACCACCCCGCGATCACACCGTCGCCTGGATCGCCGTCCATCAGGGCTCCGTGACCACGCCGGTCCAGGTGACCAAAGGCGATATCGCGGTCTTCGAAGAATCCAACAGCGCAATCGAATTCGAGGCGCACGGCGACGCAGGTTTCATCCTGGGATCGGCCGTCAAGCATCCCCATGACCTGGTGCTCGGCTATTACTCCGTTCACACGAACTCAGACGCTCTGAAGAGGGGTGAAGCCAATATTGCGCGTATCGGTCGCCAGCTGATTGCAGAAGGACGCCTTACCCCGGGTTGATCGTCTATCCGCTGAGTTCAATCTTCATTGAGGAGACATTCCATGAAAGACAACACGCAGTATTTGCCCTTTGCCGGCCGGCTTCTCATCGGCGGTATCTTTGTACTGAGCGGCCTGAGCAAACTCGGTTCCTATGGCGGCACGACTGCAGCGATTTCAGCTGCGGGACTGCCATTCGCGCCTCTCGGCTTTGTGGTGGCGATCGCCGTTGAGATCGGGCTTGGATTTCTTTTGTTGATTGGCTATCGGGCCCGACCGGCCGCTTTGGCGCTTGCGATCTGGTGCGTAGTGACCGCGATATTCTTCCACCGCAACTTTGCCGATCAGAACATGTTCATCCATTTCCTGAAAAACATAATGATCGCGGGCGGGCTTCTGCAAATCGTGCATTTCGGAGGCGGCGAGTTGAGTTTGGACAATCGCAACGGCGCCAGAACGTCGCGACAGAGCCTCGGCGCAGCATAACTCTGAACCGGAAACCGCTATTGCTTAATGAAAGGAAATCACCATGAGGATCAAAAACATACTTAAGAGCAAAGGTGGCACCGTCATCACCATCGGTGCCTTTGAGTCGGTCAGCGACGCAATGGATACAATGGTCGAGCACAAAATTGCCGCTCTGGTGTTGACCAACGGCGCCAAGGTGATCGGCGTGGTCTCCGAGCGCGATTTCTTAAAGGCGATTTCAGATGGCGGCGTATCCGTTCTCAATGCGCCGGTCCTGCATATCATTACCGATCGGCTCGTTACCGTATCTCCTGAAGATACGACCAGGCGCGTGATGCAGCTTATGACCCACAGCCGCATCCGCCATCTGCCAGTAATGGAAAACGGCCAGCTCGTCGGCATTGTCAGCGTGGGTGACATAGTGAAATACCACCTCGAGGAACTTGAGATGGAATCCAACGTCCTGCGCGATATCGCGGTCGCAGCTCGATAGGAGACGGCCATGTGGACAAACAACCTTCCGCATGTTCTCGCTGACACCCTGGCCGTGGTGTTTGTGATTACCGCAATAATTGACCTGGCGGGATCTCGATATATTCGTGCGCGCTTTCGGCAGTGGCGGTATCCGCGACGGTTTTATCGGGTGATGGGCGTGCTGCAGCTCTTTACCTCGCTCTTCCTTGCGATGCCCCAATTGCGAATCTGGGGCATCATCCTCGCCGGCCTCGTTACATTTTTCTGGGTTGTGATGTTGCTCAACCATCGCCAATGGAGCTGGGCGGCCGCAGGAATGCTGGTGATGGTGGCGTTAGTGCCCGCCTCGCTCGCCATCAACTGAACCGAGGTGCCGCACGGCGTCCAGTTCGCGGCGTATCAAAGGATGCAGCAAATGCACAACACTAGTCTCGTCCCAATCTCCCTTGGTGGTCGAACCTGGCAATGCCGTCGCAATCGAGTCCCTTACGAGGCGCCCAAGACTGCAGCGGTGTCCCCTAACTCGGCTTTCGCCCGCTTACCGCCTACCAGAATTCTTATACTCAGCTGGTTTGGCGCCTGAGCGGGGCTATTGGGCAGGTTTCTGCGTGTCACATGAGTACCCGTCTTAAGATTGTCTCGATGACTGACTGGCCGACATAGATGTCTTAAGGACACCCTCCTCACTGGGTGAAATAGTTGCACGTGCCCTTTTCGGTGATCGGCCCCTGGACGATCTTGCAGTCATCCGGCGGGAGGAAGGACGTGCATTGCCCGCAAAGCTGGTCGCCGGCCGGATCCTGATACCCCGCCTGCTCCTTGGTCATTTTCGGAAACTGCGCACGGGCGGGCCGCACAGCAAGCGTCGCAAGGGCCGTTAACGTGCCGGTCAATCCGCACCGCAAAAAATGCCGTCGATACATGCCGTCGCGTTTTCTCTCTTCCGTCATTATCGTGGCTCCCAAAACTCAAAAAAATGCGCGGAAGCAGCCAGCCCGCCTCCGTGCATTCAAATACTATCAACCTGCAATCGCGTAAATTGAGCGCGCTTTGGCCCCTGGTCAAGCGAGGCAAGGCGCAGCCCGATTTCGTGAATGACAATTTCCCGACCGCCAGGCTTGCCTAAGGATCGGGCGCCATGGCATCGGCAAACGCTGACAACTCGTTGCGAATTCTTGGAATAGCAATGTCCGCTTTGGGTCAAAAGCGCGCCTGCGGCACCAGACTAGTCAGGACTCGTAACCCAACCCCTCAGTGCCCGGCCCGGATGTTATTGTGGTCTCCCATGTATTCTAGGCGGTTAAATTCAGTGGCGAAAGGTGACCAGGCTGTTGGGCCAGTCAGCCGGACGGTATTGATCAAGGAAATTGCCTGTTCGACGGCGGTCTTTGCATCCAGGTATCGCGATGTTTCCCAGCGTTGAATGGCAGAACAGTTCGATTGGGCGCCGTCGCCCCGCACTATGCGGGCTTTATAGAGTGCGCCTTGGGCGATACTCTTTATTTCGAATCCGGCATACGTGACCTTGGACATCCACGCCCTCCTGCCTGTGAACATTGCCAACAACGCGCGGTACGTCGGAAGGTGGCGAATGTTGCAGTGCAAAAGGCGCAGTTACTCACAGGCAGCTCTTCTGAAAGTTTGGAACCTTATGTGAGGGGCAAGACTGAGATATTGGAGCAGCTGGGAATGTCCGCTTTGGGTCAAAAGCGGTCATTCAGCCAATGTCTGCTTTGCGCCAATAGCGGACATTCAAGCACTCCAGCTCCCGTCTCGCTGGCCCAGCGGCGAAAAGGGCGTTTCCAGTCCTGCCAAAGGGTTTGCCGCGCACCTCAGAAACGCGGTATTTTCCGCCTCAACTCGGGGTTATCTGGGGAATATCGGATCAATGCGTGAAACCCGTATCATCATGGGCATGCCGATCAGCTCGGCGGTGCTGGATGCCCATGCGCGCCAGGATCACCTGGACAAGGTCTTCGCGGAATTCGCCGCCATCGACGCCCAGTTCAGCCCATTCAAGGATGACAGCGAGATTTCCCGCTTCAATCGCGGCGAAATCAGCCGCGGCGCGCTCACGCCCCGGATGCGCGAAGTCTTCGCCCTGTGCGAGAAGACCAAGCTGGAGACAAACGGCTATTTCGACATCGCCCGGCCCGACGGCACACTCGATCCCTGCGGCATGGTCAAGGGCTGGGCGATCCGGAATGCGGCGGCACTGCTTCTGAAGATGGGTTTCGAGAATTTCTGCGTCGAAGCCGGCGGCGACATTCAATGCCACGGCGTCAATGACGAAGGCGGCGAATGGACCGTTGGCATCCGCAATCCCTTCGTGCCCGACGAGATCGTCAAGGTCTTGACCCCCAAAGGGGCCGGCATCGCCACCTCGGGCAATTACATTCGTGGCGATCACATCTATAACCCGCACACTGGCCATTATGGCTCGGGCGATATCGTTAGCCTCACCGTGATCGGCCCCGATGTGCTGGAGGCCGACCGCTACGCCACCGCCGCTTTCGCCATGGGGCGGGAGGGCATTTACTTTATCGAGCGCACGCAAGGACTGGAAGCTTATGAGATCGACGTTTCCGGCATGGCGCGCATGACCAGCGGATTGGAGCGCTATCGGCCATGCTGAGCCACGCCAAGGAACATGAAAGCCTCACCGGCAAACTCCTGCTTTCCACTGCCCTGGTGGCGGTGACGGTCGGTTATGGCTGGTGGCAGCACAATCAAATGAGCCAGCAGCAAGCCGCCGCCATGGCGGCAATGCAGATGCAGGCTGCGCCAACCCGGGCTCCGGCCCAGGCGCAACACCAGGCCATGGCTGCGGCGCCGCAAACCGCGACTTCCGCCACCAATGCCGCCGCGCAAAGCGGTTCGCCTGTCGAAAGCGCAGCGAACGCACCCGCGGCGCAGGGCAGCAGCAACGCTGCCGCCACGGCGAAATCCACCCAACTGGCGATGGCCGCGCCCTCCCAGAATGGCGCGCCTGCCGCATTTGCCGCCCAAGCCGCGGCCCCGGCGCAGACTGTGCTGCTGCCCGCCACGCCGCCGCCGCCGTTGCCGCCCATGGCCCTGACCGGAATGGATGCGATACGGGCCTTTATTCCCACTGAAGGCATTTCCCCGCCCTTGCCGCCGGTGACCGGCACCCCGGATCCCGGCGCCGCCCCGCCCATTCCCGCCGGCACCCACCTGGAGGACGGCGATTATGAGAGCGACAAGGTGATGTTTGAGTGGGGCAATATTCGGGCGCGGATCGTGGTCACCGGCGGCAAAATCACCACCGTGCAGATCATGTCCTACCCCGATCACCGCTCCCAGTCGCTTTATCTCATCCAGCTGGCCGACCCGATTCTGACCAGCGAAGTGATCAAATCCCAGGCATCCGAGGTGAACGTCGTCTCCTCGGCCACCAACACCAGCATCGCCTTTCAGGACGCCATTGCCAGCGCGATCATCAAGGCGACCCGCTGATCATGCTGTTCCGGCGTATCCTGACCTACCGGCTGGCGCTCTATTACCTGGCCGCCATCCTGATCGCGGCGCTCGGCTTGTCGGCCGCTGGCATGGTGCACCAATCGGTCTTGAACCTGGCTTTCTCGGCCATTGTCTCGCTGGGCGTGTGCCTGGGGGTGAACTGGGCTTTCGCCTATGTCTTCGGCGCCGACTCCAACTGGGAGTCGGTTGCCATCAGCGCCATCATCATCACTCTGATTATCACCCCCGTCGCGCCCGGCGATCTTGCGGGGGTGGGTTTTCTTGCGCTGGTTTCGGCTTGGGCGATGGCATCGAAATACCTGATTGCCATCCACAAGAAGCATTTGTTCAATCCTGCCTGCTTCGGCGCCGTGCTGGTGGGGGTGGGACTGCACGGCACCGTTTCCTGGTGGGTGGGCGACAATGCCGTGCTTCTGCCGGTGATCTTCCTGGGCGGGGTACTGATACTTTCCCGCCTGCGCTATTTCGAGATGGTGGCGGCCTTTGCCACAGTGGTGCTGGGAATTTCCATCGCCGAGGGCAATCTCGCCAGCATCGCGGGCGTGCTCCGGTCGCTCTCGGACATGGGCATCCATTCGATGTTCTGCTTTTTCGGCCTGGTCATGATCACCGAGCCGCGCACCGCACCGCTCGGCCGCTGGCGGCGGGTGGTCTATGGGGCGTTGGTGGGGCTGTTATTCTCACCCTTCGCCCATATCGGCACCTATTACTTTACGCCCGAGTCGGCGCTTGTTTGCGGCAATTTTTTCACCTTCTTCTCCAACAAGCGCCGCATGAAGCGCTGGATGGAGAAGCTGGGCATGGAGGCCGCTAGAGCCTGATTTTCCGAGTTGGAATCTCCTGCGCCGGAGGAATCTTGTCGCGGGAGCAGGAGAAGGGCGAAGCCCGTATCGGCAATACGGGCGAGACATTCGACGAACCCGTCCATAGCGACAGCGTATGGACGCAAAAGGCCCCGGCCCGAAGGTTGTGTTCCGGCGGGCGCCCTCGGCGTCGCCGCGCTCGACCATATTTCCTATATTGTCGATCGGCATCTGCAATTTCTGATCCCCGATCCTGCAAGTGCATTCCCTGTTGTTTTGGCCAGATTCCCTGTTAGAGCCAAATAATTTCCTGTTAAACTCTGCAGGGAATCGCACCAGAACGGACTGATTTTTCGGGACCATTTGCGCCTGTGGGAAGCGCAAACCGGGCCAAAAGCAGAAAATTTCCTGTTATTTCCCCGATAAACAGGGGATTGGGAGCGGAGCCGGGTTCGCGCAGCACCGCGTCCACGGCCTTTCCGAAACCCTGAAAGCAGACAACATTAAGATTCTCCGGAGAAGAGAACAATTTTGAATAAGCGAACGAAAGACCGACAAAGGGTTGCATGACAGCGCTGGAGACCAAAGCGAATGACAATCCTGCGCAATACGAGAGAAACCGATGCCCGCGAACAAGTTCGTCAACCTCCAACCGATATTTTCCGATGCGTTGGAACACCACCGGCTGGGCAGGTTGCAAGACGCAGAGCAGCGCTATCGCGAAATCCTAACTGTCGAGCCGCAGCACACCGACGCACTGTGTGGCCTCAGTATGCTAGCCCACCAGACCGGACGGAACGACGTCGCCATCGAACTGGCCAGCACCGCAATCCGGCTCAAGCCGGAATTCGCCGGAGCACACTCCAATTTGGGAGCCGCCCTCAACAGTTTGGGACGTTTTGACGAGGCCGTTGCCGCCTTTAATACCGCAGTCCGACTTAAGCCCGATTACGTCGATGCACATTATAATCTGGGAACCGCCCTTACGAACCTGCGACGCTTTGACGAGGCCATTGCTTCCTTTAACGCCGCGGTCCTGCTCAAGCCCGATTACGTCGACGCATATTCCAACCTTGGAGTTGTGTTTGGGGAGATGGGCCGCTTTGAAGAGGCCGTCGCCGCCTACAACACAGCCATACGGCTCAGGCCGGACCACGCCGTAACGCACTCTAACTTGGGAGTCGCCCTTACCGAGCTGGGACGTTTTGACGAAGCCATTGCCGCCGTCCGTACCGCCATACGGCTCAAGCCGGACTTGGCCGCAGCCCACTATGCTGAGTCGGTTGCGCATCTTTTGCTTGGTGAGCTTAGTACCGGGTGGCCCAAATATGAATGGCGCTGGCGCGGTGGAGATAAAGCGCTAAAGGCTCCTCGTTTCACACGACCGCGGTGGCAGGGCGAGGAAATTTCGGGGCGAATGATTCTGCTGCACGCCGAACAGGGGCACGGTGACACGATCCAATTCGCTCGCTATGCCACCATGGTAGCGGCCCGTGGCGGACGCGTGATTCTCGCAGCACACCCATCACTGCTTCGGCTGCTCTCCGGGTTGGCAGGAGTTGAACGCCTTATCGCCTTCGGCGATCCTCTGCCAACCTTCGACTACCATTGTCCGTTGATGTCCCTGCCCGGCGTATTCGGTACGACCGTGGATACAATCCCGGCAAACATTCCCTATTTGAGCGCCGAGGGCGAGCTTGTAGGGAAGTGGCGGTCGCGAATCGGTACCGCAGACTTCAAAATCGGGATCGCTTGGCAGGGCACCCCGCATGTTACAATTGACCGGGGCCGGTCAATACCTCTTGCCTGTTTCGATCACCTGGCGAAGATACCGGGCGTCCGCCTCGTCAGTCTGCAAAAGGGCCATGGCCTGGAGCAGCTGAATCTGCTGCCCGCCGGTATGCGGGTGGAGACGTTGGGGGAGGACTTTGATGCAGGCCCAGACGCCTTTATCGATACGGCTGCGGCTATGATGAATCTCGACCTGATTGTGACTGCCGACACGTCTGTCGGCGCTCTGGCTGGTGCCCTGGGACGACCTGTTTGGTTGGCGCTCAAGACGGTGCCTCACTGGGTGCATATGATGAACCGTCTCGACAGCCCCTGGTATCCGAGCGCGCGCCTTTTTCGTCAAACAGAGCGAGGCGGCTGGGACGATGTCTTCCGGCGCATGGCGGCGGAACTCACGGGACGATTGGAGGAGTGAAGATGCGGGAAAAACAGCTGCAAACCTTGTTGATTCCCATCTCGCTGGGCGAACTGACCGACAAGATCACCATCTTGGAGATCAAGCGCGCCCGCATTACCGACCCGGACAGGTGGCACAACGTCGAACATGAATATGGACTGCTGGTGAATTTGTGGAACTCGGTGATACCTGACGATCAAGAACTTTCCGATCTGCGAACCGCTCTTAAAGCAATCAACGAGACGATATGGCAGGTCGAGAACGACATACGGTACCACGAAAGCCGTGGCGATTTCGGACCCGGTTTTGTCGATCTTGCACGCGCAGCTTACCGCAACAATGATCGCCGTTCCGCTATCAAGAGTGAGATTAACCGGCGTTTCAACAGCACCATCGTTGAGGAAAAGTTCTACACTGCCTGACCTGCTGCTCACTCAGCGGTTCCCAGGCCAAGCCTCCCCCAGACAACCGCGCGCGACCCATCTTTATTCAATCCCGATTTGTGCTTTGACAATTCGGTGTTGTGTCCCCGGAATTGTAATTGTGGGAAAGCCGCTTGAGCCAATTTTGTCAGGACTGCGATAGATTTCCCGCACGTTCCGCAGATAAATTTTTCGCAAGATGTAGCAAATTAGGAGTCAATTAACGATTGGGCGTTAGCGTCAACATACTGACTACGACGTTTGAAGTTCCCCACTCGAAGGAAACCCGGTAGTGTTTGGCTACCGGGTTTTTTCCTTATTCAATGACTGTCTGGCGAGCGCTCGAGTTTCCGCCACAGGCAAACGCGCTTTGCCCACGTCACGCGATTGGTTCTGCCATCCCCGGACTGCAAGGATCAGCGGGATTCACTTCTTGTGGCATTTGCGCCGACATACCGGCTAGCTTTCTCATGAGCGAAGCGAATTGGAAAAGCTGCTGTCCCCGGCGCATTACGGACCTGTCATTCACGCGCAGTGCGTCTGCGGACCGCCATAAACGGTGCGTTAAAGCGAAATAAATTTTATCTAAATTCCCGCTCTCCCGTTGCCGCCAGTTTGAATGACAACGCGGCTTTAAGGTTCCATTAGCGGGAGACCGATTATAAATCACACGACGGCAAAACCTGCCCGCTCACGAAATGGGAGACTCTGACGATGCGCATTCTGATTGCGGCCACACTTGCGGCCTCTTTGTTCGCCACAGATCTGCTTGCTGCCGACGCCATGGGTCCGCTTGCTCCCGGCAAGGCGGCGGGCGTGAAAAACGCGCAGGAAGAAGACAATACGGTGTTGTGGCTGGTAGGCGGCGGTGTCGCCGTTGCCGCCATCGCTCTGGTGGCCTCGGGGGGATCCAGCAAACCGGCTGCTGCTGCCGCCGCCACGACCACCGCGACGACCGTGACATCCACCTGAAGACGTTTATTGAGGTCCTCCGGGTCCAAAAGCCCGCCCCCAACCGGGCGCCGGCGCCTGCATACCCATGCGGAACGCGGAAGACATTGCAACAGCAGCGGCGAACTATCCCCTGATCGCCGCAGCCTGGACGCTACGCCGGCTTTCCGCGGACGAAGCAGGCCGCCGCGCGGCGCCAAGGTGAGCTGTCAGGACCCTGGCGAGATCACTTTCTTCCACGGGCTTTTGAAGGACCGGAATAGAGGAAAACCGCTCAGCCACCGCTTCCCCGGAATAGCCGGTCACGAAAACGAATGGCACGCCCCTGGACATCAAGAGGTCGGCCAGCGGATAAACCAGCTCGCCATTGAGATTCATGTCGAGTATCGCGGCCTCAAAATCAGGCCGCCTTGCCGCCGCCAAGCCGTCCGCGAGCGTCTTGCAAGTTTCGGCGATCCTGAATCCCATGTCGCCCAGGACACTTTCCATGAAGATGGCGACAAGCGGTTCGTCCTCCACCAAAAGAAGGCGGCCCGCAGGAGACGCATCCGCCGCGCCTGAACGGGCTTCGGCAGCCTGCGTTCCTTCCGCCGCACCGAGATTCAATTCGAGCCGGCAGCAGAGACCTTCCGGCGGCCAATCGAACGTCACCTTGCTGCGCCGGGGATCAGAAAAGCTGGCGGTAATGATTCTGCTGCCAAACCCCATGACTTTCGGCTTTCTCACTTCCGGGCCACCCAATTCCTTCCACACCAGCGACAGGCGCTCCTCGAAGATAGACCAACTGATGTCCACCCGTCCCGATTCCCGGGACAGGGCGCCATATTTGGCCGCGTTTGTTGCCAGTTCGTGCAACGCTATGGCCAGACTTTGCGCGTCCGAAGGCGAGATGGTCACCGCCGGACCAATGGCGGTAAATCGCTGACCAGCGCCCTGATAGGGGGCCATCTCATCAAGCACCAGGCGAAGAATATCCGCACCCTTCCATCGCGATCGGGACAACAGCTCATGGGTTTGGGCCAGGGCGTTGATGCGCCCTTCAACCGCCAGGATGTAGTCGTCGATATTTTCGCGCCGGGCAAGCCGCACAATCGCCTGAACGATGGCAAGCGCGTTCTTGGCGCGATGATCCACTTCGCGGGTCAGCAGCGCCTGTTTGCTTTCCGCTTCTTTTCTTTCGGTGATGTCGGTGGTCACGCCGCTCAGCCGCGTCAGCTGGTCATTGGCGTCCCAGATCGAGGCGGCCACCACGTAACACCAGCGCACTTCGCCGCTGGGCCTGACGACGCGTAACTCGAGGTCAAACGATTTTTTTCCCACGGACAGTTGATGAATGGCCCGCCGCAACTCTTCCACGTCGTCCGGATGAACGCATTTTTCAATATTGTCCAGCGACGGCACGAATGTCTTATGGTCCACGCCGAATATCCGGCTTTGTCCTTCGTCCCAAAACCACATGTTTCGCGCGAAGTCGCAATCCCACGAACCCATGCGACCGGCGGCCAGGGCCAATCCGCGGCTCTGCTCGCTCGCCTTGAGCCGGTCGGTGGAGGCCTTGAGCGCTTCGGTGCGTTCCCCCACGCGGTTTTCCAGCTCCTCGTTGAGCTGGCGCAACTGCCGCGTCTTGCGGAACAGTTCGGCGAACACCCGGACCTTGGCGCGCAGCAATTCGGGCACCACCGGCACCGAAAGATAATCCACGGCGCCGGCTTCATAGCCCCGCAGGAAGTCGGTCTCCGAAATATGCACCGCGGAGATGAAAATGATCGCCGTCTTCTGAAAGCGGGGATGCTCGCGGATCATCTCGGCCAGCTCGAAGCCGTCCAGTTCGGGCATGCAGACGTCCACCAGAATGACGGCGACTTCGCTTTTTAACAGGAATGCCAGCGCATCCCGGGCCGAGGTCATCGGCACCAGGTTTTCGCCCAGCTCTTCCAGCATCACCTGGTAGCTGAGCAATTTGCCTGGCTGATCGTCCACCAGGAGTACGTTGACGGCTTCTTCCTTTGACAAAGATCACCCCTAGCGATGAAGCCACATGCGCAACGCGGCCAGCAGTTGCTCGGTATTCACCGGCTTGGCGAGATAGTCGGAGGCGCCCGCTTCCAGGCATTTCTCCCGGTCGCCCTTCATCGCCTTGGCGGTCAGGGCGACGATGGGCAGGCGCCGGAAGGCCGGATTCTCCCGGATGCGCGCGATGGTCTGATAGCCGTCCATTTCCGGCATCATGATGTCCATCAGCACAATGGCGAGGTCCGGCGTCGAATTGATAATATCGATCGCCTCCAGCCCGGTTGTCGCGGTCAGGACATTCATGCGCCGGCGTTCCAGTGCGCTGGAAAGGGCGAAGATATTGCGGGCATCGTCATCCACCAGCAGCGCCGTCTGGCCAACCAGATCGTCGTCCGAACTGGTCAGCCGCTCCAGCATCTGCTGCTTCTCGGCGGGAAGATCGGTCACCACGCGGTGCAGGAACAACGCTGTCTCGTCCAGCAGCCTTTCGGGCGATTCCACGCCCTTGACCACGATGCTGCGGGCGACCGAATGAAGCTGAGCGTCTTCTTCGGGCGTCAATTCGCGCCCGGTAAAAACAATGACGGGAATGTCCGACAAGGACGGATCGGCGCGAAGCTGGTCCAGCAGCTCGAAGCCGGAAATGTCCGGCAACCGCAGATCGAGCACCATGCAATCAATTCGCTGCTCCTTCAGTATTGCCATGGCCTGGGCACCGGTACTGGCAGCCAGGATTTCGATGTCGGAATGGCCAAGCAGCGCCTCGATACTCACCTGTTCGGCGGGATTGTCCTCGATCACCAGCAGTCGCTTGCGGCGCGGCTGCACATAGTCACGCACCTTGGAAAGCGCGTTTTGCACGCCTTCCGCAGAAGTCGGCTTGGTGACAAAGGAAAAGGCGCCGCGCGCCAGGCCATGCTGGCGATCCTCGTCCAGCGTGATGATCTGCACCGGGATATGCCGTGTCTGAGGACTCTGCTTGAGCTGGCTGAGCACCGTCCAGCCGAGCATGTCGGGAAGGAAGATGTCGAGCGATATGGCGGACGGATTATATTCCACGGCAAGTTCGAGGGCATCGTCGCCGCGCATCGCCACCAGAACCTTGAAGCCCTCATCATGCGCCAAGTCCATCAGGATGCGGGCATAATGCGGATCGTCCTCCACGATCAGAAGCACCGTATCGCCGGGATGAAGATCGGCGCGGTCGTCCAAAATCTGCTCCACGACGCGCTCGGGCAGCGTCACGACGGCAGACGACGCCGCCGGACGAGCCGTTGCGGCGGCCCCCACATAACGCAGCGGCAGATAAAGCTTGAAGGAGCTGCCTGCGCCTGGCGTGCTGCGCAACTGAATCTCGCCGCCCAGAAGATTGGAAAGCTCGCGGCTGATCGCCAGGCCCAGCCCAGTGCCGCCATATTTGCGGCTGGTGCTGGCGTCGGCCTGCTGGAACGCCTCGAAGATGAGTTTCTGCTTCTCCACCGGGATGCCGATACCGGTGTCCGACACTTCGAACACCACCACGCCGCCCACCTGGCTGAGCACGGGATGAGCGGGATTCCAGCCGGCGGCGGCGGCGCTGACCGACAGCCGGACCTCGCCCTGGGCGGTGAATTTGAACGCGTTGGACAAAAGGTTCTTGAGTACCTGCTGCAGGCGCTTGGAATCGGTAAGGATGGTGCGGCTCAGTCCGGGATCGAGGCTGACCTTGAAGGTCAAGTGGCGCGCATCCGCCTCGTGGCGGAAGGGACGTGCCACCGCCTCCACCACATTGGTGAAGTTGATCTCTTCCGCATCGACCGTCACCGTGCCCGATTCGATCTTGGACAGATCCAGAATATCGCTGATCAGGTTCAACAGGTCGGTACCGGCGCCATGGATGGTGCGGGCAAAATCCACCTGCTTGACGCTCAGATTCTGATCGGGATTTTCGGCAAGCTGCTGACCTAGGATCAGGATGCTGTTCAGGGGCGTGCGCAATTCATGGGACATATTGGCCAGGAATTCGGACTTGTATTTCGATGTCAGGGCCAGTTCCGACGCCTTGTCTTCCAGGGCCCGGCGCGCTTGTTCGATTTCCTGATTCTTGCGTTCCACCTCGACATTCTGCTCGGCGAGTTCCCGCGCTTTTTGTTCCAGTTGCTCGTTGGTTTGCTGCAACTCCCTTTGCTGGGTCTGCAATTCACCGGCCAGCTGCTGGGACTGTTTGAGCAGGCCTTCGGTCTGCATGGTGGCTTCGATGCTGTTCAGCACTATGCCGATATTGGCGGTGAGCTGCTCAAGGAACACTTTCTGCAAATCGGTGAAATCGGTCAGGGACGACAATTCGATCACCGCCTTGACCTGGCTTTCGAACAGCACCGGCAACACGATGATATTCTTGGGCGTGACCTTCATCAGCGCCGAGGCAATCGGCACCGCCCGCTCGACGTCCGATACAAGAAGCATGCGCCCGTCGGCGGCACATTGGCCGATCAGGCCCGCGCCAACCTGAAAGGCCTTGGGATGGCCATCCACCGGGTGGTCGGCATAGGAAGACAGCAGCCGCAGGATCGGCGGATCACCCATATCCATCTGGTAGATCACGCCCATCTGTGCGTTGACCAGCGGCGTCAATTCGCCGAGCAGCATCTTGCCCACCGTCACCAGGTCGCGCTGGCCCTGCAGCATGTTGGTGAATTTTGCCAGATTGGTCTTAAGCCAGTCCTGCTCGGTATTGCGATCGGTGGTGAGGCGCAAATTGCCGATCATGGTGTTGATATTGTCCTTGAGTTCGGCAACCTCGCCGCGCGCTTCCACCTGAATGGATCGCGTCAGGTCCCCTTTGGTGACGGCGGTGGCCACTTCGGCGATGGCGCGCACCTGGGTGGTGAGGTTGGCGGCCAGAAGATTGACGTTGCCGGTGAGATCCTTCCAGGTGCCCGAAGCACCCGGCACATTTGCCTGTCCGCCCAGGCGGCCTTCGACGCCCACTTCACGCGCCACCGTGGTCACCTGATCGGCAAAGGTTGCCAGCGTCGCGGTCATGTTGTTGATGGTTTCGGCCAGAGCGGCCACTTCGCCCTTGGACTTCACGGTGAGGTTCTGCTTGAGCTCACCGTCGGCCACCGCGGTCACCACCTTGACGATGCCGCGCACCTGTTCGGTCAGGTTGGCGGCCATGACGTTGACGGTGTCGGTGAGGTCTTTCCAGGTGCCGGCCACGCCAGACACCTGGGCCTGGCCGCCCAACTTGCCTTCGGTGCCCACTTCGCGGGCGACGCGGGTGACCTCCGAGGCGAAAGCATTGAGCTGGTCCACCATGGTGTTGATGGTGTTCTTGAGCTCCAGAATTTCGCCTTTCACGTCCACCGTGATCTTGCGCGAAAGGTCGCCGCGCGCCACGGCGGTGGTCACTTCGGCGATGTTGCGGACCTGCGCGGTCAGGTTGCCCGCCATGGAATTGACGCTATCGGTCAGATCCTTCCAGGTGCCGTCCACACCGGGCACCACCGCCTGCCCGCCCAGGCGGCCGTCTGTGCCCACCTCACGGGCGACGCGGGTCACTTCACCAGCGAAAGAGCGCAACTGCTCCACCATCGTATTGAGCGTCTCCTTCAGCAGAAGGATTTCGCCGCGCACGTCCACGGTGATCTTCTTGGAAAGGTCGCCGCCGGCGATGGCGGTGGCGACCTCGGCGATATTGCGCACCTGGGCGGTCAGGTTGCTGGCCATGAAATTGACATTGTCGGTCAGGTCCTTCCAGGTTCCGGCGACGCCCGGCACCTGGGCCTGGCCGCCCAGCTTGCCGTCGGTGCCCACTTCACGGGCCACGCGGGTCACTTCGGCGGCAAAGGCGTTGAGCTGTTCCACCATGGTGTTGATGGTGTTTTTCAACTCCAGGATCTCGCCCTTCACGTCCACCGTGATCTTGCGGGAGAGGTCGCCGCGCGCCACCGCGGTGGTCACTTCGGCGATATTGCGCACCTGGGTGGTGAGGTTCGCCGCCAGGAGATTCACATTGTCCGTCAGATCCTTCCAGGTGCCGGCCACACCGGGCACATTGGCCTGGCCGCCCAGGCGCCCTTCGGTGCCCACTTCGCGCGCCACGCGGGTCACCTCGCCCGCGAAACGGTTGAGCTGGTCCACCATGGTGTTGAGGGTTTCCTTCAGCTGAAGGATCTCGCCGCGCACATCCACCGTGATCTTGCGGGACAGATCGCCGCCGGCGATAGCGGTCGCCACTTCGGCGATATTGCGGACCTGGGCCGTCAAGTTGCCCGCCATGGAATTCACCGAGTCGGTCAGATCCTTCCAGGTGCCGGCCACGCCGGGCACTTCGGCCTGGCCGCCCAGCTTGCCGTCGGTACCCACTTCCCGGGCGACGCGGGTAACTTCCGAGGCAAAGGAGTTGAGCTGATCCACCATCGTGTTGATGGTTTCCTTCAGCTGCAGGATTTCGCCCGAGACATTGACGGTGATCTTTTTCGACAGATCGCCCTGCGCCACCGCGGTGGCGACTTCGGCGATGTTGCGCACCTGGCCGGTCAGGTTGCTGGCCATGGAATTGACGGAGTCGGTGAGGTCGTTCCAGGTGCCGGCCACGCCGCGCACCACGGCCTGGCCGCCCAGCTTGCCTTCGGTGCCGACTTCGCGGGCGACGCGGGTGACTTCCGAGGCGAAGGCGTTGAGCTGGTCCACCATCGTGTTGATGGTTTCCTTCAGCTGCAGGATTTCGCCCCGCACATCCACTGTGATCTTGCGGGAGAGATCGCCACCGGCGATGGCGGTGGCCACCTCGGCGATGTTGCGGACCTGGCCAGTCAGGTTGCTGGCCATGGAGTTGACGCTGTCCGTCAGATCTTTCCAGGTGCCCGCCACGCCCAGCACGTTGGCCTGGCCGCCCAGGCGCCCTTCGGTGCCCACTTCGCGCGCCACGCGGGTGACTTCGCCCGCGAAGGCGTTGAGCTGGTCCACCATCGTATTGATGGTTTCCTTCAGCTGCAGGATTTCACCCGAGACATTGACCGTGATTTTTTTCGACAAATCGCCGCCGGCGATGGCCGTGGCCACCTCGGCGATGTTGCGGACCTGAGCCGTGAGGTTCGACGCCATGAAGTTGACGTTGTCGGTCAGATCCTTCCAGGTGCCCGCCACGCCCGGCACCTGGGCCTGGCCGCCCAGCTTGCCTTCGGTGCCCACTTCCTTGGCGACGCGGGTGACCTCCGACGCGAAGGAGTTGAGCTGGTCCACCATGGTGTTGATGGTGTCCTTCAGCTCCAGTATTTCGCCCCGCACGCTGACCGTGATCTTGCGCGACAGGTCGCCGCGCGCCACCGCAGTGGTGACCTGGGCGATATTGCGCACCTGGTCGGTGAGATTGCCGCACATGGCGTTGACGGAGTCGGTGAGGTCTTTCCAGGTACCCGCCACGCCGGGCACCAGCGCCTGGCCGCCCAGCTTGCCCTCGGTACCCACCTCGCGGGCGACGCGCGTCACCTCCGAGGCGAAGGAACGCAACTGGTCCACCATGGTGTTGATGGCTTCCTTCAGCTGCAGAATCTCGCCGCGCACGTCCACGGTGATCTTCTTGGAAAGGTCGCCATTGGCCACCGCGATGGTCACTTCGGCCAGGTTACGCACCTGGGCGGTGAGATTGCTGGCCATGGAGTTGACGCTTTCGGTCAGGTCCTTCCACACCCCGGTCACTTCCCGGACCTGGGCCTGGCCGCCCAGCTTGCCCTCGGTACCCACCTCGCGCGCCACGCGCGTCACTTCCGAGGTGAAAATGCTGAGCTGCTTGATCATGGTATTGACGATGGTGGCGGAACGCAGGAATTCGCCTTTCAGCGGGCGGCCATCCACATCCAGATTGACGGTCTGCAGCAGATCGCCCTTGGCGACGGCGGAGATGGCGCGGGTGACTTCCGCGGTCGGCCACAAAAGATCGTCAATCAGGGTATTGACAGAGGACTCCATTTCGCCCCAGGCGCCGTTGCTCAAACCCAGCTTGACGCGCTGGCGCGTCTTGCCCTGCTTGCCGACCACGTCGCCGACACGCTCCAGCTGCTGCGCCATGCGTTCATTGGTGGATATGATTTCGTTAAACGTGTCGGCGATTTTTCCGGCCAGCCCCGTCTGGTTGGCGGAAAGGCGGGCCGAGAAATTGCCTGCCTGCATGGCCCGAAGGCCCTGGAGCAGCTCTTCCAGAGCCAGGTTGACGGCGGCATTGGCAGCGGCGGCGTTCAGGGCCTCGGGCGGAAGAAGATGGCCCCCATTGGCGTTTTCGACGACCGGCTGGAAATCCTGTCTCACCGTTTGCTCCTTCGAACATTCCTCCAGGACCTGGCGGCCTGGATAGCCCCAATGAAAATCACATTAAAATAACCTCGGGGGAGCCATCAAGGCGAGCGGCAGCCCCCCCAAAGCCTGCTTTCCGTCTCTATTTGCTGGAATGCAGATGGGTTCCGCCGAGTTCCCATTATCGCAAAATTATTTTGGCGGGCAGGAAGGGGGTTTCATCAAATGTTATGTGCCAAATTGGCCCCGGCCGGCGCTCCGCCGGCAATTCGGTACGCTTCCGGACCTTGGCCGGCCTCCGTGACAGAGGGTCTAAGTCGCCGCCGGCCTGCCGCAACAGAGCTTCATCCGCTTGATGAACCAACGACCCGCCGGTCCGGACGGCGGCTGAAAAGCATCGCAGCGTAATGGTGGCAGCCCTAGGACGCTGCCAAGTCCCTGGATAGTAAAAACGCAACCGCCCCGGGCGCCTTTCGGCGCCAAGGGCGGGCGTTGTCCGTCAGATGTTGGACCTAATTGCTGAAACGCACGCCGATGCGCATGACGCGGCCCAGATTGTCGCCGGTGAAACCGAGCGACTGGAAGGACGAGCCCGTCGAGGCCAAAGGCGGCACCAGGATCGGCGGGATGTCGAGCGCATTGTCGATCGCCGAGTAGAGCTGGATATTGTCGTTCCATTTGTAAGAGACACGCAGGTCCAGATAGGCGTTGGGGTCGATTTCGTTTTTGTCCACCTGCACGCCGGAGACCCAGGTGTTGTTCAGGACCATGGAACCCTGGAACCGGCTCTGCACCGTGAGGGTGAGCGGACCTTCGGCATAGGTCGCCCCCAGAATGCCCTTGAACTTGGGGATCGTGTCGCCGCCGCAACCGTTGAGTCCGGCCTGGCCGATCTGGTCGCAAGTGACACCGATATTGACGATGGTGTGCTCATCGACATAAGTCCCCTTGTACTGCAATTGCAGATGGCCGCTGAGGAAATCGAAGCCATAGTCCATCTGCATGTCAACGCCCGAGACACGCTCGCTGTTGGCGTTGACGGGATAACCGGTGAGGGAGGAAAGTATGCCCTTGCCGTTAGAGTAGGTCCCACCGTTAAACACCTGCAGCGAACAATACAGGGCAGACAGCGCCGCGGCGCAATTGGTGGGATTGGCGACCAGGGTGACGATCGAGCCGGCGACGCTGATATTGTACCAGTCGACCGCAACCTGGAAATTGTCGAGGAATGACGGCGTCAGCACCACGCCGGCGGTAATGGTGCGGCCGGTTTCCGGCACCAAATTGGGATTGCCCGACCGATCTGTCGAGACAAAGGGGCTGGCGCAGCCGGCGATCGAATTGATGAAGCCGAACTGGTTGAGGGTCGTGCTGGTGCAGGACGGGCTGTGAAGGTCAATCGACGCGCCGGTATTGATCTGATGCGCGGTGAACAGCTCGGCGATGTTGGGGGCGCGAATGTCGGTCGACCACACCGAACGCAACTTGATATTTTCGTCGATCTGGCTGGTGAAGCCCACCTTCCAGGTTTCCACCATGCCGCTGGTGGAATAGCTGGTGATACGGCCCGCGGCATTGAAATCGAGCGAATTGACGATCTGGTTCTTCAGGATCGGGGCGTCCACTTCCCCGAATCCTTCCGCGACGGTGTATCCGCCAGCCATGTTGGCGAAATTGCCGGAACCCCATTGCGCGGTCGCGCCGCGCGGATCGGCGAGGATATGGCCCTGCTCATGGCGGAATTCCGCGCCCGTCGCCACGGCAACGGCGCCGGCCGGCAGTTGCCACGGCAAGGTGCCCTGGATTGAAGCCGCAAACACGCTCTCGGCCACGCTGACGTCTTCCCGGTCGATATTGTCGGCGGAATTGGTCCAGGCGATGGCGTGGGGATCGGCAACACCAAAGCCAAATACGTCGAGCGGCTTGCAGCCTGTAGCAATGGCGCGAACCGCCGCCGAAACCGTCGGATCGGCGGTGACGGAACGGCAGGCGATGGAGCCCAATGCCAGCCCGGTGGTGCCCTGATTGGCCGCAGTAACGACCACGGCATCAGACGCCAGGTCAACGCGGCCCGGCAATGCCGCGCCGCCGGCGGGATTGGGAGGGCCGCTGAGAAGGGTATTGGCGATGACGCGCAACGCCGTCTTGTTTTGGCCAAACTGGTAATAGGCGTTCCAGCCCCAGTCATTGCCGAGGGTGCCGTCCAGCGAGAACACGCCGCGGACCATCTGGCGCCATTCCCGGTTGACCGGTATGCCAATCGAGAGCGCCGCGTCGTTGGGCGTGAAATTATGGATATTGATGTTGTTGACGTCGGTCGTACCCATCGAGAAGGTGGGTATGCCGTTGGCCGTCATGACGGCCTTGACGCTGGCCGGTATGTAAGCGTTATCCGACTGGATGACGAGATTGCCCAGCTTCTCGGCCGTGGTCCCCGTATTCTGGGTATAATCCTTGCCGAAATTGAGCTGCACGGAGGCTCTGATCGTGTCCGACAGCTTATAGGCGCCATAGGCGAACAGCGTCGATTGGGTGTTGGGAATCGCCATTTCCGTTATCGGCGTCTGGCTGTCATAAAAGCCGAGATCGCCGCCCCAGGCCGCGGGGCCGATGACATTGCCGATATTGACCGGCGTCGGTTGGCCATTGGGGCCGACAAAGTCGATGCCGCGCAGGACGTTGGCCGGGACCGCGACATGGGTCGGGCTGTTGGCGGCGCTGACCGCCGGACTGGACACAATCAGGCCGCCCTGGGTCGCCGTGGACTGGCCG
>DATMNL010000050.1:0-17041 GCA_035568995.1 Rhizomicrobium sp. | reverse complement strand
ACCCTGTTCGGCCTGATGATCGGCTTGAACGCCACCTTTGACCTGGTGGAGCAGCGGGCCCGCGCCGACCGCATATTTTCCGGCCCGCGCTTCGATTACGTGAGCGGGATGCCGATTACGGTGGCGCGGCAGATCGCGCGCCTGCCGGGCGTGAAAGTGACCACGGTTTCGACCTTCATCCCCGGCTATGTCCGGGACCCGAAAAACCAGGTTTTTGTGAGCATGGTGGACGCCCAGGTGGGGCAAGTCTTCGACGATTGGGGGATCACCCAGGAACAATGGGACGCGGTCCAGAAAGATCGCACCGGCATTGTGATGAGCAAGTACCAGGCGGCGCTATGGCACAAGAAAGTGGGGGACACTTTCACCATCATCACGCCGCTGGTCGCAAGGGCCGATGGCGCCAAAAGCTGGACCTTCAAGGTGGTGGCGATCTGCAATGATTTTCCCCAGGCGTCGGGCGGCTACAATTTCGGCAATTACGATTTATTCGACAAGGCGCGGCCGCTGGCCGATCAGGGCAAGATCAATGAGGTTGACATGGTCGCCAACGATCCCGGCCAATCTGCAGCGATTGCCCAGCACATCGACCAGATCTTCGCCAACTCCGCCACCCCTACCTATAGTCAAACCGAGAAGATGGCCTTTGCCGTCAGCAACAATTTCGGCGGGCTGGACGTGGGCGCGGTGACGCGCGACATCGCGCTGGCCGGCCTGGTGATGATCCTGTTCCTCACCGCCAATGTCATCGTCCAATCGGTGCGTGAGCGCTTCGCCGAATTCGCCACCCTCAGGGCCATTGGCTTTTCCGACCGCGCCTTGATGGGCCTGGTTGTCCTGGAAGCAGCGATACCCTGCATTTTTGGCGCAGTCTTCGGCGTGGCGCTGGCGGCTTTCCTGGGCCGCCATGTTTCCGATCTGATGCCACCCAGTTGGGGACTTCCCCCGCCCACCATGTCCCCTATCGTGCTGTTGTGGGCGGCGGCCAGTGCCTTTGCATTGGCCTTCGCCAGCGCCGCCCTGCCCGCCTTTCGCCTCTCCCGGATGGACATCGCCACAGCCTTGTCGGGGCGCACATGAATCTGCTTCGCCAGATCGGGATCGTCTCGCTGCTCAATTTCAAAAGCCTGCGCCAGCGCCTGTGGCAGTCGCTGGTGATCGTGATCGGCATGGGTTTGGCGATCGGCGTGCTGCTTTCCATGCTTTCGATGACCGAAGGCCTGCACCAGGCCTATCTCAAGACCGGTGATCCTGGCCTGGTTCTGGTGGTATCGGCGGGCACCCAATGGGAAGGCGTCAGCTCAATTCCGCGCGACCAGATGCGCATCATCCTGAACGCACCCGGCATCGCCCGGGCGGCGGATGGCTCGCCGCTGGCCGATCCCGGCCTGGCCGTGGGCGTGCCGGTGTTGCTGCTGAAAAATGGCGCCAGGTCTTATGCCAATCTGCGCGGCTTCGGCTCCAAGGGCGTGATGCTGAGGCCGGAACTCCACATGGTGGCGGGCCGCATGTTCCGGCCCGGCACCCATGAATTGATCGTGGGCACCGGCGCGCAGGGCCAGTTCCGGGGCATGGCGATCGGCGACAAGGTGATCCTGCCGGACGGGGAATGGCCGATCGTGGGCAGCTTTACCACCGGCGACCTGCTCGACGGCCAGCTGATTGGTGATACCGAGACAGTGATGCTGGCGGTCCGGCGTCCGGCCTATACCACCGCGCTGCTACGTATGGCATCGCCCGCTTCCTTTGCCAGTTTCAGCCATGCGCTGAACACCAATCCCGTATTGCGGGTGGATGTGATGCGCCTGTCCGACTGGAACCGGAAGACCAGCGCACAATTTTCGACCTTCTTCAACGTCATCGCTTATGGCACCGGCGTCATCCTGGCGGTGGGCGCATTGTTCGGCTGTTTCAACACCATGTATGCGGCGGTCGGCGCACGCGGCCGGGAGATCGCCACTCTCAGAGCCCTGGGCTATGGCGGTTTTGCCGTGGCCGTGTCGGTGATTGTGGAAGCGGCGGCGCTGTCGCTGGCCGGCGCACTGATTGGGGCCGCAATTGCCTGGTGGCAATATGACGGCGTGCAGGATGGTTTCGGCTCGGATGTCTTCACAATGACGGTCTCGCCGGCCCTGATCGGGATCGCGCTCCTATGGGCGATTGCCGTCGCCTTTCTCGGCGGCGCCCTGCCCGCCATCCGTGCGGCGCGGCTTACCGTTGTCGAGGCGCTGCGCGCTACCTGAATTGCCCATGCCGGACCAGCTCCTTGCTTCAAGAGAGATTCTTTGCACCCGCGAACATTGACAAGCGGACAGGGACAAAGGCCAAATCGCGCAAAATCGCGGGAGGATTTGCATGAACAGGATCATTCTGGGTCTGGCGGGGGCGGGGCTGATGCTTGCGCCGGCGCTGGCGCAGTCCGCCAACAACAATCCGGATCCCAGCTGCAAAATGTGCGAGGGGGTTTACATCCCGCAGGAGGAAATCCAGGCCTATATGGACAAGGCGGTGAAGGAGCGCAAAGTCGACCAGCAGGACCGCGACATCGATATCGGCAAGGTTCATATCGCCCTGGGAGTGGAGCATCGCGGCAAGCTGGATAAGCCGGGGGCGCATGCGGTGGCCGAGCATGACCTGGTCAGCGAGGTTTATCATGTCATCGATGGCACCGCGACGCTGGAGCTGGGACCCGACCTGATCAACAAGCAGCGCCGCCCCGCCGATGAGGAAACCGTGCGGCTGTATAACGGCCCGGGCAACAATGCAGATTCCATCAGGAACGGCAAAAGCTATAATTTGAAGGCGGGCGATGTGATCGTGATCCCGGCGGGCACCGGGCATCTGTTCAGCCACATTGACGACCACATCGACTACATCATGGTGCGGATCGACCCGGACAAGATCACGCCGGTCAAGGACGAGGCTGCGTCCAAGGCGTATCTGGGGGATTATCTAAAAAAGTAATGTCTGCGCCGCACAAATCCCTGGTTCTGGAATCCACCATCACCTGCCCGTCCTGCGGACACCGGGCGATTGAACCCATGCCGACAGACGCCTGCCAGTTCTTTTATGACTGCAAGGGGTGTGCGGCGGTGCTGAGACCAAAGCCCGGCGATTGCTGCGTGTTCTGTTCCTATGGCGATGTGACCTGTCCGCCTGTCCAGGAAGCGGGAAAGCCCTGCTGTTCTTCCTGACGCAATTAGAATTCCCTGCTGGATGGGCGGGTTAAACCCGCCCATGGTGGAGGTCCTTAAAACTCCGCTTCCAGTTCCTCGACCGCCGCCGGTTCGGCCTTGGCGGCCAAGGTCCATTCCAGCATGTCGGGCAGCGCCAGGATGGTTTCGCAATAATCCTTGCAGGCGCGGTCGAGCTTGACGTCATAGGTGTCGAAGCGGGTCGCCACCGGCGCGTACATGGCGTCGGCCAGGGTGGGCGCCGCCCCGAACAGATAGGGTCCGCCATATTTCTTGAGGCAGTCGCGCCAGATGACGGCGATCCGGTCGATATCAGCCTGGGCCCCGGCCCAGACCTTGAAGTTGGGATAGCGCGATTTGAGATTCATCGGCAGGGCGGAACGCAAATTGGTGAAGCCCGAATGCATCTCGCCCGAGACGGCGCGGCAATGGGCGCGGGCCGCCCCGTCCTTGGGCAGCAATCCCGCCTGTGGAAAAGTCTCATTGAGATATTCGGCGATCGCCAGCGTGTCCCACACCTTGATTCCATTATGGGTTAACGCTGGCACCAGGAAGGAGGGCGACAAAAGCAGCAGTTCGGCGCGGGCCGAGGCATCGCTGGCGGGCAGCATTTCCTCATCAAAATCAAGCCCGGCCATGCGGCACAGCAGCCAGCCGCGCAGGCACCAGGACGAGTAATTCTTGCTGGAGATTGTCAGGACGGCGCTCACCGCTCGGACTCCCTTTTTTCAAATCACAAGAGAATTATTTCGCACTGCAGCATAAAATGCACTAGTGTTTTTACCGTTCGGGCACAAATAATTAGGCCCAGTGGGCTGTCCGGGGTAGCAATCGGCATGTTGTACGACGCCTATCAGGCGCAATCGGACCTTTTGGCCCCCTTGCGGGCCATTGCCGATATCACAAGGGCCGCCTTTGGCGAGACCCAGATGGGGCCCGCTTTCAACTATTTCTTCAAGGGAATCGCGGCGGGGGCGGAACTCGCCAACCGCGCCCAGCTCAGCCATGAGCGGCCCGCCTATGACATCGGCGAGGCGCTGGTCGAAGGCCGTACTATCCCGGTGCTTGAGGAGACGGCGCTCGACAGCCCGTTTGGCACCCTGCTGCATTTCCGCAAGGAGACCAACCTGCCCCAGCCGCGCGTCTTGATCGTGGCGCCGATGGCGGGGCATTTCGCCACCCTGCTCCGCCATACCGCGCGCACCATGCTGAACGATCATGACGTTTATATTACAGACTGGAAAAGCGCCCGCGAGGTGCCGCTGGCCGAAGGCAGTTTCGGAGTGGACGATTATATCGACACGCTGATCAGGTTCCTGGACAAGATCGGTCCGGGGGCGCACACGGTGGCGGTGTGCCAGCCCTGTGCCGCGCTGCTGGCGGCGGTGGCGATCATGGCGGAGACCAATCACCCTGCCGCGCCGCGTTCGATGACCCTGATGGCGGGGCCGGTGGACACTTCGGTCAACCCCACCGACGTCAACCGCGCCGCCAACAAATATCCGCTGGAATGGTTCGAGAAGAACATGATCAGCACGGTGCCGGAGCGCTATGCCGGCGCCGGACGCCGGGTCTATCCGGGCTTCCTGCAGATTTCGGCATTCATGTCGATGAACATGCCGCGCCATTGGCGCGCCCAGATGGACCTCTACAGCCATCTTTTGCGCGGCGACGAGAAGAAGGCGACCGCGAACAAGAAATTCTATGACGAATATCTGGCGGTGGCGGACCTGCCGGCCGATTTCTATCTGGAGACGGTGCAGAAAGTGTTCCAGGAATATCATCTGCCGCGCGGGGTTTTTCAGTATCGCGGCAATCCGGTCAGCCCCGCCGCCATCCGCAAGACCGCCCTTTTGACGGTGGAAGGCGAGAAGGACGATATCTGTTCGGTCGGCCAGACCGTGGCGGCGCATGACCTGACGCCCGGCATCAAGCCGTTCAAGAAAATGCACTACGTCCAGGCGGGCGTGGGGCATTACGGCGTGTTTTCCGGGACCCGCTGGGCTACGCAGATCTATCCGATGGTACGCAGTACTATCCAGGCCAGCGACTGATCAGCGGAAAGTGCTGTTCAGGATCGCAGCCAGGCGAAGCCCCGCCCTGGCAAGCTGCAGCCGCGCCGCGCCGCTTTCCCGCTTAGCATAGTCATCCGGCAGCCGAATCCGGCCATTGGGCGGCAGGCTGGGGTAAATCTCCCGGCCCGCCACGGCAAAGCTTTCATTGGCCCAGTCTTCCGGCGAACCGCCGCGCATCTGCGCTTTCTGCCCCGGTGTCAACGATCCATCGATCTGCGCCGCGACGCGCGTGGAATCGTTTCCAAGCGCCGTCACAACATCCTGGTCCCAGATCTGGTGCAGGCTGGTGCGCTTGGCGTGCCAGCGAACCAGTTCGTCATTGCCACCCTTGTCGTTCCGGTCGGCGGCATGAAGCGGCTGGTGCAGGTCGGCCACGAAATGAACCAGGAAGCGCAGCGCTTCGGCTTTGGTCGGTTCCGGCGCACGCGGATCGGCGAGAATGCGTTTGTCGCGGGCGATCTGTGCGACCACGCAGGCGCCGTCGCCACAATCGCGTCTGGCATCATAGCCGCCGGACCCTATTTCGATATTGACGTAATGCCATGAGGTGGTTTCCGGGCGTTGCTGGCGAATCTCATCCGCCCAACTGGAGTCCAGCACCATCATCACCTCCCCGCCCAGGAGCGCAGCCACCCGCGCCCGCGCCGCCGGTGTCAATTCCTGCAAGGCAATGGCGGCCACCACCTGGTGGCCCTCGGGCGCCCAGGCCAAGGCCGGACCCGCCGGGACGAGAAACAGCAGGACAGCCAGGAGAGACGGCAGGCGGCGCATGGCAGCGGATTAGCAGGTAAAGGACGGCCCGTCCCGCCCCCAAGGCGGGTCCCATGGCAGACTTTTATTAATACTCTAATGAGAACAATCTCTTGCCGTTGACGCGGTCGTAACCGATAAGGCTTAATCATAAATGTGTCGCACGCCGGTATGGGCTGCGGGCTTTTGGGCTGGGGTTGAAGCGATCTTGCGTTTCGCCCTGAATGACAGGAACCGCCTTGGATCAGTTTGCCAGCGACCAGCAAAATAATGCCCACTTATCGTCCGGGACCGGCCGCATCGGCGCCGGGCTGTCCAGCACCGAGGTACGCTGGGCGCTGGTATCCGGCTCGATGGCCATTCTGGTGGCGGGCGCCATTGGCTGGATGGCGATGGGAACCCTGCCGGTGACCGGGCCGCGGGCGAGACCGGGCCATGCCGCGCTGCCTTACGAATTGTTCCTCAAGCTGGTGCACTCGGGTGGCGCGGGTCAGCTCGCCGCCATCGCCCCCCAGTTGCGTACGCCTGAAACAGCCCAGGACCAGGCGGAGGCCAATCCCACCCCCGGCATCGAGACCCGCACTGTCACCCTGGATCGCGGCGACACCCTGGCTGGGGCGATGGAAGATGCCGGCGTCTCAGCCAGCGACGCCAATGGCGCCATCGCCGCGCTGGGCCGGGATTTCAATCCGCGCGGCCTGAAAACAGGAATGAGTTTCGACATCACCTATGAAGTCGCCCCGGTGATCAACGCCACCGGCCAGCCGGCGGCGGCCAAGACCGTCATCGTGAAGATCAACGGCAAGCCGGTGGTGGTGCCGGTGGAGGAAGACAGCGGCGCGGGCGCAACCCCCGGCGCCTCGCAGCCCATCGCGCGGCTCCTGTCGCTGCATTTCTCACCCAGCATCGAACAGGACATCACCGTTACGCGCGACATGTCCGGCAGTTTCAGCGCCCAGAATGTCCAGAAAGTCCTGGAGGTGCATCACCACCGCGCCGGCGCCACCATCGATTCCAGCCTTTACCTCGCCGGCATGCAGGCGGGCATTCCCGCCGACATCGTGATCGAGATGATCCGGATGTTTTCCTACAAGGTGGATTTCCAGCGCGACCTGCAGCCGGGTGACTCCTTCGAGGTTTACTACGATTATTTCTATACCAAGGACGGCCAGCCGGCGAAGACCGGCAATATTTCCTATGCTCGCATGCGGTTGGGCGGCAAGGACGTGACGCTATACCGCTATGCGTCGGCCGGCGACGACGCGGCGGAATATTTCGATGCCAAAGGCCAATCGGCCAAGGGCATGCTGATGAAGACGCCGGTGGACGGGGCGCGCATTTCTTCCGGCTTCGGATCGCGCTTCCATCCCATCCTGGGCTATACCCGCATGCACAAGGGCGTGGATTTCGCGGTACCCACCGGCACGCCGGTGATGGCGGCGGGCGCCGGCACCATCAGCTTCATGGGCTGGGCCAATGGCTATGGCAATTTCGTGGTGATCAATCACAGCAACGGCTATGCCACCGCCTATGGGCATCTGTCGCGCTTCGCCGCGGGCCTGCGCTCCGGGTCGCACCTGTCCCAGGGCACCGTGTTCGCGTTCAGCGGCATGACCGGGCTCGCCACCGGACCGCATCTGCATTACGAAATTCGCGTCAACGGCGCCCAGGTCAACCCGCTCCGGGTCAAGATCGCGGACGGGCGCCTGCTCACCGGCAAGGAGCTGCGCGATTTCCTCGGGCTGCGCCTGAAGATGGACGAGACTCTGGCCGCCATGCCGCTGGAGACCAAGGTGGCGGATAATCCCACCGATCTTCGCCAGGCGAAGGCGAAATGACGCAGTCGTTTCGCTTTCGTCCCCGCGGGCGGGCGCAGCCGTGAGGAGCGGTTCGCCTCAGGCGAACGAAATGGTCCGGTGGACCATTTCGAGCAACGAACGCCCTAAGCCCAAGCGAAGGGCAGCCGAACCCAGGTTAATTAACTGCCCAAATCCGAGGCAGGACCGCGGCATGGGAACATGCTAAAGCGTCTTGCATTACATTCCCGTGGCCTCACCCCCGTGACATTTGAAAATTCAGGCAGGCTTCGAGATTGAATTTGAATGCACGGCGCCGACGCCGATGCTGCTGACGGTGCATGTCCGCCCGGAGCGCAAGCCCGATCTTGAAAAGCCGGAGAACTTTGCGGTCCATCCGCGCGTACCCTATCGCAACTATCTCGACAGCTTCGGCAACCGCTGCACAAGGCTGGTGGCGCCGGCGGGGCGCCTGCTGCTGTCAAACCATTTCGTCATTCGCGACAGCGGCGTGCAGGAATCGATGCCCTGGGGCGCGGGACAGGCGGAAGTGGACGATCTGCCCGATGATGTGCTGCTGTTTCTCTTGGGCAGCCGCTACTGCGACACCGACCGGCTGGCGACAGAGGCCTGGAAGCTTTTCGGCCAGACACCGCCGGGTTGGCCGCGAGTGCAGGCGATCCTGGACTACACCCATGCGCGCATCAAATTCGGCTATGCCTTCGCCCGGCCCGACCGCACCGCTTCGGAAGGCCATGCCGAGCGCAAAGGCGTCTGCCGCGATTTCGCGCATCTGGCGATCACGCTATGCCGCTGCATGAACATTCCGGCGCGCTACTGCACCGGTTACCTGGGCGACATCGGGGTCCCAGCCGACCCCTCGCCGATGGATTTTTCCGCCTGGTTCGAAGCCTATCTGGGCGGCGCATGGCACACCATGGACGCGCGCCACAACAGTCCACGCATCGGCCGCATCTTGATGGCGCGGGGGCGCGACGCCACCGACGCCGCGATCTCAACCGCCTTTGGCGCGGCCAAGCTGTTGCGGTTCGATGTCGTCACCCGGGAAGTCGGCTGAGACTATCTAATTCAGGGTCGCGCCGCTGGGCATGGTTTCGCCGAGCTCGTCCGGCGCGGCGGTGAATTCCTGGCCATTGATGGTCAGGCCGGTCTTGCTGGCACTGACCTTCACCTTGGCGCCGTCGGTGATTTTTCCTTCCAGCAGCAATTGCGCCAGCGGGTCCTGCAGCCGGCGCTGAATGGCGCGCTTGAGCGGCCGGGCGCCATAGACAGGATCATAGCCGGCATTTCCCAGCCAGTCGGTGGCCTTCTTGTCCAGCGCGATCTCGATCTTGCGGTCGGCCAGGAGACGGTCGAGCCTGGCGATCTGGATGGTCACGATCTTGTCCATGTCGGTGCGGCTGAGGCGGTGGAAGAGAATAATTTCATCCAGCCGGTTGAGGAATTCGGGCCGGAAATGATTACGCACGGCGGCCATCGCCTGGGCGCGCGCCGGTTTGGAATCGCCGCCATCCTCGACCGACAAAAATTCGGTGCCCAGATTGGAGGTCAGGATAATCACCGTGTTGCGGAAATCCACGGTGCGGCCCTGGCCGTCGGTCAGCCTGCCGTCATCGAGGACCTGAAGCAGCACGTTGAAGACGTCGCTATGGGCTTTCTCGACTTCGTCGAACAGGATCACCTGGTAAGGCCGCCGCCGCACCGCCTCGGTGAGCACGCCGCCTTCTTCGTAACCGACATAGCCGGGCGGGGCGCCGATCAGGCGCGCCACCGCGTGCTTCTCCATGAATTCGCTCATGTCGATGCGCACCATCGCGGAATCATCATCGAACAGGAAGGCGGCCAGCGCCTTGGTGAGTTCGGTCTTGCCCACGCCAGTGGGACCCAGGAACAGGAAGGAGCCGATGGGACGGTTGGGGTCCTGCAGGCCGGCCCGGGCGCGGCGCACCGCATTGGAAATAGCGCGCACCGCCTCGTCCTGTCCGATCACCCGTTTCTCAAGGCTCTTTTCCATATGCAGCAGCTTTTCGCGCTCGCCTTCCAGCATCCGGTCCACCGGAATGCCGGTCCAGCGCGACACGATCTGGGCGATATTCTCGGCGGTGACGACTTCCGAGGCCAGGGCATCGTCCTTGCGATCCTCGATCGCCTTAAGCTTGCGTTCCAGGTCCGGGATCACGCCATAGGTGAGTTCGCCGGCGCGGGCGAAATCGCCGCGGCGCTGGGCGATTTCGGCATCCTGGCGGGCGGCGTCGAGTTTTTCCTTCAGGGTCTGGACATCGGAGACGGATTTCTTTTCCTCCAGCCAGCGGGCGGTAAGCACGCCGGACTCGTCTTCCAGCCCGCCCAATTCCTTTTCCAGCGCCACCAGTCGGTCCCGGCTGGCGGTGTCACCCTCTTTTTTCAGGGCTTCACGCTCGATCTTGAGCTGGATGATGCGGCGATCCAGTTCATCGAGTTTTTCCGGCTTGGAATCGATCTGCATGCGCAGGCGCGAGGCCGCCTCGTCCATCAGGTCGATCGCCTTGTCGGGCAGGAAGCGGTCGGTGATGTAGCGGTTGGACAATTGCGCCGCGGCGACGATGGCGGAATCGGTGATCCGCACGCCATGGTGCAATTCGTATTTCTCCTTCAGACCGCGCAGGATGGAGACCGTGTCTTCCACCGTCGGCTCGCCCACGAACACCGCCTGGAAGCGGCGGGCCAGGGCGGCATCCTTTTCCACATATTTGCGGTATTCATCGAGCGTGGTGGCGCCGATACAGTGCAGCTCGCCCCGCGCCAAAGCCGGCTTGAGCAGGTTGGAGGCGTCCATCGCGCCATCCGCCTTGCCGGCGCCGACCAGCGTGTGCATTTCGTCAATGAAAAGAATGATCGAACCGGCGGCGCTGGTGACTTCGTTCAAGACAGCCTTCAGCCGCTCCTCGAATTCGCCGCGAAATTTGGCGCCGGCAATCAGCGATCCCATGTCCAGCGCCATCAGCTTCTTGTCGCGCAGGGATTCCGGGACATCGCCATTGACGATACGCAAGGAAAGGCCTTCGGCGATGGCGGTCTTGCCCACGCCAGGCTCGCCGATCAAGACGGGATTGTTCTTGGTGCGGCGGGACAGCACCTGGATGGTACGGCGGATTTCCTCGTCGCGGCCGATCACCGGATCGAGCTTGCCGGTGCGGGCCAGCTCGGTGAGGTCGCGGGCATATTTCTTGAGCGCGTCATAGGCGTTTTCCGCCGTGGCGTTGTCGGCGGTGCGGCCCTGGCGCAAATCCGCGATGGCCTTGTTCAGACCCTGGGCGGTGACGCCGCCCTCTTTGAGGATTTTCGCGGCCCCGGTGCCGGATGCCATGGCCAGCGCCAGGAGGAGATATTCGGCGGTGACGAAACTGTCGCCCGCCTTCTTGGCGATCTGTTCGGCATTGTCGAGCAACCGCGCCGTCTCCTGTGACAGGTAGACCTGGCCGGAGCCGCCCTGGACCATGGGCAGTTTCTTCAGCGCGCTTTCGACGCCCGCGCGCACGCTGCGGTCATTGCCCCCGGCAGCCCCTATCAGGCGCGAGGCCAGGCCCTCCTCATCGTCCATCAGGACCTTGAGAAGATGCTCGGGGACGAATTGCTGGTTGCCTTCACGTAGCGCCAGGCCCTGCGCCGACTGGATGAAGCCGCGCGAGCGTTCGGTGAATTTCTCGATGTCCATACTACCTCCCGCCTGCCCCGGCTGGGCGCAGGCACGCAAGATACGGCCCGTTCACGGCACCGTTCCCGGCAGATATGGGAATGTGGAACCGGGCCTGCAAGTGGGCAGTGGAAGGCCAAAAGTTAAGCGGCTAATGGCGCTTAATTGGCTTCCGCATCTTCGCCTTCTTCTTCGCCTTCGCCGTTCTCGGTCAGGGAAAAAGACGGCCCGCCGCCAGGCTGAGGTTGCTGCGGCTGCTGGCCCATCTGGGGCGTTTGCTGCTGCATGCCTTCGGGCGGGCGGTTCGGATTCTGGGCCGCCTGCTGGGCGGCGTATTGGGCCGCCTGGGCCTGCTGGGCCGCCATGATGCGGAAATAATGCTCGGCATGCTGCAGGTAATTCTCGGCCGTGACGCGGTCGCCAGAGCTGTTGGCGTCGCGCGCCAGCTGCAGGTATTTCTCATAGACATGCGCCGCCGAGCCGCGAATTTTCACCTCCGGGCCGGAGGAATCGAAGGTGCGGTTGGGATTGAACCCGCCGCCACCGCCACCGCCGCCATTATTGCCGCCGCCGTTGTTGTTGTGTTGCGGCCTGCGGCCGCCTCTGCGAGAGCGCTTCACGAATGCCCCATGTTGTTGTGCCAAAATCGCCTTTGTTTCCTCGCGAACAGGACATCGCAAAATGCGCTGGCCGCCGCAGTCTAAAGCTCGCTTTAGAGTCCCCTGCCCACCGCCCTTTGGCGGCGCCTGCCCACGCGCTTCTCCCAGCATCGCGGGCGGAATCTCACGATTCCAATGTCGCCAAGATAATGTATGTGGCCGATTTTTCCAAGGCCTCCAGTCAGGCTTTTTCCAGTATTACCGCCCTGGGGATACCGGCCAGATCAGGGGCGATATGGAGCAATTTGAGGCCGGAACCCCTAAACAGCGGTTCCATCGCCGGACCCTGTCCCTGTCCTATTTCCAGAATCGCATGCCCGCCGGGTTTGAGGATACGGGGCAGCAACCCGGCCAAAGCGCGATAGGAACCCAGCCCGTCGGAACCGCCATCCAGCGCGGCACGCGGCTCAAAGCGGGATACTTCCGGTTCCAGGGAGTCGATTTCGGCGGAAGGAATATAGGGCGGATTGGAGAAGACCAGATCGAAGGGTCCTTCAGCCTCGTTCCAATCGGCCAGCCGGATTTTGGCGCGGCCCGGCATCAATCGGGCCACGTTCTGCTCGCCCCAATGAAAAGATTCCTTTGATGATTCAAAGCCTACGCCGCTGGCATTGATAAATTCCTTCAACGCCGCAATCAGAAGGATGCCGGATCCCGTGCCCAGGTCCGCGATCCTGAGCGGTACCACGCGATGCGCCACCAGTTTGAGCGCCTGCTCGATCAAGGTTTCGGTCTCGGGACGCGGCACCAGCACCCCGGGGCCGACTTGAAAATCCATGCTCCAGAATTCCTTGGCGCCAGTGATATAGGCGCAGGGCTCACGCGCGGCGCGGCGCGCTATCATCGCCGCAAAGCGCGCGGCTTGTTCTTGTGTGGGTTTCAAAGAGGCGAGCAGCGTCTCATCGCGTGTTGTCCCGAGAGCGTGGGCGTAAAGCAGCCGCGCTTCGGCGCGCGGGCTTTCCAGCCCAGCCGCCGCAAGCAGGCGCGCCGCCTCTTCAAAGATCACGCGTCCGCCGCCTCGAACTCCGCCAGCCGGTCGGCCTGTTCCTGGGCCACCAGCGCGTCCACGATTTCGGACAATCCGTCGCCGGCGATAATCTTCGCCAGATTGTAAAGCGTCAGATTGATGCGGTGGTCGGTGACGCGGCCTTGGGGATAATTATAGGTGCGGATGCGCTCGCTGCGGTCGCCCGAGCCGACCAGGCTTTTGCGCTCGCTGGCGCGGGCGGCGTCCACCCGCCTGCGTTCGGCGTCGTAAATCTTGGCCTTCAGCAGCGTCATCGCCTTGGCCTTGTTCTTGTGCTGAGATTTTTCCTCCTGCATCGCCACCACCGTGTTCGTGGGAATATGGGTGATGCGCACCGCGCTGTCGGTCTTGTTGACATGCTGGCCGCCCGCCCCCTGGGCGCGGTAGGTGTCGATCCTGAGATCCTTGTCCTGGATGTCCACATCCACATCCTCGGCTTCCGGCAGCACCGCCACCGTCGCCGCCGAAGTATGAATGCGGCCCTGGCTTTCGGTGACGGGAACGCGCTGGACCCGGTGCACGCCGCTTTCGAATTTGAGTTTGGCATAGGCGCCGCGGCCCTCGACCTCCAGCATCGCCTCCTTGAAGCCGCCCATGTCGCTTTCGCTTAAGGAAAGCAGTTCCGTCTTCCAGCCCTGGAGCGCGCAGTAACGCTGATACATGCCCAGGAGATCGCCCACGAACAGGGCCGCCTCGTCGCCGCCGGTGCCGGCGCGGATTTCCACGATGGCCGAGGAGGCATCCGCCGCATCCCGGGGCAGCAATTGCAGCTTCAGTTCCTCGTCCAGAATGACAAGGCGGGCGCGCAATTCGGCGCGTTCCTGCTCGGCAAGATTGCGCATTTCGGAATCGCCATGGGGGTCGGCGATCATCGCCTCGGCGCCTTCCAACTCGGTCTGGGCGCTGTGATAGGCGCGCGCGGTCTGGATCACCGGCGCAAGCTCGGCATGCTCGCGGGAGAGTTTTACAAAGGCAGAACCAGAGGCGCCGGACGCCATTTCGCTTTCAATCGCGGCAAAACGGTCGAGCAGGCGCTCCAGTTTGGCGGCGGGAATCATTTTCGTTCAGAGAGACGTGCGCTTGGGACCTGACCGCCCTTCGCTTGCGCTCCGGGCGTTCGTCGCTCGAATTGGTTCGCAGAACCAATTCGTTCGCTGTGCGAACCGCTCCTCACCTACTGCGCCGCTTCGAGCGGCTTGTTTGAAGATTGGCCGTTGCGCTCGGCTTCGATCTCGGCGGCCTTCTTTTCGCAAAGCTCGACGACATGCTCGATCAGCTTTTCATTGCCCAGCTTATAGGCGGGCTTGCCATTGAGATAGATCATGCCATGCCCCTTGCCCGCGCCGCCTCCTGTGAAGGCCAGGTCGGTCTCGCGCGCCTCACCCGGCCCGTTGACCACGCAGCCGATGATGGAAAGCGACATGGGCGTGGCGATATGCTTGAGGCGGTCTTCCAGCTCCCGCACCGTGTCGATCACATTGAAGCCCTGACGGGCGCAACTGGGACAGGAGACGATATTGACGCCGCGATGGCGCAAATTTAAGGACTTGAGGATATCAAATCCCACCCGTACCTCTTCCACCGGATCGGCGCTGAGCGAGACGCGGATGGTGTCGCCGATGCCGCTCCACAAGAGCATGCCCATGCCGATGGAGGATTTGACCGTCCCGGAGATCATCCCGCCCGCCTCGGTGATGCCGACATGCAGCGGGCAATCGATCGCTTCCGACAGGGCCTGATAGGCGGCGACCGCCAGGAAAGGGTCGGAGGCCTTCACCGAAATCTTGTATTCGCGGAAATCCAGGTCATCGAGGATGCGGGCATGGTTGAGGGCGCTTTCGACCATCGCTTCCGGACAGGGTTCGCCGTATTTCTCCAGAAGGTCGGGTTCCAGCGAGCCGGCATTGACGCCGATGCGCATGGAGCAGCCATGATCCTTGGCTGCCTGCACCACCTCACGCACCCTTTGGGCCGAACCGATATTGCCGGGATTGATGCGCAGGCAGGCGGCCCCGTTCACCGCCGCCTCGATGGCGCGCTTATAGTGAAAATGAATGTCGGCCACGACCGGGATGGATGACGCTTTTGTAATGGCCTTCATCGCCTTGGTGGCGTCTTCGTCGGGGCAGGACACCCGCACAATGTCGGCGCCCGCCTCCTCGATGCCGCGAATCTGGTCAATGGTGGCGCGCGCATCGCCCGTGATGGTGTTGGTCATGGTCTGGACCGTGATCGGGCTGTCGCCGCCGACCGGCACCTTGCCGACCATGATCAGGCGCGATTTGCGCCGGTGAATGTCGCGATAGGCACGAACGCTCATAAGGCTTCCTTAGTGCGAATTGAACCGGTCCACAAGCGATGCCGGACTGAGGGACACTTGGCCGAGAATTTGCTGGTCCTGCCCGACTTTGCCCAAATTCTTGCCATCCACCGATACATCCACCGCGCCGCCGTCGCTGGCCGCCAGAGACAGGCCGGCAACGTTGGGTACTAGGTACGAATCGCCGGGTTTGAGATCGCGGTTGAGATAGATCGTGCCGTCCGCCCCGCGCACAGTGAGGCGGGTATCGCCGCGCGTACGCAGCACCACCCGCGGGTTGGCGTTTGACCGGCCGTAAACTTCACCCGGGCCGCTTGGGACTGCAGCAATTGCCGGGCTTGGCAGGGCGGTAGCTTTGGTCGGCGCGGCAGCAATGCTGCTGGAGACAGCGGATTGCGGATTGGCCGGCGCGGCGGGCAAAGAGGCAACCGCGGTAGGGGGCATAGCGCTATTGCCTGTAGCGGCAGGCGGCGGAGCGGGCGCGGGCTTTACGGCAACGACCCGGGAACGCGACGGCGTCAGGGCCGGCGCGGGCGGCACGGCCAAGGGCGCCGGACCCGCGGAAACCAGGTGCCAGACACCGTAAATCAGCGCCAATCCGATGACAGCGGCCACGATGCGCCAGCCATAAGTCAGGCGGCGCGACTCATCGTTATGGAAATTGGGATTGGCCGACAGGGGCTCGTCATGACGGCTGGAAATTTCCAGCTTGTAGCGTTCGACCGTCTTTGCCGAATCCAGGCCCAGATAGCCGGCATAGGTGCGCACAAAGCCGATCGCATAGGTCTTGCCGGGAAGACCCGAGAAATTGTCTTCCTCAACCGCCTCCAGATGATCCTTGCGGATCTTGAGAGAGCGGGAAACCGTGGCCAGATCGTCGCCTCGGCGCAGGCGCGCGGCCCGCAGATCCTGACCCACCGTTTCCAGCGCCGTCTCGCTGTCGCCGGAAATCTCGCGCAAATGAATGCGCCGGCGGCCGCCCTGGTCATCATGATTCATCTGCGGGACTTTTGTCATGCCTGAATCGGTCATTGTTGGGTAACGAAAATCCCGCGGTAAAACAGGGTTTTGCCCGCAAATCTTCGCCCCGGCCAATTCTACCCGAAAAGCCGGGTCCAGAACAACCTTCGCAGTTGCGAAAATACGCAAGCCGCTACATGGGAGCAGCAAAAAACACGACACTTTCGGCGCTTTGCGGCTCAATACGGCACAGCGGCACGGCAAAATCCGGCTTGAAAGATCGCTTTTGAATGATAGCCGTGCCGATGAGGCGTTTGACCGCCCGAAGCGTTTGGATCAGTAATCCGGGGCAGTCTGCGAAGGGATGCAACGCTTGCCTGCAGCACTGAAATCCCGGGCCCTGCTGGCGCTGTTCGCAATTGCGGTGCTGACGGGTGCGGCTTATGTCTTTCTGCTGCCCGGACTATCGGTTGCCCGGCAGGAACCGTCCGGTCTCGAAGTCCAGATCGCGACTTATCTTTTGCACCATAGCGTGCCCCGATCGGCGATCAACGCGGTCAATCCCC
>DATMNL010000049.1:0-31022 GCA_035568995.1 Rhizomicrobium sp. | reverse complement strand
GCGCCAGGCCACATCCTCGCGGCAGACGCTGGATCAATTGCTGCAAACCCGCGAAGCGGGCGAAAAGCGCCTGTTGCCGTTGGTGCTCAAGACCGATGTGCAAGGCTCCAGCGAAGCCATCCAAGGCGCCCTGGCAAAGCTTGGCACCAGCGAAGTCGGTGCGCAGATCCTCCAGTCCGGCGTGGGCGGCATCACCGAGAGTGACGTTATTCTTGCCCATGCTTCGGGCGCGGCGGTTATCGGGTTCAATGTCCGCGCCAACAACCAGGCGCGTGAGCGCGCCAAGCGCGATGGCGTGGACATCCGCTATTACAATATCATCTATAACGTGGTGGATGATGTGAAAGGCGCGCTGTCGGGCCTGCTGGCGCCGGAAACGCGCGAGAAGTTCCTCGGCAATGCGGAGATACTGGAAGTCTTCACCATTTCCAAAGTGGGCAAGGTTGCGGGTTGCCGGGTCACGGAAGGCACGGTTCGTCGCGGCGCCAAGGTGCGCTTGATCCGCGACAATGTTGTCATCCATGAAGGCGATCTCTCCACCCTGAAGCGGTTCAAGGACGAGGTGCGCGAGGTTCAATCCGGCCAGGAATGCGGCATGGCCTTCGCGAACTATCAGGACATGCAGAAGGGCGACGTCATCGAATGTTTCGAGGTCGAGACCATTCAGCGCGCGCTATAGCCGGTTTTTGTCCTCACCCTTCGACAAGCTCAGGGTGAGGATTTCTTGATCCGCGCTTGTCGAAGCATGGATTTGAAATGTCCCGACATCGTTCTCCGCGTGGTGGCACAAGATCCCGTCATGATCGCCGCGAGATGGGACCCTCGCAGCGCCAGTTGCGCGTGGGCGAGGCGCTGCGCCACGCCCTGGCGGAAGTTCTGCGCCGCAATGAAATTCGCGATTCCGATCTGGATGGCGTGTCGGTCACCATCACCCAGGTCAAGCCCAGCCCCGACATGCGCTATGCCACGGTGTATTGCGAGCCCCTGGGCGGCCGGAATGCCAAGGAGATCGTCGCGGCGCTGAACCGGCACAAGGGATTTTTGCGCGGCGAGATGGGGCGGCTGATCTCCATCAAATTCACCCCCGACCTGCGCTTTGTCGAAGACGAGAGTTTCGCCGAAGCGCAGAAGATCGAAGACATTCTCAAATCGCCGCAGGTCCAGCGCGATCTTCTGGCATCGGATCACGACGACGAGTCCCATGAGTAGGAACAAGAAGGGAAACCCGGTTCATGGCTGGGTGATCCTGGACAAGCCGCAGGGAATGACGTCGACCCAGGCCGTCGGCGCGGTGCGCCGGATTTTTGACGCCAAGAAGGCCGGCCATGCCGGAACGCTTGACCCCATGGCCACCGGCATTCTGGCCATCGCGCTGGGGGAGGCCACCAAGACCGTGCCCTTTGTGCAGGATGCGGCCAAGATTTACCGTTTCATGGCCCGTTGGGGCGAGGCGCGTGACAGTGATGATGCGGAAGGGCGGGTCACCGGAACCTCGGATGCGCGCCCTACCCAGGCCGAGATCGAAGCCTTGCTACCCCGCTTCATCGGCAGCCTCTCCCAGGTCCCCCCCGCCTATTCCGCCATCAAGGTCGCCGGGGAGCGGGCCTATAACCTGGCTCGGGAGGGGCAGGAAGTGTCGCTGGAGCCCCGTCTGGTGCAGGTCTATGAAGCCCGTCTGGTGGCCACCGGGCCGGACACGGCGGAGTTCGAAATCCTTTGCGGCAAAGGCACTTACGTCCGTTCCTGGGTGCGGGATCTGGCCTTGGCCTTAAACACTTTGGGGCATGTTTGCGCCCTTCGCCGCACCCGATTGGGTGGCTATGCCGAAAAAGACGCCGTCGCTCTGGAAACACTAACCCCTTTTATGCATAGTCCCGCCGCTTTTGCGTATTTAAAGCCCCTTTCGACCGCGCTGGACGGCATCCCGGCGCTGGCCGTAACGGGCAGCGATACGGTCCGCCTTCGAAGCGGCAATTCCATCCTGATCCGCGCGAATTTGTTCGCAAGGCTGAAAGAGGGATTCGCCACGGAGGACGGATTTGCGGGGCAGACCGTCTTTCTCAAGGATGAGGCGGACGGACCCGTGGCACTGGCCGAGGTCGCCGAAGGCGAGCTTCGTCCCTTTCGTGTTTTCCAGCTATAGGATTCGATGACCGATGATAACGCCTGAACGCAAAAAAGAAGTGATCGCCGAATATGCGACCAAGAAGAACGACACCGGCTCGCCGGAGGTCCAGGTCGCGGTTCTCTCCGAGCGCATCGCCAACCTGACCGAGCACTTCAAGAATCACGTCAAGGACAACCATTCGCGCCGCGGCATGATCAAGATGGTGTCACAGCGCCGTGGCCTGCTCGACTACATGAAAAAAACCGACGCCAAGCGCTATGAGGCGCTGATCGCGCGCCTGGGCCTGCGCCGCTGAGTTCGCATCACACAGGAATTGCATGGGCTGGCGTCAAGGCGCCGGTCTGTGTTGTTGCATCTGCAAGGGATGAGCTTTTGCAGAGGCTGGTCCCATAGGGGGATCATAGGAGCGTCCGCGAAAGCGGAAGCGACCTAAAAAGAAGACCGCTCGCGCGCAATATGGCGCGCGCGCAATGACGAAAGAAAATAAAAATGTTCAATATCCACAAGGAAAGCTTCGAATGGGGCGGCCGGACCCTGACTCTTGAAACCGGCAAAATGGCCCGCCAGGCCGATGGCGCCGTGCTGGCCACCTATGGCGAGACCGTGGTGCTGGCCACCGTTGTCGGCGCGCCCAATCCCAAGGAGGGCGTGGATTTTTTCCCGCTCACGGTGAATTACCAGGAACGCTATTATGCCGCCGGCAAGATTCCGGGCGGCTATTTCAAGCGCGAACGCGCGCCCACCGAGCGCGAGACGCTGATCTCGCGCCTGATCGATCGTCCCATCCGGCCGCTGTTCGCGGAAGGCTATCGCAACGAGACGCTGGTGGTGGCGCAGGTTCTTTCCCACGATCTGGAAAACGATCCCGACATATTGGCGATGATCGCGGTGTCGGCGGCTCTGACCATTTCCGGCCTTCCCTTCATGGGTCCGATCGGGGCGGCGCGTGTCGGCTATATCGACGGCGAATACAAACTCAATCCGCCGATCGACGACATGGTCAATTCCAAGCTGGAACTGGTGGTCGCCGGCACCCATGACGCGGTGATGATGGTGGAATCCGAGGCCCAGGAACTCAGCGAAGACGTGATGCTGGGCGCCGTGATGTTCGGTCACCGGGAAATGCAGCATGCCATCAACGCGGTCATTCGCCTGGCGGAAAAGGCGGCCAAGGAGCCGCGCGTCGTGCCGGAAGATATTCATGCGCCGCTGCGCGCCAAGCTGAAATCCGCCGCTTCGGCGGACCTCGCCAAGGCGTTCCAGTTGCCGATCAAATTCGAGCGCCGCGACGCCCTCAGCGCCGTCAAGAAGAAATTCGCCGGTGAATTTGTCGGCGAAGGCGAAGGCAAGGTTGCCGCCAGCGTCTATTCCGGCCTGATGCATGACGTCGAAGCCGATGTGATGCGCAATGCCGTGCTGGACAGCAAGAAGCGCGTCGATGGCCGCGACCTCACCACCGTCCGCCCGATCATGGCGGAAGTGGGCATCCTGCCGCGCACCCATGGCTCGGCGCTGTTCACCCGCGGCGAAACCCAGGCCCTTTGCATCGCCACCCTGGGCACCGCCGAGGACGAGCAGTTCGTCGACAGCCTGGAAGGCACCGGCAAGCAGACCTTCATGCTGCATTACAACTTCCCGCCCTACAGCGTGGGTGAGACCGGCCGCATGGGCTCGCCGGGCCGGCGCGAGATCGGCCATGGCAAGCTGGCCTGGCGCGCCATTCATCCCATGCTGCCTAGCAAGGAATCCTTCCCCTACACCATTCGCGTGGTGTCGGAAATAACCGAATCCAATGGCTCCTCCTCGATGGCCACGGTTTGCGGCACATCGCTGGCGCTGATGGATGCGGGCGTTCCCATATCCAAACCCACCGCCGGCATTGCCATGGGCCTGATCCTGGAAGGCAGCCGTTATGTGGTGCTGTCGGACATTCTGGGCGATGAGGATCATCTGGGCGACATGGACTTCAAGGTGGCGGGCACCGAAGACGGCGTCACCAGCCTGCAAATGGACATCAAGATTGCCGGCATCACCGAGGAAATCATGAAGGTCGCGCTGGCCCAGGCCAAGGGCGGACGCCTGCATATTCTGGGCGAGATGAACAAGGCGATCCATGGCGCCCGTGCCGAGCTGGGTGAACATGCCCCGCGCATCGAGCAGATCAAGATTCCCACCGACAAGATCCGCGACGTGATCGGCACCGGCGGCAAGGTGATCCGCGAGATCGTGGAAAAGACCGGCGCCAAGATCAATATCGAGGATGACGGCACGGTGAAGATTGCCTCGGCCGACGGCGAATCGATCAAGGCGGCGCTGAAGTGGATCCGTTCGCTGACCGCCGAGCCGGAAGTGGGCGAAATCTATGACGGCAAGATCGTCAAGGTGATGGATTTCGGGGCTTTCGTGAATTTCTTCGGTCCCAAGGACGGTCTTGTCCATGTCTCGGAACTGGCGTCGCAGCGCGTTGCCAAGCCGTCGGACGTGGTCAAGGAAGGCCAGGCCGTGAAGGTCAAGCTGCTGGGCTTTGACGATCGCGGCAAGGTGCGGCTTTCGATGAAACAGGTGGATCAGACCACCGGCGAGGACCTGACCAAAAAGGTTGAGCCGGCATAGCGAAAGCTCCGGGGGAGCTTTCGCCCGGCGAAAGCGGAAGCGTCGCAGAGCTAACTCTCGAAATGTGAAACAAACGCCCGCGAACCCAAAAGGTTCGCGGGCGTTTTTTTTGCGCGCTGGACAATCCCATTCGCCATTCTTGTTTCGCTTTCCTCCACGCGATAGCTTATCCGTATGGCCATTGCGATGCGTATTGTCAGCCTGACCCTGATTGTTTTGGCATTGATGATGCTGGGCGCCGATACGGTCTCGTCGCTGGAAAAAGGCGGCGAGATCACGGTGCGCTCGCTGGGCGCGGTGTGGTCCATCATCGACGATGACGGGCTCAACAATTTCAAAAACTGGGTGCAGCAGCATTTGCCGTTTTTCGCCCAAGGGGTCTATTCCGCGCTGGCGCTACCGGGCTGGGCGGCGACCGGCGTGATCGGCGTGATTGTGGCGTTTGTATTCGGACGGAAACTGGGGCCGGAGTGACGGCGAGTTCTTTTGCGCCCGTCAATCAGCGGCCGCTGATTGACCGTCGCGCATGCTCACGCACGTTCGTACGCTCCGCGTTGCCGCTACGCTGTCGCCAGGCACCCTGCTCAGGTCGCAAAATCGACGCGCCTTTGATTGAGCGCTATCGGTTTCCGCCCGGGACCCATAAAACATCCCCCATGCCGCTATCATTGGCGGCGCGCGCCATCACGAAAAGATGATCCGAGAGCCGGTTGGCATAGCGAATCGCGGCGGGATTGACGGCCTCTTTTGATGCCAGTTCGGCGATCAGGCTTTCCGCCCGCCGCGCGATGGCGCGGGCCAGATGCAGATGCGCCGCCAGTGCGGTGCCGCCCGGCAGCACAAAGGATTTGAGCGGTGACAGATTGGCGTTCATGACGTCTATCTCGCGTTCCAGCCGCTCGACCTGGGCGCCGGCAATGCGCAGGCGTTGTTCGGCTTTGCGTCCGTCTTCGGGCGCGCTCAGGTCGGCGCCCAGATCGAACAGGTCGTTCTGGATGCGGGCCAGCATCGCGTCCATCTCGCTCTGGCTTTCCAGCCGGGCGATGCCGATGGCGGAATTTGTTTCATCCACCGCGCCCATCGCCCTGACGCGCAGCGCATATTTCGGCAACCGGCTGCCGTCGCCCAACGCGGTCTCGCCGCCGTCTCCCGTTTTTGTGTAGATTTTGTTGAGAGTGACCATGCCCAACCCTAGCCTCTTGCGGGGCAGGGGTTAAGAGCTATGATCCCGCCCGTTTCGCCCAAAACGAGTGTGCCATGCCTGTCGAAGCCCCCGAAATCGTTGAAGTCGATACCAGCCGCGTCTCTTGCGAGGGCATCGGCGGCGCCCTGGGCCATCCGCGCGTCTATCTGGAAATGGGCGACGAGAATTTTGTCGAATGCCCCTATTGCGACCGCCGCTTTGTGCTGAAGGACGGCGCGGGCCACTCCCATTGAAAAGCAGGGCGCATTGACCGCGCTAAAAAAAGGCGACCATCTCTATCTGATCGACGGCTCGGGCTATCTGTTCCGCGCCTATCACGCCCTGCCGCCGCTGACCCGCAAATCTGACGGGCTGCCCACCGGCGCCGTGTCGGGCTACTGTAATATGTTGTGGAAGCTGCTGGAGGACATGAAATCCGATGCCCCCACCCATCTGGCGGTGATTTTTGACGCAGGCGAAAAGACTTTCCGCAATGACATGTACAAGGCCTACAAGGCCAACCGCCCGCCGCCACCGGAAGACCTGATCCCGCAATTTCCCCTGGTGCGGGACGCGACGCGGGCTTTCGGTGTTTCCTGCGTCGAAATGAAGGGTTACGAGGCCGACGACCTGATCGCCACCTATGCCAGGCTGGGCCGGGAGGCCGGCGCCCGCGTCACCATTGTTTCCTCGGACAAGGACCTGATGCAGCTGGTGGTGGACGGCAAGGTCGAGCTGCTCGACACCATGAAGAACAAGCGTATCGCCTCGGCCGAGGTGATGGAGCGTTTTGGCGTTGGCCCGGACAAGGTGGTGCAGGTGCAGGCCCTGGCCGGGGATTCGACCGATAATGTGCCTGGCGTACGCGGTATCGGGGTCAAGACCGCCGCCGAGCTGATCAATATCTATGGCGATGTCGAAACCCTGCTCAAGCGGGCGGGCGAGATCAAGCAGAACAAGCGGCGCGAAACACTGATCGAGAATGCTGAGAATGCGCGCATCTCGCTGAAGCTGGTAACCCTGGAAGACCGGGTGCCGTTGAAGGAGAAACCCGCCGAATTCGCGGTGCATGAGCCCGACCCCAAAGAATTGATCGCCTTCCTCAAGGCGATGGAGTTCGGCACCATCACACGGCGCGTGGCGGCGCATTTCAAGATCGAGGATGCCGACGCCATCAGTGCCGCGCCCACCGTGGCGCATGCGGCCACGCCCAAAATAGAATTTCCCGCGACTCCGCCAGAGGCGGAGATGATCCGCGCACCCATCCATCACGACGCCTATGCCACGGTGACGGCGGCGAAAGAGCTGGACGCCTGGGTGGCGCGAGCCTATGCGCGCGGTATTGTCTGTGTGGACACCGAGACCACTTCGCTCGATCCCATGCAGGCGGGCCTGTGCGGCGTGTCGCTTGCGGTCACGCCGGGGGAGGCCTGTTACATTCCTTGCGGCCATCGCAAGGGCGACGGGCTGACGCTGGACTTGTCACAGAAGCAGGCCGGCAGCGACATTTTGCAGATGCGCGAAGCCGATGTGCTGGCGCGCTTGAAACCGCTGCTGGAAGACCCAGCGGTTCTCAAGGTGGGGCAAAACCTGAAATACGATGCCCTGATATTCCTGCAGCGCGGCATCCGTCTCCATCCCATAGACGACACCATGCTGATTTCCTATGTCCTGGAAAGCGGGCTGCACGGCCATGGCATGGACGAACTTTCGGTGCTGCATCTGTCGCACACCCCGATCGCCTTCAATGAAGTGGTCGGCAAGGGCAAAGATAAGGTCACCTTCGATTGCGTGCCGGTGGCGGAAGCCACCAAATATTCCGCCGAGGACGCCGATGTGACCTTGCGGCTGCATATGCTGCTCAAACCCAAGCTGGCCGAAACCCGCAAGCTTTCGGTTTATGAAACGCTGGAGCGTCCCCTGGTGATGGTGCTGGCGGATATGGAGCGGGCCGGCGTCACCATCAATCCCGACCTGCTCCGCCGGCTGTCTAACGATTTCGGCAAGACACAAGCCGGGCTGGAAAAAGAGATTCACAAGCTGGCGGGTGAGGAATTCAACATCGGCTCGCCCAAGCAGCTGGGCGACATCCTGTTCGGCAAGATGGGCATGGAGGGCGGCCGCAAGACCAAGACCGGCGCCTGGTCCACCGATGTCGATGTACTGGAGGAAGTGGCGGCCGAGGGCCACGACATCGCCAAGAAAGTACTGGAATGGCGGGGCCTGGCCAAACTGCGCGGCACTTACACTGATGCGCTGCCTGGCTATATCAACCCTCAGACCGGCCGGGTGCACACTTCCTATGCGATGGCCTCCACATCGACTGGGCGGCTGGCTTCCACCGATCCCAATCTGCAGAATATTCCGGTGCGGACCGAGGAAGGAAGGCGCATCCGTCAGGCCTTTATCGCCGCCAAGGGCCAGAAACTGATCAGCGCCGATTACAGCCAGATCGAGCTGAGGTTGCTGGCGCATATCGCCAATATTCCGCAACTGAAAAAAGCCTTTGCCGATAATCTGGATATTCACGCCATGACGGCGTCGGAAATTTTCGGCGTGCCGGTCAAGGGAATGCCCGCCGAAGTGCGCCGGAGGGCCAAGGCGATCAATTTCGGCATTGTCTATGGCATTTCCGGCTTCGGCCTGGCCAACCAGCTCGGCATCCCGCAGAGCGAGGCCAGCGATTACATCAAGAAATATTTTACCCGCTTTCCCGGCATCCGCGATTATATGGAAGACACCAAGCAGTTCGCGCGCGCCCATGGTTTTGTCGAGACCCTGTTCGGGCGACGCATCCATATCCGCGAGATCAATTCCAAGATACCGGGCTTTCGCGGCGGAGCGGAGCGGGCGGCGATCAACGCACCGATCCAGGGCGCCGCGGCCGACATCATCCGCCGGGCCATGGTGCGGCTGCCAGGGGCGCTGGCGGACAAGAAATTATCGGCCCGGATGCTGCTGCAGGTGCACGACGAACTGATCTTCGAGGCGCCGGAAAAAGAGGTCGAAGCTACCCGCAAGCTGGTGGCATCGGTGATGGAGAAAGCGCCGCTGCCTGCGGTGGAGATTTCGGTACCGCTGGTGGTCGAGGCGCGGGCTGCCGACAATTGGGACGCCGCGCACTAACAGCGCGGTTCTTTTGCGCTCTGAGTTGTTCGTACGCTGGCGCTACTTACCTCGTCGCTCATGGGCGTCTTGCCCACATCGCTCGTTGCCTACGCGTCCGTACACTGTCGCTACGGACCTAGGCAACCCTGCTCAGACTGCAAAACTCCTCGCGCTGTGCTTCGGAGCTAGGCCGCGATGGATTTCAGGCCGGTTTCGGCGGTAATTCCCGCCTTATCCAGATCGGCCATCAGCGCCGCCATTGCCTGGTCTGTGCCGCCCTCTGTCTTGGGCTGGCTGGCGAAATAGCCCGCCAGAAAGCCCGGCGTGGCCAGGTAGGAGAGGATCATTTCCCGCGCCTTGGCAGAAACCGCGCCCTCGGTGAAATATCCGCCCAGCGTCAGCTTCAGAAGCGTGGTGGCTTTCTCGACATGATTGGTGGGGCGCGCCTCGATGTTTTCAAACAATTTGGCGGCGGTGGCGGCGCCGAGCGCCAGGCGGTCCATTTTCACGCAGATTTCCTGGCGGTTCTCTTCAATGAAATTGGAGCGCCGGACCTTGTTCTGCAGGAAGGCCAGCCGCTGCAACCGGCCCAGGATCGGCGTTTTGGCATTGTTGAAGAAATTCTCAAAGGGCGCGGAATTGACCACCGGCTGCACAAAGCTGGCCAGCTGGCGCTTGTTCTCCGCCCCGATCACATTTTCTTCCACGAACAGCAGGCGCTCGACTTTTTCGTCAGGCTGGGCGCCCTCAATGTGCGCGGACAGAATTTCCTGAGTCACAAGCCGCTTGGAGCGCAGGGTGAAAGCGGCGACCAGATCCTCATGGCTGAGATACTTGCCCACGCCCATGACGATTTTGTTGGCCAGGCTGCGCAGCGCCTTTAATTCCTCCACCACGGAATCCGGGACAAGCCGTTTGGTGCTTCTGAACTCCGCGACAATGCGGTCGGCCACGGCGGTGCGCGCCTCGGCCAGGTTGTCGGCGGCAAAATGTTGGGTCAGCTTGGAGAGTCCGCCCTTGGCATCCTTGGGCGCGCGGCCCAGAAACAGTTGAACCAGGTGGGCCAGGGCCTCGGACAGATTCTCGGCATGGCCCATCAATTCGTGCAAGGCAGCCGACCCGCCCATCACTTCCGCCAGGATGGCGTCAACCGAGGAAAGCACCAGCTTGCGAGGTTCATCCTCGGTGGGTGCGCTCTCCATCACGGTGAGAAGAAGCTGAACCTTGTCGTCCCAACCCTTGGCATCTTTGAGGTGATTGGCCAGCGCGGCGTTGAAGATGTAGGCGCCATCACCTTGAGACGCCAGCGTTCCGGCCAGTTCGGCGAACTGCTCCGCTTGCGGATTGGGAAACAGGCCCTTTCTTTGATCGCGGTAAACTTTCTGGGTCGCCTGGGTCACCAGTTCGTTCAGGCTTTTGACGATCTGCTGCACCCCCGTGGTGCTGGAGGCCGCCTGGGCCACTGCCACCTTCTGGATGGCGTGTTGGTAAAGCGTGCCGGTGGCTTCCAGCTTCTCCAACATGTCGGCGCGATGGATCAGTTCGGTGACGGTGAGTTTGTTGCGCGCCAGGAAGTCCGGCATCAGGCGGCGGATGGTGGCGCGGGCATGATAGGAATAAAGGTCTTCCGGCTTGAAACAGGGCAGGGCGTGCGGCGTATCTTCCTGGGCGACTGAAATCTTGACCTGGTTATGACCTTCTTCGAAGATTTTCAGGGTCAGGTAGTCGCCGGTCTCGTCATTGTAGGTTTCCTTGACGACTTTGACGCCGGTGGCCTGTTCTGATTTCATCAGGCCATTCGCCATCTCGATCGCGCTGTCGCGGTCGGAGCGCACGTCATGCAGTGTCCAGCCGCCCCTGGCGCCGACCCGGCGAAAAACCTCGTAATGAACTTCCTTGGCCACTGAGGCGCCCCTTTGCGAGCGCAGAGATTGCGTTGGCTGCAATTAAGTCCGGGTTAACTGCGTTATTGCCCGCAGAGCGGACAATTTGGGTCCGGCTTCAAGGTCACGGTACGGAAGCGCGTGGAAAGCGCTTCATAGATCAAAAGCTTGCCCGCCAATCCCTGGCCGATGCCGGTAATCTCTTTGAGGACTTCCAGGGCAGCCAAGGTGCCCATCACCCCTGCTGCCGCCCCGATCACCCCGGTCTCCGAGCAGCTTCCCACTGTCCCTGGAGGCGGCGGCGCCGGAAACAGGCAACGGTAACAGGGATAGGCGCCTGTCCGGTCATGCGCCTTGAAGGTGGCGAGCTGGCCCTCGAATTCGGTCACGGCCGCGAAAACCAGGGTTTTGCGCAAAGCAAAACAGGTGTCATGGACCAGGAAGCGGGTCTCGAAATTGTCCGACCCGTCGGCCACGATGTCATAGGCCCCGATCAGACTTTTGGCGTTTTCGGCGGTCAATCGCACCGGATGCGGTTCGATCCTGACCCCGGGATTGAGGGCGGCAAGGGCTTTGGCTGCCGCCTCGGTTTTTTCCAGGCCCACATCGGCGGTCCGGAACAAGACCTGGCGCTGCAGGTTCGAGAGCGAAACCTTGTCGTCGTCCACGATGCCCAACGCTCCCACCCCCGCCGCCGCCAGATAGAGCGCCAGCGGGCTGCCCAAACCGCCCGCGCCCACGATCAGCACGCGGGAGGCGCGGATTTTGGCCTGGCCCATGCCGCCGACCTCCCGCAGCACCAGGTGGCGGGCATAGCGTTCCAGTTCTTCGTCGCTAAGAGCCATAGATTAAATATATGATTTATATAGATATTCTACAATGGCAGGGCCGTTATGCTGCAATTTATGCTGCACTTCATGCTGCAGCATAAATTGCAGCATAAAACCAAATTGCTGCACCTATGCTGCGCAGCATAAAACCAAAGATCCTCAAACTTTCCGGTACACCCACACCCGGGCGGGGGGCAGGTTGGCCCAGACCAGGGCGGCACGGGTCACTGAATGGCCGAGCGGTGGCGTCACCGGCGGCTGAAAGCCATAGGAAAACTGGACAAAGGGCGCCCTCGGCAACAGCCGCCGGCCGATCCCTTCCATAAGCAGCCGCCGCCGCGGCACCGGGAAATTGAGCAGGGGAAGGCCTGAGACGATGGCGCTGAATTGCTCATCGGCCTTGCCGCCCAGGGCGCGGCCGAGATCGAAGGCATCACCCTGGATGACCTCAACGCCGGGATAACGGCCGGTCAGGAAGGTTGCCATGTCGGAATCATATTCCACCAGGGTCAGCCGCTCAGGCGCCAGTCCGCGTTCCAGAAGCGCTTCGGTAATCACCCCGGTGCCCGGGCCGAGCTCCAGCACCGGGCCGGGATTGGCGGGGTCAACTTGGCGGGCTATGGCGCGGGCCAGCGCCCGGCTTGAGGGGACGATGGCGCCGACACTCTTGGGGCGCGCAACCAGCGCGCGCAGAAAGCGCAAATTGCCGGTGAGGACATCGGTGGGCGCTGGCACGGCGGGCCTTTGCAGGATTGAAGACCCAGTCTATGCGGGATCGCAGCCGTTCCAAAATTCTTTCAGCCTGGCCAGGAAACCTTCGGCTTCGGGATGGGTGCCGGCCTGGCTGCCGGTCTCGAATTCGCGCAGCAATTCCTTCTGGCGCCGGGTCAGCTTGACCGGGGTTTCCACCGCGACCTCGATGTAAAGATCGCCCTTCTGGGCACTGCGCAGGACCGGCATTCCCTTGGCCTTGAGGCGGAATTGCCGCCCGTTCTGGGTGCCTTCGGGGATGACCACCTTGGCGCGGCCGCCGTCCAGGGTGGGCACTTCGATGCTGCCGCCCAGCGCGGCGGTGACGAATGACACCGGCGCGCGGCAATGAAGGTTATGGCCGTCGCGCTGGAAAATGGGGTGTTCGGCCACCGAAAGGAAAATATAAAGATCGCCGCTCGGACCGCCGCCCATGCCCGCCGCTCCTTCGCCGGAAAGCCGGATGCGGGTGCCTTCCTCGACACCCGGCGGCACATCGACATTCAGGATGCGATCTTTCTGCACCATGCCCGCGCCGCGGCAGTTCTTGCAAGGGTGGCGAACAATCTTGCCGGAGCCGCGGCAGGACGAGCAGCTGCGTTCGATGGTGAAGAAGCCCTGGGTGGCGCGCACCTTGCCGTGACCGGCGCAGGTGGGGCAGGTCTCGGCGCTGTGGCCTGCTTCGGCGCCCGAGCCGTTGCAGGCGTCGCATGCCACCGCGCTCGGCACCTGAATTTCAGCGTTGCGGCCGCGATAGGCTTCTTCCAGGCTGATCTGGAGATTGTAGCGCAGGTCCTGGCCGCGATTGCCGCGCCGCGCTTTCCTGCCCCCCATCAGGTCGCCGAAGAAATCCTCGAACACGTCGGAAAAACTGCCGGCGAAATCGAACGGACCCGCGCCGGCGCGCGCCCCCATGCCGGCCTCAAAGGCGGCATGGCCGAAACGGTCATAGGCAGCCCGTTTCTGGTCGTCCTTGAGGACGTCGTAGGCCTCGCTGATTTCCTTGAATTTGATTTCGGCCGTGTGATCGCCGGGATTCTTGTCGGGATGAAATTTCATCGCCAGCTTGCGGTAGGACGCTTTCAACGTCTCTACCGTCGCGCCCTTCTGGCATTCCAGGGTCTCGTAATAACAGCGCTTACTCATAGCCCCAGACATTGATCAATCCGCCCCCGGATGCTGAAAACAAAAGGCCCCTCCGCGGTTTCGCGGAAGGGCGTGAATCATTTTAAGCCGCGCCTTTTTTGTTTTCATCCACTTCCTCGAAGTCGGCGTCCACCACATTGTCATCGGCCCCGCTCTTCCCATTGGAAGCGTGCGGTTCCGCGCCGGGGGTGGCGCCTTCGCCTGCCGCCTGCTGCGCCTTGTACATTGCCTCGCCCAGCTTCATGGAAGCCTGGGCCAGAGCCTCGGTCTTGGCCTTGATATCGTCGGCGTCGTCGTTCTTCACGGCTTCTTTCAGATTGGCGATGGCGTTTTCGATGGCCGTCTTCTGGCTGGCGTCAATCTTGTCGCCATGTTCGGACATCGCTTTCTCGGTCGAATGGATCAGGGCGTCAGCCTGGTTCTTGGCTTCCACGCCTTCGCGGCGCTTTTTGTCTTCCGTGGCATGAACCTCGGCGTCCTTGACCATCTTCTGGATGTCGGCGTCGGTCAGGCCGCCAGAGGCCTGGATGCGGATCTGCTGCTCCTTGCTCGTGGCCTTGTCCTTGGCCGTGACGCTGACAATGCCGTTGGCGTCGATATCGAAGGTGACCTCGATCTGCGGCACGCCGCGCGGCGCGGGCGGAATGCCCTGCAGGTCGAAGCGGCCGAGCGACTTGTTGTCCGCCGCCATTTCGCGTTCGCCCTGGAACACATTGATGGTGACGGCGCCTTGATTGTCTTCGGCGGTCGAGAAGATGTTGGATTTCTTGGTCGGGATGGTGGTGTTGCGGTCGATCAGGCGGGTGAACACGCCGCCCAGGGTCTCGATGCCCAGCGACAGGGGCGTGACGTCGAGCAGCAGCACGTCTTTGACCTCGCCCTTGAGCACGCCGCCCTGGATGGCGGCGCCGATGGCGACCACTTCATCGGGGTTGACGCCCTTGTGCGGCTCCTTGCCGAACAGCGCCTTGACCGCTTCCTGCACCTTGGGCATGCGGGTCATGCCGCCGACCAGGATCACTTCGTCAATCTGGCTGGCGGTGACGCCGGCGTCTTTCAGCGCCTGCTTCACCGGCCCGACGGTTTTCTGAATCAGGTCGTCCACCAGCGCTTCCAGCTTGGCGCGGGTGATCTTGATGGTAAGATGCTTGGGACCCGACGCATCGGCGGTGATGAAGGGCAGGTTCACTTCGGTCTGCTGGGCCGAGGAAAGCTCGATCTTGGCTTTCTCCGCCGCATCCTTCAGGCGCTGAAGCGCCAGGCGATCGGAGCGCAGGTCGATGCCGTTTTCCTTCTTGAACTCGTCGGCCAGGAAATTGACCACGCGGCCGTCGAAATCCTCGCCGCCCAGGAAGGTATCGCCATTGGTGGATTTGACTTCGAAGACGCCGTCGCCGATTTCCAGCACCGAAACGTCGAAGGTGCCGCCGCCAAGGTCATAGACCGCGATGGTGCCGGACTGTTTCTTGTCCAAGCCATAGGCCAGCGCCGCGGCGGTGGGCTCGTTGATGATGCGAAGCACTTCCAGGCCCGCGATACGGCCGGCGTCCTTGGTCGCCTGGCGCTGGGCGTCGTTGAAATAGGCGGGAACGGTGATCACCGCCTGGGTGACTTTTTCGCCCAGATGGGCTTCGGCAGTCTCCTTCATCTTCTGCAGAATGAAGGCGGAGATTTCGCTGGGAGAGAATTTCTTGGCTTCGCGCCCGGCAACCCAGGCATCGCCATTGTCAGCCTTGATGATCTTGTAAGGCACCATGCCCATGTCCTTCTGGGTCATCGGGTCTTCAAAGCGGCGGCCGATCAACCGCTTGATGGCGAAGAAAGTGAATTCGGGATTGGTGACGCCCTGGCGCTTGGCGGGCTGGCCGACCAGGCGCTCGCCATCCGGGGCAAAAGCCACGATGGAGGGCGTGGTGCGGGCGCCTTCCGCATTCTCGATCACTTTGGGGGCGGAGCCCTCCATGACCGCTACGCAGGAATTGGTGGTGCCCAGATCGATACCGATTACTTTGGCCATTCTATTTCCTCTCTACCGGGCATGGAGACCTGACCCTGACGGCGTCCTCCGGTCCATCCCTTTGAAAATACTGATAAAATCAGCATGTGGCGACAAAGCCCCTGCTGATGCTACGGGGTATATAGGCAGGGGGGCTTGGGTTGCCAAGCCCCCGTAAAACCCTGTTTTTTCAAGGGTTCAATAGCAACAGGCCGCGGGTTAGGAGAGAGGCGTAAAGCGTCCAGCCGAGATAGGGCAGAAACAGCAAACCCGCCAACCGGTCTCGGCGGAAAAACAACATGGCGGTCAACAGGATGCCCAGGTCCAGGATCAGGATTTCCGCCAGCGCCAGGCCAATCCGGTGCAGGCCGAAAAAGATCCAGCTCCAGCCAAAATTGAATACCAATTGAATGGCGTAGGCCAGCATCTCGATGCTGCGCGTTCCGGTGGTGCGCCAGACCCGCCATGCCGCCACCGCCATCACCACATAGAGCGCGGTCCACACCGGCGCGAAAACCCAATTGGGGGGCGTGAAGGAAGGCTGGGCAAGGCCCGCATACCAGGTGCGGATGGCCGGTTCGCTGAAGACGCTTGCCCCCGCGCCCACCGCCAGCGTGACCAGAATGAAAGCCAGCATCGGTCTTCGCGCGGCTCGCCTGGGATCATCGTCGGTGGAATAGAGAAAGCTCAATTTTTTACTCCATGATCCGCAAGGACGAAGGCAATGCAGGCGGAGATTTTTCTCGCCATGGGAATGTGCAGGAATTCGTTGGGGCCATGGGCATTGGAATGCGGCCCCAACACGCCGGTCACCACGAATTGGGTTTGTGGGAATTTCTGTCCCAGCATGGCCATGAACGGAATGGAGCCGCCTTCACCGATGAAAGCGGCGGGCTTGCCGAAAGCAGCTTTGCTGGCCTTGTCCAACGCCTTGGCCAGCCAGGGCGCAGTCGCCGGCGCGTTCCAACCGGTATCGGCGGGCGGTCCGTCGAAACGCACTTCGGCATTGTAAGGGGGATTTTCCTCCAGGGCTTTTTTCACCGCCCGGAGCGCCGTTTCGCCATCGCAGGCCGGCGGCAGGCGCAACGATAATTTCAGCGTGGAATAGGGAAGCAGGACATTGCCGCCATTTTCCGGCGCCGGGTATCCGTCCATTCCCGTAACGGCGAGCTGCGGCCGCCAGGTGCGGTTCAGGATAAGCTCCAAATTATCGTTGCCCATCGGCTTGGTGCCGCTGGACGAGGGCATTTCGCTCCAAACTTCATCGCCCAGGATTTTCGCCGCCGCCTTGGCCTGTTCCAGCCGTTCCGGCGGAATCTGCGCGAACAGGGCGTCGAGCTTCATCTGGCCGCTGGCTTCGTCCTCAATCCGGGAGAGAAGCTGCCGCGCAATGCGGAAAGATGACGGCACGATGCCGCTGGCCACGCCGGAATGAACCCCCTCGTTCAACACCCGCACCGTCAGATTGCCGATCAGATTGCCGCGCAAGGAGGTGGTCAGCCACAATTGTTCGTAATTGCCGCAGCCCGAGTCCAGGCACACCACCAGGTCGGGCGTGCCGATGCGGTTCGCAAGATGTTCGATATGATAGGGAAGATCGGGCGATCCAGATTCCTCCGAGGCCTCGATCAGGATCACCGTCCTGGCATGGGCGACATCCTGCTGCTTTAATGCCAGCAGGGCGGACAGGGCGGCGAACATGGCGTAGCCGTCATCGGCGCCGCCCCGGCCATAAAGCTTTTGGTCTTTCAGAACAGGCGTCCAGGGACCCGTGCCTTCCGCCCAGCCTTTCATTTCCGGCTGCTTGTCGAGATGGCCATACATCAGGATCGTTCCGGTCGCGCGGCCGGGAACCTCGATCAGGATCAGCGGGGTACGGCCGGGAAGGCGCACCACTTCCAGCACGGCGCCAGGCAAGGTTTTTAGTTTCTCGCGCGCCCAGCCTTCAAACAGGGCCACCGCCTTTTCCATATGGCTATGGGTTTCCCATGCAGGATCGAAAGCAGGGCTTTTGTTGGGAATACGGATGTAATCGGTCAGGACGGGGATAATCTCGCCGTCCCAGATGGCTTGCATGAAAGCGGCGGTTTTCTGGCTGTCCATCCCGGAGTGATAGCAGCCCTTGCTTCAGCCATCCACAATATCGGCGGCGGGCACGAGTCGCCCCCGGGAGGGGCCGTCTGCTAGGGTTCGGGCCATGAATGAACAGCCGGATTTCAGCCTCGGTGCGCCCGATGCGACGCCGATGATGGCTCAGTATCTGGCCATCAAAAACGCGCATGCCGATTACCTGCTGTTCTACCGCATGGGCGATTTCTATGAGCTGTTTTTCGGCGATGCGGTGAAGGCATCCGAGGCGCTGGATATTGCCCTGACCAAGCGCGGGCGCCACCAGGGCGATGACATTCCGATGTGCGGCGTGCCGGTGCATGCCGCCGAGGCCTATCTGGAGAAACTGATCCGCAAGGGTTTCCGGGTCGCAGTCTGTGAGCAGATCGAGGATCCGGCAGAAGCAAAAAAACGCGGCAGCAAATCGGTGGTGCGGCGGGACGTGGTGCGGCTGGTGACCCCCGGGACGCTCACCGAAGAATCCTTGCTGGAAGCGCGCGCCGCGAACATGCTGGCGGCGCTAGGCCGGGCTGGCAACGATTTCGCCCTGGCCTCGGCGGACATGTCCACGGGCGCGTTCGAAGTCTCGGCCTTTCGCGAAAGCGAAATCGCCGCCGAGCTTGCCCGCGTGGCCCCAAGCGAACTTCTGGTGCCGGACGGATTGCTGGCACATGAATCGTTGGCGCCGTTGCTGAAAGCGATGGGTCCGGCGCTGACGCCGCTGCCCTCGTCACGGTTTGATTCCGCCAGCGGCGAACGCGCCCTTGCCGGCCATTATGGCCTGGTGTCGCTTGACGGGCTCGGCAGTTTTTCCCGCGCCGAGTTTTCGGCGGCAGGCGCCTTGATCGCCTATCTTGATCTCACCCAGAAGGGCAAGCGCGTGGCGCTGGGGCGGCTCGCGCGCGTCAGTCCCAAACACTTCATGGCGATTGATTCCTCGACGCGGCGCAACCTGGAACTGACCGAGACGCTTTCGGGCGCGCGCGGCGGCAGCCTGCTGGCCACCATTGACCGCAGCGTCACGGCGGCGGGCGGGCGCGAACTGGCATCGCGCCTGGCGGCGCCCTTGACCGACGTGAAAGCCATTGCCGCCCGCCATGACGCCGTGGAATTTTTCTCCGGGGATTCCGAATTGCGCCGGATGGTGCGCGAAAGCCTGCGCTCTGCCCCCGACCTGTCGCGCGCCCTGGCGCGATTGTCTGTCCAGCGCGGCGGGCCGCGCGACCTTGGCAATATTCGCGATGCCATCAGAGCGGCGCGCGCCTTGCGCGACGGCTTCGCGAAAATTCCCCTGGCCGGCGAGGCAGCGGGTGCGACGGATGCGATTACAAAAGGCCTGGCGTCCGTCTCGTCCCTTTCCGACCGGCTTGAATCCTTGCTGGTGGATGAGCCGCCCTATTTCACCCGCGATGGCGGCTTTATCCGCGCCCGTGTGCATGCGCCCCTGGACGAGGTGCGAAGCCTGCGCGATGAATCGCGCCGGGTGATCGCGTCCCTGGAAGGCCGCTACCGCGCCGAGAGCAATGTCGCGGCGCTCAAGATCAAGCATAACGGCGTGCTGGGCTATTTCATCGAGGTCACCCAGCAGCACGCCGACAAGCTGATGGTGATGCGCGACTTGTTCCGCCATCGCCAGACCATGGCGGGAGCGGTGCGCTTTTCCACCGACGAGCTGGCCAATCTCGCCAGCCGCATCGCCGAAGCGGCGGAACAGTCATTGGCAATCGAAAATTCGCTGTTTGACGAGATGACGGCGCAGGCGCTGGAAAATGTCGAGCCGCTTTCCGCCATCGCGAGCGCATTGGCAATTTTGGATGTTTGCGGCTCACTGGCTGAACTGGCGGTGGCAGCGCGCTATGTGCGGCCCAGCATCGACAATGGTCTTGGCTTCAAGATCACCCGTGGACGCCATCCCGTGGTGGAAGCCGCGCTGGCCTCAGATCATGCTCGCGGCTTTGTGCCCAATGATTGCGATCTGTCACCTGGCGGCAGGGGGCGCTTGTGGCTGGTCACCGGTCCCAACATGGCGGGCAAATCCACCTTCCTGCGCCAGAACGCGCTGATCGCCATTCTGGCCCAGATGGGAAGTTTCGTGCCGGCGGATGCGGCGCATATCGGCATTGTCGACAGGCTATTCTCCCGTGTCGGCGCGGGTGACGATCTGGCCGCCGGCCGGTCCACCTTCATGGTCGAGATGGTCGAGACCGCCGCCATCCTCAACCAGGCGACGGAAAAAAGCCTGGTCATTCTGGATGAGATCGGGCGCGGCACCGCAACCTATGACGGACTCGCAATCGCCTGGGCGGCGGCCGAACATCTGCATGAAACCAACAAAAGCCGCGCCCTGTTCGCCACCCATTATCACGAGATGGTGGCCCTGTCGGAGCGCCTTTCCGCCATGACCGCCGTCACCATGAAGGTGAAGGAATGGAACGACACCATCGTCTTCCTGCATGAGGTGATCCCTGGCGCGGCCGACCGCTCCTATGGCATCCATGTCGCCAAGCTGGCGGGGCTGCCCGAAGCGGTGGTGCGCCGCGCCGCGGAAGTTCTGGCGGCGCTGGAAGAGGGGCGCGAAGGCCATACGCCCCTGGCGCATATCGACGATTTGCCGCTTTTTGCGGCCTCAAGTAGCGAAGCGGTAGGCCATCATAAAGCTGCCGCCACCCCAAAACCCAAGGCAAATGCCGTGGAAGAGGCATTGCGGGCGGTTGAGCCCGATACGACGACGCCCAAACAGGCGCTGGAACTGCTCTATGACTTGAAGCGGAAATTATCCTAGCATCTTGCTATTATGGCCGGACCCCGCATTCGCAAATTCCTGGTGGTGATAGACAAGACGCCGGAATGCCAGGTGGCGTTGCGCTTCGCCACGCGGCGCGCCCAGCATACCGGCGGACGCGTGACCCTGATGTGCGCCGCAAAGCCCGGCGAGTTCCAGCAATGGCGCGGGGTGGAAGAGATCATGAAGGATGAGGCGCATGCCGAGGCCGAAGCTCTGCTGCATGCCGCCGCCAAGGTGGTGAATGATCTTTCCGGCATCCTGCCCGAACTGGTTATTTCGTATGGAGCGGTGAACGAATGCCTGGCCAAGCTGCTCAAGGAAGACAAGGATATTTCTATCCTGGTGCTGGCTTCGGGCGCGGGCAAGGAAGGCCCCGGCCCGCTGGTCGCCAGGTTCGCCAGCGCGGTTCAGGCCATTCCGGTGACGATCGTACCTGGAACCTTCACGGAAGAACAGATTGACGCCTTGGCGTAAGACGAATTCGAGGAACCCATGGGCAAAGCATTAGTCGCGGTGGCAACGGGCGTCGTCGCTGTGGTCCTGTTGCTGGGGCTCTATACCCTGTGGAAAGGCGGCGCGGTTTCGGCCACCTGGTCCAACAAACTGATGCGCATTCGCGTCCTGGCCCAGGCCATCGCCATCGTGATCATCCTTTTGGTGCTCTACTTCGGGCAAAATCATTGAATTGCGGGCATGCAACCTGCGGCGTTGAAGAATCCTGCCCCTCCTTATATGTAAGCCCCTCGCGATCTTTACTCGCGCAATAAAATTTCAGTGGCAGGCAATAGCATGGGCAAGACGCTGTACGACAAGATCTGGGACGCGCATCTGGTCGAGGCCAGGCCGGGCGAAACCCCGCTGATCTATATCGACCGCCATCTGGTTCACGAAGTCACCAGCCCCCAGGCTTTCGAGGGCCTGCGCAATACCGGCCGAAAAATCCGCCGGCCCGAGCTGACCCTGGCGGTGGCTGACCATAATGTGCCGACCAAGGACCGCGACAAGGGCATCACCGATCCGGAAAGCCGCGAGCAGATCGAGACGCTGGAAAAGAACGCCCGCGATTTCGGCGTGGAATATTTCGCCATGGATGATGTGCGCCAGGGCATTGTGCACATCATCGGTCCGGAGCAGGGCTGGACACTTCCCGGCACCACCATCGTCTGCGGCGACAGCCACACCTCCACGCATGGCGCATTCGGCGCCCTGGCGTTCGGCATCGGCACTTCGGATGTCGAGCATGTGATGGCGACGCAGACTCTTCTGATGCTCAAATCCAAGAACATGCGGGTGATGGTGAAGGGCAAGCTGCCCGACAGCGTCACCGCCAAGGACATCGCGCTGGCGGTGATCGCCAAAATCGGCACCGCGGGCGGCACCGGCTATGTGATCGAATATGCTGGCGATGCGGTGACGGCTCTTTCGATGGAAGGACGCATGACCCTGTGCAATCTCACCATCGAGGGCGGCGCGCGCGCAGGCCTGGTGGCGGTGGACGAGACCACGATCGAATATGTCAAAGGCAGACCACGCGCGCCCAAGGGCGCGGCGTTTGAAATGGCGCAGCATCACTGGCGCAAACTCAAATCCGATCCCGACGCGATATTCGACGCCGAAGTCTTCTTGGATGCGCGCGATATCGTGCCGATGGTGACCTGGGGCACCTCGCCCGAGCAGGCGCTGCCGGTGACCGGCAATGTGCCGGACCCGGCCAAGATGGAAGACCATAAGCGCGCCGCCGCCGAACGCGCCCTCGATTATATGGGCCTGACGGCAGGCATGAAGCTCACCGACATCAAGGTGGACCATGTCTTTATCGGCTCCTGCACCAATGGCCGGATTGAGGATTTGCGCGCCGCCGCCAACATTGCCCGCGGCAAAAAGGTTTCCGCCGGCGTCAATGCCATTGTGGTGCCGGGTTCGGGTCTGGTGAAGCACCAGGCCGAGGAAGAAGGCCTGGATAAAGTGTTCCTGGATGCGGGCTTTGAATGGCGCGATCCGGGCTGTTCGATGTGCTTGGCGATGAATGCCGACAAACTCAAGGAAGGTGAGCGTTGCGCTTCCACCTCCAACCGCAATTTCGAGGGCCGTCAGGGCCGCGGCGGGCGCACGCACCTGGTTTCACCCGCCATGGCGGCAGCGGCGGCCATCACGGGGCATTTGACCGACGTGCGGACGCTTTAGAAAAAGCTGATCGGATCCACGTCTACCGTGACACGGATCGAGGCAGGAATTTTCACCAACCCCAGCCAGGCGCGCATATAGGCTTGAACGTCCACGCCCTTCGCCGCCTGCACCAGCAGCCGCTCCCGCGTCTGTCCGCGCAGCAGGGCGTAGAAGGCCGGAGTCGGCCCCCACACTTTCACGTCCTTGGCTTGCGGCGCGGCCTTGCCCAGCGCGCGCGCAATTTCCCGGACACTCTCGCCGTCATAACCAGAGATGATAACGGCCGCGAGGCGACCGTAAGGCGGCGCCCCGGCGCGGGAGCGGAATTCCGCTTCCTGGGCATAAAAACTGTCACGGTCGCCGGAGACCAGCGCTGCCATCACGGCATCGGCGGGATTGCGGGTCTGCAGCAGCACCAGCCCCGGTTTTTCCGCCCGGCCCGCCCGTCCCGACACCTGATGCAACAATTGAAAGGTGCGTTCGCGGGCCCGCAGATCGCCGTCGGAGCCACCCAGATCGGCGTCCACCACGCCCACCAGCGTCAGTTGCGGAAAATGATGCCCCTTGGCCATGATCTGGGTGCCGATCAGGACATCGATCTCGCGCTTGGCCATGGCGCGGATCGCGCCTTGCGTTTCCGCCGGTCCATGCATTGTGTCGGACGAAGCGATGGCATAGCGCGCGGTGGGGAAGAAATGGGCGAATTCTTCCGCCACACGCTCCACGCCGGGGCCGCAAGCGATCAGCGTGCCTTCGGCCTTGCAGCCGGGGCAAGCGGCCGGCAAGCCGGTTTCGTAGCCGCATTGGTGACAGGCCAGGCGCTTGCGATAGCGATGTTCCACCAGCCAGCTCGAACAATGCGGGCAGGTGAGTTTGTGGCCGCAGGCCTGACACAAGGTCAGCGGGGCATAGCCGCGCCTGTTGAGAAACAACATGGCCTGTTCGCCCGCCGCCAGAGTTTCCGCCAGCGCCGCGCGCAAGGGGGCCGACAGCCATTGGGCCTTGTCGTCGGCATCATGTTCGCGCCTGAGATCGACAATCTTCACATGCGGCATTTCGGCGACGCCATGCCGTTCGCCAAGCTTCAGATGGGAATAGCGGCCCGCCCCGGCATTGATGAAGGTTTCCAGCGACGGGGTGGCGCTGGACAATATCAATGGGCATTTTTCGATGCGTGCCCGCACCACCGCCATATCGCGGGCGTGATAGATGGCGCCGTCCTGCTGCTTGAAGGCCTGTTCATGTTCCTCATCCACCACGATCAAGCCCAACCTCGGGAATGGCAGGAACAGCGACGAACGCGCCCCCACCACCACCCGCGCCTCGCCCTTCATCACCGCGCGATAAGTCCGCCTGCGTTCTTTCTGGGAAAGGTCGCTGTGCCATTCGGCGGGCCGCACCCCGAAGCGCGCCGCGAAACGTTCCAGGAATTGCACGGTCAGCGCGATTTCCGGAAGCAGGATAAGAACCTGCCTGCTGCGGCGCAGCGCCTCGGCCACCGCCTCGAAATAGACTTCGGTTTTTCCCGATCCGGTCACGCCATCGAGCAGGTGGGCGGTGAATTTTCCCGCCGCCGTCGCTTGGCGCAAATGCACCGCGGCGGGTCCCTGATCGTCATTCAGCGTTGGCGCGGCAAAATCGGGATCCGGCGGCTTGAACGGCGCAAACTCCGGCAGTTCTGTCGCCTCCAGCGCGCCTGACGCAATCAGCCCCCGCACCACGGAGGTAGAGACATTGGCGTCCTCGGCCAGTCCCGGCGCACTGCGCGCCAGGCCATCCTCAGCCACCGCCAGTACGCGCTTTCTTGCCTCCGTCATCTTTGGGGGCAGAAGCCCACCTTTCACATAGGCGGTGCGCAGGGTTTCCGGCTCAAAAGCGCTGCGCGAGCGCAGGGCCATGGCAAGGATCGCGCCGGGCGGATTGAGGGTGTAATCGGCCACCCAGTCGATAAAGTCGCAAAGCCCGGCGGGCAAGCGCGGCGCGCCTTCCAGAAGTTCCGCCACTTTCAGCCGGTTGTCGCCGACTATGCCCTCGGCTGCGCCCCACACCACGCCCAGCGTTTCGCGGTTCCCCAGGGGAGCGGATACCACGCTGCCCCGGGCGGCGATCACGCCCCTGGGCAACTTATAGTCATAGGCTCCGGCCAGCGGCAAAGGCAGCAAAATACCCGCGCGCTCCTGGGGCGCCAGGCTCAGGGGCTCGGGCTTCATTCGGGCCGGTCTCATGGGATAGCATTCGCGCCGACGCTGCCGAGACGTCAACAAAAAGGTCCAGGACCCTCATGAAAATTTTCCTCGATACCGCCGATGTGGCGGAAATCCGCGAATATGCCGCCACCGGGCTGGTGGACGGCGTCACCACCAATCCGTCGCTGGCTGCCAAGACCGGGCGCGATTATGCCGATTCGCTGAAGGAGATCTGTTCCATCGTGCCGGGCTCGGTCAGCGCCGAGGTGCTGGCCACGGATTTCGACGGCATGATGAAGGAAGGAAAGGCGGTTTCGAAAATCGCCAAGAATATCACCATCAAGGTGCCCTTGACCTGGGATGGGCTGAAGGCCTGCAAGGCGCTCAGCAGCGAAGGCCTGATGGTCAATGTCACGCTGTGCTTTTCGCCGGTACAAGCGATGCTGGCCGCCAAGGCGGGCGCCAGCTTCATCTCGCCCTTTATCGGCCGGGTGGATGACGTGGGCGAGGATGGCGTAGGCCTGATCCGCGATATTCGCGCCATCTACGACAATTACGGCTTCATGACCGAAATTCTCGCCGCCTCCATCCGCACCGTCAGCCATGTGCGCGAAGTGGCGCTCGCGGGTGCGGATGTGGCGACCATGCCCACCGAGATTTTCAAGAAGCTCGTCAGTCATCCCCTGACCGACAAGGGGCTTGCCGCTTTTATTGCCGACGCCAAAAAAGCCAATGTGACCATCAAGACTTGAGCAAGGGCAAGGCCTGACGAGGCATGGGGCGGTCGGCCGAATCGTTGCAGAAAGACTGGCAGAATTGGCTGGCGCATGAGCGGCGTGCCAGCCCCAATACCTTGCGCGCCTATGGCGACGACGTCTCCCGTTTTCTGGCCTTTCAGCGCGGCCATCTGGGGATGGCGGTGAATGAAAAACAGCTGGCTTCCCTCAAGACGGCCGATATCCGCGCCTTTATCGCGGCACGGCGGGGCGATGGCCTCAGCGGCGGCGGGGTGCAGCGGGCGCTGGCGGCGGTGAGAAGCTTTTATCGCTACCTGGCGCGCGAAAATATCCTGGAAAACGCCGCGCCTCGCGCCATCCGCACTCCGCGCCTGAAACGTCGTCTGCCGCGCCCCTTGAGCGAAGCGGATGCCGCGCGCGTGATGGCGGAAGCCGCGGGGCATGATGTGGAATGGCTGGGCGCGCGTGATACGGCGCTGATCACCCTTCTTTATGGCGCGGGCCTGCGTATTTCCGAGGCGCTGTCGCTCAAACGCGGCGATGCGCCATTGGGCGAGACCCTGACCATCCTGGGCAAGGGCCGCAAGGAACGCATGGTGCCGGTGCTGCCGCTGCTGCGCGAAGCAATCGATTTTTATTCCGGGAAGATTCCCTTCGGCGGGGGACCGGGATCAGCGCTGTTCCTCTCTCGCCGCGGCAGGCCGATGAGCCCGCGTGAGGCGCAAGGTCTGATGCAGCGATTGCGGGGGCGGCTGGGCCTGTCGGAACGCGCCACACCACATGCGCTGCGCCATTCCTTCGCCACCCACATCCTGTCGGGTGGCGGCGATCTTCGCAGTGTGCAGGAATTGCTGGGGCACGCCTCGCTTTCCACCACCCAGACCTATACCGCGCTGGATACAAGCCAGTTGCTGGAGACTTACGAAAAGGCCCATCCGAGGGGGCGAGACCGCGGCCCGCGAAGCGGGTGAGCGGGTCCGGTGGACCTGCGAAAGCGGTCGAGCGCCGCGAGCTTGAGCGAGCGGCCGGAACGAGCGGCCCGCGAAGCGGATGAGCAGGTCCGGTGGACCTGCGAAAGCGGTCGCCTCCCTCACTTCGTTCGAAGAGGGGCAAACTTTTCTAGGCGTCCCTATGCTGGCGCGACGGGCCGCCAAGAAAAGCTAAGCCAGCGCAGCCTCCCTCGCTTCGCTCGAAGAGGGGCCGGCGAAAGCACGGGTCGTTTTCCACCGGCGCACCCGTTGATGCGCTCCCGATAATGAGGGAAAATGCCGCCCGATGCTCAACAAAAAGGGGTATTCAGGATGACGGCTTTCAATGTGGTGCGGTTTCGGATCAAGCCGGGACGCGAGAAGGATTTTATCAGCCTGTTCAAGAAAGCCGATCGCGGCTTTGCCGGCATGCGGCGGATTTCCATGATCAAGACCGGCGAAAACACCTATTGTTCCGTTGGCGAATGGGGCGCCTTTGACAATATCGTCGCGGCCCGCCCGGTGATGATCGAATTGCTCAATTCCTTCCGCGATTGCCTTGAGGATTTGGGCGGCAGCCTGGGCGTGACGGATCCGGTTTCCGGAAGCACCGTTTTCGAGTTGTCGGGGAGTGAAGGGGGTAAGCCAAAGGCAAAGTCCGGTAAATCGGCCGCCAGGAAAAAACCTGCGGCCAGGAAAAAGCCAACGAGGAAGAAAGCGGCAAAACGCAGAAAGCGGAAATAGACCGTTTCGCTTCTGCCGGATGATTCTCCCAGGAGACCGCTGGCTCAGACGTCAGCGCGGTGGTCCCTGGGCGACAGAGCGATTGGCTCAAGAATCGGCGTCTGGCGTGCGGGCGCCGATGCATCGCCGCGTAGTTGGGCGCACAACACCGCGCTCAGGGAGCCGCCTTCTGCGGTGATCAGGTGGCAAGTGGGCGTTGCGCGGGGGTTCAGTTCTATGAATTGGGCGCTCCCGTCATCGGCGCGGAACAGAAAATCAAGTCCGCACAGACCCGAGAGCTGCAATTGGCTCACCATCCGCTCTATGGCTGTGGTCATTCCCGGATGAGCAATGACCCGAACGACAGTTGCCGGACCTGTCGGCCCGTCGGATTTGAGAACATCAACCAGCACAGCCGCGAGAACCTTGCCTTGCCAGCAGGCCACGGCAGCGTTCGCCGGCCGGCCGTCAATGTATTTCTGCAGGCTCAGTATATTTTGCCGGCCCCCGAGAAAGCGCTTGATCAGTGTCGCATTCCTGTTCACCAGCAGGTGCTTCAATGCGCGTGGAAAGCCCGGCCACGCCCGCAATCTGGCGAAAGCGCGCTCGGCCTCCGGAGCGGTATTCACGATCGCGACTCCTCGGCCGCCCGAACTACCATCGATTTTCAGTACGGCCGGCAAGCCGAATGCGTTCACCTTGTGCCGAAGCGCGGCCATGTCCGTAATGGCACTGGTTTCCGGGCAGGGAATATTCAGGTCGCGCGCCAGCCGGGCGATGCCGGCGCGCGAATAGAACAACCGGAAATTGTCGGGATTTCCCAAGGACCTGGCAAGCAGGGACCGCAGCGGATCACCAAATTCCGCCGATGCATAAAGTTGGTGAAGTTGCAACGTTACCTGGTCATCACAGGGAATCAGCAGGTCCGCCTGTGAGCCGATAATCGCCGCGCGCAAGGCCGCGAGCGGCCGGAGAGTGGAGTAGGGATGGACGACATTGATGAAAGGCAATTGAGCCAGGGGATGGCCATTGCAACACAGAACATCAATGGTAGCTCCCGCGTCGTGGAATGATCGCGCCGCGTGCGCTGCCGATGGCCAGGGAAAGGCATTCATCACAAGCACGCGAAGCCGCTTCGGCAGGGAGGCCGGAACGCTTGCCTCGGCGAGACAATGGTCGAGCTCGAACGCCAGGCGCATGATTGATTCCGGGTCGCGCACCGTCTCAACGTGCGAACCAGGAATGACCGTCCCGCTGACGAAGTCGCAATATTTGCGCCAGAGAAGCATGGGACTGCAGGCGAAATCGTCATCAGATTCTGCGCTGATGAACGTAATCCGGCCCGGGTAGCGGGAAGGCTGGTACAAAGCCGCGGCAGCCAAACACTGCTCCTCCAGAGAGCCTCCTGCGCTGGCATTGTCGCGCGTTATGGACTGCGTCAATCTTTCATGCACCCGTTGCAGAAGATTGCGTGTCCGCATCCCGATTTCCACCAATGCTGCGCGGGGCGCCAGGGTTGTGAGTTTCTTGAGATGCCAAAAAGCTCTGCGGCCTTGGGACTTCAGAAACGCGGCAACCGGCCAAAAACGCCGGTCATAGATCGTGTCAATCATGACAAGGAGGCCCACATCCCGGCCGGCTTCTCGCAACAGACGCGCGACCTCGATTGCGACAAGGCCGCCGAGGGAATAGCCGGCCAGAAAATAGGGCCCCGATGCCTGCGCCGCCTGAATTTCGGCCGTACAGCGGTCGGCGAACAATTTGACGGTCAAAGGCTCTGCTTGATTCGCGATACACGCGGTGTATTCCACGCCAATGATTGGGTTCGGGCATGCCATGCTGCGTGCCAATGCCGACAGTTCCCAGGGATCGCCCCCCGCGCCCGGAAATAGATACAGCGGCGCGCCGCGCTCACCCTGGCGGAGCACGGGCAGGACCTGTGTCGGAAAGGGACTAGCGTTTTCCAATAAAATGCCGGCCGATTCTGCGCGCGGTAAAATCGGCGCCATACATGAATCGCATCAGCGGACCGAAGCTGCCGGCGGCGGCAAGTCCGACAAAGTAAAGTCCCGCAACCGACGATTCGAAGTTGCCCGACAGGGTAGGCATCGACCCAGTTCCGTGAATGCGGCTGCGAATTTTTTCATCCATGAAGGAAAGCCGGTTAAGATCAACCCGATAGCCCGTCGCTGCGATGACATGATCCGATTCGATTTGGCGTCCAGCTTCGCCGTCCCGCCGCATGTTCAAGACGATGCGATTTCCTTGAAGGTTGGCGCTGTCGATTTCATATCCATGGACAACATTGGCTTTTCTCACGCGTGATTCCATGTACCAAAGCGAGAATGGTCCGAGGTGACGACGCAGGATAGCGAGCCGCAATGAGCTTGGCAAAAATCTGTACAGCTGCGGCCAGTCGCAAAAAATTCGCGACCTCAGCCCTGGGCCAAGGCCCGATGAAGGATGGCGGATCTTTCGCCAGATGCTCGGTGGGCGAGGTTTCGATGAGTATTTTATCTTCGCCGCACGCGTGACAATGGTAACGCGGGCGCCGCTTTCGAGAAGAAACGCCGCTATATCGATGGCAGACGAGCCGGCGCCTATCACCGTCACGTCGCAATTCCGGAATCGCTCCATGTCATGATGGGCGCTGCTGTGCGATACGTGTTGAGGTCCAAAATTGGCAAGGACCTCCGGCATATAGGCAAAATGCGTCACGCCTACCGCCACGACGACCTTGCGCGCGGTTACAAGTTCGCCGTCGTCGAGCCGCAGTTCAAATCCTTGCCCCTTTTCCGTGATCGAGGCGACAGATCGCTGGTCCAGCCCGGGCACGAAGCGCCTCTGAAAATCGAGCGCGTAATCGTTAAATGCTTCGAGGGATACCGGTATCGCGCTATCGTCGTAGGCAATGCCGTTCCTCGCGCAATAGTCCTTGAGCGTGTGAGATCCCGCTGGCGCGGACAGGCTTGAAGCAAACCCATCAGACTTCAGCATCATGCCCTTGGGCATGTGGCCGCGCCACGTGGTCATGGGCTTGCCGAAGGTCTGAATATCCAGACCAACATGGGTGAGGTGCGCGGCAATTGAGAGTCCAAATGGACCAGCACCAACTATTGCCGCATCAAGAACTTCCACGACGACTCCGCCCCCCGGTTTATCGCTCTGCCCCCATTTTCATTGATGGCCAGCTTGTCGTGGCGGAGTTTTAGGCAACAGGGCGATATTTAACAAGATCGGACTAATCGATGCGGCAGCCGCCCCCGAATTCGAGCGGCATTAAGCATGCGGTTGCCCGCAAAACCTCGAAACGGAGGATATTCCGCGCGGGCTGGCTTTCATACATTGTTCATCGGCATGCCGGTCCGCCCGGACGCAGGAGTTCGCCACAAAACGGCATGCAACGAGACGCGGCGGAGCATCTCGACGTCCGGCCTTGGAATGCTATAAGCAGGTTTGAGGCCTCCAATTGCCAGCCTTTGGCGGTTAACGCGATTGCGAGTGCTTTTCCATCCGGGTTTTTATGTTAACCTAAGGTTGTTATTTCAAAGATCGGCCGCCTTAGCTCAGTCGGTAGAGCATCGCATTCGTAATGCGGGGGTCACAGGTTCGAATCCTGTAGGCGGCACCATTCGTTTTCCGGCGCTAGCGCCGGAAAACGAATGGTGCCGCCTACAGGATTCGAACCTGTGACCCCCGCATTACGAATGC
>DATMNL010000048.1:0-68300 GCA_035568995.1 Rhizomicrobium sp. | reverse complement strand
GTGCGTGACCACCGCGTCGCCGTCATCTGCCAGCGGCAGGGCGGCTGCGGGCACTTCCGGCTCGACCCAGTCAATGGCTTCCGGCTGGCGGGTCAGCGCCACGGCCAGCACCTCGCCCATGTTGGCGACGGGCACGATGGTCAGCCCCGTCTTCACATTGTCGGGCACTTCCGCGAGATCCTTCTCGTTCTCCTTGGGGATGATCACGGTGGTGATCCCCGCCCTGAGCGCCGCCAGCAGCTTTTCCTTCAGGCCGCCGATCGGCAAGGCGCGGCCGCGCAAGGTGACCTCGCCCGTCATCGCCACATCGCGGCGGATGGGAATGCCGGTCAGGACCGAGACGATGGAGGTCGCCATCGCCAGGCCCGCCGAGGGGCCATCCTTGGGGGTGGCGCCTTCGGGAACATGGACATGGATGTCCACCTTGTCGAAGGTCGGCGGCTTGATGCCGAAGGTGGTCGCCTTGGAGCGGACATAGGACCGCGCCGCGTCGATGGATTCCTTCATCACATCGCCCAGCTTGCCGGTGGCCTGGAAGCGGCCCTTGCCGGGCAGCATCACGGCCTCGATGGTCAGGGTCTCGCCGCCCACCTCGGTCCAGGCCAGTCCGGTGACGACGCCGACCTGGTCCTCGCCTTCCATCTCGCCATAGCGGTACTTGCGCACCCCGGCGAAGCTTTCCAGGTTTTCCGGCGTGACCTCGACGCTCTTGGCCACGGCCGTCATGATCTGCTTGACCGCCTTGCGCGACAGGTTGGCGATTTCGCGTTCCAGGTTGCGCACGCCGGCTTCGCGGCTGTGATAGCGGATCAGGTCGCGCAGGCCCGCATCGGTGATTTTCCACTCCTCGGGCTTGAGGCCATGTGCCGCCATCTCCTTGGGGATCAAATGGCGCTTGGCGATCTCGACCTTCTCATCCTCGGTGTAGCCGGGGATGCGGATGATCTCCATGCGGTCCATCAGCGGCTGCGGCATGCGCAAACTGTTGGCGGTGGTGACAAACATCACGTCCGACAGGTCGAAATCCACTTCCAGGTAATGATCGTTGAAAGTGGCGTTCTGCTCCGGATCCAGAACTTCCAGCAGGGCGGAAGAGGGATCGCCCCGGTAATCGGCGCCCAGCTTGTCGATCTCGTCCAGAAGGAAAAGCGGATTAGAGCTCTTCGCCTTCTTCATGGATTGAATAATTTTGCCGGGCATGGAGCCGATATAGGTGCGCCGGTGACCGCGGATCTCCGCCTCGTCTCGCATGCCGCCCAGCGACATGCGCACGAACTCGCGGCCCGTGGCCTTGGCGACGGACTTGCCCAGCGAGGTCTTGCCCACGCCCGGCGGTCCGACCAGGCACAGGATCGGTCCTTTCATCTTGCCGACGCGGCTCTGCACCGCCAGATATTCCAGGATGCGTTCCTTGACCTTTTCCAGGCCATAGTGATCGTCGTTGAGTACCTTCTCGGCGGCGGCGATGTCTTTCTTGACCTTGGATTTCTTGCCCCAGGGCAAGGACAGCAGCCAATCTAGATAATTCCTCACCACTGTGGCTTCCGCGCTCATCGGTGACATCGAACGCAGCTTTTTGACCTCGGCCAGCGCTTTTTCGCGCGCTTCCTTGCTGAGCTTGGTCTTGCGGATGCGCTCATCCAGCTCGTTCATCTCGTCGCGGCCTTCTTCGCCTTCGCCGAGCTCCTTCTGGATCGCCTTGAGCTGCTCGTTGAGATAATATTCGCGCTGGGTCTTCTCCATCTGGCGCTTGACCCGCGAACGGATCTTGCGCTCGACCTGCAACACGCCGATCTCAGCCTCGATCAGCTGCAGAACCTTCTCCAGCCTTTCGGTGGTCGAAAGCGTTTCCAGCAATCCCTGGCGGTCGGAAATCTTGACCGACAGATGCGCCGCCACGGTATCGGCCAGCCGCGCCGGCTCCTCGATCTGGGCGACCGCGGCCAGGGTCTCGGACGGGATCTTCTTGTTGAGCTTGATGTATTGCTCGAAATTGGTCTTGACGGTGCGCAGCAAGGCCTCCGTCTCGCGCGCCGGGGGCGCGTCTTCGACAATCTTCTCGATATGGGCCTGGAAGAAATCGCTGCGATCGGTGAAGCCGGTGACGCGGGCGCGCCCCTTGCCTTCCACCAGCACGCGCACGGTCTGGTCCGGCAGCTTGAGCAGCTGAAGCACCGTGGCCAGGGTGCCGATGGTGTGCAGGCCATCGGCGGTGGGATCGTCCTCGGCCGCAACCTTCTGGGTCAGCAGCAGGATCTGCTTTTCGTCATTCATCACCTCTTCCAGGGCGCGCACCGATTTCTCGCGGCCCACGAACAGGGGAACAATCATGTGGGGAAACACGACAATGTCGCGCAGCGGCAGAACCGGCGCGGTGTCAATCTTCTTCAACTCTTCCTTCTTCAACTCGTTCTTCTTGGCGTCGTCCGCCATTGCTTATGCTCCTGCCGGCCAGCCCGCCGGCTTGATGTCCGCCCCTCGCCCCGGTTGGGCACGAAGGACCTGGTGTTAAAGTGCCGCCCCGAATGGGCCGACTCTCGTAGAGGCTAAAGTGGTCTCCCTAACGAAGTGTTTCAAGGTGGCGAATTGTCGAGCGGGCACCGGAACTTAGCCGGTGCACAGCAATATTGGCCGCCGACATGGCATTTCCGGGGCGTGCCAAGCAGCGTTAGTGTGGCCGCAACAGCACCCAATGAGGAATTTACCATGCTCGACCGGCGCGATTTCGCGGGCCTGCTTGCCGCCACGGCGGCTTTTCCCGAAGGCGCCCGCGCGCAGGACTCTGCCCTTGTGCCGTTCTATGACAGCACCGGGCCGGACCTGACCCTGCATGGCCTGGATGTTGGCCGCGGATCGCTGACGCCGCGCGGTACGATCAAGCTGCCCTCCAACGTGCAATATTGCTGGCCGCATCCGGCTCGGAAAATTCTCTATGTAGCGTCGAGCAACGGCCTGCCGGGGGCCCCAGGCGCGGGCGCCGGCGCCCCGGGCAACAATCATTTCCTGAGCGCCTTCCGCGTCGGGGCCGATGGAGCGCTGACGCCGCTTGGCGCGCGGCGCACCCTGGCGGTGCGCCCCATCCACTTGAGCATCGACCATGGCGGAAATTTCGCCCTGGTCGCCTACAACATGCCCAGCCATGTGACGGTGCATCGCCTGGGTCCCGACGGCACCATCGGCGACGAGGTTCCGCAATCAACCGGGCTGGATTTCGGCATCTATGCCCACCAGGTGCGCGCAACGCCCTCCAACAGGACGGTGACGCTGGTGACGCGCGGCAACAATGCTTTGCCCAATCAGCCCGAGGACCCCGGCGCCATCAAGGTGTTCGGTTTTTCAGACGGGCGGCTCAGCAACCTGCAATCGCTTACGCCAGCCGGCAGCAAGGGCTATGGCTTCGGGCCGCGCCATCTGGATTTTCATCCCAACCTGCCTTTTGTTTATGTCTCGCTGGAGCGCAACAACCGGCTGGACGTTTATGGCCTCAATCCCGACGGCAGCCTGTCAACCCAGGCGCTGTTCAAGAAAGACACGCTCACCGACATCAGAAAGTTTCGCGGCGGCGGCCCCAGCGCGATCCATGTCCATCCGAATGGCCGCTTCGTCTATGTGCCCAATCGCGGCTCCGGAACCGTCGATTTCAACGGCCAGAAAGTCTCCAATGGCGGCTATAACAGCGTCGCGGTTTTCGCCATCGACCAGAAAACCGGCGAGCCCAGCCTGATCCAGGAGGCCGAAGCGCATGGCTTTGAGCTGCGCACCTTCACCATCGATCCCGGCGGAAAGCTGTTGATCGCGGCCAGCCAGCAACCGATGCTGGTGCGGGAGGGCGACAAGATCACCACCGTCAGCGCCGGTCTTTCGATCTATCGCATCGGCGCCGACGGCAAGCTCAACTTCCTGCGCAAGCAGGACGTGGATACCAGCGCCGGCACCAATTTCTGGTGCGGCCTGTTGACGATGACTTGAAAAGAGAGAAGGTTACGAAGCCGTCTGTTCTCTGGCTTGGCCCTTGTCGGAATACGTGTAAAGCGGCCGCGCCTTGCCATCCACCACATCGGCGGTGATGACCACTTCCTGCACCCCGTTAAGCGTCGGTAGCTCGAACATGGTCTCCAGCAGAATGCCTTCCAGGATGGACCGCAACCCGCGGGCGCCAGTCCTTCTCAGGATCGCGCGCTTGGCGATGGAATGCAGCGCCTCTTCCTGGAAGCGCAGCTTGACGCCTTCCATCTCGAACATGCGCTGATACTGCTTGGCCAGGGCATTCTTGGGCCGGGTGAGAATTTCGATCAGGGCGGCTTCCTGCAGGTCGCCCAACGTGGCGAGCACCGGCAAGCGGCCAATGAATTCCGGAATCAGGCCGAATTTGAGCAAATCTTCCGGCTCGATCTCGCGCAGGATTTCGCCGGTGCCGCGCTCATCCGGCGCCTTCACATTGGCGCCAAAGCCCATCGAGGTGCCGGAGGTGCGGGCGGATATGATCTTGTCCAGGCCGGCAAAGGCGCCGCCGCAGATGAACAGGATATTGGTGGTATCCACCTGCAGGAATTCCTGCTGGGGATGCTTGCGGCCGCCCTGAGGCGGGACCGAGGCCACCGTGCCTTCCATAATCTTGAGCAGGGCCTGCTGCACACCCTCGCCCGACACGTCGCGGGTGATGGAGGGGTTGTCGGACTTGCGGCTGATCTTGTCGACTTCGTCGATATAGACAATGCCGCGCTGCGCCCGCTCGACATTATAGTCGGCGGCCTGCAGCAGCTTCAGGATGATGTTCTCGACATCCTCACCGACATAACCCGCTTCGGTCAGGGTGGTGGCGTCGGCCATGGTGAAGGGCACGTCCAGGATGCGCGCCAAGGTCTGGGCCAGCAAAGTCTTGCCGCAGCCGGTGGGGCCGATCAGCATGATGTTGGACTTGGCCAGCTCGACATCGCCGTTTTTGCCCGTCGAGTTGATTCGCTTGTAATGGTTGTGGACGGCGACCGACAAGACCTTCTTGGCGTGCGCCTGGCCGACGACATAATCGTCCAGAACCTTGAAAATTTCCTGCGGGGTGGGCACGCCCTCCTTGGATTTCATGAAGGAGGTCTTGTTCTCCTCCCGGATGATCTCCATGCAGAGTTCGACGCACTCGTCGCAGATGAAAACCGTGGGACCGGCAATGAGCTTGCGCACCTCATGCTGGCTCTTTCCGCAGAAAGAGCAGTAGAGCGTGTTCTTGGACTCGCCGCCGCTGGCCTTACTCATTCACCCGAACCTTTTATCGGCCGTTCGCAGCATAAGGCATTGCGGCCTTTGCTGCTTTGCACCATTACGAGGATCGAAGCACCCTCGGCTCCCAACATTAGACGATGTTATCGCCAGCGGGATCAAGATTTGTTTAAACCTTAATAAGCCACGGAAATTTATGGAACTTTCGGCTTTTTGCCCGGTTCAGGGCGCCGCGTCGCCTTCCGGACGGCGGGTCATGACCTGGTCCAACAGCCCGAAAGTCTTGGCTTCTTCCGCCGTCATATAGGTGTCGCGGTCGAGCAATTTTTCAATGGCTTCGACCGTTTGGCCGGTATGCTTGGCGTAGATCTCATTCAGCCGCCGCTTCAGCTTGACGATTTCCTGGGCGTGCCGGGCGATGTCGGCCGCCTGGCCGTAATAGGAGGCGGAGGGCTGGTGCACCATGATGCGGGCATTGGGAAGGGCGTAACGCTCGCCCTTTTTGCCGGCGCTAAGCAGCAGCGAGGCAGCGGAGGCAGCCTGGCCGATGCAGAAGGTCTGAACCGGCGGGCGGATATATTGCATCGTGTCGTAGATCGCCATGCCCGCCGTCACCAGCCCGCCGGGCGAGTTGATGTACATATGGACTTCTTTCTTGGGGTTTTCGGCCTCCAGGAACAGAAGCTGGGCGGTGATCAGGCTGGCGCCGTAATCCTCGATCGGGCCGGTGACAAAGATCACCCGCTCCTTCAAGAGGCGCGAATAGATGTCGAAAGCGCGCTCGCCGCGGGCGGTCTGCTCGACCACCATGGGAACAAGGGTGTTGTTGTAATACTCGGTCGGATTGGTCATCAGCGGCCTTCGATTCGGTGGGACGGGAGCTATCTTACATGATCGCATGCTTAATATAGTGTGCCGCAAACCCAATTGTCATGGCCGGCCTCTGAGCCGGCCATCCAGCATGCGGCGCAATGGGTGGCCGGGTCGCGCTGCGTCCGCAAACGGGCCGTCGCCACGCTGCCGCTACCGACCCCGGCCATGACGGATTATTACGCCGACTTGATGCTCTCCGGGATATCGTCCGGATCCTTGAACAAAGTGTCCTTGTCCACGCTCTTTTCGTTGATCTGGGCCAGTTCGGCGATGAAATCCACCACCTTGTCCTCGAACAGGGGGGCGCGGATTTCGGCCTGGGCCTGCTGGTTCTTGCTGTAAAGCTCGAAAACCTGCTGCTCCTGGCCGGGGAACTGACGGGCGCGCTGCATGATGGCGCGCTGCACCTCTTCGCCTGACACGGTAATGCCGTTCTGTTCGCCCAGCTTGCCCAGCACCAGACCCAGCCGCACCCGGCGCTCGGCGATGCGGTGATATTCGGCGCGCAGCTCTTCTTCCGAGCCGCCTTCCTCGGCGGCGGTCTTGCCTTCCTTCTTCAGCTCGGCTTCCACCTGGGCCCAGATATTCTGGAATTCGCTTTCCACCATCGCCGGCGGCAGGGGGAAGGAATGGACCTCGTCCAGCGCATCCAGAATGCGGCGCTTCAGGTGCATGCGGCTGGCCCGGGCGTAATCGGCCTTGATCTGGTCGCGGACCCGCTCTTTCAGGGTGGCGATATCCTCAAGCCCCATCTTCTTGGCCAGCTCGTCGTCGATCTTGGATTCTTCCGGCGCCTTTACTTCTTTCACCGCGACGGCGAAGACCGCGTGTTTTCCGGCCAGGCCGGCGGCGTGATAGTCGGCGGGGAATGTCACTGTCACGTCCCTTCTGTCGCCGGGTTTGGCGCCGATCAGCTGGTCCTCGAAGCCGGGAATGAACTGGCCCGAACCCAGCGTCAGGTTGAAATCATTGCCCTTGCCGCCGTCGAACTCCACGCCATCCACGCTGCCGGTAAAATCGATCAGCACGGTATCGTCCTTCTGGGACGGTTCGCCCTCGGGCCGGGGCGTGAAGGCACGGGTCTGCTTGGCCAAGCGTTCCACCGCCTCGTCCACATCCGCGTCCGTGACCTCGGAGGTCAACCGCTCCACCTTGAGCTGGGTGACGTCGGCAGTCTGGAAATCCGGCATCAGGTCGACGGTGACGGTGAAGGTGAGATCGGCCTTGCCGTCCACCACCTGCTGGACATCGCCCACCGGCTCGATGCGGGGGGTGAGCGCGGGCTTTAATTGATTGTCGTTGATCGCCTTCTGGCTGCCCTCGTCCACCGCCTGCTGGACGATTTCGCCCATCACGGATTTACCGAACTGTTTCTTGAGGAAGGAAACCGGCGCCTTGCCGGGCCGAAAGCCCTTGAGATTGACGCGGCCTTTCATCTCCTCAAGCCGCTTGGTGACTTTGGCGTCGAGCTCGCTGGCGAGCACCGTGACCGTGTACTGGCGGCGCAAATCCTGGGAGACGGTCTCGGTAATCTGCATGACGACGTCCTTACTTATTAAGTGCGAGCGGCAAAACCGCCACCGGAACCGGAATTCCAGGCGTTTTTCGCGGAATTATTGGCTTTTCGGGAGCCGATTTACCCGTTTCCCATGGCCGGAGCAACAGGCGGCAACATGGAGTAAAGAGAGGGGGTTAGCGCGGTGCGGAAGAGCCAAACCCTTGGGTTTTCGATCAAGCTATATGCGATATAGGTCTCGGTCATTCGGCCAGCACAATCTCAAAATGAAGCCCCTTCCGCGCCCGTTCTTGAATGAACCCGAAGGCGTGGCGGTGCGGGTCGGCTACGGGGTGGGTACCATAATCCCAACTGTCCTCCAGCGAAGGCTGGGTGGAATTTGCACCGAGGAAAGCCCCTTCAATTCCCAGAAGTGGTAGGCCGTGCTGCACCGCCTCACGTACTACGGCAAGCGCATATTCCGGCGCGAACCAATAAGTTCCTCCACGAAGGTCAGCTTCCGCGACCAAGCCAGGGTGGATATCCTTCATCGCGGATAAATTACCCTCGGGCCTCAGAAGTTCAAATGCGCTTCATGGAAGTCTGAGTTTTCCACTGGCGCGCCGCCCTCACTGCGCTGGCGCGCGGGCGGCTTGCCATTCCTTTCCGGCCGCACGGCGGCCGGAAAGGAATGGTGCGGGCGGAGGGACTTGAACCCCCATGCCTTGCGGCGTTCGGACCTAAACCGAGTGCGTCTACCAGTTCCGCCACGCCCGCATTCTCTCGACCAGTTGCCTATATCGGGCGCATGGCTAGGGGCGCAACCGGTCCCAAAGCGCCGCCAGAGATTCCGGCAGGATAACCGGAATATCTTCCGCGATCAGGCCGGGACCGAAACGCCCCGCCGCATCGCCGTGCAGCCAGGCGGCGGCGGCCGCTGCCTGGCCGGCCTCCATCCCTTGCGCCAGCAGCCCGCCGATCATGCCGGCCAGCACATCGCCCGACCCGGCGGTGGCCAGGGTGGGTGGGGCATTGGCATTGATCACCGCCCAGGCATCCACTTCTGATTGTGAAGGCCTGGCGATCACGGTGTCGCTGCCCTTGAGCAGCACAACCGCACCGGATTTTGCGGCGGCGGCGCGGACGGCTTCCACCTTGCTGGCGGTGTCCGCCAACAGGCCGGGAAAAAGCCGTTCAAACTCCCCGTCATGCGGCGTCAGCACCACCGTGCCGGGGCGAAAGCGATGGAACAGCGCGTCGGGATCGCCAGCGAAGGAACTGAGCGCGTCGGCATCCAGCACGATTTTTCTCTCGACCGTTCCACTGTCCAGAACCTCAAGCACCAGTCCGCGGGTTTCGCCGCACACGCCCAGGCCGGGGCCCATCACCACGGCATTGAAGCGCCGGTCGGTGAGAAGATCGGACAGGCCACGCGCGCCATCGAACGGCTTGACCATGATCGCGGTCAGATGCGCGGCATTGACCGCGACGGCTTCCTCCGGCGAGGCGACACTGACCAGGCCCGCCCCGATGCGAAGCGCGCCACGCGCCGCCAGCCGCGCCGCACCGGTGGCGTGGCAAGGGCCCGACACCACCACGCAGTGCCCCCGGGCGTATTTGTGTCCTTCCGCGAGCGGCCAGGGATAGTCCGCGCCCCAAAGCTCGGGGCCATTCTCGGACAGGCTGGGACGGATGATGTCGAGCGCGGCATCGGCAATGCCGATATCGGCGACAAGAATTTCGCCGCAGAGCAGGCGCCCCGGCAACAACAGATGCGCCGGCTTTTTGCGGAAGAAAGTGACGGTAATGCCGGCGCGTACACAGACTTCGCCCAGCACTTTGCCCGTGTCGCCGGAAATGCCGCTGGGAATGTCGATCGCCACCACGGGAATTTTCGTTTCCGAAAGCGCCGCCACCACATTCCGCGCCGGTCCTTCCAGCGCGCGCGACAGGCCCGCGCCGAACAATCCATCAATCACCAACTCTGCATCTTCCAGCGCTTCGGGCGAAATCGGCAAGCGCGGGCCGCTCCATTTGTCCGCCATGGCCGCGGCATCGCCCTTGTAAGCGGCAAACGCCGCCACCCGCACATCAAAGCCGCGTTGCCGGAGCAATCGCGCGGCAACAAATCCATCGCCGCCATTGTTGCCCGGGCCGCACAGTACGCAAACCGCGCAAGGGGCGAAGCGCGCCGCAACCGCATCGGCCACGGCCCGGCCGGCATTTTCCATCAAGGTCAATGTCGGTACACCCGTCCTGGCGGCGAAATTGTCGGCCGCCGCCATCTGGGCATTGCTGAGGACTTCGCCGCTCATGCAAATCCTTGAGGAACTTTTTCAAAATGCGGATCGGCGTTTTCATATGCCTGCGCCGCCGCCAGCACGCCCGCATCGTCGAACATCTTTCCCGCGATCTGCAAGCCCACCGGCAGGCCCGCCCGGTTAAAGCCGCACGGCACGCTGGCGGCCGGTTGCTGGGTCAGGTTGAACGGCAGGGTGAAGGGCGTCCAGCTCAGCCACGCATAGCCGTCATCCGGCCAGGGAGAGAGCCGCTCCACATCAAATGCCGGAATGGCGACCGCAGGCGTGAGCAGAAAATCGAACCGCTCCATGAACTGGCGCATGGCGCTGGCAAAAGCCAGGCGCGCCATGGTCGCCTCAAGAAACCGGCGCAGCGAAATCGCCGCCCCCTCCTCCACCATGGCGCGGAAGCCGGGATCGAACAGGGCTTTCTTGTCCTCCGCCGCCTCGCCGAACAGGTAGCCCGCGCCCGCCCACCACAGGATGCGGAAATCCGCCTTGGGATCGCCGGATTCAAACAGCGGCGGATCGACCTGTTCGACATGCGCACCCAGGCTTTCAAACCGCCTGGCCGCCGCCGCCGCCAGCGCCGCCACTTCGCTATCGATATTTTTCGCAAAGCCCATCGTGGGGCTGAAAGCGATGCGCTTGCCCCGCGCGCCTTGGTGCAGTTCGGTGACAAAACCGTCTGGATGTGACGGCAATTGATGCGGATCGCGCGCATCCGGGCCTGCGATGATATCCAGCAGCATGGCGCTGCCCGTCACATCCCGGCTCATCGGCCCGACATGAGCCAGGGTGCCGAAAGGTGACAACGGCCAGGCCGCTACCCTTCCATAGGTCGGCTTGATCCCGAACACGCCGGAGAAACTGGCCGGGATGCGGATCGAGCCGCCGCCGTCGGTGCCGATGGCCAAGGGAGTAAGCCGCGCCGCCAGCGACGCCGCCGCGCCGCCCGACGAACCGCCGGGGGTTTTTTCCAAATCCCGGGGATTGCGGGTGACGCCGGTGAGCGGCGAATCCGTCACGCCCTTCCAGCCATATTCTGGCGTCGTGGTCTTGCCCAGGAGAACCGCGCCCGCTTCGCGCAAGCGCGCCACCGCCGGGGCATCGTCTTTCCAGTCCGCCTTCGGATCGATGCTGCGCGAGCCGCGCCGCGTCGGCCAGCCGCGCGTCAGCAGCAGGTCCTTGATCGCCACCGGCACGCCGTCCAGCGCCGACAGCGGCGCGCCCTTCTTCCAGCGCGCTTCGGACTCTTTCGCCTGGGCCAGAGTGGTTGGCGCATCGATGAGGCAGAAGGCATTGATATTGGCATCGAGCCTGTCGATGCGGTCCAGCAGCGCCCGGGCCACCTCCAGCGGCGAAAGTTTTTTCGCGGCGAAGGATGCGGACAGTTCCGCAGCATTCATGGTCCAGACTTCAGCCATGCTGGAAATACATTTTCAGCCGCGCTATTGCCTCGTCAATCACGCTGCGCTCCTTGCAGAAAGCAAAACGCACATAGATATCCGGCCTGCCGGCGGCGAAGAAGGACGAGAGCGGAATGGCCGTGACGCCCGCCTCCCGCACCATGCGCTCGCAAAAGGCGCGGTCTTTCTCGTTCGCCCCATCTTCCTCTTTAAGAAGCGCGTCAATCCGGGCGGTCAGAAAATAGGTGCCTTCGCTGGGCAGCACGCCGAAGCCGATTCTGGTGAGGCCTTTGGCCAGCGCATCGCGATTGCCCTGGAGCCGCTCGCACAGCGCCCGCGGAAACGCCATCTCGTCGGCAAGGCCATGCGCCACGCCCAGCTGCTGCGCCGGCGGCGTGGTGAAGGTGATGAACTGATGCGCATTGGCAATGACGTCCATCAGCGCTTTGGGTCCCATCACCCAGCCGACCTTCCAGCCGGTGAGGGAAAAAATCTTTCCCGCCGAACCGATGCGCACCACCCGCTCGCGCATTCCCGGCAAGCTGGCCAGCGGAATGTGCCGCCGCCCGTCAAAGCAGAGATGTTCATAGACCTCGTCGCAGATCGCCAGCGCATCGGAATTTTCCAGCGCCTGGGCCAGGGCGCGCATTTCGCTTTCGTCAAACACCCGGCCGATGGGATTGACCGGTGTGTTGACCAGAACGGCGCGGGTGCGCGGCGTAATCGCGGCGGTAAGCGCCTCAGCGGTCAGCCGCCAGTCCGGCGGCGCCAGGGCAATGGTTTTCACCACCGCGCCGGCCGCCTCGGCAAGCGGGCGATAGGCGTCGTAATGCGGTTCGATCAGAAGGATTTCGTCGCCCGGCGCCAGCAGGGCGAAAATCGCGTCGGCCAGCGCCTCGGTGGCGCCCGACGTCACCACCATCTCGGTTTCGGGGTCGTAATTCAGGCCGTAATATCTGCGGGCATGTTCCGACAAGGCACGGCGCAATTCCGGCACGCCGCGCATCAGCGGATACTGGTTGGGGCCCTCCATCAGCACCCTGGCCGCCTCGGCGCGGACGGACTCTGGCCCATCCAGGTCGGGAAAGCCCTGCCCCAGATTGATCGCCTGGTGCCGGACTGAGAGCGCGCTCATCGCCGTGAAGATGGTGGTGCCAAGTCTGGCGAAGACGGGGTTAGAACTCATCGGCGGGGGGGTTCGCTGCTTCCTTGGTGACGAGTCATCCGCTATCGCGGCGCGCGGCACAACGCTGCCGCTAACCGCCGCTGTCGCTAGGTGGGATTGGCGGTCATGGCCCTGGCACCATTGCAGAGGCCCTGGAGGCTGACAAATCCCATCCAAATCAGCCTAATAAATATACATATTGCGTATTAAATAGGCAATTATCCGCGAGACTTTCCCGCCGGTTTGATAATACACTGATATCAAATGCAAATTTTTTGCCGGGAAACCGGCACAAGTCCTGCAAATTCGTTAACAGCACGACCGGGCCGGGAGCGTCCGGGCGGGCGGAGGAGCATATGAAAAAAATCGAAGCCATCATAAAGCCGTTCAAACTCGACGAAGTGAAAGAAGCGCTGCAGGAAGTGGGCGTTCAGGGCATTACCGTGACCGAAGCCAAGGGTTTCGGCCGCCAGAAAGGCCATACCGAGCTCTACCGCGGCGCCGAGTATGTCGTTGATTTCCTGCCCAAAGTGAAGATCGAGATCGTCATCGGGGAGAACCTGGTCGAAGCCTCGGTCGAGGCGATCCAGAAGGCTGCGCGCACGGGCCGCATCGGCGACGGCAAGATTTTCGTCCTCAATGTCGAGGAAGCCATCCGTATCCGCACCGGGGAGACCGGCGCCGACGCCATCTGAACCGCATTTCAAGCATCAACTGTCGAAGGGAAGACTGAACTCATGGCCGACAAAAAGACGAGTGCGAGCGACATCCTGAAGCTCATAAAAGAGAAGGAAATCAAATACGTCGACATCCGCTTCACCGACCCGCGCGGCAAGTGGCAGCATGTCACTTTCGACCTGATGATGGTCGATGACGATTTCCTCAACAACGGCACCATGTTCGACGGTTCGTCGATCGCCGGCTGGAAGGCGATCAACGAATCCGACATGCTTTTGAAGCCGGACCTGGAAACGGCGGTGATCGATCCTTTCTTCGCCCAGTCCACGCTGATCCTGATCTGCGACGTGCTGGAGCCGATGACCAACCAGAATTACGCCCGCTGCCCGCGCTCCATCGCCAAGGCGGCCGAAGCCTATGTCAACGCCTCCGGCGTGGGCGACACCACCTATTTCGGACCCGAAGCCGAATTCTTCGTGTTCGACGATGTGCGTTTCGATGTCGGCATGAACAAGGGTTTCTATTACATCGACTCCAAGGAAGGCGCCTACAACAGCGGCACCGAATATGAAGGCGGCAATCTCGGCCACCGTCCCAAGGTCAAGGGCGGCTATTTCCCGGTGCCGCCGGTGGACCATGAGCAGGACATGCGCGGCGAGATGCTCGCCATCATGGGCGACATGGGCATCCAGCCGGAAAAGCACCATCACGAAGTCGCCTGCGCCCAGCATGAGCTTGGTTTCAAGTTCAATACCCTGACCAAGTGCGGCGACTACATGCAGATCTACAAATATGTGATCCACCAGGTCGCCAATTCCTATGGCAAGACGGCGACCTTCATGCCCAAGCCGGTCTATGGCGACAATGGCTCGGGCATGCATGTGCACCAGTCGATCTGGAAGGCGGGCAAGCCGCTCTTCGCCGGTTCGGGCTATGCCGATTTGTCGGACACCTGCCTCTATTATATCGGCGGCATCATCAAGCACGCCAAATCGCTCAACGCCTTCACCAACCCGCTCACCAACAGCTACAAGCGCCTGATCCCGGGCTTTGAAGCCCCGGTGCTGCTGGCCTATTCGTCGCGCAACCGCTCGGCTTCGTGCCGCATTCCCTTCTCGCCCTCGCCCAAAGGCAAGCGCGTCGAGGTTCGCTTCCCCGATCCGGGCGCCAACCCCTATCTCGCCTATGCCGCAATGCTGATGGCGGGCCTGGACGGAATCGAGAACAAGATTCATCCCGGCGGCCCTATGGACAAGGACCTTTACGCCTTGCCGCCGGAAGAACTGGCCAAGGTGCCCCAGGTCTGCGGCTCGCTGCGTGAAGCGCTGGAAAATCTCAAATCCGACAACGCCTACCTCAAAAAGGGCGGCGTGTTCAGCGAGGATTTCCTCGACTCCTATGTCGATCTCAAGATGGAGGAAGTGTATGCCTTCGAGCACACGCCCCATCCGATCGAGTTCAAGATGTATTATTCGGTCTGACGCTTAGCTTTCCTTGGCGAGCGCAGCGAGCCTAGAAAAGCTTGCGCCCTGCGAGCGAAGGCATAGTTTTTCTTACCGAGTAAGGCGAGGTTAGAAAAACTTGCCGTCGTTCGAGCGACAGCGAGGATGTTGCGAGCAGGTGGACTATTCTGATCGAAAGATCATCGAAGCAAAGGGCGCGGCGCAGGCCGTGCCCTTTTTGTTGACCCCGCCGCTCGCCCAAGCTCGCGGCGTTCGCCGCTTTCGCAGGTCCACTGGATCTAGTCCCGCGCTTTTCGCGATGCGGCTCACCCCAGTTGCATCTAGTGTGTATATGTACTATACACACTGATCATGACGTCACGCACTCTCAAGATCGGCCCCATTTCCCCGGCGGCGGAAGGCCCGCTCTATGAGCAGATCGTGGCGGGGGTGAAACGCGAAGTGGCCGCCAGCCGACTTTTGCCCGGCGCGGCACTGCCTTCGGTGCGGGCGCTGGCGGCGGAGCTGCTGGTCAGCGTCATCACCGTCAAGCGCGCCTATGAAGAGCTGGAACGCGGCGGCATCATTTTCAGCCGCCAGGGGCTTGGCACCTTCATCGCCGATGCCGGGGCGGAGGAAACCCGCCGCTCAGGCTGCGATGCTGCGCGCCAGCATCTGCGCGACGCGGCCAGGGCGGCGCGCGAAGCCGGACTGTCGGAAAAAGACCTGTTGGATTTGCTCAGGAAGGAGTTCTAGATGAACGCCGTCACCCTTACCCATGTCGAACGCCGCCTGGGCGGTTTTGCGCTGGGACCGCTCAGCCTCGAAGTGCCGCGGGGCGCGGTGACGGCCTTTATCGGCCCCAATGGCGCGGGCAAGACCACCACCCTCGATCTCATCATGGGCCTGGGGACAGCCGATGCCGGCGGCATAGAGGTATTGGGCTTTTCCATGCCGCGCGATGAAGTGGCGATTAAAAGTCGCGTCGCCTATGTCAGCCCCGACCTCAATTACACCGCCTGGGGCAAGGTGGGCCGGGTGTTGGATTTCGTGCGCGGCTTCTATCCCGACTGGAACGCGGCGCGCTGCACCCAATTGATGCAAGAATTCGGCATCGCCAGGGGCGAGGGCATCGCGGCGCTGTCCTTCGGCGCCCGGATCAAGCTCTCCCTGGTGATCGCGCTGGCCCGGGATGCCGAGCTTCTGGTGCTGGACGAGCCAACCGTGGGGCTGGACGTCAATGCCCGCCAGGTCCTCTTCCGCGAAATCCTGGATTTCGTGAAGCGTGACGATCGCGCGGTGCTGATCTCCTCCCATCAGCTTTCCGACCTGGAGCGGCTGGCCGATTATGTCGCCCTGATCAATCGGGGGAAACTAGTCACCATGGGCCGCATGGACGCGCTGGTGGGCCGTTATGTGCAGGTGGATGCCGCCATGGCGAATGGCGCCCTGCCTCGGCTAGATGGGATCAAAATCCTGGACCATGACGGCGACTGGTGTCGGCTGTTGCTCGACCGCAAGGCGATAGAACCTTCGGCGCTGGCCGCGCGCGGCTTCACGGTGACAAGCGAGACACCCATGACGTTGGAGGAGGTTTTCCTCGCCCTGGTGGATAAGCCATGAGTGCCTCCGTCCGCCGCCTGGCGTTGAATTTGAGCCCTTGGGTTTGGGCCTATCTGCTGTTCATGGCCGCTATGGGTTTGCTTATTGATGTCTTATGGTTGGGCACACCGCGTATCGGCGCTGTACCGCTGATGGTGGGACTCTTTCTCAATTTGAGTGCCGTTCATTCCGCCCAGAAAGTCGCGCTCTGGCGCACCCTGCCGGTGTCGCAGCGGCAGATTGATCTCGCTCGCTGGCAGCAGGGCGCGGCATTCCCCATCCTGCTATTCACCCTGATGATGTTTGTCCCGGCCTTGCTATTGGCACTGGCGGGCAAGCTTCGTGTCGCCTGGCCCTTCATCGCCCTGATGACGGCGGCGCAATGCGGCGGCGGCATCCTTCTCTTCGGTCTGAGCGTCGCCTTGCCCGCGGTGCGGGACAGAATCGGCAGGGGCAGCGCTATTCCCGGGTTCCTGCTGATTTTCGCGATCGTCTATGCACCGCGCCTTTTTCGCGACAGTTCTCTTGAGGGCGCTCTTGAAGGCCTGGCGGGTTTGGGGTTGCTGATCGCAATCCTGCTCTATATCCTGGCGGGGCGCTGGCCCTTGCCTTTGCCCGTGACGGGCTGGGCATCTTTCTGGTCCACGCCCCCATCCGAAAACCATCCCTCAAAACAAGCCGCATCGCCCGGCCTTGCCGGTTGGCCGGCGTTGGTCGTCGCACAAGCACCCGCCCTCCTGCTCGGCTGGTGCCTGATCCCGGCTCTGCCGCTCCTGATGCGTTGGACGCTTGGCCTGGCTCACATGGATATGAGCTTCGTGGCAGCGAGCGGGCTTTTGATAGGCGCGCTGCTGCCGACCGCGGCTCTTGCCACGGCTCTGCGGGCCCTGCGCGCCTTGCCGCTTAATGCGCCGGCACTGACAATGCGCCTTATGGCGCCCCTAGTGGCGATCCAGATCGTGGGCGCTGCGATCTATGCCGTCACGATGGCTTGGCTGCAGCCGGATTATCCTCTGGCCACGGGCTTCGCGCTTTTGCCGGTGGCAATGCCGGCGCTGATCTTTGCGCTCACCTTGCGCTTCGGTCCGCGTATCGCCCAATTCAGCGCCGCCATCGCCATCTCGCTCATCGCCCTTGGCAATGTGTTTTTGCTCTACAGCGGTTTCACGATTACGCAAACCGCGTTGTTGGTAATGGTGCTGACAGGGCTTGGTTTTCTCGCCACTTTGCGGGAAATCGTCTCTGGCCGCCACGCCTATCGCGCCCAGCCGCTGGTGCCGCTTTCCTGGCGCGGCCGCTAAGCCGCGACGGTGGCGGAGTCCGGCGCCTTGATGGGCAGCACGATATAGGCGCTGCAGCCGGAGCCCTGTTCGCTTTCCAGCCAGGCCCGTCCGCCATGCAGTTCGGCCAGACCGCGCACCAGCGCCAGGCCCAGCCCGGTGCCGCCCGCCTGGCGGTCATAGCGGTTGTCCACCTGGCTGAAGGGCGAGAAAATATGAGCCAGCTTGTCCTGGGGAATGCCGGGGCCATTGTCACGCACCATGATCTGGAAGCCGCCGCTCTTGGCCGCGCTCGCCACCACGTCGATCCGGCCCCCGTCCGGGGTGAACTTCACCGCATTGGAGACCAGGTTGATCAGCATCTGCTTGAGGGCGCGTTCGTCGGCGTAAAGCGGCGGCGCGCCAGGCTCGACATGGATGGTCAGCGTCTGGCGCTTCTCGGCGGCCTTGAAACCGATCAGCTTGAGGGCGATTTCCATGGCGCGGCGGGCATCCAACGGGTTGGGCGATATCTCCATGCGGCCCGCCTCGATCTTGGCAATATCGAGCAGATCGTTGATCAGCGAGAGCAAATGCGCGCCGGAGGAATGGATGTCACTGGCATAATCCTTGTAGCGGGCGTTGCCCACCGCCCCGAAACACTCCTGGGAAATGATTTCCGAGAAACCCAGGATGGCGTTCAGCGGCGTGCGCAGCTCGTGGCTCATATTGGCCAGGAAGGCGGTCTTGGAGGCGTTGGCGGTTTCCGCCTCGAAGCGCTTGCGCAGCGCATCGTCGCGGGTCTCTTCCAGCTCGCGCGCCATGTCGCCGACCTGGAAGCGCAGCCGGGCATCGTCATGCATGCGGTTCACCAGCGGGCGGGCGCTGAACCACATCTGCAGCGCAAAAAGCGGCGCGGTCAGGGCGATGGCGGAATCCATGCTGTTTTCCCCCAAAGCGAAGCGCGCGGTGGACATCAGCGAGATCGGCAGCAGGCTGGCGACGAACATCGGCATGTTGCTGCCACGCGCCGCCACCAGGTTTGAAATCACCACAATGGACGCGGCGGCCAGGAAAACGTGATTGACCGGATTGCCGCGTACCCAGAGCAGCCAGGGCATCAATCCCCAGGCGGTGGAGACGCAGGCCTGCATCAGGCCCAGGCGCAGAAACCAGCGCCGGATATCAGCAAGGCCGGCCAGGCCATCGGTGCTGTGAAGGAATTTCGTGGTGAGGCTGGCGGATAGGCCGACCATCAGGGTCACGACCATCGGCAGGTAGAGCGCCTGGACCGGGCTCTGGGGGCCGAACGGACCCAGGGAACAGAGCAGCGCCACCAGCAACGACCAGAGCGGCGCGGTGAAGCGTGTGGTCTGCGTGGATTGTGCGGTGAGGTCGAGTTGCGCCTTCAAGACGCGCATGTCTCCGCCCACGCCCAATATCTTGAAAAATTCAGCCAAGGCAGCCCAACCCGGTCCTAAGACATGCAGGATTCCTTGCGAATTCTAGGGCTTTGGCTGTTAAGGAAGTGCTGCCGGACATTTCCCCGGCCGTCAGGATTAGTGCCTATTTCGCGGCGCCAAATGCTTGCGAGAAAGTAAATATAGGCGCTGATGGCAAGCCCCGGCTAAATAATACCGGGTTCGGGCGATTCGTGTCCGGCCGAAAGAGGATATGGCAAAGCGCGCCCCCGATCTGTTCGACGGCAATTCTTCCAGCGCCTCCAAGGCTTATACCGCCAAGGATATCGAGGTGCTGGAGGGGCTGGAACCGGTGCGCCGCCGCCCCGGCATGTATATCGGCGGCACCGACCAGGTGGCGATGCACCATCTGGCTTCGGAAATCCTGGACAATGCGATGGACGAAGCGGTGGCCGGCCATGCCAACCGCATCGAGGTGGAACTCTCCAAAGGCAATGTGCTCTCGGTGCGCGACAATGGCCGCGGCATTCCGGTGGATCCGCATCCCAAATTCAAGAACAAGTCGGCGCTGGAAGTGATCATGACCACGCTGCATGCGGGCGGCAAATTCGACGGCAAGGTCTATGAGACCTCGGGCGGATTGCATGGCGTGGGCGCCTCGGTTGTCAACGCCCTCTCGGAATGGATGGACGTGGAAGTGGCGCGCGACAAGCGCGGCCACAAGATGCGCTTCGAGCGCGGTCATGCGGCGGGCAAGCTGAAGGACATGGGCGCGGTGAACCGGCGCGGTACCCTGGTCAGCTTCAAGCCCGATACCAAGATTTTCGGCGACATCGAATTCTCGCCCGCCCGGCTTTACCGCATGGCCCGCAGCAAGGCCTATCTGTTCCGGGGCGTGGAAATCCGCTGGTCCTGCGATCCCAGTTTGATCGAGGATGACACCCCGGCGGAAGAGACGCTGAAATTCCCCGGCGGGCTGCTCGACTTCCTAAAAAGCGAGATCGGCAAGGCCAGCACGGTGAACAGCCGCGATTTCGCCGGCCGCATCGAAAACAAGAAGGAAGACAACCTCAAAAATGGAAGAGGAGGGGCGGTGGAATGGGCGGTGGCCTGGACGCCGGCGATCGATCCCTTTGTGCGCTCCTACTGCAACACCATTCCCACGCCCCAGGGCGGCACCCATGAACAGGGGCTTCGCAACGCGCTCACCCGCGCGCTGCGCGACCATGGCGAACGCGCCAGCAACCGCAAGACCTCCCTCATCACCGCCGAAGACGTGATGAACGGGGCCTGCGCCATGCTGTCGGTGTTCATCCGCGAGCCGGAATTCCAGGGCCAGACCAAGGACAAGCTGTCATCGCCGGACGCCCAGAAGCTGGTGGAAAATGTGGTGCGCGACCATTTCGACCATTGGCTGGCGGAAAGCCCGGCCGAAGCCGACAAGCTGCTGGATTTCGTGATCACCGAAGCCGAAGAGCGGCTGAAGCGGCGACAGGAAAAGGAAGTCTCGCGCAAGGCGGCGACGCGAAAATTGCGCCTGCCCGGCAAGCTGGCCGATTGCACCCGCGATGCGGCGCAAGGCACCGAGATTTTCCTGGTGGAAGGCGACAGTGCAGGCGGCAGCGCCAAGCAGGCCCGCGACCGCAATACCCAGGCGATCCTGCCGCTGCGGGGAAAAATCCTCAATGTGGCCAGCGCGGGCGCCGGCAAGATGCAGGCCAACCAGGAACTGAGCGACCTGGTGCAGGCGCTGGGTTGCGGCACCGGCGTGAAATATGACGGCGGCGCGCTGCGCTATGAGCGCGTCATCGTGATGACCGACGCCGATGTCGATGGCGCGCATATCGCCTCGCTGCTGCTGACTTTTTTCTATCGCGAAATGCCGGCGCTGATTACCGAGGGGCATCTGTTCCTGGCCATGCCGCCGCTCTACCGCATGAGCCAGGGCGCCATCACCATCTATGCCCGCGACGACGCCGACCGCGACCGGCTGCTCAAGAGTCAATTCCGCCCGAACGCCAAGGTGGAGATTTCCCGCTTCAAGGGCCTGGGCGAGATGATGCCGGCGCAATTGAAGGAAACCACCATGAAGCCGGGAGCGCGCACCTTGATCCAGGTGCAGACCAGCGCGGGCGACGATACCGACGAGCTGGTGGAGCAGTTGATGGGCAAGAAGGCCGAGCTGCGCTTCCAGTTCATCCAGGAAAACGCCCAATTCGCGAAAGACGTGGATATCTGAGTTGCACTGCCCTCCCTGCGCTCGAAGCTCGGCCAGGCACGGCCGCAGCCTTTAGAATCCCCCCGGCAAAATGACATCGTCCACCGCCGCCGAGACATCGCCGCCTTGCGATGGCACGGCCCAATCCGGCCGCGCGCGCCTGAGGAAATCCGCCTTGGGCGGCAGGCCGTGGCGTAACTCGGCCAGCAGGATGCGCCCCGGCATCGGCCCGGAAAACTCCAGCATCACCCGGGCGCGGGCGCAATCGCGGCCGGTACAATTGATCAACACCCGTCCCTGCGGCGCATCAACCTTGGCGCCGCCGATGGTGACGGCGCCAAGGCCGCCCTCCACGATCAACGCCATGCCGTCCGCCGCCGCCGATCCGTAGACATCCAGCAGGACATGGCTCTTGTCGCGCGAAAGGCCCGAGGACGGCACGGGCAATAGCGTGTCGCCGGCCGGCGCGGAATATCCCCGGGCGATTTCCACCAGCTGCGGCTCTTCCGAAAAATCCGCCGCGGCGCGAAGGCTTTTGGGCAGATGGGCCACCGGATCGGCCAGCCACCAGGATTGCCCGTCCTTTTCGACATAGCGCAGATTGAGCCGCTCTGGCTGGCCCGTATCATAGGCCGGCAGCAGGCCCGCCAGCACCGCCGCGCCCAGTGCCACCGCCAATGAAACCAGCAGCGCGGCGCGCCATGCGCCCCGGCCCATGTTCTGCGCCTCCATCACGGGCAAGAGCGCGATCAGGCCGAGCGCGGCAGGGATGGTGAACAGGAAATGCGCCCTCAGCCCCATGATCGCCTCCGCATTGGCGGCAAAGCCGATAAACACCAGCAGCGCCGCCAACGCGGCCAGGGCCAATGCGACCTGACCCTCCCACCTGGCCGTCCACAGCAAAAGCGGGGCGGCTATCAGTGCGGGAAAAATGAAATACGGGCTGATCCCGGGGGCGAAGAACGCGCCGGCAATGCCAAATCCCGCCAGCCACAGCCAGCTTGCCTCGATGCTGCGCGACCAGGGCATCGCCAGCAGGGCGACGAACCAGCAGCCGAATGAGAGCGCGATGCGCAAGGCAAAGGGGTGGGCGAAAGACGGATCGCTCTCGCCCGAAATCAATCCCGCCAGCCCGGCAAGGACGAAACCCATCGCGACGCAGCCCGTCAGCAGCAGGGGCGGCATCAGCAGCGCCAACACCCTTCGCCGCGGCGAGGCGCGGGGGCGGATGCTCAGCCTTCCCGCCAGAAAAACCAGGAAGAACGCAATCACCGCCAACGGCAGGGCCAGGCGCACGGGGGCGCGCGGCAGCCAGCGGCCCAGCACATCGAAATAGATCCCGTCCTCGCCCGACAGCGCGGCGAAGTCGCGGCTCTGAAGCCCGCGCGCCAGCTCCAGCACATTGTCGCCCTGGCTTTGCAAACTGACCGGATCGAGATTGGCGATTGTGTCCAGCCCGGTGTGATAGGCCGCGACATTGCCGATGAAGGCGAAATTGTAGCCGGTGAAACCCGCATTCAGGAACGGCGTCAGGTCTGTATCATTGGGCAGGTAGTGGTAGATTTCGCCATAGAGCGAAGACGCCCTTGGCAGCGCCACGCTCTGGGCATAGAGACCGACCAGATTCATATCGCCACCGCTGGTCTGGAACAGATAGCTGGGGCCGCTTGTGCCGCGCGCCTCCACATTGACCACCACGCCGACGCGGGCGCGCCAACCCGGATCGCGCAGGAACAGGGCGGCGCCCAGCAATCCGGATTCCTCGCCATCAGTGAACAGGGCGATGACGGGATGATGCACGGTCTTCGGGTCTGTCTTCAGGGCGCGGATGGTTTCCAGGATGGTGGCGACGCCGGAGGCGTCATCGCTGGCGCCGGGTCCCGCCGCCACCGAATCCAGGTGCGCCACCAGCAGAATGGCTTTGCCTTCGCCCGGTATCGCCTCTGCGATCACATCGGTGACGGTGGCGCAACTGATCGTGCTGCGTCCCGCAAAACAACTCATGCCGGTCAGCATGCGGGCCGGCACGCCCAGCCTGGTCAATTCCCCGGAAAGGCGCGCATGCACCGCGCCGTTCTCGGCACTGCCGGCCGGATGTGGTTTCTGTGCGCCCAGCAACCTTGTCAGCACGCTTTGCGCCCGCGCGGCGGAGAACTGGCTCTGCGGCGCATCGATGCCCAGCGCTATGGGATGGACGGCGCCATAATTCGCCAGCGCCCATACAGCCACTGCCAGCAGTCCCAGCCGCCAGACTCGCCACCCCGCCATGGGGAGCAAGGCTCGTCCCTCCCTCCCCGTTCGTCAATTGCAGCGCGAAAACATTGACTTTCCGGCGTTTGTTCCTATGTTCGGGGCCTTAAGAGTCGGCGGCCAATACGGGCTTGCAAGACTTGGGCGCTACGGATGCGCCCCTTTTCAGGAGCGTGCTACGACCCAAGTGACGACCTCCGGCGCGGAAGCCGGAACCAGCGAAGTTATTGATACTACAGAAGTTTCTTCAGCTGACGTGAATCCCGCGCCCGGCGGCTTCGATGCCCTGGGGCTCGATCCCCAAATCCTCAAGGCGGTTGCTGACAGCGGCTACACCATCCCCACCCCGATTCAGGCCCAGGGGATACCTTGTGTGCTGCAGCGCCGGGACGTGATCGGCATCGCCCAGACCGGCACCGGCAAGACCGCCAGCTTCACCCTGCCGATGATCGAAATGCTGTCGCGCGGCCGTTCCAAGGCGCGCATGCCGCGCGCCCTGGTGCTGGAACCGACGCGCGAACTGGCCGACCAGGTGTCGGAGAGTTTCGACAAATACAGCAAATATTCCAAGCTCTCCCATGCCCTCCTGATCGGCGGCACCTCGATGGACGAGCAGACCAGGAAGCTGGATCGTGGCGTGGATGTGCTGATCGCCACCCCAGGCCGGCTGCTGGATCATTATGAGCGCGGCCGCCTGATGCTGTCCCAGGTCAACATCCTGGTGATCGACGAAGCCGACCGCATGCTGGACATGGGTTTCATTCCGGATGTCGAACGCATCTGCAAGCTCCTGCCCTTCACCCGCCAGACCCTGTTCTATTCGGCGACCATGCCGCCCGAAATCCAACGCCTCACCGACCAGTTCCTGCACAATCCGGTTCGCATCGAAGTCTCGCGTCCCGCCACCACCGCCAGCAACATCACCCAGGTGGTGGTGGAAATTCCCGCCAATGACTGGGCCAAGCGTGAAGCCCTGCGCCGCCTGATCCGCGAAGCCGAGCCCACCCTCAAGAACGCCATCGTGTTCTGCAATCGCAAGCGCGATGTCGATGTGGTGGCCAAGTCGCTGGTCAGCCACGGCTTCGATGCCGCGCCCATTCATGGCGATCTCGACCAGTCGCTGCGCACCAGGACGCTGGACCGTTTCCGCGCCGGCGAACTGAAAATCCTGGTCGCCAGCGATGTCGCGGCGCGCGGACTGGACGTGCCCGCGGTCAGCCATATCTTCAATTTCGACGTGCCGATCCACGCCGATGATTATGTCCATCGCATTGGCCGCACCGGCCGCGCCGGCCGGAGCGGCGAAGCCTTCATGCTGGCCTCATCCCGCGACAGCAAATATGTGGATTTCATCGAGAAGCTCACCGGCAACAAGCTGGTGCGCCGCCAGATGATGGACATTGAGGTGCGCGACGCGCCTCCCCGCCGCGACGATCGCGGCCGGGGCCGGGATCGCGGCAAGGGCCGTGATGCCAAACATCGCGGCCACCGTCCGCCGGACGGAAAATATCACGACCAGGTCGCCGCCATCGAACCCATGCGCGAGGCGGCCGTCGAGACCAGCGCCCCTACCCCTGCTATTGCCGATGCGCCGGCGCTCGCGCAGAAGCGCGAGCACCATCGCCCGCAGGGCAAGCCGCATCAGGAAAAGCCCCGGCACGAAAATCAAAGGCATGAAAAATCCCCCCGCCACGACAATCCGCGCCACGAAAAAGGCAGCCAGCACCAGCACAATGAGCGCGCCCGCCAGCCCGAAGCGGTGGACAAGAACCAGCTCCCCGCCTTCCTCTTCCGCCCGGTGCCTGTGAAGAAGCCTGAGCCGAAGGAGTGACGCAACCAGTTGGGCGGGCGTTGCGTTACGCTGGCGCTGACTTGCTGGGCCTTGGGGCGCAACACTTCGGCCCATAGCGCAGTTGCCGCCAGAGGCTGCGGCGGATCGCCCGCAAGGCGGGAAGGAGGGTAAAGATGCAGCAACGCAAACTTGGCAACAGCAATCTGGAAGTCTCGGCCATCGGACTGGGCTGCATGGGATTGAGTTTTGCCTATGGACCGGCCGTCGACAGAGAGCAGGGCCTGGCGCTGATCCGATCCGCCGTCGAACGCGGGGTCACATTCTTCGACACGGCCGAGGTCTATGGTCCCTTCACCAACGAGGAACTGGTCGGCGAAGCGCTGGCGCCTTTCCGCGGTGAGGTCGCCATCGCGACCAAATTCGGCTTTGGCATCGACCCCGCCACGGGCAGGCAATCCGGCCTCGACAGCCGCCCGGAACACATCAGGCAGGTCGCCGAAGCCTCGCTCAAGCGTCTCAGGACCGACCGGATCGATCTCTTCTATCAGCATCGCGTCGATCCCGGCGTGCCGATCGAGGATGTGGCAGGCGCGGTGAAGGACCTGATCCGGGAAGGCAAGGTCAGGCATTTCGGCCTGTCGGAGGCCGGTGTACGGACGATCCGGCGCGCCCATGCGGTTCAGCCGGTCACGGCTCTGCAGAGCGAATATTCGCTGTGGTGGCGCGAGCCCGAAGAGGAGATCCTGCCGGTGCTTGAAGAGCTGGGAATCGGATTTGTCCCCTTCAGCCCGCTCGGCAGGGGTTTCCTCACCGGCGCCATCAACGCGGACACAAAATTCGACAGCACCGACTTTCGCAACAACGCGCCCCGCTTCACGCCGGAGGCGCGCAAGGCAAACCAGGCCCTGGTCGATCTTCTCGGCCGCATCGCGGCCGGAAAAGAAGCGACACCGGCACAGATCGCGCTGGCCTGGCTGCTGGCGCAGAAGCCCTGGATTGTGCCGATCCCCGGGACCACAAAACTGCACCGGCTGGCGGAAAATATCGGCGCGGCCAATGTCGAACTGACACAAGCCGATCTCGCCGACATCGACAAGGCCATCTCCAACGTGCCTGTCGAGGGCGCCCGCTATTCGGAGCAGATGCAAAAGCTGGTCGACCGCTGAAGGGCGCCGCAAAGCCAGAGAGAATAGTATGCGGATCGGCATTCTTGGTTCAGGATTGATGGGCGGCAAGCTGGGAACGCTGTTCGCCCGCGCCGGGCATGAGGTGGTCTTCAGCTACGCGCGCAGCGGCGAGAAGCTGGAAAATCTGGCGCGGGAGGCGGAAGGCAAGGCACGCGCGGGCACGCCCCGCGAAGCCGCCCGGGACGCGGATGCTCTGCTGCTCGCCGTACACTGGTCCCGGCTGGATGAGGTGTTGAGCCTGGCCGGCGACCTTGCGGGCAAGGCAATCATGAGCTGTTCGCTGCCGATGAACGCGGACAACACCGATCTTATCATTGCCCACACATCTTCCGGCGCAGAAGCTCTCGCGAAGAAAGCTCCCGGCGCCCGGATCGTCAGTGCCTTCAACACCGTGCCCAGTGAAGTACTCTTTGGCGTCTTCGCGGCCCGTCATAAGGCCAGCAGACCCAGCCTGGTCTATTGCGGCGACGAAGCGGGGAGCAAAGCGCTTGCCGCCGGGCTTATCCGCGACATAGGCTTCGATCCCGTGGACGCGGGGCCGCTGCGGATCGCCCGCTATGCCGAGCCGTTTGCGCTGCTGGTGGCGCAGCTCGCCTATGAAGGAAATGCCAATGACGGAAATGGCGGTCCGGAACTGGCATATCGTTTCGAGCGATTTGGTCCATGAGCGGCGTCATGCCTGAACTTGCCGAATGGGACAGCTTCTACGTCATTGTCGGCTCGGCCGCAGGCGCTCTGATCGGGCTGCAGTTTGTCGTCATGACCCTGATTGCCGCGAATCCGCCGATGCGCGCGGCAGAGGCCGGCCCGGCTTTTGCCACGCCGACCATCGTTCATTTCAGTGTTGTTTTGCTCCTGTCCGCGCTTTTGCGCGCGCCCTGGCCGGCGGCCACGATTCCCGCCTGCCTCGGCGGGCTTATCGGATTGGGCGGTACAGTCTATGCCGTGATCGTGGCGCGGCGCATGCACAGGCAAACGGTGTATCGGCCCGATTTCGAGGATTGGCTGTTTCATGCCGCCCTGCCCGTGGCGGCGTACGCCGTCCTGATGCTGTTCTCTCTCGCGGCCATCTCACACGCCCGCGAATCCTTGTTTGGCATCGGCGGCGCGGCCCTGCTGTTGCTCTTCGCCGGCATTCACAATTCCTGGGACGCCATCGCCTTCCAAGTTTTTGTGGCGGGGCAGAAGACTGATCGCGGGCCTGACCCGGATGGATGAGAATAACGCCTGCAATTTAATTCAAATGCGCGCGGTTACCGTCACCACCTGCCAATCCGGATAGCGTTTGATGCGGGTCATGAGCAGCGCCATGACCATCGCCGCCGCGGGGATGCAGGCCGCATCCGCCTGGATATCCTCCGCCGCATCCAATCTGGCGAACATGCAGACGAACGGCCCGGTACCCGCGACGCCGCCCGACCAACCCGTACCCCAGACGCCGGGAAACGTCTATCAGGCAACCACGGTAGAGCAGACGGCCCAACCCGATGGAGGTGTATCCACCAGCCTGGCCGCCGCCCTGCCCGCCTACCTTGTCGCCTACGATCCCCATTCGCCGATGGCGAATTCCCAGGGTCTGATAGCCCAGCCCAACGTGGACATGGCCACTCAGATCGTTTCCCTATTGCAGGCGCGAACTGCTTTTGGCGCCAGTCTGGCGGCCTTCAAGGCGGCGGAAAACACCACAAAGACCCTGCTGGATCTGGTGGCGTAAGGGATTGCTCCCCGCCAGCCCACCGAAATAAGGGCTTCTTAACCCGAGCCATTTTCGCGGGCTTAACGCTTTTTTACCTAACAAGGCGCGAGAATTCCTGGCGCCGCGCGTTGTGTGATGCGGCTAGTGGGGATTTATCGTGGTGCGACAGGACAGGGAACAAGCGCTCGCCAAAACCGCGATCGCCCTCATGGGTGAATGCGCCGTCATTCCCACCCCGGACAATTTCGAACTTTTCTATGCCTTTGCAGCCGGCGAAAATCCCGGCGTCACCCAGGTGATCGGCGCGATGGTCGCCGCCAGGATGCCCTTCACCTCCGACATTCTCGCCGACCTGCGCCTGCGCTGCCTGTCCGGCGCGCGCGCCGCCCGCGCGATGGATTCGCTCGGCTCCTCGATGACCCAGGCAATTGATACGGTGCTGGTCAAGCTGGAAGCCGCGGGCCGCCACACCGAAGCTTACACCCACCAGCTTTCCGCGGCCACCGGCGAGCTCAGCGGTGGCCAGTCACCCGCCGATGTGCGCAAGCTGGTCGAGGATCTGATTTCCGCCACAAGGGCGATGGAATACAAGACCAAGGCGCTGGAAACCGAATTGCAGAAATCCTCCGAGCAAGTTACCGATCTGCGCGGCAAGCTCGACGATGTGCGCAAGGAAAGCCTGACCGATCCCCTGACCGGCATTTCCAACCGCAAGGCGTTCGATAGCGCGATGGAAACCGCCCTGCTGGCGCTGGGTGAGGGGGAAAGCGTGTCGCTGTTGATGTGCGACATCGACCATTTCAAGAAATTCAACGATACCTGGGGCCACCAGACCGGCGACCAGGTTCTGCGCCTGGTGGGAAGCTGCCTGTCCGACAACGTCAAGGGCCGCGACACCGCCGCGCGCTATGGCGGCGAGGAATTCGCCGTGTTGCTGCGCGGCACCGGCCTCGCCGACGCCAGCCGACTCGCCAACCAGATCAGGCTGGCGGTGCAGGGCCGCAAGCTTGTCAAGAAATCCACGGGCGACATCCTGGGCACCATCACCATTTCGATCGGCGTCGCCCAGTTCGCCCCCGGCGACACCGCCGAGTCCGTGATCCGCCGGGCCGATACCTGCCTTTATGGCGCCAAGCAGAGTGGCCGCAACATGGTGCTGAACCAGGACGACCCCCGCATGGTGTCGATGGAATCCAGCGCGGCCTGAACGCATTTCTGCACCGCCGGTCACGGCGCGGCAGGCGGCTCCTGGTCGGTTTTGATCCCCGCAACCTGGCGATAAAGGGCTGCCGCGCGATTGACGTAGGATGCGTCATGGCCTGCGGCGAGCCCGCTGGTGCCTTCGCCGGTCCGGCTGAGGGAGTAAATGCCGAAGACGCCGGGCGACAGGCGCTGGATGAACATCACCGACTGTATTGCGCCGGTCTGGAACAAGGTCACAAAAAATTGGCGGACAGGAGTGACATTCTCGCTGGCAAGGATTGCGCGTTCCGGCGTGTTCTCGTAAACGCGCAGGCGATAGACCGCCGCGCCGGTTCGTGAATCGTCTTCCCAGTAATAGCGATCAGCGCCCTTTGTCATTTCCGAAGCGGAAAAATCGCCGCGGCGGCTTTTCGCATCCGGGCTTGTCAGCGCCGCAGCGCCATTGGCAAGGGGACGCCATTTCTTGTCCGTGGTCGACCAGTATTGCACTTTGGCGAGCGTGGAAATCGACCCGACGCGCGCCACCAGATCGGCCATGCTGCCGCCGAAGCGAAAACTGCCCGCCAGCTCGACGACGAGCTTTGAACGCCCCGTCCAGCCGGTGCAGGCTGGCGGCTGCCAGTGGGCCTCTGTCAGGTCGCTGTCATGCCAGATGGATATTGCCGGCGCGGCGCCTGGCGCGGGATAGGCAAGCGGCGCGCCGCCGGCGCATGGCGGCTGGGGCAGCGCGGCCTGCGCGCCCGCCGTCAGAAGGAAGAGCGCGCCTGCCAGGGGCAAGAAGAGTTTCACAGCCAGGACTCCCAGACGGTCGCAAAAACCTCTTTCAGTCTCTCCGGCAAGGAGCGCGCCTTCCAGGTCCTGATGTCTATCGGCCTGGCGGCATTTTGATCGTCCTGAAACATCGCTTCGAGCTGATCGGTCGTCTCGCTGCCCAACACAACCACATCCACCTCGTCATTGAAGATGACGCTGCGGTGATCGAAATTCGATGAACCAATCACCGACCACACTCCGTCTATTACCACTGTCTTGGAATGCAGAACCAGGTCGTGGGTTTCGTAGATTTTCACGCCGGCCTCCAGCAGGGCGGTGTAATGGGAATGCCCGACTTCTATCGACAGATCGGAATCGCTCTTGTCGGGCACCAGCAGCCGGACATCGACACCGCGCTGTGCCGCGCCGGTCAGGTCTTCCATCTCCTGGTCGGTCGGCACGAAATAGGCGGCGCTGACCAGTATGCTCTTTTCGGCATTTCTTATCGCCGACAGCAGCGAGACGTAATATTGCGGCACCGCGTCATCGGGTGTGCTCCCCAGCACGCGCGTGACGGCCGTCCCTGCGGCGGGGATCGCGGGAAGCATTCCGGTCTCGTCGAGCGGCGGTCCTTTCTGCTTGCTCCAATGGTCGAGAAACAGCGCCTGCAGCTCGCCGACCGCCGGGCCTTCGATCTCAAGGTCGGTGTCGCGCCAGTGTTCCGAGGCCGCCCCTTTGGGGGCGCCCGACTTGCCGAAAGGATTGCTCTGATAGGCCGTGCTGAGATTGACGCCCCCGACAATGGCAATTTTCCCATCAGCAACCAAAATCTTGCGGTGATCGCGATCATTGAGCGAATAGCTGACCTTGGACTCCAGCGGATTGACCGGATTGAACGACACAAGATTCACCCCGGCCTGTTTCAGGCGGTCGAAAAAGGCGGCTGGCGTGCTGCTGGAACCGTAGCTGTCATAGATGACATTGACGGCCACGCCCGCTTGCTGCTTTGCGACCAGCAAATCGCCAAGGCTAACGCCATCGGAATCAACATCTTCGAATATGAAATATTCCAGGTTGATGCTTTGTTTGGCGCCCTGGATGGCGGCGAACATGGCGCGAAACGTTTCCGGTCCGTCGCGCAGGATTTTGGTGCGGTTGCTTGCCAGCAGGGGGGTCGGAGCCACCGCCTGCTCGATCGCCAGATGGCGCTGGAGCGGACCGGTATCCTCGGCGGGGTCCGTATTAATGCGTTGCAGGACGGCCTTGCTCTGCGCCGCGGTGAGGGGGCCGCGCGCTCCGACGAACTGCGGCGCAACGGCGCCGGGCGGCGGAGCCACCGGCGCGACATGGGGCACCGAGGCGCAGCCAGTCAGGGCAACGAGGCCAAAACAGAGTGCGAGGAACGGTCTGTTCGTCATGCGGCGTCTCTATGGCCCTTCACATTGAAAAATCCGGCCGCCCCCTGCGCGCGCGCAAGAGGCAGTAGCCGGATTTTTCACATTGCGATGGCATTTAAGGCGATGGTTATTTGTGTTCGTTGGCTTCTTCGGAAACTTCCGAACCGGCCTTGGATACGTCCTTGCCGGCACCGGCAACGGTGTTGCAGGCCGTCAGAAAGGTCGAGGCTCCGCCCAGAACGACGAGAAGAATGAAGGGGATTGCCAGTTTGCTGCGCATGATAAATTCCTTTGGTTGGTGGGTGAAAACAACGTTCAGTCCAGTTGCGGCAATCTCAATCGAAGCGCCAGTTGCCGTCCTGGGCGCGGCAGGCCGTTCCGGCATGGGTCAATTCACGGCCGTCGCGGTAGGTGGTTTCGGTAAAGTCACGGCAATCCTGGCCGCCCCGGCGCCAGGCGCGGGTTGGCGTGAAATAACCGCGCGACTGGCCGTGATTCCAGTCATAGCGGCGGCCAACATCGCCATTGAGCCCGTCGGAATAGACCCGGAAGGCATAAGGCTGGTCGTCGCAATCGATATCCTTTGACACGGTGTTTCCGAGCAACCCGCCAAGGACCGCGCCGCCGACAACCGCGCCGCCATTGCCGTGGCTGACCGCGCTGCCGATCAGGCCGCCGGCCAAGGCGCCGAAGATGGTGCCGGCCGCGGTATTGCCGCGATGACAGTTCTGCTCATAAGCGCCTTGCTGATAATAAGCCCCCGCATTCGCGCCGGGACCCGGCCCGGCATTATCGCGGCCTTCGCGCGGATCATACTGACCGCGCATGCGCTGGTAATGGCCGTTGCGATCATAATAACCGCTCTGATCCGTCTGACTGTAATAGTTGTTGGGGTCGCGCTGGCTGTAATAGCCGTTCTGGTCGCGGCCCTGGGGCGGACCATAAGGCTGCGCCGACGCAGCCGAAATACCGAGCGCGGCGACTGTGGTTGCAGCCGCCAACAGCGTGTGCAATTTCATGGAAGCTCTCCTGGACAGATGCGCGGAAGCAAAATCTGCGTTCGCGTCCCACCTGACCAAATATGAACGTCCGGTAACGGAATAAGTTCCCGCAGGAGAACTAGATGCCTGGAGCATCCGCTGGCGGATCACGGCGCTTGGTGTGCGATACCGCCGACATGACACCGAGACCAATGGCGATCAGGGCGCCAACGACGATCCAGGTGTGGGGAACATGCAGCAGGTAGGCGCCATAGCCGAGGCCGCCGAGCAGGACAAAAAAGCCCAATACATAAAGACTGAACGCTGACATTTGCGGCCCTCCGATGCGTTGAGCCTGAACGCGGGGACCAACCGATTGTTCCGCCCTACCCTTTCGCCGGGGCGATACCCGAGGTTATGCTCCCCGGATGGGGCAGGAATTCGATCGAATCACGCTGGCGGCCGAGGGCCATGTCGCGGTCATGGCCTTCAACCACCCAGACGTGTTGAACGCGGTTTCCACCCGCATGATCAAGGGCGCGCTGGCGGCGCTGGATGTCATCGAAAGCGAAGCGAAATTCGGCGCCCTGGTCCTGACTGGGGAAGGCAAGGGCTTTTGCGCCGGGGCCAATCTCTCCGAGATCGAGCCCGGCGTCAGCGCCGGCGACATGCTGGAGCATGTCTATCATCCCTTCCTGCGCCGCCTCACCCAATTGCGCATGCCGGTGGTGACGGCGGTGAATGGTCCAGCGGTGGGCATCGGCATGAGCTTCGCGCTGAGCGGCGATCTCACCATCGCCGCTCGCTCGGCGTTCTTTCAGCAGGGTTTCTCCCGGCTTGGCCTGGTGCCGGATGGCGGCTCGTCCTGGCTGCTGCCGCGCCTGATAGGGCTGGCGCGGGGGCGGGAACTGGCGCTGCTGTCCGAGAAACTGCCCGCCGAAAAGGCCCTGGAATGGGGCCTGATCAATTATGTGGCGGACGACCACGGATTGAGGTCCGCGGCGCTGGCGCTGGCCGCAAAGCTGGCCGCAGGACCCGCCGCCCTCGCCCTCACCCGCAGGCTGTTCTGGGAGAGTCCCGGCAATAGTTACCAAACGCAACTGGCGCTGGAACAGGCGGCGCAGAACGAGGCAGGCAAGAGCGCGGATTTCCAGGAAGGCCTTGCCGCCTTCCATGAAAAGCGCCCGCCCCGCTTCACGGGAAAGTGAGGAGTGATGCGCAAAGCGCATGAGCAGGTCCAGGGGACCTGCGAAAACGACGCCTCCCTCGCTTCGCTCGAAGAGGGGCAAGCTTTTCTAGGCTTGCGCCAAGAAAATCTAAGCCAACGCCCTGAGCACAAGCGAAGGGCGATGCGAAAAATTCTTCTGTCTGCATTTCTGATTGCTTCCGGCGTTGCTGTGGCCGCGCCGACCGACGTCACGCTCGGTTACATGGACAAAAGCGTGAAACCTGGCGGCGACTTTTTCCTTTATGGCAACGGCGCCTGGGTTCACACGGCGGTGATACCGGCCGAGCGCTCCTATGCCGGGATCAATCTGGAGCTCAACAAGCAGAATGACGAGCGGCTGAAAGGCATTGCCGAAGGCCTGCTGAAAAAGGCCAACGCCTCCGGGGAGGAACGCAAGCTGCGCGACCTTTATGCCGGCTATATGGATGTGCGCGCCATAAACGCGGCAGGCATGAGGCCGGCGGCGGCCGACCTTGCCCGCATTGCCGCCGCCCAAACCCCGGCGGATATCGCGCGGCTGATGGGCGATCCGGCGCTTGAGCTGGATGGCCCCTTCGGCATGGGCATCTTTCCCGACGAAAAGCATCCCGCCCAATATGCCGTGCATCTGGGCCAGTCGGGCCTGGGCATGCCCGACCGCGATTATTACCTCAAGGACGACAAGGCGCTGGCCGCCGCCCGCGCCGCCTATAAAGTCTGGCTGGAAAAAGCCCTGACGCTGGCCGGTTTGCAAAACGCAAAATCCCGTGCCGCCGCGATCTATGACCTGGAAGCCAAGATGGCCGAAGCCTCCTGGGCCGCCGCCGACCGGCGCGACCAGGACAAGATCTACAATCCCACCACCCTGGCCGGGCTCGCCAAAGCCGCGCCAGATTATCCGTGGACGGACTATTTCACCGGCGCCGGCATTTCCGCCGGCTCTCCGCGCGGCCCCCGCACCCTGATCGTGGGCGAAGTCACCGCCTTTCCCAGGCTGGCGAAGATCTTCGCCGCGACGCCGGTCTCGGTGTGGCGCGACTATCTGGTGACGCGCTATCTGCACGCTTTCGCCGCCGAGCTTCCCTCTGCCGTGGACACCGCCGATTTCGCCTTCTTCGGTACCGTGCTGGCGGGCAACACCAAACAGCTGGACCGCGCCGAGCGCGGCGTGCAGATGCTCGATCGCCAGATGGGTGAGGCGCTGGGCAAGCTTTATGTCGCGCGCTACTTCCCGCCCGAAGCCAAGGCCAAGGCCGATCTGCTGGTGCAGAATCTTCTCAAGGCCTATGCCCAGGACATCAAAACGCTTTCCTGGATGACCCCCGAAACGCGGGCCAAGGCCTTGGTCAAGCTCACAAAAATCACACGCAAGATCGGCTATCCCGACCGTTTCCGGGACTATTCGGCGCTGGACATTCCCAGGGGCGATCCTTTGACCGCGATCAAACACGTCAACGCTTTCGAGGCCAACCGCGAAACGGTGCGCATTGACCTGCCGGTGGACCGCAGCGAATGGGGCATGAGCCCGCCTACCAACAATGCCTATTACGATCCCACCATGAATGAGATTGTCTTCCCCGCGGGCATTTTGCAGCCGCCCTATTTCGATGCCAAGGCCGACGATGCGGTGAATTATGGCGAGATCGGCGCCACCATTGGCCACGAGATCAGCCATGGCTTCGACGACCAGGGCTCGAAATTCGACGGCGACGGCGTCTTCCGCAACTGGTGGACTGTGGCGGACCGCAAGAATTTCGACGCCCGCACCGCCGCACTGGCAAAACAATATGCCGCGTATGAACCCCTGCCGGGACTGCATCTCAACGGGCAACTGACTCTGGGCGAGAATATCGCCGACCTGGCCGGCCTGGAGATCGCGCTCAAGGCCTATCATTTGTCGTTGAATGGAAAACTCGCGCCCGTGCTGGACGGGTTTACCGGCGACCAGCGTTTTTTTATCGCCTATGCCCAGAGCTGGCGGGAAGTCTGGCGCGACAGCCGAACGCGGCGGATCGTGCTGGCCGATCCGCACAGTCCACCCATGTTCCGCGTCAATGGCGTGGTGCGCAATTCCGACGGCTGGTATGCGGCGTTCCCTGAGATCAAAGCGGGCGACAAATATTATCTGGCGCCTGATCAGCGCGTACGGCTCTGGTAACTATTCACGCTTTTTCTTCTTCGGCTTGGCGCGCGCCACCGCCTGCGCCTTGTGGGCCCAGACCGCGAGTTCCTCCGGTTCGTCATAAAGCCGTTCCGGAATGGCAAAATAGGAACTGGCAATGCGCTTGCCGTCCTTGCGGAAATAAAAAGGCTCGCAGCCTTCCGCGCAAAAGGCCTTGCGGCTGGCCTCATCGGTTTTCATGAAAATGCGGTCGGCGATCACCAGCCCGATAATCAGCCCATCCGCATAGATGCCCTCGCCGCTGAACAGCCGTCGCAACGTCACTGGCCCAAAAGCCGCAAAGAGATCATCAAAACGGTGGGGATCGGCCTTCGCCGCCATCAGGCGGACGGGGCCGGCGTGATGGCGACACTCTCGCCGCAGCCGCAGGCCGAGGTCTGGTTGGGATTCTTGAAGGTGAAGCGGGCGCCCAGCTTGCTGGTCTCGAAATCCAGCTCGGTGCCGATCAGGAACAGGATCGCCTTGGGTTCGATGAATATCTTCACCCCCTGGTCTTCCATCACTTCGTCCAGCGGATTTGTTTCCTCGGCATAGTTCATGGTGTAGCTCATGCCGGCGCAGCCGCCATTGGTGACGCCGACGCGCACGCCCAGATATTTGCCGTCCGCGTCCGTCATGATCTGGCGCAGGCGTTCGGCCGCCGCCGATGTCAGGCGGACCGGCTTGGGGCGTTCTCTCGGCACTCGGGCGCGGCGTGGTTCCTGGGTTTCCATGATCAATACATGTTCAGTTCGAGTTTGGCTTCTTCGCTCATCCGGTCCGGCGTCCAGGGCGGATCGAAGGTCATGTTGACCTTGATGGCGCCGACGCCGTCGATCTTTTCCAGCGCCGATTTGACCATGCCGGGCATTTCCCCGGCCACCGGGCAGTTTGGGGCGGTCAGTGTCATATCCACCGCGACATCCTTGTTGTCCGCAACATCGACCTTATAGATAAGACCGAGTTCGTAAATGTCCACCGGGATCTCCGGATCGTAGACAGTCTTGAGGGCGGTCACCAGTTTGCTGGTGAAATCGTCCAGTTCCTGCGGCGACAGCGCCGAGGCCGTCACCTGGGTTTTCGAGGCCTGTTCGCTGGCGACTTCGCTCACGACGCGGCCCCCGCTTCAACAGCATTGGAAAAAGTGTGCCAGGCCAGGGTGGCGCATTTCACTCGCATGGGGAATTCGGAAAGGCCCGCCATGACGTCAAGATGTTCGCGGTCGTCGGGCGAAAGGTTTGAGGCCTCCTCGCCCTTCACCAGATGGACGAAGCCGTCCATCAGTTTGCGCGCATCTTCCAGGGTGCGGCCAGCCAGCATTTCGGTCATCAGAGAGGCGGACGCCTGGCTGATGGCGCAACCCTTGCCGGTGAACTTGATGTCGATGACGCGGCCATCTTCGCCCAGCACCAGCGTCACATTGACCTTGTCGCCGCACAGGGGATTGAAACCCTCGGCCTTGTGGGTGGCGTTTTCCAGCACCCCGAAATGACGGGGATGCCGGGAATGATCCAGGATCACTTCTTGGTACAGCTCGCGCAACGAATGATCCATGACTAACTCAAAATCTCCCGCGCCTTGAGGAGGCCCGCGATCAGGGCATCCACATCGGCGCGTGTGTTGTACAGCGCAAACGAGGCACGGCTGGTGGAAGCGACGCCGAAGCGCTCCATCAGCGGTTGGGCGCAATGGTGCCCGGCCCGCACCGCCACGCCTTCCCTGTCCAATATGGTGGCGAGGTCGTGGGCATGCATCCCCTCGGCCTCAAAAGAAAGGATGGCGCCCTTGCCCGGCGCGTCGCCGATCACCCTTATCCAGTTGAATTCCCCCACCCGGGCGCGGGCATAGGTGTAAAGGTCATGTTCATGCGCCTTGACCGCGGTGCGGTCGAAGCCGGAGAGATAATCCACCGCCGCCGCCAGGCCCACCGCCTCGATGATCGGCGGGGTGCCGGCCTCGAACCGGGCCGGCGGATCGGCATAGGTGACTAGGTCGCGTGTGACTTCGCGGATCATCTCGCCGCCGCCATTGAAGGGGCGCATGATTTTGAGATGCTGGCGCTTGGCATAAAGCGTGCCGATGCCGGTAGGGCCGTAAAGCTTGTGGCCGGTCAGGGCGTAGAAATCCACGTCCAGAGCCTGAACGTCGAGAATTTCATGCACGGCGCCCTGGCAGCCATCGGCCAGCACCGGTACCCCCTTGGCATGGGCGCGGGCGACGATCTCCTGCAGCGGCGTCACCGTCCCCAGCACGTTAGACATGTGGGTGATGGCGACGAGCCTGGTTTTCGGTCCGATGGCGGCGTCCAGCGCCTCGATGTCGAGGCTGCCATCGTCACGCACATCCACCCAGCGCAGCACCGCCCCCTGGCGTTCGCGCAGGAAGTGCCAGGGCACGATGTTGGAATGATGCTCCATCACCGACAGCACGATCTCATCGCCCGGCTGGATGCGAGGCGAGAGATAGCTGTAGGAGACAAGATTGATCGCCTCGGTGCCGCCCTTGGTGAAGACGATTTCGTCCTCATGCGCGGCGCCGACGAATTTCTGGATAGTACGGCGCGCGGATTCGTAGGCGTCGGTGGCCGCGCCGGACAGATAATGCACGCCGCGATGGACATTGGCGTAATCGGTCTTGGCGAATTCCGTCATCGCATCCAGCACCACGCGCGGTTTTTGCGCCGAGGCGCCGCTGTCCAGATAGACCAGCGGCTTGCCATGCACTGGGCGGGTCAGGATGGGAAAATCGCCCCGCGCGGCAGCGGCGTCAAAAGCCCGGTTAATCTTGACCTGGGCGGTCATGTGGAAATTCCGTCCAGGGCGGCATTGACAGCATCGCGTACCTTTTCGCGCAGATCGTCGCGCGCGATGCCGGCAAAGGCGTCTTCCAAGAAAGCGTGCAGCAGCAAGGCGCGGGCTTCCGCTTCGGCAAGGCCCCGGGCGCGCAGGTAGAACAGCGAATCCGCGTCCAGGTCGCCCACCGCCGCGCCATGGGCGCATTTGACGTCGTCGGCGAAAATTTCGAGTTCGGGCTTGAGATCGGCTTCGGCGCGCGCGCCTAGCAGCAGCGCCTTGGCGGTCTGGCGGCTGTCGGCGCCATTAGCGCCCTTGGCCACGGTCACCTTGCCCTGATAGATGGCGCGGCTTTTTCCGGCCGCAACCTTCTTGAAGAGCTGGGTGGATTTTGTGTTGCCGACGGCATGGGTGACGCGGGTAGTGATGTCGGCATGCGCCTCATCGCCCAGCACAGAGACGCCGAACAAATGCGCCTCGGCGCCCTCGCCTTCCAGGGCAATGTCCAGTTCCAGGCGGGAAAGTTTGGCGCCGAAGCTGGCATAATGGGCGTGATAGCGCGCGCCCTGCGCCAGGGTTATCGCCACTTCTTCCACCTGCACCGCGCCGGCGGCGAACGGCGCCAGGCGGACATGATGTAGATGGGCATGGGCACCCAGCACAATCTCGACACCCGCATTGCGCGTCTCGGCGTCTTCGCTGCGTTGCACCAGGGTGAGAGAAGCGCCCTCTTCCAGCACCAGAAGAGCACGGACATGGCCCTTGCCGGTGAAGGTCAACGTCAAGGGCTCGGCAATGCTCTTGTTCTTCGGCATGCGAAGGGCGATGCCGCCCCGCGCCAATGCCAGCGACACGGCGCTGACCACATTCTGTTTCAGCTTGCCGTAATGCGCCTTGACCCATTGGGGACGGTTGGGTCCATCCAGCGCGAACATTTCCACGCCGTCGGGCAATGGCCCAAGAACGGCTTTCGCCTGATCCGCGCCAAAGCCCGCTTCGCCAAGCGCCTGGGAGAGGTCGGAATATTTCCATTCCTCCACCCGCCGGGATGGGAGAACCGTCGGCAAGGTGAGAACAGCGCTCATGCCGCGTCCTTCACGATCTGGTCGTAACCCTTGGCTTCCAGTTCCAGCGCCAATTCCTTGCCGCCTTCGGCCACGATCCGGCCACCCGCCAACACATGAATGCGGTCGGGCACGATGTAATCCAAGAGGCGCTGGTAATGGGTGATCACCAGCATGGCGCGTTCCGGCGCGCGCAAGGCATTGACCCCTTCGGCCACCAGCTTGAGAGCGTCGATGTCAAGGCCGGAATCGGTTTCATCCAGAATGGCGAGCTTGGGTTCGAACAGCGACATCTGCAGGATCTCCAGCCGCTTCTTTTCGCCGCCGGAAAAACCCACATTCAGGGCGCGCTTGAGCATGTCTTCGGAGATGTTCAGCGCCGCCGCCTTCTTGCGCACATTCTTGAGCACGCCGATGGCGTCCAGCTCGGATTCGCCGCGGGCCCGGCGCTGGGCGTTGAGGGCGCTTTTCAGGAACATCATGGTGGTGACGCCCGGAATCTCCACCGGATACTGCATGGCCAGGAAAACGCCCTTGGACGCGCGGACTTCCGGCGGAAGCGCCCCCAAATCCTCGCCGTTATAGGTGATACTTCCTTCAGTGATGTCATAGCCGGCGCGGCCCGCCAGCACATAAGACAAAGTGGATTTGCCTGAGCCGTTGGGGCCCATGATGGCATGCACCTGGCCGGCGGCGATGGACAGGTTCAATCCCTTGAGGATTTCCTTGCCGCCTACGGCCACATGCAAATTCTTGATCTCAAGCATGTTTCAATTTCTCTTCTCTGCGCCGATGAAGGCGAACATGATTTCCGGTCGCATGAGCAAATGCCAATTGATGATCGATATTGAATTCCAGATGGACCAGCGCCTCACTTGAGTTGATGTCTATGATGATGATCGTTCCGATAGTACCGGCAGGAATTGTCCCGCGAAAAAACCGCAGCTCTTCTGGAATTGAATCAGTCGGCACTTCTTGTAGAAGAGTAACGTCGTCATATGTACGTAGCAACTCGCCGTCGGCATCGAAAGTCGTTGTATCTTCTGTTTGAATTTTCTTTGGTTTAAGCCAATCCAGAATCATCCCACGCTCCCTTCCAGGGAAATGCCCACCAGCTTCTGCGCCTCGACCGCGAATTCCATCGGCAATTGCTGCAGCACTTCCTTGCAGAAGCCGTTGACGATCAGCGCCACCGCCTCTTCCTGGCCGAGGCCCCGCGCCAGGCAATAGAAAAGCTGGTCATCGGCGATCTTGGAGGTGGTGGCTTCGTGTTCGATGCGGGCGGTGGGATTGCGGCTTTCGATATAGGGCACGGTATGGGCGCCGCTATTCCCGCCGATCAGCAGGGAATCGCATTGGGTGAAGTTGCGCGCATTCTCGGCCTTGCCATAGACCGAAACCAGCCCGCGATAGGTGTTCTGCGCCTTGCCGGCGCTGATGCCCTTGGAGATGATGCGCGAGCGGGTGTTCTTGCCCAGATGGATCATCTTGGTGCCGGTGTCGGCCTGCTGGAAATGGTTGGCGATGGCGATGGAATAAAATTCGCCCACGCTGTCATCGCCGCGCAGGATGCAGCTGGGATATTTCCAGGTGATAGCCGAGCCGGTTTCCACCTGGGTCCAGGAAATCTTGGAACGGTCGCCCCGGCAATCGCCGCGCTTGGTAACGAAGTTATAAATGCCGCCCAGGCCATTCTCATCGCCGGGATACCAGTTCTGCACCGTGGAATATTTGATCTCGGCCCCTTCCAACGCCACCAGCTCGACCACCGCGGCATGGAGCTGGTTCTCGTCCCGCTTGGGCGCGGTGCAGCCTTCCAGATAGGAGACGTAGGAGCCTTCATCGGCCACGATCAGGGTGCGCTCGAACTGGCCGGTCTCGCTGGCATTGATGCGAAAATAGGTGGAAAGCTCCATCGGGCAGCGCACGCCCTTGGGCACATAGACAAAAGTGCCATCAGAAAAGACCGCCGAATTCAAAGTGGCGAAGAAATTGTCGGTCACCGGCACCACGGTGCCCAGATACTTCCTCACCATCTCGGGATAATCGCGGATCGCTTCAGAGATGGGGCAGAAAATCACCCCCACCTCATTGAGCTTTTCCTTGAAGGTGGTGGCAACCGAAACGGAATCGAACACCGCGTCCACCGCGACGCCGGCCAGGGCCATCTGCTCGTTGAGCGGAATGCCCAGCTTCTTGTAGGTCTCCAGCAGTTTGGGATCGACTTCGTCCAGGGATTGTTTCAGCGGCGTGTTCTTGGGCGCCGCGTAATAATAGGCGTTCTGGTAGTCGATCTTGGGATAATGCACCCGCGCCCAGTTGGGCTCGCGCATTTCGCCCCAGCGCTTGAAGGCGCCAAGACGCCAATCCAGCATCCAGGCTGGCTCGCCCTTGCGGGCGGAGATATAGCGCACCGTGTCTTCCGACAACCCCTTTGGCGCGCGCTCCATCTCGATATCGGTGATGAAGCCGTATTTGTATTTCTCGCCCAGGGCGGCGACTGTGTCTTTGGTCTCTTTGTTGATTTCCGTCGCTGCGGAGGACATGGCGCTACTCCGCTGCCCGCTGAAGGGCGCGTCGATTGAGCCGCACCAGCGACGCCACCACGGCATCGGCGTCTTCCTTGGTGGAATTCCAGCCGAAACTGACGCGCAGGGATGCCCCGGCCAGCGCCTCGCCCACGCCCATCGCTGACAGCACATGCGACGGGGTGATCTTGCCCGAGGAGCAGGACGAGCCGGACGAGACCAGCACACCATCGAGATCGAGCGCGATCACGATATTTTCGCCCGACAGGCCCGGCAGCGCGACATTGGAAGTGCTGCACAGCCGCGGGGCATTCTCGCCGAAAATGGTCACGCCGGAGATCGCGGTTTTGAGATTTTTCTCAAAGCCATCGCGCAGCGCCGCGATGCGGGCGCGTTCCTCGCCATCATCCATGACCGCTTTCGCCGCCGCGCCGAAGCCGGCAATGCCGGAAAGATTCTCGGTGCCGGCGCGCAGGCCTTTCTGCTGCCCGCCGCCCGCCAGCTGCGGCGCGAAGGGCGCGCGCTGATCCTGACTCTGGCGCACCACCAGCGCGCCGGAGCCTTGCGGCCCGCCCAGCTTGTGTGCTGACAGGGTCATGTAATCGCACAGCGCAAAATCCAGATCGATCTTGCCGGCCGCGGTCACCGCATCCACCAGCAGGAGCGCATGCGCTTCCCGCGCCAGCCGCGAAATCTCCGCAATCGGCTGCACCACGCCGGTTTCATTGTTGGCGGCCATTACCACCACCAGGGCGCGGCCCTTGCCTTCGCGCAACGCCACGCGCAGGGCCTCGGTGTCCAGCACACCGTCTTTGGTGACGGGAAGGATCTCAAGCCTGAGGCCCGCGCTGCGCTCGGCGACGCGCTGGGCGGTTTTCAGCACCGAAGAATGTTCTATGGCGGAAACAAACAGCCGCGTGATGCGAACAGGCTTGTCGCCTTCGGTCATCGCGCCTTCGACTGCGCCCCACAAGGCCAAAGAATTGGATTCAGTGGCGCCGCTGGTAAAGATCACCTCGTCCGCATTGGCGCTAACCAGTTTGGCCACCGCTTCGCGCGCTTCTTCCACAATCGCATGCGCCGCCCGGCCCGCGGCATGCACCGAAGACGGGTTGCCGCCGATGGTCAGAGCGTGCAGCACCGCGTCCCGGCAGGACGGCCGCAATGGCGAAGTCGCGTTATGGTCGCAAAAATGCATGTCTAAGCCGCTACGAACTTCTCGGCCATGTCGTTGCAGGGCTTGGCGCGGCCCAGCACCCGTTTTTCCACCACATCGGCCAGCGACACCGAGGACAGGAAAACATGAATCTGCTGGCCCAATTCCTCCCACAAATCATGGGTGACGCAGCGCGCCCCCGTCTTGGTGCAACCCTTGGCGCTGCCGGTCTTGCAGCGGGTGGCGGCGATGGGCTCATCCACCGCCACGATGATATCGGCGATGCGAAGTTCCGCGCTGGGCCGTGACAGGCGATAGCCGCCGCCCGGGCCGCGCACACTGGTGACCAGCCCGCCGCGCCGGAGCTTGGCGAAAAGCTGTTCCAGATAGGACAGGGAAATATCCTGGCGCTCGGCGATCTCGGCCAGGGCGACGGGCTTGGCTTCGGTGTGGGATTCGGGGGCGTGCCCGGCCAGGTCGGCCATCGCCATCACCGCGTAACGCCCTTTGGTACTCAGCCGCATGGCCAAACTCCCTCTAAAGAGGCGATTTTTCTTGGGGTGGCCGAACCCGTTGGTGTAAGAAGCGCGGCCTGCCTGGAAAAATCGCCGTAGATTCCTCCAGAAAGGATATAGAATTACCTACTAATGCGGTCAAGTATTAGCCGCCATCCCACCGAATAACAATTAACTAACTGATAGTAAAAGGATTTATGTGAGCTTTTCGAGGCCGAAATCCGACTTATCCGCTATGCCAAATCCGCGCACCCGCTCGCCCGTGAGCCCATAGGAGCCCTATGCCCGACATCATCCTTCCCGGCTCGGCTGGCCGCATCGAGGCCCGCTACCAGCGCCAGAAAAATCCCGGCGCGCCGATGGCGTTGGTGCTGCATCCCCATCCCCAGTTCGGCGGGACCATGAACAACCCCCTGGTCTATGACCTGTTCCACATGTTCCACGGGCTGGGCTGCACCACGGTGCGATTCAATTTCCGCGGCGTGGGCCGCAGCCAGGGCAGCTTCGACAATGGTTCGGGCGAATTGTCGGACGCCGCCGCCGTGCTGGACTGGATGAACACGCTTTATCCCAATCCGTCGAATGTCTGGGTGTGCGGCATTTCGTTCGGCGCCTGGATCGGCATGCAGCTTCTGATGCGCCGGCCCGAGATCACCGGCTTTGTTTCCATCGCCCCACCCGCCAGCATGTATGATTTCGCCTTCCTGGCGCCCTGCCCCGCCTCCGGCCTGATCGTGCATGGCACCAGGGACAATGTGGTGCCGGAACCCGATGTGCAGAAGCTGGTGGACCGGCTTACCGCCCAGAAGGGCATCAAGATCACCTATCACAAAATCGAAGGCGCCAATCATTTCTTCGACAAGCGCGAAGCCGATGTGGTGGAGACGGTCAAGGAATATGTCTCCAACATGATGAGCAAGCCGCGCGAAGGGCGATAAGTTTTCGCAAGGGCCCCTTAATCCGATTCCGGGCCGCGCCGTTTGATATCCTGGTACGGCGTTCCGTCACGGCGGACATAAATGGCCGGTTTTCCACTCGCGGGGGCCAGCATATCAATGTCGGAATAGATCGCGGAATCCGTATCCAGCCGGGTTCCGACCTCCAGCACCACCGCGTCATTGGCGGAGCGGTTCTGCAGGCAGTGGCCATCGGGATCATTGGCCCTGAACCCTGCAGAGTCGCCCGCATGCAGGACTTCCTTTCCACCATCGGTGACCAGCGTCACCTCGCCGGAAACAACAAAGATGAATTCATCGCATCCGGTGTGCCAATGACGCTGGCTCGACCAGGCGCCCGGCGGCAAACGCAGCAAATTGACGCCAAACTGCGTCAGCCCCGCCGCATCGCCGAGCTTTTTTCGTTCGCGGCTTCGGCATCGCCTGTCGAACGGTGACGGGTAAAGCGTGCCAATGACGGGCGTTATGCTTGCGGGATCGATCCTTTTGCTCATGAGATGCCTTTCCTGTGCAATTTCCCGCCCGTCATGGGCTGCTGGACGCCGGTAGTGGTGGGAAGAGACAGCGGCAGGCCTTTTTTCGCGCGCATGGCGAGATAGGCGAAGCCCTCCGCTTCCATGGCATCGCCGTTCCAGCCCGCCTCTTCCGCCGCGATCACCGGGGCATTGACCCGAGCCTTCAGCATGGCCATCAGCGTTTTGTTGTGCCGGCCACCGCCGCAGATGATCCAGGTGGTGGCCGGTTCGGGAAAATGCTCGCGCGCCCGGGCAATGGACGCGGCGGTGAAGGCGGTCAGCGTGGCCGCGCCATCGGCGGGTGACAAGTTCTTCACCGCCTCCATCCCGAAATCCATGCGATCGAGGGATTTGGGTGGAACGCGGTCGAAATAATCGTTGGCCAGCATCTTGTCCAGCGCCGCATCATCCACCTTTCCGGTCGCCGCGAAAGCGCCGTCTTCATCCACCGGCTTGCCGCTGTGCGTCTGCATCCAGTCGTCAATCGGGGCGTTGCCGGGACCGGTGTCGAAGGCCAACACGGTATCGCCGGATACATAAGTGACATTGGCGACACCGCCGACGTTGACGATAACCAAACCCCCTCTGCCCTCGCTGGCCCGAGGGCCAGCTACAGCATCTCCCCCTTCCAGGTGCTTCGCACCGAAGGGGGAGCCGGACCGGGGATGCGTCAACGCTGATTTGCGAGCCAGCACGGCATGATAGAACGGCATCAGCGGGGCGCCCTGCCCGCCCGCCTTGACATCGGCGCTGCGGAAATCATTGACCACGTCTATCCCGGTCAGCCGCGCCAGGAGCGCGCCATCGCCAATCTGCCAGGTCCAGCGTTGCGCCGGGCGATGCAGGATGGTCTGGCCGTGAAAGCCGATCAGCGCAACCTGTTGCGCCGCCAGCCCCGCCTTTGCCAGCAGCGCCTTGACCGCCTCGGCATGCGCCTCGGTCAGATGGCGCTCGGCCTCGCGGACGGATTGCGGCACCGGTGCGCCCTCGGCCACCTTGCGCGCATCGTCCAGCGCTGCCCGCAGCAGCGCGCGGGTTTCTTTGCTGTAGGGGATGGTCAGGGCGGGGCCGGGAATGGCGATATCGGCGCCATCGGTTTCCAGCAGGGCGGCATCCACCCCATCCAGCGAGGTGCCGCTCATCAGGCCGATAACTTTTTGGATTTCCGGCATTTATGCTATTCCCGCCCCGAACCCTTCGACAGTCCATAGCGACAGCGTATGGACGGGTGAGGATGATTCTTAGCATCCTCATGCTGGTCGTACTACGCTGCCGCCAACGACTGTCAAAGCACGAGGACTGAACAAACATGCCTCCCGCGCCCCAATTCCAGTCCGAATTCCTTCGCACATTCGTGGCGCGGGGCGCCTATTACGACTGCTCAGCCCCGGCGGAGCTGGACGCGCTATTCAAGACGGAACGCGTCACCGCCTATATCGGCTTCGACGCCACCGCCAAGAGTATGCATATCGGTAACCTGGTCCAGCTGATGACCCTGCGCCGGCTGCAGCAGGCGGGACACCGCCCCATCCTCCTGATGGGCGGCGGCACCACCAAGCTGGGCGATCCCTCCGGCAAGGACGAGGTCCGCAAGATCCTGAGCCCGGAACAGATCGGCGAAAACAAGAAGAGCATGCTGGCAGGCGTCAGCCATCTGCTGACGTTCGGCGATGGACCGTCGGACGCCATCATGGTGGACAATGCCGACTGGCTGGACCAGCTGGATTACATCCCTTTCCTGCGGGATGTGGGGCGGCATTTTTCGGTCAACCGCATGCTGACCATGGAAAGCGTCAAGATTCGTCTGGAGCGCGAACAGCCGCTTTCCTTCCTGGAATTCAATTACATGGTCTGCCAGGCCTATGACTTTGTCGAACTTTACAAACGCTATGGCTGCCGTCTGCAATCCTGCGGCAGCGATCAGTGGGGAAATGTCGTATCCGGTATTGACCTGGGCCGCCGCATGGAAAGTGTTCAGCTGTTCGGACTGTCAACGCCGCTGATCACCACGGCCTCGGGCGCCAAGATGGGCAAGAGCGTGTCGGGGGCGGTGTGGCTGAACCAGGACATGCTCAGCGTCTATGACTATTGGCAGTTCTGGCGCAACACCGAGGACGGCGATGTCGGCAAGTTCATGCGCCTGTTCACCGACCTGCCCGAAGCGGAGATCGCGCGGCTGGAGAAATTGCAGGGCGCGGAGTTAAACGAGGCCAAGAAGATTCTCGCCACCGAGGCCACTGCGGTCCTGCATGGGCGGGACGCGGCGGTAAAAGCCGCCGAAACCGCCCGCAGTGCCTTTGAAGAGGGTGCAATGGCTGTGGGGTTGCCAACTATCACTGCGAAACTGCCGGAGGGAATTTTAAATCTGACGGTGGCGGCCGGCTTGGCCAGTTCCAATTCCGAAGCCCGCAAACTGATCGCCAACAATGGCCTGAGGCTCAACGATGCGAGTGTCAGCGATCCAAGACTGGTGGTGGATGCCTCGGCCCTCAATAGTGACGGCGTTCTGAAGCTCTCAAGCGGCAAGAAGAAGCATGTGCTGGTGAAACCGCGTTAAGCTGTCTGGAGCTTATTGCTCGGGACGAGGCGTCGGTGTCGGGGCGGCGGCCTGGGTATCCGGCGGCGCTTGTGTGGCAGGCGGATTGGCCGCCGGCGCCTGCGCGCCGGGCGCGTTCGACGGCGCGCTGGCGGCATTGGGCATGCGGCCCTCGAAAATGCGGCGCAGGATTCCCGGTGTCAGCGCCGAAAGCGGATTGACGCTGATATTGGGCTGGTCGGCATTGCCGGTGGCCGAGTAAGTCATGCCGATAATGCCTTCGCCTTTTTTCGAGGCCAGGATATCGCCCAAGAGCGGGATATTGCTCAGCACCGAATTGAGACCATAGGCGGGCACCAGCGAGCCCTTCATCGCCACCATGTTCTTGGGCCGGTCGATATAGCCGTCGGCGCTCACACCCACCGCGGGGCCGGCCGCCACGCTGTTCTTGACGCTGATCACATTGTTCTTCGAGCTGAAGGGCACATCGAGATTGTCCACCGTGATGCCGCTGCCGCCCATCAGGTCGCCCATGCCGGTGAACGAGCCTGCCGAAAACAGGCGGCTCAGGAAGGGCTGGTTGACCATGGTGAATTTGTCGATGTCGAGCTTGCCGGTGTAATCGGGATTGGGCCCGGCCTGTTCAGGATCGGTCGCCTTGCCGGGCAGGCTGGCCGTCAGCGTCATCTTGCCGCCGCGCAGGGATTCAAAAGCGAACATGCCGCGGATCAGCATGCCCGCATCGCCGGCGGAAAGCGTCAACTGGCGTCCGGCCGTCGTCGGAACGATCGAGGCGGTGAGCGGCGCGGTGCGCGTGACGCTGGCCTGGGTCAGCGTACCGGACAGCGCCAGGCTGGCGGGGCGGTTGCCAACCCCGGCCAGGTCCATGGTGAAGGGTGCAATGGACACGCCGTCGCGCATCGCCACCCGATCGAGCCTGGCGTCTATATGGAAAGCGCCGTTGGGCGTTTCGTCCGGCTGCGGCGCCGAAGCGTTGACGCCGGGGCTGGATGGCGTGGTGCTGCCGTTGCGCCCTACCAGCGATCCGTCCAGCGTACGGCCGCGCAGCGTGTAGGTGTCTCCCGCCGACGTGCGCGCCAGGACAAAGGAAAAATCATTCAGCGTGCCCATCTTCACAGAAGGGAAGTTGAGTTCGGTCAAGACGCCTTTCTGATCGAAATTCGCCGTGCCGTTGGCGGCCAGGGTGGGGCCGGTGAGACGGATGGTTTCGTCGGCGATATTGTCATTGGCGCCGAAATTCACCGTGACGTGTCCGGCCGCCGCTTGCCCGGCGGGCTTGCCCAGATGGACGATGGGGATCAGGACGTTGGCGGGCGTCAGATCCAACTGGGTGTCGGCGCTGCGCAGTTGCCCGCGATGGCCCGTGAGCGTACCGGTCACGCCCACCGGCCCGGTCAGGATGGTGGTGAGGCCAATATTGAGCGCGGCGCGGCCCGCGTCGGTGATCTGGCCCTTGACGTTCAGGCGCGTGGTGATGGGATCGGCTGTCTTGAAATCCTCCATCCAGTCCACATTCAGGCGCGAGTCCGCGATATTGACCTGGCCGGTCTGGTGCAGGCTGTTATTGTCGATGTCGAAGTCCACATCGCCGTTGGTGAGACGCAGTTTGCCCAGGATAATGCCAAAATCCTGGACATGGGCTTTCACCCCGATACCGACATCGTCCACCTCCACTTCGGCCAGCATCGGCACCCGGACATCGATGTCCACGCCGGCATTGCCCGCCGTCTGTTTGGGATCCACGCCGAAGCGGGTGGGATAGCCGAGCGGCTTCATATCGATCAGCGTCATCACCTCGGGCATCGAGCCTTCCACATGGGCGCTGAACTGGCCGATCGTGCCGTGCGCATGCAGCGTCGGGATCAGGGCGTGGCCCTTGCTGACGGTGAGATTGCCGATCTTGCCGCTGGTGAAATCGGCGGTGAAGGTGTCGCCCAACAGGGTGGCACTGCCCGCCACGCCCGAAACATGTGTCAGACCCTTCACATAATTGCCCTCCACCCCGCTCATGGCAAAGGAGAGTTTGAGGGATTCATCCGGCAGGATGGGCTGGTCCAGCATGCCGGGGGTGAAATGGGTTTCGACGGCGACCTGCCCTGCCTGGCCCGCGAAGATATTGCCGTCTATCCATTGGCGCGCGCCGGGCGCCACCTGCAGCGGCCAATAGCGCAACAGATCGCGCAACCCGATCGGCGCCAGCGAGCCCGTCATAGTGAGGCCCGGCGACTGACCCGGCTCGCCCAACTGGACGCCGCCTTTTACGTCCAGCGCGAATTTCGGCGCGGTGATGGCGAGCCGCTCGACATCGAAATTGCGCGTCGCCGCGTGCCACAAGCCGCGGAATTCCGCCGACTGCAGCATCACCGGCCCCGGCATCATCCCGGGCAGGGTGAATGCGGCGCGGATGGTGGAGATGTCCGGGGCGATACTGTTCAGCTCGCCATTGGCGAAGACGAAATCCGCGCCGCCTTTCAGCCGGATATCCGCTTCCCGCGCCTCCAGGCTGGCCTGGCTGAAGGCCAGATGTTTGCGCGCGCCGTCATAATGGCCGGTCAGGCGCAGCTCGCGCACATGCAGCGCCTGGTCCTTGAGACTGGCATAGGGAATGTCGCCCGAGGCCTGAAGATCGAAATCTGTTTGGGTGACATGTCCGCCCTCCGCCAACACAAAGCGAGTGGACAGATTGGTGGACAGTGGCAGCAGGCGCAGCGGCCGGAACAGAGGTGCATTGACAGCCAGGGCCGAAAGATCGAGATGGCTGATGGCGGCTGTGCCGCTGATCGGACCGGTATCGGAGGGCAGGATCAGGTCAGCCTTCACATGCGCTGGCTTGCCGGAAACATTCACATCGGCGTCGAAGCTGGTGAGAAGATTGCGCGCCTGCGCGGTAATCGAAAGATTGGCGCGCGGCGCGGTCAGGTTCAGGCCGGTCACTTCGTCGAACAGCGTCAGCTTCGCATCACGCACCGCGAAGCTTTTAAGGGTGGAGGTGGTGGATCCCTTGGCGGTGATCAGATCATTGAGGCGATCATAAACGTCATTGGCCTTGTCGCCTTCCGCCCCCAGCCTGATGCCGCCATTCTTCATGTGCACCAGGCGCAGGGCCACGCCCACCAGAGTAATACGCTGCACTGCAACCTTGCCGTGCAGGAACGGGGCCGCGGCAAGGTCTATGTCGGCCTTGGGCGCCGAAACCACCACCCGTCCCCCTTGGTCCAGAATGCGCGCGCCCAGCACCACTAGGTCGACCCGGTCCTGCTCCCGGTCCCATTCGATTGCAGCTTTGTCATATTGCAGGGTGATGCCGGGTAACGCGCTCTGGATCGCCCCGGCCAAGGTCTGCTGCAGGGGCCCCAAGGAGACCGGCCCCACCAGCAACCGGACGCCGGCGCCGGCCATGAAAAATACAATCGCGGCCACCAGCGCGCCGACACAAAGGGCGGCGTGGCTGATGTGATGGGCCTTCACATAGTTGGAAAAAGGCAGTTTCAACGCGACCTATCCCAGCAATCGAATGCCTTTATTGCATGTGTTGGGCTTAAAAAGGGCAGAGAGTCCAGCACCTTGGTAACCGAATTTGGCATTGCCTTGGTCTTTCTTTCGCCCCATAAGTTAAGGCCGTTGGTAGGCGGAACGGGCAAATGGCGTTGCTGGCGGGGGACAAAGCCCCCAATTTCAAGCTCGAAAGCGATGCGGGCGCGGTCTCGAAGACCGGCCTGAAAGGCAAACCATTTATCGTCTATTTTTATCCAAAGGACGATACTTCCGGCTGCACAAAGGAAGCACTGGCCTTCTCGGCCGCCGCCAAAAAATTTGAAAAGCTGGGAATTTTCGTCCTGGGCGTGTCCAAGGACAGCCTTGCCAGCCACCAGAAATTCAAGACCAAGCACAAACTGAAGGTCGCGCTGGGTTCGGATCCCGACATCGCCATGGCGAAGGATTGGGGCGTCTGGGTCGAGAAAAGCCTCTATGGCCGCAAGTATATGGGGCTGGAACGCGCCACCTTCCTGGTTGACGCCAAAGGCGTCATTGTCAGAGCCTGGCACAAAGTCAAAGTTCCCGGCCATGTCGAGGCCGTGCTCGAAGCGGCAAATTTGTCATGAAAAGAAAACGCAATCCTCTCGATGCCTTTGGTCCCCGGTTAACCTCCCGGTCCTTTTTCTGGCAACGCGGCTTGAACACCAAAGGCCAGCCGGGTGAGATGCCGGCCGGGAGTTCGCCCATGAGTGAGGACAGCGAGAATTCGGCGACGGTTTTGGAACGCGTCTGGGCATGGCTGCATCGGACCTTTCCGGAGCGCCAGATCTATATCCGCAGTGACGGAAGGGTGCAGTTCTTCACCTTCGGCCCTTCGCTGCAGGCGACCCTGGCCGGTTTGGTGCTGATCTTCCTGGGCTGGGTTGCCTTTGCCACCGTCAATGTCGTGTTCAAGGACCGCATCATCGCCGCCAAGGATCACCGTTTCCAGCAGATGCAGTCGGCCTATGAAAACCGCCTTGCCGATCTGCAGATTTCCTATGACGAGCTGAACGGCGCGCTGGTTGGGGCCGAAGACAAATTCAAGGCCACCGCCGACGCCCTCACCGTCAAGCAGAACGCCATTGCCGGATTTCTCAGCCGCAAGACTGAGGTGGAATCCGCGATCGGCGCGCGGGCCGCGGACAGCGACACGATTTCCTCCGGCCCCGCCCTGGACCGGGGCGTGGCCAGCGACAGTGTCGGTTTCAGCGGCGCCATCCCCGCCGATGGCGAAGAGGCGCCCGACTCTTCATTGACGGTGCTGCCCGGTCCTGTCACCGCCCAGCCCAGGGTGGAAATACCCAGCAAGGCGAGCCTGCTGAACAATACCTGGAAGAAAGTGGAAAAGATCGCCTCGGCCCTGTTCGACCGCCGCGCCCGGGCGGCGCCGGAAATGCGGGTGGCCTATGCCCAGCACCCCGCGCTTCAGAAGCTGGCCGAGCAGACCGCCCGGGTGGCGGCGCTGGGCAACGGCGAAACAGACCTGATGTCGCAGACGGAAGTGGCGCTGAACGGCGATGTCGGCCTGCTGCGCTCGGCGGTGAAACGCACCGGAATTGACCCCGACAAGTTCTTGCGCAAGGCCGCGGCCAGCGAAGGCGTGGGCGGGCCGGAAATTCCGCTTGAAGCGGTGCATATCGAAGGCATCGCGGACGCGCCCTTCAACCAGGAATATCTGCGCGCCGGCGCGGTGCTGAACGAGCTTGATACGCTCACTTCGGAAATGAGCCATATCCCCTTCACCATGCCGGTGGCCGGCGCGGCCTTTGACCGGTCGAGCGGCTTCGGCGCGCGGGTTGATCCCTTCACCGGCCGCTATGCCTTTCATCCCGGCGTGGATTTCGCCGGTCCCTGGGGCGCCGCGGTCACCGCGACGGCGCCGGGCACCGTGGTTTTCGCGGGCGTTCGCGGCGGCTACGGCAATATGGTGGAAATCGATCACGGTTTCGGCGTGCATACACGATATGGTCACCTTTCCCGGATCATGGTGGCGATGGGCGCCAAGGTCGGCAAAGGATCGGTGGTCGGCCGCCTTGGCTCCACGGGCCGCAGCACCGGCCCGCATGTTCACTACGAAGTCTGGTATGATAATGTTGTCCGCAACCCGAGCAATTTCATAGAGGCAGGCCGGCATGTTCTCTAAAAGCAAGGATTCCAGCCCCGCTGCACCCAATATGCCGCAGGCGCCCTCGGCCCAGGCCAAGCGCGCGGGCCGCACCAGCGCCCCCTCGATCATCAGCGAAGACCTCACCGTGACCGGCTCGCTGGTTTCGAACGGCGATATCCAGATTGAGGGCAATGTCGAGGGCGATGTGCGCAGCGCCGGCCTGGTGATCGGCGAGAAGGCGCAGATCCGCGGCGAGATCCAGGCCGACGACATCGCGGTGCGCGGCCGGGTCATCGGCCGCATCCGCGCCCGCAAGGTTCAGCTTACATCCACCGCCCATGTCGAAGGCGATATCCTGCACGAAGCCTTTTCGGTGGAAGCCGGCGCTTTCTTCGAAGGCAGTTGCCGCCATTCCGACAATCCGCTGGGCGACGAAGCCAAGAAACCCCTGATCCCGCAAAAAGTTGCGGCACAGCCGACGGCGCTGAGCGTGGCCCGGACCGGCCTTGCGGGCCTTACTCCCATTGGTTCGGCGCCCCTGGGACAGCCGGCGGAGTAGTGAGCCATCGGCGCGCGTCTTGGCGCGCGAGCATGTCCAGTGGACATGCGAGAGGTGGCGAACGCCCCGAGCTTGAGCGAGGGGCGGCGCGGCAGGCAACGAGATCCTACTCCAAATCCTCTACCTTCTCTTTCGGTTTTCCTCCGACCTCCTGGGCCAGGGCCGCGGCCATGAAGGGATCGAGATCGCCGTCCAGCACATCGCCGGGGGTTCGGCTTTCCACCCCGGTGCGCAGATCCTTGACCAGCTGATAGGGTTGAAGGACATAGGAGCGTATCTGGTGGCCCCAGCCGATATCGGACTTCTCACCGACAAAGGCGCCGGTTTCGGCTTTCTTGCGTTCCAGCTCGATCTCATAAAGTTTTGATTTCAGCATCTCCCAGCAATAAGCGCGGTTCTGGTGCTGGGAACGCTCGGTCTGGCAGGCCACGGCGATGCCGGTGGGAATATGAGTGATGCGCACCGCGCTTTCGGTCTTGTTGACATGCTGGCCGCCCGCGCCCGAGGCGCGATAGACGTCAATCCGCACGTCCTTTTCGGCCACTTCGATATTGATGGATTGATCGATCACCGGATAGACGGTGACGCTGGAGAAAGACGTGTGCCGCCGCGCGTTGGAATCGAAGGGCGAGATGCGTACCAGGCGGTGGACGCCGGCCTCGGTCTTGAGCCAGCCATAGGCGTTCTCGCCATTGACCCGGATGGTGGCGGATTTCAGGCCCGCACCCTCGCCTTCGCTCTCCTCGATCAGCTGCAGCTTGTAGTCATGCTGTTCCGCCCAGCGGGTGTACATGCGAAACAGCATCGAGGCCCAGTCCTGGCTTTCGGTGCCGCCCGCGCCGGCATGGATTTCCACAAAGGCGTCGTTGCCGTCCGCCTCGCCCGAGAGCATGGATTGAAGCCGCCGTTTTTCGGCCTTGGCGGCGATGGCCGTGACGGTTTTTTCGGCGTCGGCCACCATGGCGGCGTCGTTTTCAGCTTCGGCCATTTCGATCAGGCCGGTGGCATCGTGGAGTTCATTTTCCAGGGCGCGCACGGCGCCAAGGGCGACTTCCAGTTTCTGGCGTTCGCGCATCAGTTTTTGCGCCGCCGCCGGATCGTTCCAGATGGCGGAATCCTCGGCCTTGGCGTTCAGCTCATCGAGGCGGCGGACGGAGCGCTCCCAGTCAAAGATGCCTCCTCAGCAGGGCGATGGCCTGCTCGATCTCGGCGATATTGCGTTGGGTATCCGGGCGCATGGTACGGATATAGGGATATCACAAAGCAACGTAAAGGCGTCAGTACAGGCCACCTGTACCCTCGCCAACTGATCCAGGAGTCGTACTGCGTCCCGCGGACGCCGTGCCCGCCGCCGGTGTGCCGGTGCCCGCCGAGGCAATGCCGTCCGCGGCGCCGATCACACTGCCAACGGGCGCATTGGCCTCGCCCGGCGCGGTGCCGGCCTTGAAGGCTTCCATGATCGAACCCGGCGAGCCTGCCGGCACCGGCTCGCCGGTGATGGCATTGACTGGGATTTCCTCGATGCCCGGCGCGACACGGAAGGGCGTGGGCGGCTGGTCGGCCAGCGCCGCCTTCATGAAATCGCGGAAGATGGGAGCGGACACGGTGGCGCCCTGTTCGTCCTGGCCTATGGAATCCTTGCCCAGGGTGCGCGGATTGTCGAAGCCGACATAAACGCCGGCGGCCAGGTCGGGCGAGAAGCCGATGAACCAGACAGAGAGCGAATCCGATGAGGTGCCGGTCTTGCCTGCCACCGGCTTGCCCACCGCCAGTACGGAGCGGCCGGTGCCGCGCTGGACCACGCCTTGCAGGATCGAGACGATCTGATAGGCGGTGCGCGGGTCCAAGACCTGCGCCCGACTGTCGGCCAGCAGCGGCTCTTCCTGGTCATGCCAGGCGGCGTCGTTGCAGCCCTGACAGTCCCGCGCGTCGTGGCGCCAGATGGTGTGGCCATTACGGTCCTGGATGCGGTCGATCAGCGAAGGTTGAATCTTTTTTCCGCCATTGACGAATTCCGAATAGCCGGTGACCATGCGAATGAGCGTCGTTTCATAGGCGCCCAACGAATTAGCCAGCAGTGGCGGCAGCTTGTCATAGACGCCCATGCGGATGGGGTATGGCACCACCTTGTCCATGCCCAGATCATCGGCCAGCCGCACGGTCATCACATTGCGCGACTGCTCGACGCCGCGGCGAAGAGTGGTGTCGCCGAGAAAATTGCCTTTCTCGAAATTGTCCGGCCGCCAGATGCCCTGGCCCGGTCCCATATCCTTTTCAAAGGGCGCATCCAGCACTTTGCTGGAGGGCGTATAGCCATTGTCCAGCGCCGCGGCATAAACGAAAGGCTTGAAGGAGGAGCCGGGCTGGCGCTGCGCCTGCATGGCGCGGTCGAATTGCGATGAGGCATAGGAAAATCCGCCCGACAGCGACAGCACACGGCCGGTATGCGGGTCCATCGCCACGATGGCGCCATTCACTTCGGGAATTTGCCGGAGGCCATATTCGCCGGGCTTGCCACCATCCTTGGGATCAATCGGCTCGACGTAAAGCACATCGCCCGGCTTGGCCACCGGCTGTGGCCGGTCGGGCACCGCGCCCCAGGTCTGGTCGGGCAGCTCAGGCTTGGCCCATTTATAACCATCATAGGGAATGGCGCCGCTGCTGCCGTCGGCGAAACCGATGGCGATGGCTTTGCCGTCATAGCCCAGCGCCACCGCCATCTTCCAGGTGTCAATGCCCGACTGGGCGGTGGGCAGGGCGGCGATCTTCTTCAGGCCAGTCTTCCAGTCGCCGGTGATGTCGAGATGGTTCCTGGCGCCGCGCCAGCCATGGCGGCGGTCATAGCGCACCAGGCCCGAGCGCAAGGCGCTGACCGCGAAATTCTGCAGCCGCGTGTCGAGCGAGGCGCGCACCTGCAGGCCGCCATCGTAAAGCGCCTTGACGCCATATTGCTTGTAAAGCTGGCGGCGCACTTCCTCGACGTAATAGTCCACGTCGGCGGTCTGGCTGCCCAGGGCGCGCATCTGGGCGATCAGCGGCTCGGCCTGGGCGGCCTTGGCCTGGGCGTCGGTGATATAGCCATTCTCGGCCATCTGGCCGATCACCCAGTTGCGCCGGTCGAGTGCGGCGGCATGGTAGAAACGCGGATCGTAATTGGCCGGCCCCTTGGGCAGCGCCGCCAGATAGGCGACTTCGGCAACGTCGAGTTCGTCGAGCGACTTGTCGAAATAATTCAGCGCCGCCGCGGCGACGCCGTAGGAGTGTTCCCCGAGATAAATTTCATTGAGATAGAGTTCGAGAATTTTTTCCTTTGGGTATGTCGCGTCGATGCGGATGGCGAGAATCGCTTCGCGAATCTTGCGGCTGAACTTGACGTCGGAGTTGAGGAGAAAATCGCGCGCCACCTGCTGGGTGATGGTGGAGGCGCCTTGCGGACGGCGGCCTTCCAGCACCAGGCCGACATCCTTGATCGCGGCGCGCAGGATACCGGACGGATCGATGCCAGGATGGCTGTAGAAATTCCTGTCCTCGGCGCTGGTGAAGGCCTCGGCCACCAGTTTGGGGATGAAGGCGGTGGGCACGAAGATGCGCGACTCGCGGGCATATTCGCCCAGCACCGTGCCATTGCCGGCATAGACGCGGGTGGTGACGGGGGGGCTGTAATTCTGCAGCGCCTGCACGCTGGGCAGGTCCCGGGTCACGGTATAGAGGTAGAAAATCCCCGCCAACACGCCCATCGCGGCCAGCGCGGCGGCGCCAAACCCGGCATAAACAAGCAGACGGCGAAGCATTCCAATGTCCTTTGCCGCCGCATTATAGCGCTTATTGGGGTTGAAAAGAGGCTTCATAGCGGTCCTAAGGCGGGAACTTCGCCGCAGGGTCCGGGCTGGCGCCGCCTGCGGTCCGGGTGGCGGCCCCGAAATTGCGGTCTACTGAATCGGCGATGGCCTGAGCCAGCCCCGCCCGCCAGCGGTCGGTGTTCATCTGGGCGGCGTCGGCATCGTTGGAAAGATAGCCCAGTTCGATCAGCACGGCTGGAACGTCGGGCGCCACCAGCACCGCCAGGCTAGCGGAGCGGTGGGGGCTGCGGGCCAACAGATCGGTCGCCTTGCCCAGCCGGTCCAGCGCGGCCTCGGCGAAACGGGAGGATTTGTTGATGGTATCGCGCTGGGCCAGATCAATCAGGATCGGCGCGATCGGCGTATTGCCGCCGGACAGGTCCACCCCCGCGATCACGTCGGACTGGTTTTCGCGCCTGGCCAGCGCCGCGGCTTCGCGGTCGGAGCGGCCGTCGGACAAGGTGTAGATCGAGAGCCCATTGACGTCGGGATCGGGATTGGAATCGGCATGTAGCGAGATCATCAGGTCGGCATGCCATTTGCGCCCAAGGGCGACCCGCTCGGGCAAAGGAACGAAGATATCGCGGTCGCGCGTCAGATACACGGTATAGCCGCGGGCCTTGAGCATTTTGGACAGGCGCAAGGCTTCCGCCAGCACCAGGTCCTTTTCCACCAGCCCGTTGACGCCGTTGGTGCCCGAATCGAGGCCGCCATGACCGGGATCGATCACCAGGATTTTCTTGCCGCCCGGCTGGCCGGGCCCGGCCATGGCCAGCCGTTCGGCCTCGCTCTCGCGCAGCTTGAGATCGGCGGGCCAGCCTGCATTGGCGTCGAACTTGTCCCGTGACGCCGGGAACATATCGATGACCACCCTGTAGCCGAAGCCCGATGACGGCGGCAGCACCAGAGCGTCACTGACGCTTACCGGGCGGTTGAGGTCGATCACCATGCGCGAATTGCCTTCGCGGAACAGACCGTAGCGGTAGGAGCGAATCATACCGCGGGCATTGGGCACCGGGGGAGCGCCCAGCCGCCAGTCGACTTCGGGCATGTCCAGCACCACCCGGTCTGGGTTGGCCAGGGTGAAAGCGCGCAAATTCACAGGATCGGAAAGCTCAATCACCAGCCTGGTGCTTGTTTCATGCTCGCCGATGCGCGCGCTCATCACCACGGGGGGCTGGCCGCTGGGTGCCGCGCCAAGGGAAGGCCCCGGCGGTTTGGGGGCGGGAACCGGCTTTGGGGGAGCGGTGGGCAGCTTATCTCCCGCCGCGCCCAGCAGCCGGGCAATGGGATCGTCGGGCCTGGCTGGCTGGGCAAGCGCCAAGCCAGCGCCGAGCAGCAACAAAGCTGGCGTCAGAAATAAAGCTATAGACCTGATCCGAAACACTTTTTTCCGTCCGAAGGGTGTTCTGCTCCTAAAATTCTTCCAAAACTCTTTACGATTCGTTAGGGGCAACGATCCCAAGGATAGCGCAGGGTGCCCTTGCCGTGTTGGTTAAGCGCCCCTACAACACTCCCATGCTGCGCCCAGCCGGCAGAGCCGGAAGGCGCGGCGCCCGCAAATCGAGACAGCGACGCCTGCAACAGGCAACGTTGGTCCCACCGGGTGACCGCCGCCAGCATAGCTTCCCGCATTTGCGGGCCCGAATTAAGTGATTTTGATGACCGACAATTCGCGAACCAGACTAACCCGCCATGAGGCGCATTTCTGGGTTCGCGTGTCCCCAACAATGCGGCCACACGCTGCCCCATGCCCCGCGCAGGAACGCGGGCCGGGCGCTGTCGCGCGCGACGGAGAATTCCATGAAAAAACGGATGCTTATCGACGCCAACCACCCGGAAGAAACACGCGTGGTGGTCCTGGACGGATCCAGGGTCGAGGAATTTGATTTCGAGGCTGCCTCCCGGCGGCCGCTCAAGGGCAATATCTATCTTGCGAAAGTGACGCGCGTTGAGCCGTCGCTGCAGGCGGCCTTTGTCGAATATGGCGGCAACCGCCAGGGTTTCCTGGCCTTCTCGGAAATCCACCCCGATTATTACCAGATTCCTTTCGCCGACCGTCAGGCGCTGATCGCCGAGCAGGAGGCAGACGCCAGGCGCCGCTCCGAAGACGATATCGAATCCTTCGAGATCAGCGCCAAGCGCGACGACAGCGAGGATGAAAAAGAAGAGAGCGCCGGGGAAGACAGTGAAATCCCAGCCGACGAGGAAGAAGGCGCGGTGCTGGACGCCGCCACCATCGGCCTGCCGGAATCCTCCGGCGAGGAAGGCGCCGTCCCTGCCGAGGAAACGGCCGCGGACTCTGTTCCGGAAGACGGACATGACGAGATTTTCGTCAACCATGTCGGACGCCCCGATGAAGAACCGGACGATGACCGTGACGAGGATGAGGCAGCAGAGGATCTGACCAAGGCGGACGCGGCCCTGGCGCATGAAGGCGATTACGCCCAGGACTCCGAAAGCCAGGAAGCCAGCGTCGCCGAGGAAAATGAAGGCGAGATCCAGCCGGTCTCGCCGGCAGAGAATGGCGATGGGCATAATGGTGACATGGCCGCCGAGGCCGCGGAAGACAATGAAGGCGCGATCGAACCGGTAACGCCGGAAGGCGCCTCCGAAAACGCCGAGGCCGCCCTGCAGAGCCAGCGCCCGCCCCAGAAATGGGTCCGCCGCAAGCATTATAAAATCCAGGAAGTGATCAAACGCCGCCAGATCATCCTGGTCCAGGTCGTCAAGGAAGAACGCGGCAACAAGGGCGCGGCGCTGACCACCTATCTGTCCCTGGCGGGCCGTTACTGCGTGCTGATGCCCAACACGCCGCGCGGCGGCGGCATTTCGCGCAAGATCACCAACGCCGCGGACCGCAAGCGCCTGAAGAGCGCGGCGCAGGGACTGGAGCTGCCCGAAGGCATGGGGCTGATCATCCGCACCGCGGGCGAGAACCGCTCCAAGCTCGAAATCCGGCGCGACTATGAATATCTGATGCGGCTGTGGGACACGATCCGCGAAAAGACCCTGTCCTCCAACGCTCCCGCCAACGTCTATGAAGAAGGCGACCTGATCAAGCGGGTGATCCGCGATCTGTACACCAAGGATGTCCAGGACGTGGTGGTGGAAGGCGAGCGGGGCTACCGCAACGCCAAGGATTTCATGCGCATGCTGATGCCGGGCCATGCCCGCAATGTGCATCAGTACCGGGACACGGTGCCGCTGTTCCAGCGCATGCACATCGAATCCCAGCTCGACGCCATGTTCTCGCCCACCGTCACGCTGAAATCGGGCGGCTATATCGTGATCAACCAGACCGAGGCGCTGGTTTCCATCGACGTCAATTCAGGCCGCGCCACCCGCGAACATTCCATCGAGGAAACCGCGCGCAAGACCAACCTGGAAGCCGCCGATGAGGTGGGCCGCCAGCTTCGCCTGCGCGACCTGGCCGGATTGATCGTGATCGACTTCATCGACATGGAGGAAGGCCGCAACGACCGCGAAGTCGAAAAACGCCTGCGCGATGCGGTGAAAAACGACCGCGCCCGCGTCCAGATCGGCAAGATTTCGCAGTTCGGCCTTCTGGAAATGTCGCGCCAGCGCCTGCGCGCCGGTGTGCTGGCGGGATCGACCGTTACCTGCCCCCATTGCGGCGGCGCCGGCATCGTGCGCTCGGTGGAATCCACCACCCTGCGCCTGTTGCGCGCGCTGGAAGAAGAAGGCGAGAAAAATCGCGCCAGCGCCGTGACCGTGAAAGTGGCCAGTGATATCGCGCTCTATGCCCTGAACCAGAAGCGCCGCGAACTCGCCCGCATCGAAGCTGAATACGGCATGGAGATTTCCTTCGAGCCCAAGGAAGGGCTGCTTGCCGGCTCCTTCGAGCTGGAACGCACCCGCGTCAAGGACCCGGGCGAACGCCCGCGTTCCAGCGCGGTGGGCATCGAAGCGGGCTTTGTCCGTTCCGACGAACCGGAAGACGATATCCCGCCCGAAGAAGACGAAGAAGAAAGCGAAGAAGAATTCGCCGGCACAGCCGAAGGCAGTAGCGAAGTGGAAAACGAGCCGCGTCCGCGTGACGAACAGCGCGAGGAGCATCAGGGCGAACATCAGGGCGAGCATCGCGATGGCCGCAAACGCCGCCGCCGTGGCGGGCGTGGCCGGGGCCGAGAACGCGGTCCCAGGCCCGAAGGCGCCGATATCGCGCACGCAGCTGTCGAAGCATCCGCCGAAGCCGCCACAGACGTGCAGGCGCATCCCGCCGCAGAGCATCGCGAAACCGTGCAGCCGATTCATAACGGACAAGCCCATGGCGGCGGGCAGGATGGAGTCGAAGGCGAACATCGCCGCAAACGCCGCCGCCGGCGCGGCCGCCGCGGCGGCCGTGACCGTCAACCGGGTCAGCCGGTGGACCAGCACATCGCAATCCCCAATGAGGCGCAGCGGTTCGGCAGCGCTCCGGACGAAATCGACACCACGCCCAGCTCCGGAAATTATGTCGCGCCGGGGGCGCCTTCGGCGCCGGTCTGGTCGATGCGTGACGATGTGCCCGACACCACGCCCAAGGACGAGCCCGCCAAGCCGGCAAAAAAGGGCTGGTGGCAACGCACCTTCAGCGGCGAATGAGACCCGGTCGCTGCTTCATCGCTTCCGTCCTGGCGGCCGGCCTTCTGGCCGGCAATGCTCAGGCAGCTGGCGCTCAAGCTGGGATTTTGGCGTCCGGCAAGCCAGCCGGCGTGAAAGCGGCACAGCTTGATCGCTCAACCGTGGCGGTGGTGGGCGCTGCGGTCCTGCTGATCGGGGGGTTTTCCGTGCTGATCGCCGGAGCGCAGAACGACAATATCGCCGACACGACCATTGCGGGCGGCGGTCCCACATCGAGTGTCGTGACCAATAAGGTGACCACGACGACCACGACCGGGACACACTAGAACTATCCGCCTCGCGCGGAAGTCTGGAGATCGTCTACTCTCGCGCCCAATCCATTGCCGCCTGGATCGGGCAGCGCCACGCACAAGCTGTTCTGGCAGGCGATGGTGTTGGCGGTCACCAGAGGCGCAAGGCCGGTGGAAAGAAGGTCCGCTGAACGGCCAATGCGCTGGCCCGCCGCCAGCCTGAGCAGCGCGTACAGGATTGCACCGCTGCCATTGGGTCCGCCCGATCCCGCTCCCGCAAGCACGGTCTGGCCGCCGCCCACCCCGATCATCGGAGTGAGGAAGGCGCTGGACAGGCCCGCCGGCGTGGCTGGCGAAGCCGCGAAACCCACGCCGGTATCGCCCGCTGTTCGGCCGGAGCCGAACGGCCCGTTCATGGTCACGGCGCAGGCCGCCGCCTGGCCCTTGGAGTCCAGCGCGGCGAAGCTGGTAGCGCCCAGGTCGGGCGGCACCGACTGGATGTTGAATCCGGCCAGCGCCTTTCTGAGCGCGCCCACCACGGCAACTTCCGGATCGCCGGAGCCGAGATTGCCGATGACACCGGCGATGAACGCGCCCGCGCCGGTCGAAGGGCCGGGCACCAATGCGCTGACACTGCCCAGACTGGCGGTGCGCGCCGGTGCCTGCGAGGCGCGATAGCCGGACAGTTCGGCGGCCGAGAGCGGCGCGCCGGCCGCCGCCGAAGCGGCGACGAGGCCCGCCGCCACCGTTCCGGAATAAAATCCGTCCGCGCCCGCAAGACGAACCGTGCCGAGAGTCACCGACAAGGCGCGGTTGGAAACCACCGTGCCTTCGGCTTTGGGGCGGCCGGAGCCGTCGAGAAATTCGCTTCTCAGGCCCGCGTCATTGCGGATCAAATTTTGCGAACTCTGAAGGCGCAGGGCCAGCACATGGCTGATGGGGAAACCTGTTGCCGCATAGGCTTCGCCCGGCGCGACAACGCGTTGCCAGGGAAGCGTTCCATACGCCTTCTGAAGATCGGCGAATCCGGCCACCGCGCCTGGCACCGCCAAGCCGCCGCCGCTATTGGCGGCGCGGGCGAGGAAATCGAATTCGCGCCCGCGGCCCTGGGCGTCGCGCACCAGGCAGATGCCGCCGCCGCCAAGTCCCGCCGCCACCGGATAGGTCGCGCTGAGGGCAATGAACATGGCGCTGACCGCGTCGGCGGCGCTGCCGCCTTGCGCCAGGACGGACGCGCCGGCCTGGGCGGCGAAAGGCTCGTCCGCCACAGTCAGGCCGGTGGTTTTGGCGGCCTGGAAGCTGGGCTGGCCCAGCCCCAAGCCCAGATTGGGCATCGAAGGCACCATGCTATCCAGCGTGGAACAGCCCGCGACCAGGGGCGCCACCAGCAGGCTTAAGAGTCGGGACATACGCATGACGGCGAGGTAATCCTTGGGAATGTAAGGCGCTTTCCCGGGTTATGCCTGAGCCGCGCGCTGGAGGATAGCCTTCGTTGCTTTTGCCCTGCCATCCCCGTACTTTGGTCCCGGGGCTCTCTGTTTTCAGAGCGGGGGGACGAAAGAAGGAGTTTCGCGCCTTGCCCTTTTTTGATTTTTCCCGTGAAAAACGGGCGCGCCTTGGCCGCCGCTGCCGGCCCCTCGCCTTCGCCGCCGGTTTCGCCCTCACCCTGATCGGCTCCGGCGTGCCGGCCTTTGCCCAGGACATCTCTCTCCTGCGCGACACCGAAACCGAGGAGATGCTCAAAAGCTATGAGGCACCGCTGGCCAAAGCGGCGGGCCTCAATCCCGATGCGACACGGGTGTGGCTGGTGGGCGACAATGACGTCAACGCCTTCGCCTCTTTCGGAGACGGTGGTGAGAACATCTTTATCCTCTCCGGCATCATCCTGACCCTGAAGACGCCCAATGAACTGATCGGCGTGATGGCGCATGAAACCGGCCATATCAAGGCGGGCCATCTGATCCGCGGCGAAGTCGGCATGCAAAAGGCGGCGATCCCGATGCTGCTTTCCATGGTGATCGGCATCGCAGCGATGATAGCGGGCGCCGGCGAAGCCGGCATGGTGATCATGGGCGCGGGTCAGGCGATGGCCCAGGCCCAGTTCGCCCAGTTCACCCGGATACAGGAATCCACCGCCGACCAGATCGCCATGCAGCTGCTTCTTGCCACCCATCAATCCCCGCAGGGCATCTACAACACCTTTGCGCGTTTCGCTTCGGAAGAAGCGCAGGGCGCCTACAAGATCGACCCTTATGCGGTGGACCATCCGGTGGGCCAGCAGCGCCTGGACGACATTCAGGCCAAGCTGGATTCCTCGCCCTATAAAGATGTGAAGGACAGCCCCGCGGTCACCCATACCTTTGAGATGGTGCAGGCCAAGCTGGCCGGTTTTGTGCTGCCGGTGAGCGAGGCGCTCAAGCGCTATCCGGTAAGCGACACCTCGGAGGTGGCGCGCTATGCCCGGGCGATGATTTATCTGCGCCAGCCGCAGCTCGCCAAGGCCCAGTCGGAAGTGTCCAGCCTGATCCAGGACGAGCCCAACAATCCTTATTTCTACGAGGTGCAGGGCCAAATCTATCTTTCCATGGCCAAACCCCTGGACGCGATACCGGCCTATCAGAAGGCGGTAAACCTCAAGCCCCAGGCGCCCCAACTGCGGCTTGGGCTTGCGGTGGCGCAAATTTCCACCGACCGGCCGGAGCTGTCGCAGGCCGCCCTGGCCAACCTCAAAGTGGCAAGCATGATGGAAAATGACGACGTCTTTACCTGGTATGAAACAGCCCAGGCCTATAGCAACCTCAAGAATACGCCGATGGCCAATCTTTCCACCGCCGAATCCTATTATGCCGCGGGAGCTATGAAACAGGCGGCCCTGTTCGCGGCCCGCGCGAAGCGCGACCTGACCCAGGGGACGGCGGATTGGGAAAGGGCCGGCGACATCATGGGGGCTGCGGCCAGCCAGTCCCAGCAGCGGTAGGTGAGACGATGCGTGATCTGACGACGATAATCGCAGGAGCGCTGGGCGGGGCGCTTTTGGCCGTGGTGATCATCTTCGCCGCTGCCGAGAACGGCATGTTGCCGGTTCCCGCCGGCACGGTGTCAGGCGGCGCCATCCGCGACTATCTGATGGCCCACCCGAACCTGGTCGGCGAAATGACCGACAAGTATCAGGCGCAGCAGCAGGCCGACCAGGACAAGGCCGCCGCGGCGGCGATGAAGAAGCTCGGCCTCAATGCCTTCTTCGATCCCAAGATCGCCTTTGTCACCGGCCCCGCCGACGCCAAGAAAAGCGTGGTGGAATTCTATGATTACAACTGCCCCTATTGCCGCGCCTCGCTGCCCGCGGTGGAAAAATTCTATCAGCAGCACAAGGATGACACGCGTTTCTCCTTCATCGAGTTTCCCATCAAGGGGCCGGATTCCATTGTCGCCGCCAAGGTGGCGCTGGCGGCGCGCCAGCAGCCCGACAAATATCTGGCGCTGCATTTCGCCCTGATGGCCGAGAGCCAGCCGGTGGACGCCAAGATACTGATGGCCGACGCGCAGAAGGTGGGGATCAACCTCACCAGGCTCAATGCCGACATGAAGGATCCGCAGATTGCTGCGGCGATAGACGCCAGCCACAATCTGGCCAAGCAGGCGGGCATAGACGGCACGCCGACATTCATCGTGAATGGGGTGATGCATCCCGGCGCTGTGGACGAGGAAACGCTGAACGATCTGGCGGCGAAGGAAAGCTGATTCCGCCCGAGCGCTACTTCGCCGGGAAGGATTTGGTCAGATAGTCGGCGATCTGCGCGAAGTCCGCGTCGCTGCCCTGGGCGCCGTTGCTGGCCATCTGGTCCACCAATTCCTTCCATCCGGCCCCGTCCAGCGTCTGCTCGGCCACGATGTCCGGCGTATGGCATTTGGAGCAGGTCTTCATCACCAGGTCGCGGCCGTCTCCGGGCGGCAACTTGGCGCCCATGTCTGGTCCACCGGGCGGCGGCGCCTGGCCTGCCGCAGTCAGGGTTGACAACACAAAGCAGACGGCGGCAAGCGAAATGCGACGCATGGCGTATCCTGATAAAATATCGTGTTATTTTTTGGGCAGCGCGAAGGCGATGACGGAGTCGCCGGTGACCTCAGTGGTGGCGGTGCCAATGCCGCCTCCGGTGGCCACCGCCGTCACGAATTGCCGTCCGTCCGAACCCCGATAGGTGATGGGGCTGTCTTCGATGGATGAAGGCAGCTTCTTCTCCCACACCATTTCACCCGTCGCGGTCCTGAACGCCCGGAAACGGTTATCATCCGTGGCGCCGACAAAGGTGAGGCCGCTGGCGGTCGTGAACGCGCCACTGCCGCCGGGCCGGCCGGTGTTCTGGTATTGCGGCGCCAGCATGTCGGAAACCCCCAGGCTCTTGTCATAGACGGTCTCGCCAGTATCCATGTTGATCGCGACGAGCTCGCCCCAGGGCGTGGGACCGCAAAGCAGGTGCCGCTCGGTATCGCCGAACCGGCGCAGGCCTGCCAGCGGCCCCTGATTGGCCCAGGAGCCATCGGGCCGCTGCATCAGGCGCATGGGCTGGTAGACATTGCTGACATTGGTGACGAAAAGATTCAGCTTGGGATCGTAGGTGCCGCCCCAGAAATTCACCCCGCCCGCCGGTCCCGGCGGCGACATGCTGTACTGTTCCTTGGCGATGGGCATGAAGGGACCGCCCAGCTTCATATTGTTGTCGTCCACCATCTTTTCGCAGTAGGTCTGAAGCTGCGGCTCGCCCTTGTAGAGATTGTCGCGCGAGACGGTGTGCATGCCTATCGGCGCAGGCTTGGTGGGGAAAGGCTGAGTGGGCGACATTTTCTCGCCGGGCACGTCGGATTTCGGCACCGGGCGTTCCTCGACGGGGAAGATCGGCTTGCCGGTGACGCGGTCCAGGGTGAACAGCAGCGCGGCCTTGTCCATGGCGATCACCGCCGGAACCGTCTTGCCGCCATGCTTGATGTCCACCAGCAGCGGCGCTTCGGGGGCGTCATAATCCCAGGCGTCGTGATGCACCAACTGGAAGTGCCAGAGATACTTGCCGGTGTTGGCGTCCACCGCCACCACCGAGGAGCCGAACAGACCGTCGCCCGGCCGGTCAATGCCGACACGGTCATTGTTGGGCGCGCCGAGCGGCATATAGAGAATGCCCCGCTTCTCATCCACCGACATATAGCCCCAGACATTGACGCCGGAGCGGGCGATGGTGGATTCCGGGTTCTCCCAGCTGCTATAGCCGACTTCACCCTCTCGCGGCACGGTATGGAAGGTCCAGACCAGCTTGCCGGTCCTGGCATCCCAGGCCCGTGTATCGCCGGACGGTCCGGCGCCGCCATTGGAGCCGCCCGGGCCTTCGCCGGTGCCCGCCCCGGTGATGACAAGATTCTTGTAGATCGAGGGCGCCTGCAGGATGCTGTAGGGCACTTTAAAGCCGTTCATGATTTCGGGCGTCTTGACGTCCACCGTGCCGCCATTGCCGAAGCCGGTATTGGGCGCGCCGTCCGACGCCTTGAGCGAATAGAGAATACCGCTTTCCGTGCCGAAGATGATGGAGGCCGGCAGCTTGCCGTCGCCGGGCCAATAGGAAACGCC
>DATMNL010000047.1:0-72236 GCA_035568995.1 Rhizomicrobium sp. | reverse complement strand
CGGCCCGCCTATGCCCGGTCCCAGGCAAAAGAAGTTGAATAGGGAAGATGGGGGCTGATCTGATCAATCTGCGCCGCGCTCGCAAGGCCAAGGCCCGTGCCGAAAAAGGCAAAACGGCCGAGGCCAGCCGGGTGGCGCATGGCATCGCCAAGCCGGTCAAAAAGCTGGCCGAGGCCAAGGCCGAAAAAGCCGAGCGCGCGCTTTCCGGCCACAAGCTGGAACCTGATAAATAAGTGGGAATTCCCGTGTTCGCGTTCTAATATTGTTCCCATGCCCCCAGATTCCCGGTTCTCCCCATGAGCGGCTACGACGACCGCTATTCCGACCCATTGGACGCAGCGTTTAGCGAGCCCGCTCCGGTGGTTCCGCGTGAGCCGCCTTACCTGGCGGGCCTGAACAAAGAGCAGCGCGAGGCGGTGGAAGCGGTGGATGGGCCGGTGCTGGTGCTGGCGGGGGCGGGCACCGGCAAGACGCGGGTGCTGACCACCCGCCTCGCCCATATCCTGGCGACGCGGCGGGCCTGGCCGGGGCAGATATTGGCGGTCACCTTCACCAACAAAGCGGCGCGGGAAATGAAAGACCGCATCGGCGCTTTGATCGGCGGTGTGGTGGAGGGCATGCAATGGCTGGGCACCTTCCATTCCATCGGCGCCAAGATGCTGCGCCGCCATGCCGAGCTGGCGGGGCTGAAATCGAACTTCACCATCCTGGACACCGACGATCAGCTTCGGCTGATGAAGCAGCTGATCGAGGCCGAAGGCATTGACGAGAAGCGCTGGCCCGCCCGGGCGCTGGCGGGACTGATCGATGGCTGGAAGAACCGGGGCCTGAGGCCGGAAGATATTTCCGAGGGCGAAGCGCAAGGCTATGCCTTCGGCAAGGGCAAGACGCTTTACCGGCAATATCAGGAGCGGCTCAAGGCGCTGAACGCGGCGGATTTCGGCGACTTGCTGCTGGAGACCCTCACCATCCTGAAAACGCATCCCGATATATTGGCCGATTACCGGGACCGTTTTCGCTACATGCTGGTGGACGAGTACCAGGACACCAATGTGGTGCAGTATTTGTGGCTCAAGCTGCTGGCCACCAAAAGCGGCAATGTCTGTGTGGTGGGCGATGACGACCAGAGCATCTATGGCTGGCGCGGCGCGGAGGTGGAAAACATCTTGCGCTTCGAGCGTGATTTTCCCGGCGCCAAGGTCATTCGCCTGGAGCGGAATTACCGCTCCACCCCGGTGATATTGGGCGCGGCCTCGGGCCTGATTGCCGCCAACAAGGGGCGGCTGGGCAAGACGCTATGGACCGAAGGCGATGCCGGCGAGAAGATCAGAGTGGCGGGGGTGTGGGATGCCGAAGAAGAGGCCCGCAATGTCGCGGCCGAGGCCGAAGATCTGCACCGCCAGGGGCATGCCTTCAGCCAGATGGCGATATTGGTGCGGGCGTCGTTCCAGATGCGCGAATTCGAGGATCGTTTCATCTCGCTGGGCCTGCCCTATCGGGTGATCGGGGGGCCGCGTTTTTATGAGCGCGCCGAAGTGCGCGACGCCATGGCCTATTTGCGGCTGATCGCGCAAGGCGATGACGATCTGGCGTTCGAGCGCATCGTCAACAAGCCCAAGCGCGGCATCGGCGATGCCAGCATGGCGTCGCTGCACGCCTTCACGCGGGGGCGGCAGATTCCGCTGCTGGCGGCGGCGCGGGAAATCGCCGACAGCGATGAATTGCCGCCCAAGGCGCGCAAAGCGCTGGCCGAACTGGCGGCGAATTTCGCCCGCTGGAGCGAGACGGCGCGGGTGCTGCCCCATGCCGAACTGGCCGAGATGGTGCTGGACGAGAGCGGCTATACCGACATGCTGAAAGCCGACAAATCGGCCGAAGCCCCAGGGCGGCTGGACAATTTGAAAGAGTTCGTGCGCTCGATGGAAAGTTTCGAGTCTCTGAGCGCCTTTCTGGAGCATGTCTCGCTGGTGATGGAAATCGCCCAGGACGAAAGTGGCGACCGCATCAATCTGATGACCCTGCATGCCGCCAAGGGCCTGGAATTCGACACCGTGTTCCTGCCGGGTTGGGAAGAAGGGCTGTTTCCTTCCCAGCGCACCATGGATGAGAATGGGTTGGCGGGGCTGGAGGAAGAACGGCGGCTGGCCTATGTCGGGCTGACGCGGGCGAAGAAACGCATTCGCGCCTCGTTCGCCGCCAATCGCCGGGTGCATGGGTCGTGGCAGAGCGCGCTGCCGTCGCGGTTCCTGAAGGAAATCCCGGAAGAGCATGTCGAAGCGGTGATCGACGAAGGCTTTTACGGCGGCGCCACCGGCTTTCGCGACAATGCCGGAGCGCCGGCCTTTGCCAGCACCTATGAATCGCCGGGCTGGAAACGGGCCCAGGCCAACCGTGCCGCGTCGGGCGGGGTACGGGCGCGTCCGCCCTTGATCGAGGCGCAAGCCTGGAGCGTGCAGACCTCGGACCCCGGCGCTTCGCAATATGCGCGGGGCGACCGCGTCTTTCACCAGAAATTCGGTTATGGAAGGGTGAGTGCGGTCGAAGGCAACAAGCTCACCGTCGCGTTCGACAAGGCGGGCGAGAAGCGGGTGATCGACCAGTTCGTGGCGCGGGCGTGAAACTAAAAATGTCATCACCCGCGAATGCGGGTGACCCAGGTGATGAAGGCATGGTCCTAAATATTGACCGGTTAATAAATTGCAGGGCGTGGTTAATACATGCGAGACAAAATCGAACAGATTCAGAAACTTCTTTCGGATCTGGAGAGCGAGTGTCAACCGGACGTATCGAAAGAAACGATGCGTATATTTTCTGGATTGGAATTGCCCGACATCGTACGGGACATCGTTGATTTGTTGGTGCCGAACCTTAAACCGTATGAGGCAACATTTTACTGGTATCTGCTTAGACATTCGATTTTAGAGACAGGAATCCGCCAGAATTTTAAACAGAAACGTGCTGCAAAGTGACTCGACGGGAGGCGAATGACCGCTTATGGCCCAAGGCGGACATTCAGGATTAGGGCATGGTAGATACCAACAAACTGAAACACGGGATTGACTGACGATCTGTACTAGCAGTACTAGTACGCGATGACACTGCCCCGCTTCCGCTTGCAGCCCGGTGAATCGATCTTCGACCAGGTGGTTTTCGCCGCCGTAAAGGCCTTTGTCAGCGGCGATTACGAGCCGGGGCAGGCCTTTCCGTCCGTCCGGGCGCTGGCCGCCGACCTGAAGATCAACCCCAACACCGCCCACAAGGTCATCCAGCACCTGATCCAGGAGCGCTGGCTGGAGGTGCATCCCGGTGTCGGCACCGTGGTGGCCCAGCCGCCCGCGGCACGCCCCGGCGATCGCAAGCGGCTGCTGGGTCACGAACTGGAGCAGCTGGTGGTGGAAGCCAAGCGTGTGGGCCTGAGCCTGCGCGATGTGGTGGAGGCGCTGGGCACGCAATGGAGCAGGCTGGACAAGACGTCGGAAGGAAAAGAAGCGTGATCATCCAGACCGACAATCTGTGGAAGAAATATGGGCGCCTCGACGCGCTGGAAGGGCTCAGTATCGCGGTGCCCGAAGGCAGCACCTTCGCGCTCATTGGCGCGAACGGCGCAGGGAAATCCACTACAATCAAGACGCTGATGAACATCATCGCGCCGTCCCGCGGCGGCGCCACCGTGCTGGGCGTGGATTCGCGCAGGCTGTCGCCGGTTCAGATGGCCCAGATCGGTTACGTCTCCGAGAACCAGGAAATGCCGGGGCGCGTCAGCGTCGGCGAATATATCGCTTATCTGCGTCCCTTCTATCCGACCTGGGACAAGGACCTGGAAGCAGAAATTCTGGCGCAACTGGGCCTGCCGCAGGAGCGCAAGATCAAGGATCTTTCCCACGGCATGCGCATGAAGATGGCGCTGGCCTGCGCCCTTCCGTTCCGGCCACGGCTACTTGTGCTGGATGAGCCGTTTAGCGGCCTCGATCCCCTGGTGCGCGACGAGTTCATGGAGAATGTTCTGCGGCAGGCCGGCGAGAAGTTGACCATCCTGATCTCGTCGCACGAATTGATGGAGCTGGAAGGTGTCGCTACCCATGTCGCCTTCCTGAACAAGGGCAAACTGCTCTTCCAGGAAAGCATGGAGGAACTGACCGACCGCTTGCGCGAAGTGCATGTGACGCTGGAGCGGAGCGCCCGTCCGGCGCAGATGCCGAAGGCGTGGCTGGATTTCCGCCTTTCCGGTAACGTCGCCAGCTTTGTCGACACCGCCTATTGCAAGGACTGGCTGGCAGCGGACGTGGCCGCCGCCTTCGGCGCCGTGCGCGCCATCGACGCGCAGGCCATCGGCCTGCGCTCCATATTCAAGACTCTGGCGCGGGCGACGCGCGACGGAGATGCTGCATGATGATCTGGCACATCTTCAAGAAGGACCTGAAGCTGCAGTGGCCGTTCGTTCTTGGTCTCGCGCTGGCGGACGCCATTAACGCAACTCTCCAGGGAATGTTGGGGCACTTTCCTAATTTCAATGTGCTGCAACCCGTATTCTTTCTGAACGGTTTTATCACCGTCGCGACCTTTTTACTGGTTGTTGCGGTTGTACAACTTGATCCGGTTCCAGAGGATCGGCAGGACTGGCTGGTGCGACCAATCAGGCGCTGGGACCTGCTTCTGTCCAAGCTGCTGTTCGTCGTTGTGTGCATTCATGGCCCATTGTTTGCCGCCAATTTTTATCAAGGCTTGGCAAGTGGTCTGTCCTCCGGGCAAGCACTCGATGCCGCTTTGTCTTGGAATGCTTATGATTTCGTCAAAATTGGCATGACCGGTCCTCCTAGGTTTCCTGGGACTTTAGCCGCGCTGGCAATCGGCGCCGCCACGCGAAGCGTTGGACAGGCACTGGCGTTGGGCATGGTGGGGGGCGTTGGCGGTTTGTTGGTTGCTGGGGGTCTAAGACGCGCAATTTACGGCGACTTTTTTGGAGGGCTAAATCAGTCCGGGGGCCTTGCCCAATGGATTCTCGCCCTGTTTGTAGTTCTGGTCGGCGCGGCCGTCGTATTGTCCCTGCAATATTTTCATCGCGCAACTAGGTCTGCATGGATTGTCATTTGTGTGGGACTTTTCCTTGTATGGTCATCCCTGATGTTGATGCCACCCGCTCTGGCGCTTGCGACGCAAAGCGCCTTTTCTTCTGCACCGGGCCGCGGCGTCTCAATTTCCTTCGTCCCGGAAGCCAGGAAGCACCAGTTCTCCGCGACGAGCAGATACGCAAGCCTCGCTGCGCAAGGATTTACCCCTGTTTATCTGCCATTGAACATTACGGGTATATCTCCAGACCTGAATCTGGTCGCTGAAGGCGTCCATGCAACATTCACGGCAGCCGACGGCGCGAGAGCAGAATCGGACCCGGATGTTCTTAGCTTGCCGGTTCATGTGCCGGGGCAGGCTGATGCGCCGACGCCGCTATATCAAGTCTTTGGAGTGCCTGATGATTTTTATAGCAGCCATTCTGATCAGCCTATTCGAATTGATGTCGATATCACTTTTGGCATTCTGCGCCCTAGTGGCCGATATGAATTGCCGCCTGTCAGGGGAGCAATAACAACGCCCGAAGGTGTGTCGTGTGAAACGCGGCAATTTCCGAATCGCGGGATAACACTCGGTTGCATAAAGCCGGGCAACCTGCCCATTCGTGTGAGCGCAGACCTCGTTGATCATGCCAGCGGTCTTGGCAACCCGGTGTTCACCCAATTTATGCCTGGCGACGCACCTTATGCAGGTGGTTTAACCAACGTGATCACCCAGTTTGGATTTACGCTGCCATTCCGATCAACCGAAACAGGGAGCGCGTACCCGGTTACCGCGGCGCAGATAGCTTCCTCATCTGTTGTCCTGATGACATCCAAGCCCCTCACGCATGTCATGCGGAGTGTTACAATACCAAACCTTAAGCTCAGTGAATGGACCGCAGAGTTTACTGGTGCAGGGCATTAACTCCCTGCGTCAGCTTGGTTCGCTAGCTGAGAGTCACCCAAGGGAATGACCGCTGTTGGCGCAAAGCGGACGTTCAATAGAGCCCGATTTCCCGAATCACTTTTTTTCAAATTACTTTAGGCTAGGGATGTAAAGTCGCTGTGCTTTCCCTATACCCCCCCGCATTTGCGGGCCATGACACCACGGGAATATGCTCTTTCCTACTTCCCCGGCCAGGGGCTTGGGACATGGAAAGTCATCACCACCAGCACCGAACCTGAATCCGGCGCGAGCTGGTGCGCCACGCCGGCGGGGGCGATGGCGAAATCGCCCTTGGCGATGCGGATGGGCGTGCCGCCCGCAATCGAACTGCCCGACAGGTTGGTGGGATTGGTGCGCTTGCCCTCCACCAGCGTGCCGCCCATGGTCAGAATGCCGGTGCCGTCGATCACATAAAACAGCTCGGCTTCGGTGTCATGGATAGCGGCAGGCAGCGTTGCGGCACGGTAATCCAGATTGACGCTGTAATTGCCGGTGCCGACCATGGGCTGGGAGATCAGCGGCTGCGGCGGCATGGCTTTGGCCCTGGCGATCAGGGCCTGAATATCCGCCGAAGAGGCAAAACTCTTGGGATTGGGCGCGGCCTGCGCCCAAGCGCCGGACGGGGCCAGCACAAGCACGGCGAAGACAAGAGCGGTGATCCGGTTGCCGTGCAAAGCCGGTTATTTCCCCGGCCAGGGGCTGGGAACATGGAAGGTCATCAGCGCAATCGCCGAGCCGGCATCTCCCAAAATCTGGTGCGGCACGCCGGCCGGGACGATGGTCATGTCGCCCTTGACCAGATGGGTGGGCGTGCCGCCCGCAATCGAACTTCCCGACTGGTTGGCGGGATTGGGGCGGGTGGGATCCACCAGCGCGCCGCCGGTGGTGATGGTGCCCGATCCGTCCACCACCACCATCAATTCGGCTTCAGTGTCATGCACCGATGCCGGCGCGGCCGGGCCGGAGCGGTATTCCAGGCTGGCGCGGTAGGCGCCGGTGCCGACGATGGGCTGGGAGATCAGTGGCTTGGGTGGCATCGCCTTGGCTTTGGCGATCAGGCCCTGGATGTCGGCGTTGGCCATGTAGGTCTTGATGTCGGGCGGGGGCGCGGCGCCCTGCGCCCAGGCAAAAGTGGTGGGCAGAACAAACGCGGCAGCGAGCAGAATGGTTTTGAAGGTCATGATGTCCCCCTGGGGCGTGGTTGACCGTTCCCCGGCGGGCGGGCATATGCCGCGCCAGCCAGAGGATGACAGCCTATGCCCGCGCCGCCCTTGTGGAAAGCCTCTGTGGCGCTGGAAAAGCATGCGGCGCCCGACATGGCCTCGCTGCTGGAGCTGGCCTCCTCGCCCCAGGCGGTACTGATCGTCGAGGAGCCGTTCGGGCCGGGAGCTGCGGTTGAAGCTCTGTATACGGATGAACCAGACGCCGCTTTCCTGAGCCGGCTGGCGGGCCAGGCGGTGACGGTGGAGCCCCTGCCCGACCAGGACTGGATCAAACTGTCCCAGGAAGGGTTGCCGCCGGTGCGGGCGGGCAGCTTCTTTGTCTATGGCGCCCATGATTCGGGCCAGGTACCGCATGGCGTGATCCCGATGCGGATCGAGGCGGGGCTGGCCTTCGGCACCGGGCATCACGAGACCACCGCGCTGTGCCTGGGCGTGCTCAGCGATCTGGCCAGGCGGCGGGCATACCGAAAGGTGCTGGATCTGGGCTGCGGCACCGGGCTGCTGGCGATCGGGGCGGCCAAGCTTTGGAAAAGAAACGTGGTGGCGTCGGACATTGACCCTGTCGCCGTCGAAGTCACGCGCGAAAATGCACGCAAGAATGGCGTGGCGCCCCTGGTCCGGGCGGTGACGGCAGACGGGCTGGCCAATCCCGCGCTGGCGGGCGCCCATGACCTGATCATCGCCAACATCCTGGCCGGGCCGTTGACCAGGCTGGCGCCGCAGATTGTGGCGGGGCTGGCGCCGGGCGGAACGCTGGTGCTGTCGGGCCTGCTCACCAACCAGGAAAAAATGCTGCTGTCTTTTTATCATAAACTGCGATTACGGCAGGGCCACCGCGACGGCCCTTGGAGCGCGCTGGTGCTGGAAAAGCCAAGGGGTTAGTCTCGGGCCATGGACAAGATGTTCCAGAACTTTGACGATCTGAGCGATGCGGCCACCTGCGCGCCACGGCTGGCGGCGCTGCGCGGCGAACTGAAGAAGCGGGGGCTGGACGGCTTTGTCATTCCCCATTCCGACGAACATCAGAGCGAATATCTGCCCGCCCATGCCGAGCGGCTGGCCTGGCTGACCGCTTTCACCGGCTCGGCCGGGGCGGCTGTGGTGCTGATGGACAAGGCGGTGGTGTTCACCGACGGGCGCTATACGCTGCAGGTGCGCCGACAGACCGACACCAGCCTATTCGAGCCGCGCGACCTGGTGGCGGAAGGGCCGCAGGGCTGGATTCCCGATCATTTGCCGCAAGGCGCCAGGCTCGGATACGACCCCTGGCTTTCCACCGCCCATGCGGTGGCGGGATTGCGCCAGGCGGCGGAAAAAACCGGTGGCAGCCTGGTGGCCTGCGAGAGCAATCCGATAGACGCGGTGTGGAGCGACCAGCCGCCGCCGCCGGCAAGGCCCGCCATTGTCCATCCCTTGAATCTCTCCGGCGAAACCAGCGAAGCCAAACGCGCCAGGCTGGCGGAGGGCCTGAAGAAATCCGGCGCCGATGCCGCAATCATCACCCTGGCGGATTCGGTCTGTTGGCTGCTCAATATCCGGGGCAGCGACGTGCCGCACACGCCTTTTGTATTGGCTTTCGCCATCCTGAACGCCGACGGCAAGGTCGATCTGTTCCTGGACGCCAAGAAGTGCGGCCCCGAACTGAGCGCCCATCTGGGCGGCGGCGTGCGGTTGCATCCGCCGGAAGAATTTGTCACCACGCTGGATGGACTGAAAGACAAGAAGATTGTCGCCGATCCCGCCACCGCCGCTGCCGCGGTGCTGGACCGGTTGCACAAGGCGGGCGCGGTGATCAAACACCAAGCAGATCCCTGCCAATTGCCTAAGGCCTGCAAGAATCCTCTGGAAATCGAGGGCATGCGCAAGGCCCATATCCGCGACGGCGCGGCGATGAGCCGGTTCCTCTGCTGGCTGGAAAGCGCGGCGGCCGGCGGCACATTGACTGAAATCGCGGCGGCCGAGGCGCTGGAGGGCTTTCGCCGCGCCACCAACTGCCTCTGCGACCTGAGCTTTGATTCGATCGCGGGGGCGGGCAGCAACGGCGCCATCGTGCATTACCGCGTCACCCGTTCGACCAACCGGGTGATAGGCCGGAATGAAATGTTCCTGATCGATTCCGGGGCGCAATATCCCGACGGCACCACCGACGTCACCCGCACCGTGATAGTGGGCGTGCCCACCGCGGAAATGAAAGATCGCTTCACAAGGGTGCTGAAGGGCCATATCGCGCTGGCGACGGCGCGCTTTCCCGACGGCACCATCGGCATGCAGCTGGACAGTTTCGCGCGGCGGCCTTTGTGGGAGGCGGGGCTCGACTACGATCACGGCACCGGCCATGGCGTGGGCTCATATCTCGCCGTGCATGAAGGACCGCAGAATATTTCCAAACGGCCGGTGGGCCAGAAGCTGCTGCCTGGCATGGTGGTTTCTAATGAGCCGGGCTTTTACAAGGAAGGCGCCTTCGGCATTCGCATCGAGAATCTGGTGGTGGTGACGGATGGCCTCGACCTGCCCGGCGGCAACCGCAAGATGATGGGGTTCGAGACCATCACCATGGTGCCGATTGACCTCAATCTCGTCGCGCCGGAGCTTCTGACCGAGGCCGAGCGGGCCTGGCTGAACACCTATCATGCCCGGGTTCTGGACACGCTGCGTCCGCTGGTGGACGACGAGGTGCGGGTATGGCTGGAAAGAGTGACACGCGCGATCTGATGGACGCGCGATGCCGATTTAATTGATCAATTTCAGCCAGGCGTCTTCGTCCAATATCTCGACATTGTGTTTCTGGGCATCCTTGAGTTTTGAGCCGGCGCCGGGACCGGCGACCACGATGTCGGTCTTGGCGGAGACCGAGCCGGAGACTTTCGCCCCCAGGCTTTCGGCCCGGGCCTTGGCTTCTTGTCGTGTCATCTTTTCCAGCGTGCCGGTGAAGACCACGGTCTTGCCCGAGACGGGTGAGGTTTTGGCGGGCGCCGCCATGGGCGTGACCTCGAGCCATTCCAGCAACCGGTTCAGCGCCTTCACATTGTGGGGTTCGTCGAAGAAATCGCAGATCGCTTCCGCCACCACCCCGCCAATGCCTTCCAGGCTTTCCAACTCGGCGCGGGCATCGCTGCTCTGCATGCCCTTGAGGAAAGCCCCGATGGTGCGGTAATGCCGCGCGATCAGCCGTGCCGTGGTCTCGCCGACATGGCGGATGCCCAGGGCGTTGATCAGCCGGTCGAGGCCGATCTTGCGGCGCGCCTCGATCGCGGCCATCAGATTTTCCACCACCTTGTCTTCGCGGTCTTCTTTTTTTGCCTTGGTCTTGACCGGTTCCTTGCCTTCGGCGGCGCGGCGTTCTTCGGACAATTGGGCGCGATGTTCGGAGAGGATTTTGCTCACCTTGTCGGGCTTTCCGGTCAGGGCGAAAATATCGGCGGGCTCTTTCAACAAGCCCTTGTCGTGGAAAAGTTCGATCATGGTGCCGCCCAGGCCCTCGATATCGAAGCCGTCGCGAGCCACGAAATACTTAAGCCGTTCCACCGTCTGGGCATCGCAGATCAGCCCGCCGGTGCAGCGCCGGTCGACATCCACCTTGCCGGTCTTCTCGTCCACCTCGCGCACCGCATGGCTGCCGCAGATGGGGCATAGGTGTGGAAATTTATAGGGTTTGGCGTTTCTGGGGCGCTTGTCTTCCAGCACCCGCACGATCTGGGGGATCACATCGCCGGCGCGCTGGATCACCACCGTATCGCCGATGCGCACATCCTTGCGGGCGATTTCGTCTTCATTGTGCAAGGTGGCATTGCGCACCACCACCCCGCCCACCGTGACGGGCCTGAGGCGGGCGACAGGCGCCAGCTTGCCGGTGCGGCCGACCTGGATTTCGATATCTTCCAGCACTGTCTCGGCCTGTTCGGCGGGGAATTTGTGGGCGGTGGCCCAGCGGGGACTGCGCGAGACAAAACCCAGCCGTTCCTGAAGATCGAGGCGGTCCACCTTGTAAACCACGCCATCAATGTCGTAGCCGAGTTTGGCGCGCTTACCTTCGATGTTGCGATAGAATTTGAGAATCTGGTCCAGCGTCTCGCAGCGCCTTGTCAGCGGATTCACGGCAAAGCCATAATCCCTGAATTTTTCCAGCATGCCGTACTGGGTCTTGGCGGGCAGTTCGGAAATTTCGCCCCAGGTATAGGCGAAGAAATTGAGATCGCGCTTGGCGGTGATGGCGGGGTCAAGTTGGCGCACCGAGCCGGCGGCGGAATTGCGCGGATTGGCGTAGGTCGGCTTGCCCTCCTTTTCCTGGCGCCTGTTGAGAGCCTCGAAGCCCTTGTGGGTCATATAGACTTCGCCACGCACTTCCAGGATCGCGGGCGGCTTGCCGTTCAGGCGCAGGGGAATATCTGAGATGGTCTTGAGATTGGCGGTGATGTCTTCACCTTCGCTGCCGTCGCCGCGGGTGGCGCCCTGCACCAATATGCCTTTCTCGTAACGCAGGGAGGCGGAGAGGCCGTCAATCTTGGGTTCGGCAGTAAATTCCAGCGGATCGGCTTCCTTCATTCCCAGAAAGCGCCGCACCCGGGCGATGAAATCGGCGATGTCTTCGTCGCTAAAGGCGTTGTCCAGCGACAGCATGGGTTTGGCATGCATCACCTTGGCGAATTTCTCGGATGCCTTGGCGCCGATGCGATGGGAGGGACTGTCGGGCCGCACCAGCAGCGGGAAACGCGCCTCGATCTGCGCATTGCGGCGGCGGAGCGCGTCATAATCCGCATCGGATATGGTGGGAGCATCCTCGGCATGATAGCGGCGGTCATGCTCGGCGATCTCGCGCGCGAGCTTGTCCAATTCCTTTTCCGCCTCGGCGGAGGAAAGTTTTTCGACAGGTCTCATGCGCGCTTTCGCGACTTCTTGGCTGGCGCAGAAGCTTCGGCTACCAGCCGTTTGGCGGCAGCGCGGGCTTCCACCGTCACATTGGCGCCGGACAGCATGCGGGCGATTTCCTCCAGCCGGGCCTCGTCTTCCAGGAGCACGATGCGGGTCTTGTCGCCCACCCGCGAAATGCGGAAATGCCGCGCGGCGCGGGCCGCGACCTGGGGCGAATGGGTGACCAGCAGGACCTGGGTGGTTTGCGCCAGGCGCTGCAGCCGCTCGCCCACCGCATCGGCCACTGCCCCACCCACGCCGCGATCCACTTCGTCGAACACTAGGGCGGCGGGAGAGGAGATCTGGGCCAGCGCCACTTTCAGGGCCAGGGAAAAGCGCGCCAGCTCGCCGCCGGAAGCAATTTTGGTGAGATTGCCAAAACCGGCGCCTTCGACAGTGGCGACCTCGAAACCCACACGCTCAAGACCCTGAGCGCTGCCTTCCACATCCGGGGTCAGGGTAACGCGGAATTTGGCATGACCCAGCTTGAGGGGGGCGAGTTCGGCGGCCACCGACGCCTCAAGTTTTTTCGCGGCAGCGGCGCGGGCCGCCGACAATTTCTGCGCCGCGGCCACAAAGGCGGCGCGGGCGGCGGCAACGGCGGCTTCCGCGCCCTTGAGAGAGGCGCCATTGCCGTCCAGCGCCTCGCGCTGGGCGAGGAAATCGGCCAGCACGGCGGGCAGACCGTCCGGCGTCGTGGCGTATTTGCGGGCCAGGGCCCGAAGCGCGAACAGCCGTTCTTCCTTTCGTTCCAGTGCGGCGGCGTCGGTATCCAGGCTGGCGAGCAGACTATCCAGTTCGCGCCGGGCTTCCTCGGTCAGGGCGAAGGCCTGTTCCAGGGCAGCTTCGGCGCCCGCGGTGCGCTTGCGGGCTTCTTCCTGCAGGCGTGAGAGTTTCTTCAGCGCCGCCGCCAGGGCGTTTTCCGCGCCGCGTTCGCCGCCCAGCGACAGGCTGGCCGCGCTTAGATCCTCGGCGATGCGCGAGGCGTTCATCATCAGGGCGCGTTCGCCTGCCAGCCTTTCTTCTTCGCCGATTTCGGGGGCGAAATCGGACAGTTCAGCGGCGGCAGCGTGGACATAATCTGCATTGCGTTCGGCCTCGGCGGCGCGGGACTTGAGGCCCAAAAGAGTTTCGCGGGCGCTATCCCAGCCCGCATAAAGCGCGGCGACGCCCTTGGCCTGGTCTTCCAGCCCGCCGAATGAATCGAGCAGCCCGCGATGGGTGGCGGTATCGAACAGGCCGCGATCATCGCTCTGGCCATGCACTTCCAGCAGCAGCCCGCCCAACGCCTTGAGCAGGCCCACGCTCACCGCTTCGTCATTGATGAAGGCGCGGGATTTACCGTCGGCGGCGAGGCTGCGGCGCAGCACGATCTCGCCGTCCGAGGGCATGGCCTGTTCGGCCAGAAGCGCGCGCGAGGCATGGCCGGGGGCGGGATCGAATACCGCCGTGGCGGAGCCTTGCGCCGCGCCAGGGCGCACCCCTGCCCGGCCCTTGTTTCCCGCCGCCGCGCCAATCGCCAGGCCCAGGGAATCCAGCAGAATGGATTTGCCGGCACCGGTCTCGCCGGTCAGGACATTGAGGCCCGGCGCGAATTCCAGCGCAGCCTGTTCGATCAGGACAATGTCACGGATGGTCAGCGCGGCGAGCATGGCGCCCTCGGAAAATCAGAACAAAATGTGACCATGTTTCGGCGCAAAAGGCGACCAAAATCCGCTGCGATTCGCAGGGGCGAGGAATTTTGGCCGATGGCCAGGAGCGCCGAGCGATGTGGACAAGACGTCCATGAGCGAAGGCGCGACGCCGCCAGCGGGCAAAAGGCCCGCCCCTGTCAGAGCATTTTGTGGAAGGCTTTGTATATCCAGCTTTGCTGGTCGACCTTGGGCGTGAGATTGCGGCCTCTCAGGATGTTGTAGGAATCCTGGTACCAGACCGTGCCGGGATAATTGGCCCCCAGCACGGCGGCGGCGGTTTGCGCCTCGCTGTCCAATCCCAGGGAGTAATAAGACTCGGTCAGCCGTTCCAGCGCCTCGGCGATCTGCGGCGTGGTCTGGTACTGGTCCACCACCGCCCGGAAGCGGTTGACGGCGCCGATATAGTCGCCGCGGGTGAGGTAATAGCGGCCCACTTCCATTTCCTTGCCGGCGAGATGGTCCTCCGTCAGATCGATCTTCAGCGTCGCGTCACGGGCATATTCGGTATCAGGGAAGCGCTGCACCACGTCCTGCAGCGCCACCAGCGCCCCCAGGGTCTTGGACTGGTCGCGGCCGACATCCACGATCTGCTCATAAAGCGAGATCGCCTTCAGGTAGAAGGCATAGACCACTTCCTGGCTGCCGGGATGCAGCGAAATATAGGTATCGGCGGTGGAGACCGCGTCGTCATATTTGTTGGCCTGATAGAAACAGAAGGCGCTCATCAGTTGGGCTCTGCGGGCCCAGACCGAATAGGGATGCTGGCGATCCACTTCGTTGAACTGGGCGGCGGCCAGCTCCCAATTGCCCTTGTTGATCTGGCTCCAGGCGGCGGCATAGATCTGGTCAATCGGGCGCTCCTGATATTGTGCGGCGTCCTTGTTGAGATCGTTGGTGGCGTCGTCGGTTTCGAACAGGCTGCAACCGCCAAGCGCCATGGCCGCCACCGAAACCAGCAAAAACACGCGGATTCTTCCGCCAAAATCAAGCATTACCAAACTTCCATTTTTCCTATGCAGGACAGGCCTTTATGCCATTTCCGAGAGACAAAATCCATGCCCATAAAGGCTTATAGCACGGCTTTTGCGGTTCCTGGAAAGGGGACGCGGCGGAAGGCCGACGAGTCGGCGAACAGCGCCCGGAGCAGGGCATTGTTTGTGGCGTGGCCGGAGCGGACGCCTTGGAACCGGCCCAACAAGGGTGCGCCCGCCAGCGCCATGTCGCCGATCGCGTCCAGTATTTTGTGACGCACAAATTCGTCCGGAAACCGCATCAGGCCGGGATTGACCAAGCCGTGTTCGTCCAGCGCCAGGGTGTTTTCCAGCGACGCGCCCTTGGCCATGTCTACCGCATGGAGGGCCTCGAGTTCCTTCAGGAAACCGAAGGTGCGGGCGGGCGCGATGCTTTGCGCAAAATTGGCGGCGGAAAAATCCAGAGCGAATGTCTGCCGCCCGATGGCGGCGGCGGAAAACTCGATTTCAAATTCATAATAAGTGCCGGCGCCGGGCGACAGGCTGGCGCGCGAATCCCTGTGGCTGACCCTGACGGGTTTGAGGATTTCAAAGGCGTGGCGCGCGACATTCTGGCTTTTGATCCCCGCTTTGTGAATCAGAGCCAGATAGGACAGGGCGTCGCCATCCAGGATGGGCGGCTCGGGGCCATCCAGCGACACGGTGAGATCATCAAGGCCCGCGCCCGCCACCGCCGCCATCAGATGCTCGACCACGCCGACGCGGACGCCATCCTGTTCCAGCACAGTGCCCAGGCGCGTTTCGCTGACCAGGTCATAGCGAGCGGGAATCTGTTTTCCGCCCAGGTCGGTGCGTACAAAAACGACGCCCTGGCCGGCCGGCGCGGGCAAGAGAGTCATGTTCACCGTCACCCCGGCATGCAGGGCTGTGCCGCAGGCGGTTACCGGGCCGGCGAGGGTGTGGCGGAAGGTCATGGGTCTTTATAAACAAAAAGGGCGGCTAACGCCGCCCCTCTCTTATTCATTGGATCCCGCTGGAGTTTACACTCCGGCCGCGCTTTGCGCGGACCGGGGGTGAGGCCGATCAGCAAAAGCTCCGGTGGAGCTTTTGCTGGCCGTGAGGGCGACTGGAAAAAGCTCCGGGGAGCTTTTTCGCCCGAACGCACGCCGTAGGCGGGGAACGCTAGTTTGACTGCCGGCGCAGGAACGCCGGAATCTCAAACTGATCGTCGCGGCTTTGCTCGGGGAACAGATCCTCGCCCGAGGGCACAGCGACTTCGCTTTGCGGGGCAGGAGGAGCCTGAACCTGGGAGCGCGGCGCGGGACGCGGTTCCTGGCGCAGATCATGCGCGGTCTTCCTGCGGCCGAAAAAGCCCCAGCCAGCCTTCTTTTCGGCTTCCGGCTTGGGCGCAAGCGGCATATCGGAAGCGGCGCGAACAGTCTCGGTGGCGTAATAGTGCGCCGCTGCCTGACGAGCGGGAATTTCCGGGGCGTCGCTGCCGCCCAGCATATAAGCGTCACTGGGCGTGGCGGCATTGAGGTCATTCGCCAACTGCTCCACCTGCCGGGCAACCGGATTGGCGGCGGCCACTGGCCGGGGCGATTCGACCGTGAACACGGGCGGCTTGATATGGGGCCGGATGGGCATGACCTTGCGCTCGGGCTGACGCATCAGTTCGGCATCGATGCCGGTGGCGACCACCGAGACCCGGATGCGGCCTTCCATTTCTTCCAGGATAGTGTTGCCGAAAATGATGTTGGCGTCGGGGTCCACTTCCGCCCGAATGCGGTCGGCGGCTTTTTCCACTTCGAACAGCATCAGGTCGGGCCCGCCGGTGATATTGATGAGGACGCCCTTGGCGCCTTTCATGCTGACATCGTCAAGCAGCGGATTGGAGATCGCCATTTCGGCGGCCCTCAGGGCGCGGTCCTCGCCTTCAGCTTCGCCGGTGCCCATCACCGCCTTGCCCATTTCCGAGATCACCGACTTGATATCGGCGAAATCGAGATTGATCAGACCCGGCATCACGATCAGGTCGGTCACGCCGCGCACACCGGCATGCAGCACCTCGTCCGCCATCGCAAAAGCCTGGGACATGGTGGTGCGTTCATTGGCGACACGGAACAGATTCTGATTGGGGATGACGATCAGGGTGTGCACGAAGGTCTGAAGCTCGGTGATGCCCTTCTCCGCCACGCGCATGCGCCGGTCGCCTTCCAGCGAGAATGGCTTGGTGACCACGCCGACCACCAGGATGCCCGCCTCGCGCACCGCGCGGGCGATCACCGGGGCCGCGCCGGTGCCGGTGCCGCCGCCCATGCCGGCGGCGATGAACACCATGTGCGAGCCCTGAAGCTGGTCCATGATCTCGGCCAGGGATTCCTCGGCGCCCGCGCGTCCCACCTCCGGCTGCGCGCCCGCGCCAAGCCCCTCGGTGGTGGCGGCGCCAAGCTGGATGCGCCGCTCGGCCTTGGACTGGCTGAGGGCCTGGGCATCGGTGTTGGCCACCACGAAGTCCACGCCCTCAAGGCCGGCTTCGATCATATTGTTGACGGCATTGCCGCCCGCGCCGCCCACGCCCAGCACCGTGATGCGGGGCCGCAATTCGCGTGTCGGGGGTATTTTCAGGTTGATCGCCATCTCATTTTCTCCTTAGTGACATGTATTGGTGGCCCGCCCGAATCGCCCAACTGATTCGTTCTTATATTGTTGAATCATTCCATCCACCGGCCGGTCAACCGGCTGAGCCAGCTTTTGCTCCGTCCGGCCTGCGGGAGTGAGGCCAGTTCGGGATTCAAAATCTCCGGCGGCAGCAGCGCACCTGCCATCAGAAGGCCGATGGCGGTGGCGTAGTCGGGACCAGCCGCCGCGGCTGCCAGGCCGGGGAAAGGCTGGGGCCGGCCGATTCGCACCTGCTTGTTCAGGATGCGCGCCGCCAGTTCGCGGGTGCCGGCCAGTTGGCAGGCACCGCCGGTCAAAACCACGCGGCGGCCCGCAGCCGCCTCATACCCTGAATCCTGCAGGCGCTTCTGGACCTCTTCGAATATCTCCGTCAGGCGGGCCTGGATGATGCGGGTGAGCATGGAGCGGGGCACGCGCAAGGCCATGTCGTCGTTTTCCTCGCCCATCTGGGGCACTGAAATCACATCGGAGCCGCCTTCCATGTCGCCCATCGCCGCGCCGAACAGGGTCTTGACGCGCTCGGCGGCGGACAAAGCCGCCGCCAGACCCCGCGAAATGTCATGGGTCACGGAGAAGCCGCCCAGCGGCACGACGTCGGCATGCACCAGGTGGCCCTCCACGAACACCGCGGTGGAGGTGCAGCCGCCGCCCATGTCGATCACGATGGCGCCGATCTGCTTTTCGTCATCGCTAAGGGTGGCGAGACCGCTGGCATAAGGTGCGAACAGCGAGCCCACCACATTGAGGTGGCAACGCTCCACCGCCAGCTTGAGATTGGCCAACGGCGAGGGCTTCACAGCCACGGCATGCATGGCGACACCGATGCGCTGGCAGAACATGCCGGAGGGATCGCGCACGCCCCGCGCCTCATCCACCACATAGGCCGTTGGGGCGCTCTGGATGATTTCATGACCTTCCAGGCGGCATTTGGCGCGTCCCTCGCCGAGCAATTGGCGCAGATGGGCATCGGACACCAGCGCACCATCCAGCGCCATCACAGTGCGCGAATTGACCGAAACCGGGCTGCCGCAATTCACCGCGATCAGCACGTTCTGGATGCGGGCATCGGCATGGTTTTCGGCGGCGGCGACGCAATCGCGGATACTTTCCTCGGCGAGGTTCAGGCTGGTGACGGTGCCGGCCCTGAGACCGGCGCTTTCGCGCAAGGCGCTGCCCAGGATCTTGAGCGAACCCTGTTCGGCCCGGCCGATGACGCATGCGACCTTGGAGGAACCGACATCCAGCGCCGCAACCAGTCCGGTCCGGTAGGCGGGGATTTCGTTGTTTACGCGTAATCTCAAACTCTCGCCCATCAGGTTTCCTTGCCGCGTTGGACGTCTTTCTTCTCGCCGCTCTTGAGTACGAAGAAGTACTGAGTCGGAGAACGCAAATCTATCTCGGTGACATCCCGCTCCAGAATGCCATTGTCCACGATCAGGCGCTCCAGTGCATCCAATTCCTTTAACCAGCCGGTTTCGGGCAACTTGACCACCACACCGTCGTTCAAAATAAGGTTCCAGCGCCGTTTGGAGATGCGTTCATAGGCAGCGATGCGGGCCGAGACCGCGCGGTGAGTCATCGCCGCGTCCACCAGGTCGGATGCTGCCTCCGGCGCCCCCACACCCACCAGCTTGGGCAGTTTGGCGAAATTCTCCACGCCCTGGGTGGTGATGATGCCGCCGGCGCGCTCTACCACCGCAACCTGATCATCCGGTGTCTGCCACAAAGCGAAGGGACGTTTCTCGACCACTGCGACGGTGACGGTGTCGGGATAGCGGCGCACCACATCGGCAGAGGCAATCCAGTCCAGCGCCATGATGCGCGCCCGCGCGCCCGGCAAGTCGATAAAGAAGATAGACTGACCCGGCTTGAGCCCCAGGGCCGCGAAAATCGTGCTGGTCGGCACCCGCCGGTTGCCGGTGATGCGGATTTCATAAACACCGAATCCGGCATCGGCGACAGCGCCCGATACCGCATTGCCGACGCCGTGTGCGGCGCGGCCGGCCATGCCGCTGACCAACAGGGCGGCGATGAGCGCCAGAAGAACGAGCCCAGCACCCAGCGCCAGGATGGGACGCGCCAGTAACACGCCAATACGGGCCGTGATCCCGCCCAGCCATCCGGATTTCTTCCGCCGCCGCGCCGATCCCGGCTGGACGCCGGACATTTCTCGCGCGGCGCGGGCGGCATGACGCAGGGTTTTGGCGCGAGGGTTGTTGCGGGCTTTGCGTTCGATTTTCAGCGATCGCATGACGCGTCCTCCACCATCCAGCGGCACAATTTGGCGTAGGAAATGCCCAGATGGGCAGCCTGTTCGGGCACCAACGAGGTCGGCGTCATGCCGGGCTGGGTGTTGGTTTCCAGGAGAATCAGGCGGGGCCTGGCGCCGGTGTCGTCATAGCGAAAATCGGTGCGCGTCACGCCGCGGCAGCCCAGCGCCTGATGCGCCCTGACCGCCAAATCCATCGCCTCGGCGGTGAGCTTGGAAGAAAGCTCGGCCGGCAGGATATGACGCGAGCCGCCGGGGGCGTATTTGGCTTCATAATCGTAAAATTCCAGATCGGTGACGATTTCGGTGACTCCCAAAGCCTTGTCGCCCATAACGCTGACAGTGAGTTCCCGGCCGGGGACAAATTCCTCGATCATCATCTCGCTGGACAGGTTCCAGGTGTCGCTGCCCAGGGCTGAGGGCGGGCGATTGTCACCCTTGCGAATGATGAAGACACCGACCGAGGAGCCTTCATTGACCGGCTTGACCACATAGGGCGGCTCCATCAGATGGTTCGCCGCCGCCGCCATGCGGTCCACCACAAAGGACTTGACCACCGGCAACCCTGCCGCGCGATAGACATCCTTGGTGCGTTCCTTGTGCATCGCCAGCGCCGAGGACAGCACACCGGAATGGGTATAGGGAATCCGCATCAGCTCCAGCAGACCCTGGACCGTGCCGTCCTCGCCGAAGCGGCCATGCAGCGCGTTGAACGCCGCATCGGGCTTTGCCTGGAACAATTGGTTACCGGGATTATCGCCGGGGTCCACCATAACCGGATCGAAGCCCTCTTCCGCCAGCGCCTTCATCACGCCGCGCCCGGACGACAGGGAGACTTCGCGTTCGGCAGAACGCCCGCCCATCAGCACGGCTATGCGGTTATAGGTCTTCATATGGGGCGCTCCGCCCCCGGGGGCCGGCCCACCCGCTTGATTTCCCATTCCAGCTCGATGCCGGACTTGGCCTTGACGCGTTTTCTGACTTCCTCGCCCAAGGCTTCTATGTCGGCGGCTTTGGCGGCGCCCAGATTGATCAGAAAATTGGTGTGCTTCTGGCTAACTTGCGCTTCGCCGAGGGTCAGGCCACGACAACCCGCATCGTCAATCAACTGCCAAGCCTTCAACCCGGGCGGATTCTTGAAGGTCGAACCGCCGGTTTTGGCGCGGATCGGCTGGCTGGCTTCGCGATTGGCGTTCAGCTCTTCCATGCGGGTGCGGATCGCAGTGGGCTTGTCCATCGTGCCCTCAAATAGGGCATCGGTAAAAATCAGCTCGTCCGCTACCCTGGCCTTGCGATAGACAAAGTCCATGTCGGCGGGCGTCAGCCTGACATTGTTGCCGCGCGCGTCCAGCGCCGTGGCTTCTAGGAAAATATCCCTGATCTCGCGGCCGTAGCAGCCCGCGTTCATTTTCAACGCGCCGCCAACCGTGCCGGGCACGCCGCGCAGGAATTCAAGGCCCGCGATGCCGGCATCCGCGGCCGCCCGCGCCACCGCCGCATCAAGCGCCGCCGCCCCTGCCCGTACCCGCGTGCCCCCGTTCTTGGCATTAACAATTTCGATCTTGCCGAAGCCGGCCGAGAGCCGCACCGTGACGCCGGGAATGCCGCCGTCGCGCACCAGGAGATTGGAGCCGACGCCGATCACGCAAACCCGCAAATCATCGGGCCGGGCTGCCAGGAAGGTGGCCAGGTCTTCGGAATCGGCGGGCCGGAATAGAATTTCCGCCGCGCCCCCGGCGCGGAACCACACCAGATCCTTGAGCGGGGCGCCGTAGGAATAGGTGCCGCGTACCGCCGGAAGCATGTCGCAGACCTGTGTCATGACAGGCCCTCCAGCTTTTTCTGCAGGCCATGCATCCAGCTGGTAATCGAGCCCGCACCAAGCCCCACCACCGCGCCGCCGGGCTTGAGCCAGGGCGCCACGGCGGCGGCCAAGTCGGCCTCGCTGTCAATGGTGATGACATTGCGGTGGCCATGGGCGCGCAGCGCCTCGGCATAGGTATCGCGGTCGATGCCGTCTATCGGCTGCTCGCCGGCGGCATAGACCGGCGCGACGATCGCCACGTCGGCGTCATTCAAACATTTGGCGAATTGCTCGAACGTGTCGCGCAGCCTTGTGTAACGATGCGGCTGCACCACCGCGATCACCGGCCCGTTATAGGCCTGGCGCGCCGCCTTGAGCGCGGCGGCGATCTTGAAAGGATTGTGGGCATAATCGTCGATGATGGCGGCGCCTTTCCATTCCCCGATCTTGGAGAAGCGGCGGCCGACGCCCTTGAATTCCGCCAATGCCTTGCGGATCACAGCATCGCCCACACCCAGCTCGCGCGCCACCACGATGGCGGCCATCGCGTTCTGCACATTATGTTCGCCCGGCATGGGCAGGCTGAGTTGGTTCAACCGTGTTTCGCTGCCCTTGCGACGGTCGGTGAAGACGCAATCGAAATGCGAGGCGCCTTCGGAAAAGCGCACATTCACCGCGCGCGCATCCGCCTGGGGCGAAAAGCCGTAAGTGATCAGCCGCCGGTCGATGATGCGGCCCACCATGGCCTGCACTTCTGGATGGTCCAGACACAATACGGCGAAACCATAGAAGGGCACATTCTCGGCGAAGCGCTGGAAGGCGTCGCGCATGGCGTCGAAGGTGCCATAGAAATCCAGATGGTCGGGATCGGCGTTGGTGACCACGGCGATGGTGGCGGGCAGGCGCAAGAAAGTGCCATCGCTTTCATCGGCCTCTACCACCACCCATTCACCCGCGCCCAGCCGCGCATTGGTGCCATAGGCGTTGATGATGCCGCCATTGACCACGGTGGGGTCCATGCCGCCCGCATCCAGCAGCGCCGCCACCAGGGTGGTTGTGGTGGTCTTGCCGTTGGTGCCGGCGATGGCGACGCAGGAGCGCAGGCGCATGATTTCGGCCAGCATCTCGGCCCGGCGCACCAACGGCAGGCTTTGCGTCCGGGCCGCATCGAACTCGACATTGCCGGGCTTGACAGCGGAGGAATAGACCACCGCGTGCGCGTTTTTGAGATTGTCCGCGCTGTGGCCGATGGCGACCGGAATGCCCATCGCCTTCAGACGTTTGACATTGGCGCTTTCGGACACATCCGAGCCCTGCACCTTGTAGCCCAGATTGTGCATAATCTCGGCTATGCCGCTCATGCCAATGCCGCCGATGCCGATGAAATGGATGGCGCCGATATCGAGAGGGACGCGGGTGGTGACTTTCATGCCGCTGCCCCTCCAGGCATGGAAGACGCGCCCGCCAGGCTTTCCACCAGATCGGCCAGTTTTCCGGCAGCGTCAGGGGTCGCCATGGCATGGGCTTTGGCGGCGCGGGCTTTCAGATCCGGGGGATCGGCGAAAATTCCTATCAGCATTTGACTCAGCAATTCCGGGCTTAAATCACGCTCCGGCAGCCGCCAGCCGGCCCCGGCATCGGCCAGGATATCGGCATTGGGGGTCTGGTTGTCGTCCAGCGCATAAGGCAGCGGTACCAGGATGGCGGGGCGGCCTATCGCCATCAGTTCGGCCACCGTGCCGGCGCCGGCACGGCCGATCACCAGATGCGCCGCCGCCATGCGATCCGGCAGATCGCTAAAAAACGGCGCGAGATCGGCGCGTATCTCGGCCCTGGCATAAATCTCGCGTACCGAATCCAGATCTTCGAGGCGGCATTGCTGGATCACATGAAGACGGTGTTTGAGTCCATGCGGCAGACGGGTGATGGCGGCCGGGATTATCTTGCTGAAGGCACGCGCGCCCTGGCTGCCGCCAAATACCAGCAGGCGGATGGCGCCGTCGGCCTGCGGCAGGGAATAGGGCGCCCCCCACAGCGCGGTTACTTCGGGGCGAAGCGGATTGCCAGTCAGCACAATCTTGGATTTGTCGCGGGGCGCGAAACGGGCAATGGGGAAGGCCGCGGCCACCAGCTTCACCTTGTTCATCACCAGCCGGTTGGCGCGGCCGACCACGGCGTTCTGCTCGATGATCGCTGTGGGCAGGCGTGCCAGAGTGGCCGCCAGCATCACTGGCACGGATGGATAGCCGCCAAAGCCGATCACGGCGGCAGGCCTCAGGCGCAGCAGCTTGGCCAACGCCAGCGCGATGCCGGCCGCGATCTTGAAGGGCGCGGCAATGGCATTGAGAGGCGAGGACGGTACGGTCTCGATCCGCGCCCCTGGAAACCGCGTGGCGTACTGGATAAAGCGCGTATCGGTCATCACCACGATCTTGCGGCCGCGACGGGAGAGTTCGCCCGCCAGCGCCTGGGCGGGAAACAGGTGCCCGCCGGTGCCGCCCGCCGATAACACAATGGTGCTCATGCCGGTCTGCCCAATCTATGGGCTCCGAGAGCCTGCAGCAGGGATTCCTCGCGTGCGCCGATCTTGGGCCGCTGCCGCGTAACCGCCAACGCAAATCCCATTGTCAGCGCGATGGAAAACAGCGACGAACCGCCATAGGAGATGAAGGGCAAGGTCATGCCCTTGGCGGGCAACAGCGAAACCGCCACGCCCATATTGATGAAGGCCTGCACGGCGGTCACCACCGCCAGACCCGCGCCCGCCAGCTGGCTGAAGGGATCGCGCACGCCGGCGGAACGCAACAGCAGCCGCACCGTCAGGAGACAGAAGAGCGCGGCGATAGCCAGGCACAGAGCCAAGCCGAACTCCTCGCCCGCCACCGCGAAGATATAATCGGAATGGGCGTCGGGAATGCGGTATTTGATGATTCCGGCGCCGGGTCCGACGCCCGCAAAGCCGCCATGAGCGAATGCTTTAAGCGCGAGCCCCGCCTGATAGCCGATGTCGGAATCGCTGAGATATTGCGATACCCGGTGATGCACATGCGGGAAAATAAAATAGGCCCCGATGCCCAGGATCCCCGTGACGCCGGCCAGCAGCCCGACCCAGAACAGGGACAGGCCGGCGAAGAACAGCATGGCGCCCCATAGGGACAGCAGCAGGCCCGTCTGGCCGACATCCGGCTGCAGCAGAAGGACGGCGATGGCGGGTGCCACCAGCATCAGGGTGATCACCGGCTTGGGAAGGGAAAGCGGGGCACGATCCGCCAGCACCGCTGCCGCCAGTATCGCGAAGCTTGGCTTGAGGAATTCCGAGGGCTGAAGACTGAAGAGGCCGAAATCCAGTTCCCGCCGAGCGCCCAGCACATCCGCGCCGACGAAAAGCACCAGGAAGGAGCCCACCAGGGCAATGGCGAAGACAATCGCGGCGGCGAGTTTGACCTGGCGAAGCGAAAGCAACGAAGCGCCCCCCATGATGCCCAACGCCACGGCGGCATAACTCACCTGGCGCACGGCAAAACGAAAATCGCCCGCGCTGTGCGGTCCGCCGGTGATGGCGGGGCTGGCAGCGAAGGCCAGCATCAAGCCGATGCCGGTCAGAAGCGCCATCCCGGTCAGCGCCACCTTGTCGACCGTGAACCACCAGTTGGCAAAGCCGCCTTTGTCTGCGCGCGAAATACTCATGACGCGGCCCGCGAATCTTCAAGTGGGGTGCCGTGGGACAATCTGCCCACGGCGGCGCGGAATGCGTCGCCGCGCTGCTCGAAATCCTTGAACTGGTCGTAAGAGGCGCAGGCGGGCGAAAGCAGCACCACCGGCGCGGCGACATCGGACGCTGCCGCGTCACGCGCCGCCGACACCACCGCGGCATCCAGGGTGCCCGACATCTCATAGGGCGCCTTGCCGTCGAGCGTGCGGGCGAAGGCCGGCGCAGCTTCGCCAATCAGATAGGCCCTGCGGATGCGGGAGAAATACGAAGACAGGCTGTCGATGCCGCCTTCCTTGGGCTTGCCGCCTGCGATCCAGAAAATATCGGGGTAGACAGAAAGCGCCCGCGCCGCCGCATCGGCGTTGGTAGCCTTCGAGTCATTGATAAATACGGTTTTTCCGATACGTCCCACTTCTTCCAGGCGATGTGCGAGACCGGGAAAATTGGCGATGGCGGCGGCGATGGCGCGTGCGTCCCCCACCAAGGCCTTGGTGGCGGCGAAGGCCAAGGCGGCGTTCTGCCAATTGTGCGCGCCCCGCAGATGCGGCGCGGTGCTTAAATCCATGATCTTTGCGGCGCGCCCATTCTGGGCGTCATAGAGTGCGCCATCCACCACAAAAAAGCCGCGGCCGAGCACCTTTCCGACCGAGACAGGCCAGGACGTGACACCCTGACCCGACAAATGAGTGAAGATCGCGGCGCCATAATCGTCATCCACGCCCACAATGGCCTGCCCGTCCCTCGGCACCTGGCCCAGCAGCCGCTGCTTGATCGCGGCATAATTTTCCATGCTGCCGTGGCGGTCGAGATGATCGGGGGAAAGATTGGTCAGGAGCGCGATGTCGGGTTTGAGGCCGGGGGTCAGGTCAATCTGGAAACTGGACATTTCCAGCACATAGATGGTGTGGGGACCTCTTTTCGAGGAGGAAGGCGGGGCCAGGTCCAGTACCGATTTTCCAATATTGCCGCCAATCTGGGCGTCGAAGCCGGCGGTGGAGAGAATGTGTCCTATCAGCGCCGTGGTGGTGGATTTGCCGTTGGTGCCGGTGATGGCGATGACCGGGGCCCGCCCGGGCTTTGTGGCATCGCCGCGGATTTCGCGGGCGAAAAGTTCGACATCGCCGATCACCGGAACTTTGGCGGCCCTGGCATGAGCGACGACTTCATGCGGCCTAGGGTGAGTGAGGGGCACGCCGGGGCTTAAGACAAGGGCGGAGATTCTTTCCCAGGGCCATTCGCGCCAGGGCATGATCTGGGCTCCTGCCACGCCGCCCGCATCGCGCGCCGTGCTGTTGTCATCCCAGGCGATCACGTCCGTCCTGCCCGCCACCAGTGAACGCACCGCGCCAAGTCCGGTACGAGCCAGGCCAAATACGGCGACGGTGCGGCCGGTGAAACTGTGGGACACAATCATGGCCTCACCGCAGTTTGAGAGTGGCGAGGCCGAGCAGCGCCAGCACCACCGCCACAATCCAGAAACGGATCACAATAGTGGGTTCGGTCCAGCCCAGCTGCTCGTAATGATGATGGATCGGCGCCATACGAAAAACACGCTTGCCGGTGAGCTTGAAACTCACCACCTGCATGATCACCGACACGGTCTCCAGCACGAACAGGCCGCCAACAATGGCCAGCACAATCTCATGTTTGACGGAGACGGCCACCGCGCCCAGCGCCCCGCCCAGCGGCAGCGAGCCGGTATCGCCCATGAAAATCGCGGCGGGCGGCGCGTTGTACCAAAGAAATCCGAGGCCGGCACCCACCAGGGCGGCGAGGAATATCGCCAGCTCGCCGGACGCGATGACGTAGGGAATCTGAAGATAGGCGGCAAATCTTTCATTGCCCACCAGATAGACGATCAGGGTGAAGGTCGCCGCGGCGATCATCACCGGCACAATGGCAAGGCCGTCGAGTCCGTCGGTGAAATTGACCGCGTTGGCGGCGCCGGTGATGACAAAACCGCCTACCAGGATAAAGAACAGTCCCATGGGCAGGAGTGCCGTCTTGATGAAGGGAATGGCCAGCGCCCCGGAAAGCCCCGGCGCCTGGGCGCGCATGATCAGCCAGGTGCCGAAGAAAGCGACCGCGAATTCAATGGCGAGGCGCGCCCGGCCGGAAATTCCCTCCGAGGTGCGCTTGGTGACCTTGTAATAATCGTCGAGGAAACCCAGCAGCCCGTAGGATACCGTCACCATGAGCACGATCCAGACATAGCGGTTGGAAATTTGCGCCCATAACACGGTGGACACGAGCCAGGGAATAAGGATCAACAGCCCACCCATGGTGGGCGTGCCCGCTTTCTCGACAATATGGCGCTGCGGCCCGTCGCTGCGGATGGGCTGGCCCTTGCCCTGTTTGAGCTTCAGCCAGCGGATCAGCATGGGATTGATGATGAAGGCGAACGCCAGCGCGGTCAGCACCGCGCCGCCGGCCCGGAAGGTGAGGTAGCGGAACAGCCGGAAGAAGGCGAGCTGGTCGGTGTGGGTAAGAAGGGAAAGATAGTAAAGCATTATGCCCCCCTTCCCTTCAGGGCTTCCACGATTACCGACATTCTGGCGCCGTTGGATCCTTTGACCAGCACCGTATCGCCGGGCTTGAGCGCCCTGAGCAGTTGGGGCGCCAGCGCGGCGGAGGTTTCGGCATAGGCGCCACGGTGCGCGGCGGGCAAGGCGTCCCACAGGGCTTTCATTTGCGACCCCGCCGCAAAAACCAGATCTGTGTTCGCCGCCGCAATCGGTTTTGCCAGGGCGGCATGGTGATCGCCTGCGCCCATTTCCAGCATGTCGCCCAGGACTGCGATCTTGCGTGTTTTGGCGGCGCCCAGCAGCGCCAGCGCCGCCGCCATGGAGGCGGGGTTGGCATTGTAACTTTCGTCAATCACGGTCACATCGCCCGCCAGGAAGCGCGCGCCCCTGCCCTTGAGAGCGGTGAAGTCCTTCAGGCCGGCGGCCGCGTTCAGCACATCGCCGTCCATCAGCGCCACCGCCGCCAGTGCAGCGACAACATTGGCCGCGATATGCGCGCCGGGCGCCCCGACAAAACAGTCCACCGTCCGGCCCAGTATGTCCGCCTTCAGACGCATGCCGTCGCCGTCGGGCGTGAAGGAGAGAAGTTTCGCTTCACCCGTCGTGCCGAAACGGACAATGCGGGAGACTTTTGCCTGCGCCGCCCGCAGTGCGAGCCGATCGGCATAGGCGTTGTCCGAAGGGATCAGCGCCGCGCCGCCAGGCAGCAAGCCTTCGAAAATTTCCGACTTGGCGTCGGCGATGGAGTCACAAGTCCCGAAAAACTCCAGGTGGGCCGGCGCAATGGTAGTGACCAGCGCCACATGGGGACGCACAAAAGACACCAGATTGCGGATTTCACCAAAATGATTCATCCCGATTTCAAACACGCCGTAGTCGGAATCCTGCGGCAATGCGGCCAGCGAAAGGGGCACGCCCCAGTGATTGTTGTAGGATGCCGCCGAGACATGAGCGCGGCCCAGCCTGTTCAAGGCGTGGCGCAAAATCTCCTTGGTGGTGGTTTTGCCGGCGCTGCCGGTGACGGCGACGATCCTGGCATTGCTGCGGGCCCGCGCCGCGCGGGCAAGGTCTTCCAACCCGCGCTGGGTGTTGGCGACGGTGAGCAGAGGACCGGTTGCGCCTGCGGGCGTGCGGCTGACCAGCGCCGCGCCGGCCCGGGCTTCGAATGCGGCGCGGACAAAATCATGGCCGTCTCGGCTGTCACCCTTGAGCGCCACAAACAGGTCGCCTTCCTTCAGGGTGCGGGTGTCTATCGAAAGACCCTGCACGGAAAAACGCGCACTGGCTTTGCCCAAGGTGGCGCTTTCGGCTTCGGCGGAAGACCACAGCGTCATGCCGGCCGCCCTCCGCCGGCTTGAGCCTGCTTCACAGCTTCCTCGCGGTCCGAGAAAGGGATCACCTGGCCGCCCACATACTGGCCGGTCTCGTGACCCTTGCCAGCGATCACCAGAACATCGCCCTGTTTGAGGGCGTCGATGGCGGTTTTGATCGCTGCATGGCGGTCGCCGATCTCGCGCGCGCCTTTGGCGGCAGCCAAAATATCTTTGCGGATTGCCGCGGCATCTTCGCTGCGGGGATTGTCGTCGGTGACGATAACACTGTCGGCCAGGGCCGCGGCGATCTGGCCCATCAGGGGACGTTTGCCCTTGTCGCGATCGCCGCCGCAACCGAACACGACATGCAAGCTATTTTTTGTGTGAGGGCGCAGCGCCTGAAGCACTTTTTCCAGCGAATCCGGAGTATGGGCGTAGTCCACATAGATCGGCGCGCCGCAAGCGGCGTAAGCCACCTTTTCCATACGCCCCGGCGCGCCTTTCAGATGCGACAGAGCCTGCATCACCTTGGCGGCATCCTCGCCCAGTCCGATGGCAAGTCCGGCGGCGACCAGCGCGTTGGAGGCCTGGAAGGCGCCTGCCAGCGGCAGCAAGACCGAATAGCTCTTGCCGGCGAATCCGATGGTCAGTTCCTGCGCGTCGCCGCTTTCCTTCCGCGAGATGAGCCTGATGGTCTCACCCGTCTCGCCCACGGTGATCAGACGCAGCTCCCTGCGTTTCGCCGCCGCGATGAACGCATCGGCATGGTCCGCATCGGCATTGATCACCGCCACGCCATCCGGGGCCACGATTTCGTCCACCAGTCTCAGCTTGGCAGCGAGGTAATGTTCAAAGGTCTGGTGGTAATCCATGTGATCGCGGGTGATGTTGGTGAAAGCCGCGGCGGCGATCTTCACGCCGTCGAGGCGAAACTGGTCGAGGCCGTGGCTGGAGGCTTCGAGAGCGAGATGCTCGACGCCATCGTTTTTCAGTTGCGCCAGCAGCGCGTGAATTTCCACCGGATCGGGCGTGGTGTGGGACAGCGGCATCTCGCCCTTGGGTCCCACCACACCCACCGTGCCCAGGCTGGCAGCCGGTTTGCCCAGCGCCGTCCAGATTTCGCGCAGGAACGCGACGATCGAGGATTTGCCCTTGGTGCCCGTGACAGCCGCGATCCATTTCGGCTGGGCGCCGTAGAATTCGGCTGCCATGCGGGCCAGGCCCAGGCGGGGATTTTCATCCGCGATAAAGGAAACGCCCAGCGCCCGCGCCTCGTCGGCCAGTTCGGGCCTGCCCAGGACCGCCACTGCGCCATGCGCCACGGCATCGGCGACAAAACGCGCGCCGTGGGTTTTGCCGCCCGCCAGAGCGGCGAACAGGAATCCCGGCTCGACTTTGCGGCTGTCGCTTGTCAAACCTTTGAAGTTATGGCCCTTGAAATCACGGCCCTTGAACGGTTTTTCCGCCACCATGGCGTGTTTGTCTTTCTTGGCCACCACCATCCCGAAAGATTGTGGTGCCATTATGAATTTCCGCGCGCCAGCGTGACCGGCGGCGCGTCATTGGGTACGCCAAGAAGCGGCGCAATTCGGGAGATCACCTTTCCGGCCAGAGGTGCGGCGGTATAGCCCGCCAGTGCAAAGCCCCCGGTTTCCTTGGTGCCATGCGGCTGGTCGAGCAGCACGAAAACGATATAGCGCGGATCATGCACCGGGAAGACGGCGCAGAAGGACGTGCGCAGGGCGTGGGCGAGATAGCGGCCATTGGGCCCGGGTACCTGGGCCGAGCCGGTCTTGCCGCCCACATCATAGCCGGCGACGTCAGCCTTCTTGCCGGTGCCGTCAGTCACGACATAGCGCAGCAGATCGCGCATCTGGGCGCTGGTTTCCGGCTTGATCACTTGTTCCCTGCGATTGTCGGCGCCGGGCGCCTGTTTGAGGAAAGTGGGCGCGATACGGCGCCCGCCATTGACCACGCTGGCCGCGCTGGCCACAAAACTAAGCGGGCTGACGGAAATGCCCTGGCCGAAACCCACCGTGGCGGTTTCGATGGTGCCCCAGTTCTTGGGGTAAAGCGGACGGGCGGTTTCCGGCAATTGGGTCGCGACCGGCGTAAGCAAGCCGAGTTTGCCCAGGAAGGCTTTCTGACGCGTAGCCCCGGAGCGCATGGCGATCTGCGCGGTGCCGATATTGGAGGATTGGGCGAGTATGTCGCGCGCCGACAGCGTGGCGGGCATGTGTTCGGCTTCGTGGATTGTGTATTTGCCGACCTTGAGGCCCTGGCCGATGGTGAAAACTTCGTCGAGGTTCATGGTGTGATCTTCGACGGCCAGGGTGAAGGAGAAAATCTTAAACACGGAACCCAATTCGTAAACGTCCTGCGCCATCACATTGCGGGTGGAGTCGCCGTCGGCCAGTTTGCGCTGGTTGGGGTCGAAGTCGGGGACGGAAATCATGGCGATGATTTCGCCGGTCTTCACGTCCATCACGACGCCGCCCGCGGCTTTGGCGCTGAACGTCTCGCGCGCCGCCTCGGTTTCGTGCGCCAGGATGTATTGCACTCGCATGTCGATGGAGGTGGCGACCTGACCGCCGGCATGGCCGTGAATCTGGTCCTGCAGCCCCATCTCGAGGCCAGAGACGCCATTGTTGTCGGGATCGGTGACGCCCAGAAGCTGCGCCGCGGCGCGGCCATCGGGATAATAGCGCTTGGCGCTGGGTTCGAATTCCAGGCCCGGCAGGCCCAGATGCATCACCCGGCCCTGCTGATCGGGCGTCAATTGCCGCGCCACCAGCACGTAAGGATGCTTGGCGTTATCAAAACCGGTATCGAGGCGCGCCTGATCGGCGCCGGTGGCTTTGGCCAAGTCGCGTGCTGCGCCCGGCTTGTCCCACAAGACCTGGGGACGGGCATAGAGATCCTTGACCGGCAGATCGCGGGCAAGAAGTTCGCCATTGCGGTCGGTCAGGTCGGCACGGGCGAGAACAGCGTGATCGGAAAAACCCACCGGGCCTTGTCCCCGCATCAGCGTTACATCCACCAGACGCAGACCCACCAGCGCGAAAGCGGCGATGCAAAACCCCGCTCCGATGACGATGCGCCGCTGGATCATCGCCTCACATTCCTGAATTGGAGGGCAGCGGCGCGACAGGCGGCGACGGCACCACGGCGCTGGCATTGTGCAGCGGCGTATTGCCCAGGGGCGCGGTCTCCCCGCGGCGCGGCAACTGATCGAAGGAGGACAGCCGCACGGACGTCGTGTCGCTCATGCCCAGCTGTCGTTGGGCCAGTTCCTGGATGCGGGCGGGCCCGGCGACGCGTTCCCATTCGGTTTGCAACACGCTGATCTGTCCGCGCGTATCTTCAATCTTGTAGCTCACCTGGTTGAGTTCGACCCGCGCCACACGGGTAGCCTCCGAGACATGGTAGAGCGCCAGGATTGCCAGCCCCATGACAGCGACGCAGAAAAAGTTGAGCACACGAACCATTTCGCCTCCTATGCCGCCAGACGTTCCGCCACGCGCAATTTGGCGGAACGGGATCTGGGATTTGCCGCAATCTCCGCCGGGCCGGGCGTTTGCGGACGGGTTGTGATGATGCGCAAGGGGGCATTGCCGCGTGCCGCCGGCGGCAGATGCCGCGAGGCGCGCGGACTGGAGCCGCTATTGGCGACGAAGAACTGCTTGACGATGCGGTCTTCCAGACTGTGGAACGAGACCACGGCAAGGCGGCCCGCCGGCTTGAGGATGGCAAGCGCCGCATCGAGGCCGCGCTCGAGTTCGCCCAACTCGTCATTCACATGGATGCGCAATGCCTGGAAAGTGCGGGTGGCGGGATGAATGGCATGGCGCAATGCCGCTGGACCTTGAGCGTCCGAGACAAGCTTTGCCAACGCCGCGGTGCCGGTCACGGGGCGCACTTCGCGCGCGGCGATGATGGCGCTTGCGATGCGGCGGGCATTTTTTTCTTCGCCCAGCCGCGCGATCACGGAAGCAAGCGTGCTGTGATCGGCGCTGTTGACGAAATCGGCGGCGGATGGACCCGAAAGGCTCATGCGCATGTCCAGCGGTCCATCCTTGGCGAAGGAAAACCCGCGCGCCGGGGTATCGAACTGAAAGGAGGAAACGCCGAGATCGAGCACGACGCCGTCGCTGGGACCGGCGAGGCTGTCCATGCGCGAATATTCGCCTTCCACCAGGGTGAGGCGGCCGTTGAATTGACGCACCAGGGCCTGGCCGCGCGCGATGGCTTCGGGATCGCGATCGATTCCCAGGACGCGGCAATCGGCGGCTTCCAGGATGGCCCGGGCATAGCCGCCGCCGCCAAAGGTACCGTCAATGTAGTGGCCGCCATCCTGCGGCTTCAGCGCCGCGATCACTTCGGCCAGCATCACCGGCAGATGTTGGCCTTGATGTTGTGTTTGGGCGCTCATGAATTTTCCTCGCGGGCACGCTCGAGCCTTGCCTTGACGCGTGCCACGGCTTCGGCTTCGACCGGGCCGTAGGTGTCCCAATCCCAGATCTGGAATTTCGCGGACTTGCCGACAAAGGCGACGCGGTCTTTCAACTTTGCATGGGCGATCAGCGCATCGGGCAAACGCACACGGCCCTGCTCATCAGCCACCAGCAACTGGGTGCGCGCGATGATGGCGGTCGCCTGGTCGTCATGGCTGGGCGAAAAGAAAGGATCCTGGGTTGCCAGGCGCGCTTGGACGGCCTCGAGCAGGGTCTGGCCGAAGGCTTCCAGCGCGGGTTCGGAAAAGCTGGGGCAGACATAAAGGCCCGACGTGTTCTGGGCCGCCAGGATATGGCGATAGGTGGCGGGAACGCAGACCCGCCCCTTGCTGTCGAGCGAGCCGATGACCGTCGAAATGAACGGCTGGACCAACCCGGTCATGTTGCCAAAACCCCCTCGCGCCCCGAGCCCCCAGTCGGCCGTCAATCGGCCGGTTCCGGACGAGCCTGGAAACAGGCCCATGGGACAGCATGGGATAACATGGGATCAAAAGCCGCGTCAATCGAAAAACTCATATTTTTGAGGGGCTTAACTAGTCATTAACGGATTGAGCAGCGCTACCGGTTGGGGGTGTGAGAACAAATACAAAACGTGGAAAGAGTGCGGTGAAGTCGGTAAATGAAAGCTTAAGAGAAGTTCCCGCCATGATACATATGTAAATTATATACCCGTATAAGTTGTTCTGTGCGCCGGTGGGCCATGGATTGGCTGGCGCAGACACCAGACGACGATTCGGGGACGCCTGGCCTGGGGGCTATTGTCCGTAGACGGATTAATGTTGCGGGTGCGCGGCCGGGGCGGCGGAGATCATGAAGGAATATCGATGACCTATTGAAGGATTTGGCCGTTCAATTTGATGGACCTCAGGAATTCCGTGTTGGCGCCGGAGGGAAATAAGTCCGGGTCGGCGCCGATCCAGACATCGAAAATATCGGCCTTGCTGGTGTAGCGGCGGATTTCGAAAACCATGTCCTTGCCGCCGGTCCGGCCCTTACCCCGCAGTTTTCCGATTGGCCCCGCCACGCCATTGTGTTCGATCCCGGTGATGACATTCTGCAATTTGTAGGTGTCGCCGAGATCGCGCATGTTGTCGGTCAGGATGGCCTCATCCACGAAGCCCATATGGGGAATGCGCGTGCATTCGGCGCGGAAATAATTGGCTTTGCCGTCCACATCCAAACTCAATATGGCCTTGTCGTTGACCACGGTATCGCCGCGGCTGGTCTGGGTCTTGCTCTGGCTTGGGGTGGGCGCGGCCGGGAAACTCAGTTGAAAGTCGCAGCCATCGGGCTGGAACGTCACCGGATCGGCGGAGGCATTTGCCACCCAGAGCGTGGCGAAAGCTAAGATTGGGAAACCCATTCGCGCGCGCATCGAGATTCCTCTTTTACCTTCTCTATCCTTAGCAAAGATGGTTGGCCGGGTCGCGCTTCGGCCTTGCTGCCCGGCCATGACGGGGTTTTAAAGTGTCAGATGGCCTGTAAGCCGAGTTCTGTACCGCCCCTGTTCTTGCGAAGAAGCGCGGCGATGACCATTCCTCTGGGATGCGGGTTGCCCCGCACCTCACGCGACCGACCCGGACGGCGATGCGAAAAACATCACGTGCCGTCCCTATTTGGTCTTGCTCCCGGTGGGGCTTGCCTAGCCGCCTCTGTTGCCAGAGACGCGGTGCGCTCTTACCGCACCATTTCAACCTTGCCGGACCTTTAGGGTCTTAGGCGGTGTCATTTCTGTGGCGCTATCCCTGGGGTCGCCCCCGCCGGCCGTTAACCGGCACCGTTTTTCCGTGGAGCCCGGACTTTCCTCGAACAATTGCCAACCGAAATTGACAAATATCCGCGGTCACCCGGCCATCTGACGGGCGGAGTGTAAGGGAACGACCCTCAACAGGCAATTGTCAGCGCGGCGTGTATTGGCGCACCCGCAGCGCCTGCTGGAAAGCGCGCATCATCAGGGGGTGCAGCTCCCGCGGCAGGAGCTGGATATCCTCGAGCGGGATATCCATGGGCACACGGCCGCGATGGTTGTTGTCGTCGAAAAACCATTCGCGGGTATAGACCAGGTAAAGGATCGGCCGCACCTTCCTGCTGTTGTTGGGCAGGCCGGTATGCATGGTGCGGTAGTCCATCAGCACGCAGTCACCGCGCTGGAAAGGCATGCTGACCATGCTCTCGGGCGGCGTCGGGGCCGTGTCCGGCCAGCGATGGGAGCCGGGCCAGATGCCGGTGGGACCGGTGACCGTGTCAATATCAATCAATGGCATGGAGACATTCACGGCGTAGATCGGCAGCGCCGGACCGATATTGGCATATTCGGTAAAAAGCTGCATGTGATCGCGGTGGATATGCTGGATCTCCGCGCCGGGAAATGAGGCAACGGCGGTCATGCTGCCCAGCCGCATCAGCGAACCGCCCAGCAGCGGCGCCAGGAAATTGATCAGGAGCGGACTGGCGAAGAGGAAAGGCTGGCCGAACGGGCCGGTCATGCGGAGCGCGATTTCGAACCGTCCCTCTCCCACTTTCTGGATCGGGTTGGGAAATGGCGCCTGCGAAAGCGCCATCATCCCGGTCAGGTCCTGGCCGCCATAGCGCGTCTCGAATTCACTGTAGAGCGCATCAATGAACGGGACCTGGAACGCCCCACGCAACACCACCACGCCCGCTTCATGCAATGCTTTGTAGCCGGCATTGCTGCTCTCCGGCGCCAGAACGCCCTTCGCGCGCTCGGCATCCGAAACAGGGATTATGGGAAGGTGCATGCGCGGCTTATACCGTGAAGGACAGCGGCTTCGCCAGCAGTCCCGCCAGCAGGCCGGCGCATTCCGCGTCCCATGTGCCGGAGAGGTTGGCGGGCCGGAAATGGCGCTGGAAAGCGGTGATGACCTTGTCCTGAGGCGCATCCGGATCATAGCCGAAACGCGCCAGCGTCTCGGCGCCGAAGCCGCCGCCGGTCTTTTCCGGCCACAGCCCGATGCCCGCCTGCGCCAACGTCTGCCAGGGAAAAAGCTCGCCGGGATCGTCCTTGCGCGCCGGTGCGACATCGCTGTGGGCCAGCACGCGGGAGGCGGGGATCGGGTGGCGGGCCAGAATATCCCGGCACAGGATTTTCAGGGACGCGATCTGGCTTTCCGGAAAGGCGCGATAGCCGAATTCGTGACCGGGATTGACCAGTTCGACGCCGATGGAGCAGGCATTGACATTGTGCGTTCCTGCCCAGAAGGACAGGCCGGCATGCCAGGCGCGGCGCGTTTCGAGGACATGAGCGTAGACCGTGCCGTCCTCGCCGATGGTGTAATGTGCCGAGACCTTGGCGTTCGCGTCGCAGAGCCGGTCCAGCGCCGCCTCGGCCGAGGCCATCCCGGTATAGTGCAGCACCAGCATGTCGATACCCGCGTCGCCGCGATCGTCGTGATTGGGCGATGGCATCTCGACGCGTTTCATTTCAACCCCCGCTCGATCCGGATCTTGTCGTAAGCGCCGTTGATCGCAGCCAGCTTGTCATTGGCGAGCTTGATGAATTCCTCCGGGACGCCGCGCGCGATCAAACTGTCGGGATGGTTTTCGCGCACCAGGCGGCGATAGGTATGACGGATTTCATCGTCCCCCGCGACATAGGACACACCCAGTATCACATAAGGATCAGTCAATTCTGGCGCGAAATGGCTGGCGCGAATGCGGCGGAATTCGTTGGGCGCGAAACCGAAAATCTCCGCTACCCGCTCCAGGAACTGGGACTCGGCGGGATGCAGCACGCCGTCCGCCTTGGCGATCTCGAACAAGCCGTCCAGCACGTCTTCCAGAATGGCAGGGTTGCCCTTGAACAGTTGGGCAATCTGCCCGGCATAGACCTCGTAGCCCGCCACATCCTGGCGCGCCAGATTGAAGATTCGCCGCACATTGGTTTCTTCCTGCGGCGGGACGGTGAACACTTTCAGGAAGACGGCGAATTCTTCCTCGGTGACCATGCCGTCGGCCTTGGCCATTTTTCCCGCCAGCGCGATCATCGCGATGGTGAAGACCACGCCCGGATCGCTCTCGCGGTCGAAAATGAAGTGGCCCGCCACTGCGCCGACCAGCGCGCCGAGCGGCCCCCCGACCAACAGGCCCGCCGCCGCGCCGCTGACTTTTCCCCAGACAGACATCAGACGTGTTTATCCAAACTTGGCACAAGGCGCGAGAGGGCACCGCCCTCGCCCGCAAAGCGGTCTCGAAGCGGGGCCAGCTTTTCTAAGTTCGCGCCCATACGCTGTCGCTATGGACCACCAAGAAAAGCTAGGCCAAAGAACCGCGCCTAGGCGGCGGTGGCCGCGCGGGGATTGTAATTCAAAAGCGGGCCAAGCCAACGCTCGGCTTCCGCGACACTCCAACCCTTGCGTCTGGCGTAATCTTCCACCTGGTCGCGCTCGATCTTGCCGACGCCGAAATAGCGGCTCTCGGGATGGGCGTAATAAAAGCCGCTGACAGAGGAGCCCGGCCACATGGCAAAGCTTTCCGTCAGATTGACGCCGATGCGCGTTTGCGCGTCCAAAAGCTTGAACAGGGTGGCTTTCTCGCTGTGCTCGGGCTGGGCGGGATAGCCGGGGGCCGGCCGGATACCGCGGTATTTCTCGGCGATCAGCTGGTCATTGGCGAGATTTTCGTCCGCCGCATAACCCCAATAGTTCTTGCGCACCCGCTCGTGCATGCGTTCGGCGAAGGCCTCCGCCAAACGGTCGGCCAGGGCCCGCAGCATGATGGCGGAATAATCGTCCTTGGCCGCTTCAAACCGCTTGATGTGCTTGTCTTCGCCCAGGCCCGCCGTCACCACAAAGGCGCCGATATAATCCTCGACCCCGGCGGGCGCGATAAAATCGGACAGCGCCAGATTGGGGCGGCCCGGTTCGCGCGCCATCTGCTGGCGCAGCGTGTGCAGCGTCTGAATGGGAAATTTGCGCGCCTTGTCGCCATAGATGACAATATCATCTTCATTGTCGGGTGAGCGGTTGGCGGGCCAGAAACCGATAGCAGCGCTGGCCTGCAGCCATTTTCCCTCAATGATTTTTGCGAGCATCTTCTGGGCATCCGCGAACAAGTCGCTGGCCGCCTTGCCGACCGTGGCATCGGTGAGAATGGCGGGATAGGGCCCGGCCAACTCCCAGGTCTGGAAAAACGGTCCCCAGTCGATGTACTTCGCCAACTCGCCAAGATCGTAATTGGTGTAAGTGCGCGAACCCAGGAAGCCTGGACGCGGCGGCGCGTAATCTGAGAAATCCAGTTTGGCGCGATTGGCGCGCGCCTCGGCCAGGGTCAGCCGCTTGCCGCCGCTGCGCTGGTTGGCATGGCCATGGGCGATCTTTTCATATTCGGCGCGCACATCGGCGGCGTAGGCCGCGCCGCCATCCTTGGAGAGCAGGCTGGAGGCCACACCCACCGCGCGCGAGGCATCGGTGACATAAACCGTCTGGCCGCGACGGTAGTTGGGATCGATCTTGACCGCGGTGTGCACGCGGCTGGTGGTGGCGCCGCCGATCAGGAGCGGAATATTAAAACCCTGGCGTTCCATTTCGCTGGCCAGATGCACCATTTCGTCCAGCGAGGGCGTGATCAGGCCCGACAGGCCGATGATATTCGCCTTGTGTTCGCGCGCCGCGTCCAGGATTTTCTGCGGCGGCGTCATCACGCCCAGATCGATCACTTCGTAGCCGTTGCATTGCAGCACCACGCCGACAATGTTCTTGCCGATATCGTGCACATCCCCCTTGACCGTGGCCATGACGATGCGGCCCGCCGGTTCCTTGACGGTGTTCTTGTCGTTTTCCATGAAGGGCAGAAGATAGGCCACCGCCTTCTTCATCACGCGCGCGGATTTGACCACCTGTGGCAGAAACATCTTGCCTGACCCGAACAGATCGCCCACCACATTCATGCCCGCCATCAGCGGTCCCTCGATCACATCCAGCGGACGGGTGGCGGCGGCGCGCGCTTCCTCGGTGTCTTCGACAATGAAGGCATCGATGCCATGCACCATGGCATGGGTGATGCGTTCGATCACTGGTAAGGAACGCCAGGCGGCGTCTTCCACTTCAGCCACGGAGCCGTCGCCGCGATATTCCTGCGCCAAGCCGAGCAACCGCTCGCTGGCATCGCCACGGCGGTTGAACAGCACGTCCTCGATGCCTTCGCGCAAGGGCGTGGGAATGTCCTGATAGACGGTGAGCTGTCCGGCATTGACGATGCCCATATCCATGCCCGCCTTGATGGCATGGAACAGAAACACCGAATGCATCGCCTCGCGCACTTTCTCATTGCCCCGGAAGGAGAAGGAGAAGTTGGAGACGCCGCCGGAGATGTGGGAATGGGGATTTTCCCGGCGGATCACTTCCACCGCTTCGACAAAGGCCTTGCCATATTCGTTATGCTCTTCCAGCCCGGTGGCGACAGCAAAGATGTTGGGGTCGAAGATGATATCTTCCGGCAGGAAACCGACCTTGTATACGAGAATGTCATAGGCGCGCTTGCAGATTTCTGTCTTGCGCGCCAGCGTATCGGCCTGGCCCACTTCGTCGAACGCCATCACCACCACCGCCGCGCCGAAGCGCATCACCTCGCGCGCATGCTCGATGAACGCGGCTTCGCCTTCCTTCAGGGAAATGGAATTGACGATCGCCTTGCCCTGGCAGCATTTCAGGCCGGCCTGGATCACGCTCCATTTGGAGCTGTCGATCATCAGCGGCACTTTGGAGATGTCGGGTTCGCCCGCGATCAGATTGACGAAGCGGGTCATGGCCGCTTCGGAATCGATCATGCCCTCGTCCATGTTGATGTCGATGATCTGGGCGCCGTTTTCGACCTGGTTGCGCGCAACTTCCAACGCCGCCTCATAATCGTTCGCTGCGATCAGCCTGCGGAATTTTGCCGAGCCCGTGATGTTGGTGCGCTCGCCGACATTGACGAAATTGAGATCGGGAGTCAGCGTGAAAGGCTCCAGCCCGGACAGGCGCATAAATTTGGGCTTCTCGGGTATCTTGCGCGGGACCACTCCCGCGACGGCTTCGCCGAACGCCTTGATGTGCGCCGGCTTGGTGCCGCAGCAGCCGCCCACGATATTGACCAGGCCGGAGCGGGCGAATTCGCCGATCATCACCGCCATGGATTCGGGGGTCTCGTCATAGCCGCCGAATTCATTGGGCAGGCCGGCATTGGGATGGGCGCTCACCAGGGTATCGCAGGCCCCCGCCAGGTCCGCCACATAGGGGCGCAGCTCTTTGGCTCCCAGGGCGCAATTGAGGCCGATGGCGAAGGGGCTGGCGTGACGCACCGAATGCCAGAAGGCTTCCGGCGTCTGGCCGGTCAGGGTGCGGCCGGAAAGATCGGTGATGGTGCCCGATATCCACATCGGCAGGCGCACGCCATCCTCGGCGAAGACTTCCTCTATGGCAAAGATTGCCGCCTTGCAATTGAGGGTATCGAATACCGTCTCGATCATCAGGACGTCCGCCCCACCCTTGATCAATCCCCGCGTGCCGTCACGGTAGGTGGCGCGCAGTTGATCGAAGGTGATGTTGCGGAAGGCGGGATCGTTGACGTCGGGCGAGATCGAGGCTGTGCGGTTGGCCGGGCCGAGTACGCCCGCCACCAGGCGCGGACGGTCGGCGGTGGTGTATTTGTCGCAAAGATCGCGCGCCAGACGGGCGCCAGCTTCATTCAGCTCGCCCACCAAATGACCGAGGCCATAATCCTCCTGGCTGGTGAAATTGGAGTTGAAGGTGTTGGTTTCGATGAAGTCGGCGCCGGCTTCCAGATACTGGCAGCCTATGTCGCGGATGATCTCAGGCTTGGTCAGGGTGAGAAGGTCATTGTTGCCCTTGAGCTCACTGGGATGATTGCCGAAGCGCTGGCCCCGGAAATCATTTTCGCCCAGCGCGTAACCCTGGATCATCACGCCCCATGATCCGTCGAGAAGCAAAAGGCGCCTCTGCGCCTCGCTTTTCATCCAGGCGATGCGGGCATTGCGGTCAAAACTCATGACAATTCCTTCGGTCTCAGGCCCAGCAGCCGGCAGGCGGCATAGCTGAGATTGGCCTGATTTAGTGTATAAAAGTGAAACTGGCCAAAGCCGCGAGTCCGCAATTGCTGCACCTGGTCGGCCAGCACGGCCGCGGCGATGATTCGACGGCTTTCCAGATCCTCATCAAGCCCGTCATAGGCGCGTGACAACCAGGCCGGGATGGCGGCATGGGTCTTGGCCGCCATGCGTTCCACGCCCCGGAAATTGGTGGTCGGCATGATGCCTGGGATGATGGGGATGGAAATACCGGCCCGCGCCGCATCGTCGCGGAACCGGGCCGTCGCGTCATTATCGAAGCAGAATTGTCCCAACGCCCGTGTCGCGCCCGCGTCCATTTTCTTCCTGAGGAGATCAATGTCATGGCCGTGGCTGGGCGAATCGGGATGCCGCTCGGGATAAAAGGAAACGCTCACTTCAAAAGGCGCGATACGGCGAATGCCTTCGATCAGGTCAGGCGTGGAACGGTACCCGTCCGAATGTGGACGATAGGGGCCGTCCATGTTCGGCATGTCTCCGCGCAACGCCACGATATGGCGAATGCCAGCGTCCCAATAGCCACGCACGATTTCATTGATCTCATCTTTCGACGCGCCGACACAGGTCAAATGGGCGGCGGGCTTGAGCGAGGTTTCCTCGACGATGCGCTTGACGGTGGCATGGGTGCGTTCGCGCGTCGAGCCGCCCGCGCCATACGTAACGGAGACGAAACTGGGCCCGAGCGGCTCCAGCCGCTTGATGGTCGACCACAGCGCCACTTCCGCCTCATCCGTCCGGGGTGGGGAAAATTCAAACGACACCGAAATCGGCGCGCCCCTATTCGGTGTATCCGTGGTGATCAGCTTTTCCAGGCTCATGCTGGCTCCCTGGGCCGCGCGGTGGCGAGCCACAATTTGACGGTAAGCTTTTCCGCCGAACCTTTATGATCGGGCGGCGCGATGGTTTCGCCGTCTCCGGCCCGAAGGCCCGCCGCGTCGAACCAGCCCTTCACCTCGCGATCGGAAAAGCCCAGCCTGCGGTGGGCATAATCGTCACGGAGGAATTCCAGCTGGTGCGGCGCAAAATCGGCGATGGCCAACCGGCCGCCGGGCCGCATCACCCGCGCCGCCTCGGCCACCGCCGCGCCTGGATCGTCGAGATAGTGCAGTACCTGGTGGAACAGCACCGCGTCAAAGCCGGCATCCCCCGCGGCGCTGCGGCCTCCGTTGGGAAAAGGAAGGCGATAAATATCGCCAAGCCGCACCTGTACTTGGGGAAGTTTTTCGCGCCCCAGCCGGTCACGCGCAATGGCGAGCATCTCCGGGCTGACGTCAATGCCGACGGCGCGCTTGGCGTGCGGCGCCAGCAGTTCCAGCATCCGGCCCGTGCCGGTGCCAGCGTCCAGAAGATCCTCAATCGGTTTTGCCGTCAGGCGCCGGATAATCGCCGCCTCAACATCCTTTTCCGGTACATGCAAGGCGCGGATGCGCTCCCATTGCTTGGCGTTGGCCTTGAAATAGGCGGCTGCCGCCGCGGCGCGCACCTCGCGCACATGAGCCAACCGAGCCTTGTCGGTTTCGATCAGGCCGGGATCGGCCAGCGCCGCCAGCGCCCGGCCCAATTCCGCCCCCTTGCCACGGTCCGCGGCGCGATAGAACACCCAGCTACCTTCCTTGAAGCGTTCCAGAAGACCTGCCTCCCCCAGCAATTTGAGATGGCGCGAGACTCGCGGCTGGCTCTGTCCGACAATCTCAATCAGTTCGCTGACCGCCAATTCGGACTCGCGCAGAAGCAGCAGCAGCCTGAGACGGGTGGGATCCCCCGCGGCGCGCAGCATGGCGACAAGACTCTCCATTCCTTCCTTGGCCATTCCAATTCCATGTTACATATAAACATATCTTTATATGCTATGGGCATTGGGCGAGACAAGGCCTATGGACAGACACGGTAAAACAACCGAAAAACCGCCCAAACGCTGGGGGGCGGAGTCAAAAGATGCGCGCGGTCAAAGCGCTGACGATAGCGACTTGCGGTCTTGTCCTGACTGCCTGCGCTTCTGCGCCCCCTTCGCCCCAGGCGCTGGCAGCCAATGACCCCTATGAGCAGACGAACAGACAAACCCTTGTATTCAATGGGAAAATAGACCGTTATGTGGTCGGACCCAGCGTGGCGGTCTATTTCGTGCTGGTGCCGCCGGCCGGGCGGCGCGGGGTGCATAATTTCCTGGGCAATCTCAGCCTGCCCACCATTTTCGTGAATGACATGCTGCAGGGGGAACTGACACGGGGCAGCCAATCGGCTGAGCGTTTTGTTATCAACAGCAGCCTGGGGATCGGCGGCTTCTTCGATCCAGCCCAAAAGATGGGGATTCCTAGTCATGGCGAGGATTTCGGCCAGACCCTGGCGGTCTGGGGGGTGGGTGAAGGGCCCTACCTGATGTTGCCGTTTTTCGGGCCTTCCAATCCCAGGGATACGGCCGGCCTGGCGACCGATACCCTGATCGACCCCACCAATTTCATCGCTTTCAAGCAACATTTGTGGTGGTCAGCGACCCGGGAATATTTCACGGTCCTGGACCTGAAGGGCCAGACCTATCAGACGATTCAGGGAATTCAGAGGAGTTCGGTGGACTATTACGCCAGCCTGCGCAGCCTGTATCGTCAGCTGCGGGACACGGAGATTCGCAATGGCCGCGCCCCCACGGCCCAGGATCTGCCTGCATTCTGAGCATAGTTTTGTTTCTGCCTTGAACTTGCCACACGCAACCGCAAACCTGACCGAAAGCAACCAATGGGCCAGACAATGATGAACCCGATCCTGCGGCGCAGCCTGTTTTCCGGCGCCCTGGCACTGGCTCTCACGGGCCTGGGATTGACCAGCCTGCCCGCCGCGGCGGCGACTCCGGCGGAAAGCTATGTGCAGGACAATATCCATAAAGGCATCGACCTTCTGAACAACAAGGCGGCTTCGGCGGACCAGCGCCGGACCCAGTTCGAGACATTCCTGCTCGGGCTGACCGACATGAAGCGCATCGCGAACTTCACCCTGGGCCAGTATCGCCGCAGCGCCAGTCCCGCCGACCTTGCCGCCTTTGATGCGGCGTTCCAAAACTACGCCGTGGCGGTCTATCAGTCCTATTTCTCCCGCTATGCCGGCCAGACGCTGAAGGTGACGGGCAGCCAAGCCCGCGCCAGCGACGATTTCATTGTCGCCACCCAGTTGATCGATCCCAACGACCATTCCGGCCAGCCGCCGCTGGAAGTGGATTTCCGGGTACTCACCGACACAGGTAAGCCGGTGGTGATTGATTTCGCAGTCTCGGGCATCTGGCTGGCGATTGAAGAACGCGACCAATTCACCTCATTCCTGGGCCAGAATGGCGGAAATATCGCACTGCTGAACAGCCACCTCAACGATCTGGCGAAGCAGTACAGGTGAGTTGCGGCCCGCCAAGCGGGTGAGCAGGTTCTGTGGTCCGTAGCGCCAGCGTACGGATCTGCGAAAGCAAGCGAACGCCGCGCGAGCTTGGGTGAGCGGCCAGGCAACCGCTCACGCTCTCGCAAACCTCTTATACTTCAACTTGTGCGGCTGATCGGCATCCACCCCCAGGCGGCGTTTCTTGTCGGCTTCGTAATCCTGGAAATTGCCCTCGAACCATTCGACATGGCTGTCGCCCTCAAAGGCCAGCATGTGGGTGGCGATGCGGTCGAGGAACCAGCGGTCATGGCTGATGATCATGGCGCAGCCGGCGAACTCCTCCAGCGCCGATTCCAGCGCGCGCAGCGTGTCCACATCCAGATCGTTGGTCGGCTCGTCGAGCAGGAGCAGGTTGGCGCCCGATTTCAACATCTTGGCCAGATGCACCCGATTGCGCTCGCCGCCGGACAGCTGGCCGACTTTCTTCTGCTGGTCGCCGCCCTTGAAGGCGAAGGCGCCGACATAGGCCCGGCTATTCACCTTGGTCTTGCCGAATTCCAGGATATCGGTGCCGCCGGAAATTTCCTCCCACACATTCTTGTTGGGATTAAGCGCGTCGCGCGATTGGTCAACATAGCCGAGCTGCACGGTGGGTCCGATCCTGAGAATGCCAGAGTCGGGTTTTTCCTGGCCGGTGAGCATGCGGAACAAGGTGGTCTTGCCCGCGCCATTGGCGCCGATCACCCCGACAATGCCGCCCGGCGGCAGTTTGAAATTCACATTTTCATAAAGCAGCCGGTCGCCATAGCCCTTGGTGAGGCCTTCGGCTTCCACTACCAGCGAGCCCAGCCTCTCGGCCACCGGAATCATGATCTGAGCGGTGCCGGCGCGCTGTTCCTGGGACTTGGCGAGCAGATCCTCATAGGCGTTGATGCGCGCCTTGGACTTGGCCTGGCGCGCCTTGGGGCTTTGCGAAATCCATTCGCGCTCGCGCGCGATGGTGCGCTGTTGGGCCGCTTCCTCGCTTGATTCCTGTTTCAGGCGTTTTTCCTGAATCCCCAGGAAGCTGGTGTAATTGCCTTCATGCGGGATGCCCTTGCCGCGATCCAGTTCCAGAATCCAGGAGGTCACATTGTCTAGGAAATAGCGGTCATGGGTGACCAGGATCACGCAGCCCTTATATTCGCGCAGCGTCTGTTCCAGCCACGCCACCGATTCCGCATCGAGATGGTTGGTGGGCTCGTCGAGCAGCAGGATATCGGGCGCATCCAGCAGCAGCCGACAAAGGGCGACGCGGCGGCGCTCGCCGCCCGAAAGACTTTCCACCTTGGCGTCGCCATCGGGGCAGCGCAGGGCGTCCATCGCCTGGTCCACCTTGCTGTCCAGGTCCCAAAGCCCCTGGGCCTCAATCTCGTCCTGCAGCCTCGCCATCTCGTCGGCGGTTTCGTCCGTATAATTCGAGGCGATCTCGTTGTAACGCTCGACCAGCGCCTGTTTCTTGGCGACGCCTTCCATCACATTGCCGCGCACATCCTTGGCGGGATCGAGCTGGGGTTCCTGCGACAGATAACCGGTGCGCACGCCGTTGGCGGCCCAGGCCTCGCCGGTGAAATCCTTGTCCTGTCCCGCCATGATTTTCATCAGGGTGGATTTGCCCGCGCCATTGACGCCGACAATGCCGATCTTGGCCCCGGGATAGAAGCTGAGCCAGATGTCCTTGAGCACCTGCTTGCCGCCCGGATAGGTCTTGCTAAGGCCTTTCATCACATAAACAAATTGCGGCCCGGCCATGAGCTTTTTCCTGTCTGAAGCGTGTGGGTTTTAGGCCGCGAACAGCCCTAAGGAAAGATCAGAATTTTATCTTGGCGCGGGAAAGCACCGCCAGCGAATTGGTACCGGTCTGGCCCTGATAATTCATCTGGTAGGCCGCGTTGGCCTGAAGCGCCAGCGCGCCGTCCAGGAAGCTGGTGACATAGCCAAGCTGCAGATCGGTTTCGGGCGTCGTGCCCGGCAGGCGGTTGTTGACGACGAAAACCTGCGGCAGGTCGCCGGATGCCGCCACCACCTCAAAGCTGTTGTCGAGCAGGCTGGGACTGGGCCGGCTGAAAGAGAAGCCCAGCGCATCCTGGCCGAACAAGCCGCGCTTGGCGATGGCGATGGAATAGGCGTGACTGTCCAGCGACGTGGGCGCGCCGCTCTTCTGGTCGAGCTGGGTCAGCCCGTCGCTGAAAGCGGCGGTTGTCACCCAGCCGCTGCCGAAATCCACATGGGCGGAGACATTGATCGCGCTGGTCGTGGCAGATGGCGTCAGGTCGGCAAGCGGACTGGCGCCCACCGGCTGTCCTTGTTGCGCATTGACGATGCCGCTGAGGCTGAGGCCCGCCCAATTCGCAAAGTCCCAGGACACACCGGCCAAGAGCGAGCGCTGCTCGCCGTTATCATAGGTCAGCGGCAAGCCGCGCATGCCCAGCGTGGGATCGAAGGTAAAACTGTCGAGCCGGTTGCTCTTGAGCTGGGCGCCCAGGCGCAGGCGCAAGTCCGGCGCCGGCGCATAGGTGACGCCGGCGTAGCGGCCACCGTTGGCGAGACCGATAAAATTCGTTTGATCGATCAGCGGCGACAGCTCGGCGCCGTAATTGTCGAAGCGCTGGGCGAGATCAAGATTATATCCCGCGTCGAGCGCCAGGTTGATGTTGAGCGCGGTCGATGCCGCGAAACTTTCCGGCAGAACCGCGCCGCCATAAACCACGGGCAATTCCACCGCACTGCCCGCGAAGGCGTTGTGCGAGACAGTCTGGGCCGGACCCAGCACCAAGCCCGCCGCCGACATCTGATAGGAGGAAATTGCCTGGGCCGCGCCGAAAGATGTCAGGCTGAGCGGTACGCGCAATTCTCCGGCACCCGCCTGCGCGCCAAAGGCGGCAAGGCCGGCCGCGACAAAAGCGGCGGTCAAAACCTGTTTCATCCCACTCAATCTCAAGCCCGAAGCAGGCTCGTCGAGAATGCAAAATACCAGAGCAACATGCCATGTCTCAAGCTAAACGCACAGAATTGTTGATGTTTTCAGGTCACAGAGGACCTTGTTTCCAGCCAAAAGAACGCCACGCCGGAAAATCGTTGAGCAATAATATTACAAGTCCCTTTTTGTGACCGAATTTCAGCCCGATGACTTTGCGGGAACCTGCTAGTTTTGGGGCCGTTAATCACTATCTAGGCTGCGAGGCTGAATTTTCCATCTCAAGGATTTTCATGAGCGCCGCGACCGGCATCCCCCGCGACTCATTCGGCGGCGAGGTGGCCCGCTTCTATCGCGCGGTGCGCGCCCGAAGCGAGGCGTTGGCCGCGCCTCTGTCTGCCGAGGACTGCGCCCTCCAGTCCATGGCGGACGCCAGTCCGGTCAAATGGCATCTGGGCCACACCAGCTGGTTCTTTGAGACCCTGATCCTGGGCGAGGAACCGGGCTACGCGGCTTTTGATTCGCGCTTCGCCTATCTCTTCAATTCCTATTACGAGGCGTTGGGTCCGCGACATCCGCGCGCCCGCCGCGGCATGCTCTCACGGCCCTCGCTGGGAGAAGTGATGGCGTGGCGCCGCCATGTGGACGCCGCGATGGAAGCGCGGCTCGGGCACGAAAAATTTGCCGCGCGCATCCTGCTCGGTTTGCATCACGAGCAGCAGCACCAGGAATTGATCCTCACCGACATCAAACACGCATTTTTCGCTAGTCCGCTGCTGCCCGCTTATTGCAGCGAAACAGAGCCGGCGCGCAACCCGCGCGGCTGCGAGTGGCTTTCCCATCCCGGCGGCATCGTGCCGATTGGCCATGACGCGCAGAGCTTTGCCTTCGACAATGAATTGCCCCGGCATGACGCGCTGCTTCATCCCTTTCGCATCGCCTCCCGCCCGGTCAGCAATGGCGAATATCTGGCCTTCATCGAGGATGGCGGTTATCGCCGCCCGGATCTCTGGCTCAGCGACGGCTGGACGCGGGTGCAGGAGGAAGGCTGGGATGCGCCGCTTTACTGGATTTGCGACAGTGACGGCAGCCGCAGCGTTTTTACCCTGTCGGGCGTTCGCGCCCTCGATCCCCATGCGCCGGTGGAGCATGTGAGCTTTTTCGAAGCTGCCGCTTTTGCCGCCTGGACGGGAAAACGCCTGCCCACCGAGTTTGAATGGGAGGCCTTGGCGCCGGAGTTCCCGCATGGCGAGGTGTGGGAATGGACGCGGTCTTCCTATGACCCCTATCCGGGTTTCAAGCCATTCGAAGGCGCCGCCGCGGAATACAACGGCAAATTCATGGTGGGGCAACTGGTGCTGCGCGGCGGAAGCCACGCCACACCGCCCGGCCATGCCCGAATCTCCTACCGGAATTTCTTTCCTCCATCGGCGCGCTGGCAGTTCAGTGGCATTCGACTTGCGGAGGACATCTGATGGACGCCCGCCGCGCCGAGGCGATTGACGCCGGCTTTGACGACAGTTTCGCACGCCATCTGAGCGAGGGACTGCACCGAAACCCAAAGGAAATTGCCTGCAAATATTTCTATGATACGGAGGGCTCGGCGCTGTTCGACGCCATCTGCGCCCTGCCGGAATATTATCAGACCCGCACCGAAGTGGCCCTGCTACGCCGCCACGTCGCCGAGATCGCCGGCCTGATCGGCCATGAGGCGGAGATCGTGGAGTTCGGCGCCGGGAGCTTGCGCAAGATCCGTATCCTGCTCGATGCGCTTGAAGCGCCTTGCGCCTATACCCCCATCGATATTTCGGGCGCCTATCTTTGTACCGTGGCGCGGAATCTGGCGGCGGAATATCCGCGCCTTCATCTGCGCCCGATGGTGGGCGATTTCACCCTGCCCCTGCATATTGCTCCGCTGCCGGAGAACCCGCGCCGCGCCGGTTTTTTCCCCGGCGGCACCATCGGAAATTTTCGCACCGACGCGGCGATGGCGCTGCTTCGCAGAATGCGCGAAATGCTGAATGGCGGCGGTCTTCTGGTCGGCGTGGACCTGGTCAAGGATCCCGCCCTGCTGCACGCCGCCTATAACGACGCGGCCGGGGTCACCGCCGCCTTCAACAAAAACCTGCTGGCGCGCGCCAATCGCGAACTGGGCGCCGGATTTGATCTGGGCGCTTTCGCCCATTATGCGCCGTACAATCTGGCGGCGCAGCGCATCGAAATGTACCTGGTTAGCCTCAAGCGTCAAAGCGTGGCGCTGCCTGGTGGGACGGTGGAATTTTTCGCGGGCGAGGCCGTTCACACCGAGGACAGCCACAAATACAGCATTGAAAGCTTCCGCGAGATCGCGGTCCGGGCCGGATTTTCGCCCCGCGCGGTATGGACGGACGAAAATCGTCTGTTTGCCCTTCACTGGCTGGAATCGCGTTAACAGCGCCTCATTGCGCCTGCGTCGGACGCGTGATTATTTCGGGCCGGGAGATATACTATGAGGCTTATCCAGGCCGGTCTGCTTGCCTTCTCGCTGCCGTTGTTGCTGGCGGCGGCATCGGTCAAGACCGCGCCGAATCCGGCAATCAAGACAGCGCCAGAAAGAGCGGCTGCCAAGCCGCCTGTTTCGCCGGCGGCCAAGCTGGCGCCCGCACACACCCCCGCGCCCAAAGCCGCATCCGCGCTCAATGCTGAGGATTTCGACCAGTCGAAAACCTATCCGCTTCAGACCACGGCCTTTCCGGGCGGCGTGAGCATGAGCGAGATGGTTTATAGTGAGCTCAAAGGCTTCCGTCCCTTGACGCTTGATCTTTATCAGCCGGCGGGAAAAGGATTTCCCCGCCCAGGACTGATCTTTGTCCATGGCGGCGACTGGAAGGACGGCGATTCCCGTCACACCGGCACCTTCGGCGATTTTCCGGGGTTGCTCGCCAGCCTTGCGGCGCGCGGGTATGTGGTGGCGAGCATCAATTACCGCCTGTCCGGCGAAGCGCATTTTCCCGCTGCGCTTCAGGACGTGAAGACCGCGATTCGCTGGCTGCGCGGCCACGCCGGCGATTACAATGTGGATGAGACCCGCATTGCGATCTGGGGCGCCTCGGCAGGCGGGCATCTGGCGGCGCTGGCGGGGGTTTCCTGTGGGGTGTCCAGCCTCGAGCCGCCCACGGATCCAAAGGACAAACCGCCATCGGATTGCGTGCAGGCGGTGATCGACTGGTATGGCATCACCGATTTTGAAACTCTCTTTTCCGATTTCGGCAAGCCTGCGCCGGACAAAACCGCCGGGGGCGATTTTCTGGGCTGCGAGCCTGCGCTATGCCCCATCGCCGTCGCCCGTAACGCCAGCCCGCTGGCCTATATCGAGGCCATGAGTCCGCCATTCCTGATCCAGCATGGCGCGGAGGACACCACCGTTTCGCCCCAACAATCGCAGAAACTCTATGATGCGCTGCGCGCCAAAGATGTGCCGGCGGAGCTGGTGATCTATCCGGGCGTCAGCCACGGTTTCGGCAGCAACTCCAGCCCGGGTGCGCCCGACCCGGCCACCAACAATCTCGCGGTGGAGAAGCTGGAAGCATTCCTGGACACGGCCTTCCCGAAAAAACCCGCGACCAGCCCCTATAAGCCCGCCAAGCAGCAGGGCTTGCCATACTAACGGGAGGCGCCCCGTTGTAGGATGCGCATATACGATCAGGAGCCGCCATGACCGCTATCAATTCCATCACGGATATCAGCCGCGAAGGCGATGTTGCCATCATCACTTTGAACAATCCGCCGGTGAACGCCCTCAGCATGGCGATGCGCGACGGGCTGGTCGCGGGGCTGGACGTGGCGGCCAAGGATGACGCTGCCAGAGCGATCCTGCTGATCTGCGCCGGGCGCACCTTCATCGCAGGCGCCGATATCTCCGAATTCGACAAAATTCGGACCGGAGCCGGGTTCAAGGAGGCCCAGGATGCCTTCGACAAGGTGAAGAAGCCGCTGGTCGCGGCCATCCACGGCACCGCTCTGGGCGGCGGCCTGGAGGTCGCCATGTGCTGTCATTATCGCGTGGCGGTGGCGTCGGCGAAATTCGGCCAGCCCGAAGTCAATCTCGGCCTGATCCCCGGTGCGGGCGGCACCCAGCGGCTGCCCCGTCTGGTGGGCGTGCCCAAGGCGCTGGAAATGATCGCCACCGGCAAACCGATCGGCGCGGCGGATGCGCTGACGAGCGGGTTGATCGATGAAATCGTGCCGGATGACCTGAAAGCTGGCGCGATGGCTTTCATCGCCAAGCTGCTGGCCGAGGGCAAGGGCATTCGCCGGACCCGTGACATGCAGGAGAAAGTGACCGGCGATTTTGCGCCCGTCTTCGCCTTCGCCAAAAGCCAGAATATGCGCGGCTTCGAGGCGCCACTGGATGCGATCCGTGCGGTTGAGGCCGCCACCAGCCTGCCCTTTGACGAGGGCATTGCGCTGGAGCACAAGATTTTCGAGGCGCGCCTTGCTTCGGCCCAGTCGGCGGCGCTGCGCCATCTTTTTTTTGCAGAGCGCAAAACCTCCAAAATCCCGGATGTGCCAGACGACACGGCGACCTTACCGATCAAGAAGGTCGGCATCGTGGGCGCGGGCACCATGGGCGGCGGCATTGCGATGAATTTCGCCAATACCGGGATTCCCGTCACCATCCTGGAGATGAAACAGGATGCTCTGGATCACGGGCTTGGCGTGGTGAAAAAGAATTACGACTCCAGCGCCGCCAAGGGCCGCTTCAGCCTGGAAGAGGCGCAGAAACGCTTTTCGCTGCTGACCGGCACACTGAAGATGGAGGATTTTGCCGATTGCGACCTGATCATCGAAGCGGTGTTCGAGCGCATGGACGTCAAGAAAGACGTCTTCGCCAGGCTGGACAAGATCGCCAAGCCCACCGCGATCCTGGCCTCCAACACCTCGTTCCTGAACATCGACGAGATCGCCAGCGTCACGTCCCGGCCAGATCATGTGCTGGGACTGCATTTCTTCTCACCCGCCAACGTGATGAAGCTTCTGGAGATCGTGCGGGGGGATAAAACCAGCAAGCAAGTGATCGCCACCGCCATGAAGCTGGCCCGGACCATCGGCAAGGTGGGCGTTCTGGTGGGCGTGGCCTTCGGCTTTGTCGGCAACCGCATGCTGGCGGCGCGCAGCGCCGAAGCGGACAAGATGGTGATGGAGGGCGCCCTGCCCTGGGACATCGACCGCGTGCTGGTCAAATTCGGTTTTCCCATGGGCGGTTTTGCGATGTGGGACCTAGCGGGTCTCGATCTTGGCTGGGTCAAGGAAGAGTCCAAGAGCGAGACACTGCGCGACCTGTTGAACGAAATGGGGCGCAAAGGCCAGAAAACCGGCGCAGGTTATTACGACTATGACGCCTCGCGCAAAGCCACGCCTTCGCCCGTGACTGAAAAACTGCTTGCCGATCTGTGGGCGAAGAAAGGCATGACCCCGCGCAAGATTCCCGAACAGGAAATACTGGAGCGCCAGATTTATCCCATGATCAATGAGGGCGCGAAAATCCTGGAAGAAGGCAAAGCCAGCCGCGCCTCCGACATCGATATTGTCTGGCTCTACGGCTACGGCTTTCCCGCCTGGCGGGGCGGCCCGATGTTCTATGCCGACAGCATCGGGCTCGACACGGTGCTGGCGGGCATTCGTAAATATGGCTGGAAGCCGTCTGCCCTGCTGGAAAAACTGGTGGCGGAAAAGAAGAAGTTCGCTGATCTCTAATTCATCCGTTCCACATCCAGGAATATGCCGGGGTCGGGCCGCACCGTCATGGTCATGATCGGCCGGGGAAGCGGCTGGGCCTGGGCAAAGCGGAAATTCTGCACCAGAGTCGAAAGAATGATGCCCGCCTGCATCATGGCGAAATTGGCGCCCACGCAAACGCGCGGCCCCGCGCCGAAAGGCAGATACTGATAGCGGTCACGCAAGATGCCGGGCGCGAAATGGTCCGGATCGAATAGTTCGGGCCTTTCCCAGAGCAGCTCATGGCGGTGCAGCGCCCAGATCGGCAGGAACAGAATGTCATTGGGGTTGATGGTCCGGCCGCACAATTCGTCGTGTTCCAGAACATGGCGGGCGAGCAAGCCGACCGGCGGATATAGCCGCATGGCTTCTTCCAGCACCTGGTTGATGAAAGGCATGGCGGCAAGGTCGCCGGCCTCCGCCACCCGCCCCTGCAACTGCCCCCGCGCTTCGTCCCGCGCTCGATCCTGCTGGTCGGGACTGTTGGCCAAAAGATAAAGCGCCCAGGAAATCGCCAACGCCGTGGTCTCATGTCCCGCCACGATGAAAAACTGCATATTGTGCACCAGATTTTCCGGCGTCATGCGCCGTCCCGTCTCCGGGTCTTCCGCCGACAGCATGTGATCGAGCAGATCGTCTGCAGGACTTGCGACTTGCTTGCGCCGCGCCGCGATCGCCTCCGCCACCATGCCATGCATGGTGCGGACCGCGGCGCCCGCGATCAATTCACCGGGGCGGGGAAACCATTCCGGTACACCCAGGAAATCCAGCAGCGAGGTGCGCCCTGCCGTCTGGAAATAACGGGTGATGGCATGGCCGAAGGCATGCTGGTCAAAATGCTCGCGGCCCGACAGCGCCACATCGCAGATCACGTCAAAAGTCGCGGTCAGCATTTCCGACACCAATTCCGCGCGGCCAACCCGCGGCAGCCGCTGCACCGCCCGCGCTGCCGTGGCGCTCATCGCCGGCGCCAGGGCCACCACGTTGCGGTGGGCAAAGACCGGCGCCACCGCCTGGCGTTGCCATTTCCACTCCGGTCCGTCGGCATTGAACAGGCTTTCTCCGATGGCCGGCCGCAGCATGCGCCGCATGATTTCGGATTTGGGATAGTTGGAAAGATTGTCCAACATCACCCGCTTGTAGCCAGCCGGATCGGCCAGCATGTGCCAGCGCCGCAAGGTCTCGCCAGTGACAATGGGCTGGCGGTAGGAGATGGCGGGAATGATCTCCAGCACATTGCGGCGTGCCGCCAGCGCGATCTGAAGCCGGCTGAGACGCCGCTTGTGAACCGGCGCTGCGACGGGGACAAAGGATTGGGACACAGGCGCTCTCCTGGCGCCAGTATAGCGTCAGTTGGGGATTCGCATCAGGCGTTGTGGCGGGATGGCGCCAAAGCGGTCGCGACAATATCAGGGGCCTCCTGGACGCCCTGATGGGTTGCGCAGGCCGATTCAAGAAGGATTAAAGTTCCGCAGGGTTGCTTTTTACCGATGCGGAAAGCATCGGACATTTGCAAGAAACGATGGAGAAACAGAGACGCTGGCGCTGGATTAATTGTTCAGCATCGGCTTGCCTTCATGCGCGACCAGAAGATCATGCATGTCATCGGCATGTTCTTCTTCCACCCGCAGAATGTCCGCCAGCATCTTCTTGGTGCCGGGATCATCCTCGCCGAAATAGCGGATCAGTTCGCGGTAGTGATCCACCGCGATACGCTCGGCGACGAGATTTTCCTTGATCATGTCCACCAGATTGGCGCCCTCGACATATTGCGAGGCGGAGCGCGACAACAGCCCTTCCGGATTGAAATTGGGCGTGCCGCCCAGTTGATTGATCCGTTCGGCCACCATCATCATATGCTCATGCTCTTCCCTGGCGTGCTGGGCGAATTCCGCCTTGACGCTCTCGCTCGAAATGCCGGAGGCAGCGACCGAATGCATGCTGTAACGCAAAACACAGACTATTTCCGTCGCCAGCACGCTTTGCAGGATATCGACGGTCTTTTTCACATCGCCGACATAATTGCTGCCGATGGCGCCATCTTCCAGATGCTGGCGGGCACGGGCGCGCAAGGTCTTGATATCGGTGAGAAATGCTTTCTGGGTACTGGACATAAATTGCTCCTGTAAAAAATAAGCGCGGGGGCCTGGCGCCCCCGCGCTTCAACGCCGAAAATTGGGTAAAGTTCCGTTGGCCCGCTTACGCGACCTTGTGATTGGCCATCCGCTCCAGGGCCGTTACCAGCGCCGAATGATCCTTCTTGCCGTCGCCATTGCCGATACAGGAATTGAACATCTCCTGCGCGATGGCCGTGTTGGGCAGGGACACGCCCATCTTGCGCGCGTTAGACAGCGCCAGGTTGAGATCCTTGCTGTGCAGTTCAATGCGGAATCCCGGATCGAAAGTGCGCTTGATGATGCGTTCGCCATGGACTTCCAGGATGCGCGAGGCGGCAAAACCACCCATCAGCGCCTGGCGAACCCTGGCCGGATCCGCTCCGGCCTTGGAGGCGAAGAGAAGCGCTTCGGACACCGCCTGGATGTTAAGCGCCACAATAATCTGGTTGGCGACTTTGGTAATCTGGCCGGCGCCCGCTTCGCCCACCAGGGTGATGTTCTTGCCCATCAATTCGAACAATGGCTTGACCTTGTTGAACACATTCTCCTTGCCGCCGCACATGATGGTCAGAGAGGCATTCTTGGCGCCTACCTCGCCGCCCGAAACCGGCGCGTCGATATAGTCGCAACCCAGTTTTTCGATGCGCGCGGCGAATTCCTTGGTCTCGATTGGGCTGATCGAGCTCATGTCCACCACGATCTTGCCGCGGGAAAGGCCGGCGGCGATGCCGTCCGCGCCAAAGAGGGCAACGTCCACATCCGGCGTATCCGGCACCATGGTAATGATGATGTCGGATTTGGCGGCCAAGTCCTTGAGAAATTTCACTTCCACGGCGCCGGCCGCGGCCAGCTCCTCCGGCAAGGGCTTGTTGTTCCTGACCATATAAAGGTCGTTGACGAAGAGCGTATGACCGCCCTTCAGGAGGTGGCCCGCCATCGGCCGCCCCATCAGACCCAAGCCTACAAAGCCGATATTCATTGCCTTATTCCTTTGTTCTCATTGCCGTCCCAGGCCTTCGCCAGGCCGGGCCGGAAGCTACCCCAGCCATGGCGGCGGCACCAGATGTCCCGCGCTGCAACATCGGCGTGCTGTTGTAAAAAGCCAGGCGGCATGGCTAGATAGCGCGGTTCGCAAGGCCCCAGAGAGAGCGGCCGCGACATATCAATTTCCGGGAGGATCCTTTGAAGAAATATCTCACATCCGCACTCGCGGCCGGCTTGGTCTTGTGCGCCCCAGCGGCCCGTTCGCAGCAAGCCGCCACGGCCGAGGCAACCGCGCCGAACCTGAACTATCAGGCGGTGCCGAATTTCTTCAAATCTCCGCCGGGCGACTATATGGGCGAGACCCAGGGTGTGGCGACCAATTCCAAGGGCGATATCTTCATCTTCTTCCGGGGCGAACATTCGCGGCTCTGGGAATTCGACCCCAGCGGCAATTTCATCCGTGAAATCGGTAAAAACTTCTACGGCTTCCTGTTCGCCCATTCGGTGCGCGTCGATGTGCACGACAATATCTGGGCGGTGGACGAAGGCGCGAATCTCGTCACCGAATTCAGCCCCGACGGCAGCAAGATCCTGATGGTATTGGGCCACCGGCCCAAGGTGACGGACGGCGCGGTGGCGACGCCGCGCGGACCCAATCCGCCGGACGCCAATTATACCTTCTGCCGCCCCACCGATGTGGGTTGGGACCAGCAAGGCAATATTTTTGTCGCGGACGGCTATTGCAACAACCGGGTGGTGAAATACTCCCCCGACGGCCGTTTCCTGGCCAAGGTCGGCGGCAATCTACCGGGCAAGGGCAATGAGGAATTCAGTTTGCCGCATGCGGTGCAAGTAGACCGCCAGGGCAATGTCTATGTCGCTGACCGCGGCAACAACCGCTATCAGGTGTTCGACAACAATCTGAAGTTCAAGGCCTCTTACACCAATGTCGGCACCGCCTGGACGGATTGCATCTCGACCGATGGCGACCACCAGTATCTCTTCGTCTCCAACTCCAATCCCAACGACAATCCGCCGGGCAGCTGGGCCAAGACGGGTCAGATCTACAAGATGGAGTTGGACGGCACAGTGCTGGGCAAGTTCGGCCACGCCGGCAAGCTAGCGCCCGGCTTCCAGGTGGTTCACATGATGGATTGCCGCAACCCCAACACGCTTTTCCCCGGCGAGATCGAATCCTGGCGAGTCCAGAAATTCGTCCTGGGCAAGTAATGCGAACAGATATCGGGAGAAATACCATGACACGCTTTTTACCGGCCTTGCTCGCCGCCACCATGTTGGGTGGGCTGTCCGCCGCCGCCCAGGATCTGTCCTTCAGTGCCAGCGAACCGCTGCAGATGCCCAAGGATACCTATTTCGGTGAGGCCGCCGGGGTAGCGACAAACTCAAAGGGTGATATTTTCCTCTTTCAGCGCAGCGGTCAGCCGACCGTTTCCCTAGGCGGCTCCCGCGCCTTCGCTCATACCGGCGCCCAGATGCTGAAATTCAATTCATCCGGTAAATATACCGGCGAGATCGGCAAGAATTTATACGGCTTCCTGGTGCCGCAGTCTGTCCGCATCGACGCCAAGGACAATATCTGGGCGGTGGACAATTACAGCGGCATGCTGATGGAGTTCGACCCCACCGGCAGCAAGATCCTTATGACCATGGGTCGCAAGCCGGAATCCATCGACATACCCGAAGGGCCGGCGCGGGCGCCGCGTGGCGGCGCCCTGCCCGGCGCCGGCGCGCAGCAGGATTTGTTCGACTCCGCGGCTGACGTGGCCTGGGACGCCCAAGGCAACATCTTCGTCGCCGACGGCGTCGGCAACAGTGCCCGCGTTGCCAAATTCACTCCCGATGGCGTGTTTGTGAAAAGCTTCGGCTCCAAGGGCGCCGACAATGACAAATTCGCCGGCCCCAGCTCGGTCCAGGTGGACGCCAGCGGCAACGTCTATGTCGCCGATCCGGGCAATCACCGCATCCAGGTGCTCGACAACAATCTGAACTACAAGAGCAGCATCACCGGCGTGGGCGACCCTTCGGCGCTATGCATCAGCCCGGGCGCGCACCAGTATCTCTATACCTCGGACTCCAATCCGGTGGACAATCTCGACAAGGGCGGAACCATCTACAAGCTGGAGTTGAGTGGCAGCGTGGCGGGCAAGTTCGGCCATGCCGGCAAAAAACCGGGGGAATTCGGCACCGTCAACGAAATCGATTGCCGCAATCCCAATACGCTCTATGTCGGAGAGATCGGCAATTACCGGGTGCAGAAGATAACATTGCGCTCAGCGCCCCCGGCCTAGAGCGCGATCCGGAAAAGTGGATACCGTTGGTACGCTGCCGCTACCAACTTCGTAAGATCGCGCGACAATCAATAACCTGGAGCGTGATCGCAATTCATCTAATTGCGATCATGCTCTAGATTGCCGCGTATCTGGGCGACCGTGCCGGTGGAAACCGGCGCGGCGCCATTGCCCCAGCTGCCGCGCACATACGTCAGGACATCCGCGACCGCGGTATCATCCAGCCGCCAGGCGAAAGACGGCATCGCCGCGGCGGTCGGCGCCAGCTTGGTCTGAGCAGCCTGGGTGCCGGCCAGCACCACCCGCGCCAGGGTTTCGGCACTGGATTGGCGCACAATGGGATTGCCGGCCAGGGGCGGGAAGATCACGCTCTGGCCCTTGCCATCGGCATTGTGACAACCCATGCAATTGTCCTGGTAGATGGCAAGGCCCGCCTGCATATGCGGGTCGCTGGCGGGAAGACCGGCATTCGGAGCCGCGGGGGAACCGGGCACGTCCTTGAGATAGACCGCGATCGCCTGGAGGTCTCCATCGGTCATTTTCGAAGTCGAAGCCTCGATCGCTTCCGCCATCGGCCCTGAGGCCATGGAATGGGAATTGTGGCCGGTTTTCAGGTAAGCCACCACATCACTGACGTTCCAGCTGCCCACACCCCGGCCGGTATCGGCGGTGATCTCGGGTGCGAACCAGCCCTGCAGCGATCCCCCGCCCAGTTCCGCCGATGAATCGGCGCCCATCATGGTCTTGGCCGTGTGACAGGCGCCGCAATGGCCTGGACCAGTCACGATATAGGCGCCGCGATTGTAAGCGGCGGATTTTGCGGGATCAGACTTGAAATCCGCGGGCTTGAAATAAAGCAGATTCCAGCCTGCCATCACGGTGCGGATGTTGAAAGGCCAGCGCAGCAGATTGCTGCGCACGGCCCGGCGCACCGGCTCAACCGACTGCATATAGGCCCAGAGATTGGCGACATCCGCATCATTCATTTTGGCGTAGGCAGGATAAGGCATGGCCGGGTAAAGCCGTTTGCCGCCCGGCGAGACGCCTTGTTTGACGGCGCGGCGGAAATCGTCTTCCGACCAGGCGCCAATTCCCGTTTCCTTGTCCGGAGTGATGTTGGGCGCCACCATCGGACCAAACGGCGTCTGCAGCGGCGCGCCGCCGGCAAAGGCCCGTCCGCCGGGTGCGGTATGACACCCCATGCAATCGCCCAGGATGGCCTGATAGTGACCGGCAGAGACATGCTCGAAATCGGGTTCCGCGCCCGCCCATGCCGGTGCCGCCAGCGCGCTGGCCAATAGAGCGGCGAACGCAAATTTCATTGCCATGCGTTTCATGCCGGCACCAGCGGACGGCCGGGATTCTTGATGTAGCGGGTGGTGATGGCCTCAGCCGACCAAAAGGCCAGGGCGCAGACCGTGCCGGTCGGGTTCACGGCCGCATTCTGCGGGAAGGTTGAGGCTCCCATCACGAACACGTTCGAGACGTCCCAGTTTTGCAGGTAGCGGTTGACCGCGCTGGTCTTGGGATCGGCCCCCATGATGGCGCCGCCGGTATTGTGGGTGCTTTGGTACGGCACCGAATTCCAGCCCTTGCGGGCCGTTCCGGAGGTGAGAATCGTGGGGTTCATCGTCTTGGCGAGTTTCACGCATTGCTCGCTGACCCAATTCTGCATCTTGATATCGTTATCGGGGAAATCGAAAGTCATGCGCAGCAGCGGTCGGCCGTAATTGTCCTTGTAGGTCGGATCGAGGTCGAGATAGTTGCCTCGTATCGCATAGCTCGATCCCGTCGGACCGATGCCCATGGCATGGCCATAGGTCTTGGCTGTCGCTGCTTTCCACTTGCTGCCCCAGCGCGGCGTACCCGGCGGCACGGGGCGTCCCTGAATCGGCCGGCCATTGCTGGAGCCCGCGCCGATGGTTGCTCCGCCGACAAAGTCCAGTTTGGAATGATCCATGTCGGAATTATAGTCATGGGCCGCGGAGCTAAGCGCGCCCGCGCCCATGAAGGGATTGAAGCGCTTGTCGTCGAAGATCATCGAGGCGCCGCCGCCTTCTGTCTGGTAGCAGTAATTGCGGCCCACCACGCCGTCATTGGTATTGGGGCCATAGGGCTTGCCGATGCCTGAAAGAAGCATCATGCGCACATTCATCAAGCCATAGCCGCAAAGCACAACCAGGTCGGCGGGCTGTTCATATTCATTGCCCGAGGTGTCGACATAGGTCACGCTCTTGGCGCTCTTGCCATCGGGATGAAGATTGACCTTCATCACCTCGCATTCCGTGCGCACCGAGAAATTCTGCTTCTTGATCAACACCGGCAGGATGCAGGTCTGGGGAGCGGATTTGGAATAATTGGCGCAGCCGAAGCGCTCGCAAAAGCCGCAATAAGTGCACTCGCCCATCGCGATGCCGAGCGGATTGACGTAGGGCCGCGACAGATTCGCGGCCGGCGCCGCGAAAGGATGCAGGCCAAAATCCGCGGCCGCCTTCTCAAACAGCGCGGAGGCATAGGGCCGCAGCAGCGGCGGATTGGGGTATTCGCGGGTGCGCGAGCCTTCAAAGGGATTACCGCCCGGTTGCACCTTGCCGTTGAGCACGCCAGCCTTGCCCGAGGTGCCGCAGAGATACTCGAACTTGTCATAGCAGTGTTCGATATCGTCCCAGGTGACGCCCCAGTCCTGGACCGTCAACCCATCGAATTTCTTGGCGCCATAGCGCTGGGTCAGATGGGTCTTCAGCACAAAATCGGACGGCTGATAACGCCAGCACAACCCGTTCCAGTGCACGCCCGCGCCGCCAACGCCCGCCCCCGGCAGGAAAGAGCCATAATCGCGCATCGGCAACGCCGTCTGCGAGAGGTTGTTGCGCATGGTCATGGCTTCCTGCGCCGGCTGCAGGAACAACTCCTTGCGGATGGCGTAACGCAGTTCATCGGGCATATAGCCGATATTGAAATCCGTGGCCGTGTCGCGCCAGGGGCCGCGCTCGATGGCCAACACGTCGAGGCCGGCCTCGGTCAACTCATGCGCCATGATCGAGCCGGTCCAGCCCAGGCCGACGATCACCACATCCTTGCGGGGGAGCAGTTTGGCCATCAGCTCTTTACCTTCCAACTGTCTTCGCCATAGATCGAGACCGGCCCAAAAGGATATGGCTGGTTATGCTTGGTGACATAGGCGCGATAATCGTAACGCGCACCGGGGAAGCCGATCATCTTCCAGCTCACCATGCCGCGATTGCCGCCATAGAGTGGATCGGCGAAGAAGCCTTCCATGGTGTTCTGCAGGATCAGTTCGAAGAACGTGCGCGTGGTGAATCCGGGCGCCAGCTTGAGTGTGATCTTGCCGCCCTCCATCCCTTCCAACACTTCATCCTGCTGGGCGGGGGCAAGCTGGGCGAAGCTCTTGCCCGCATACGTCGCGCGGACATGATCATCGAGCGCCTGGAGGCCCAGGCGATAGCGGCCGGACGGGGTCAATTCCCCCTGGTAGCCCTGGGTCGGCAAGCCGGGCATGAACGGCCCCTTGGTGTAAAGCCGGCTGGATTGACCGAAAGAACCCGCGAGCTGCCGGTCTATGAACACGGCGCAACCCGCATCCTTGCCGCCGGGAGACAAATTATCGGCCGGAATCAGACGATCCACCATCGCTTCAACTGTCGCGACTTCGTTGGGCGTCAGAAAATACCAGCCTAAGGGATTGATCGGTTTGGGCGGATCGCCGGCAAAGGCCGACCAGGGCAAGGTGCCAGAATAGGTGTGGGCGCCCGCGGCGCTGGTTAACACCGGAAGCGCCGCAACCGACGCCAGAAAACGGCGGCGGCACAACTTCAACGGCTGACGATCCAGCATAGGAATGCCCCGAAAATACCGGGCACTCCCCGGCGTAAAATATCAAATCTGGAAAGCGAACCAACCCCGGGGGCCGATTCTTATGCTAGCCCCGAAACATCCTATGCCAGGACCCACCCCCGATCAATTCACCTGCACCCCATGCTGCGCCGCACCCGCGGAAATATTGTCGCGATGCGGTTTATTGACTGTAACTTTCAGACCAGATGGGACGTTCTGCTTACGCCCCTTCCTGTTTGGGGACGATTCACCGCAAAATGCCGCTATGCTGAGCGCGGAAAAATCAGTGGCGGCCGTTCACGGTGTCGCAGCGCTTTGTCAGGCGCGCCGGCGATGAAACTTCTCATTCTGTGCTTTAGCGCCTTCGCGATGGACGTCAGCCTTCCGGACCGCGAGCCTTTGGGCGGGAGCGAATCCTGCGCTGCCTATCTGGCGCGCCAGCTGGCGCAAAACGGCCATGACGTCTATTTCATGGCCCGCTTGCCGCCCGGCACGCCCGAACGGGTGCAGGCGGTTCGGCATGTGCCAGTGCGGGCGTATGACGATGCCGGTTTTTTTTCCGGGGCGGATTTCGACGCGACCATCGCCCTCAGCGGACCGGCGACAGCGGAACATCTGAGGCGCCTGGCGCCCAAGGCCGTTCACGTTTCCTGGCTGCATTTGCTGCCCAAGGAATCGGCGATGGCGCCACTGGCCGCCATGATGCCCTTTATTGATTGCGCCGTTTTTGTCAGCCGAACGCAGCAGGCGATGTTCCGATACGGCGGCCCCACCGCCGTAATCGGCAACGGCATAGCCCCCGCTTTTGAAAATATGTTTTCCACGGCGGAAGATTTGCATGCCGCCAAACGGAATCGCGCCGCCTATACCAGCATGCCTTATCGCGGCCTGCATCATCTGGTGGAAGCGATCCGCCAGATGCGTGGCGCGACCGAATTCGACGTTTATTCCGCCATGAAAACCTATCGCATGCCTGACGCCGATTTCGCCGGACTCTACATCCAGGTGATAAACGCGCCGCGCACGCGCTATCATGGATCAGTGGCGCAGCCTGTGCTCGCCACGGCGCTCAGATCCACGGCCTTTCTGGCTTATCCCTGCGGCTTTATCGAGACCTATTGTATCGCGGCGCTGGAAGCCATCGCAGCCGGGTTGAAAGTGGTGAGTACGGACCTGGGAGCGCTCCGGGAAACCACGCTGGGCTTCGCCGATCTGCTGACAATATTGCCCAACATGGAAGATGCGGAGATTGTGACGCGCTACACCAGGCTTCTGGAAAATAACGTCGCCGAATTTCTCGCACGCCCGAACGAGTGGGTGGCGCAAAGGTTTGAGCAAAGCCAGACTGTCAATCGGCTTTGCTCCTGGCGCGCGCGCGCCAGGGAGTGGGAAAAACTGCTGGAGCCCGCAATCGCGGCCAAACGCGAACGCTGACGCCTATTGCGGCGACAAAGTAATGTCTTTTTCCGCCACCGATTCAATCTTCGGCCGGGAAAAGAAGACGGGGAAATATTTTCCCCGCGCCCAATATTCGTAGAGATCGCCATAGTGCGAGTCGCGGATGTCGCCCGATTGACCGGGGTTGTCCACGCCGACGGAATTGTCCCAATTTTCGGTATCGAAGATATTCTTGAAAGAGCCGCCGCCCGTCTGGTTGCCTGGACCGCCGGTGGCGGTCACGGTATAGGCGTCGCCGCCGCGCGGAAGATTGCCGACATTGAATTTCGCTGCCAGTTCCGGCGTCACCGCGGCTCCCATCGGATGCATGATGGTGGCGAAATGGTATGAGCCCAGCGTCCATTTCTCCATGTCCGGACCGAATTTCTGGGTCAGGTCGGCCACCGCCTGATCCAGGCTCTTGACCAAAACAGCGTCCCGGCCGGCAGTCGGATTGGCGCCGAAACTTCCGTCAGGAGCGTTGACCAGCGAGACCACACGCGTCATCGGCACATTGAGGAAAGCGCGCGCCGCCTGTGGCACGACGGTTTCGTGCACATTTTGCACCAGATGGCTCTGAAACATCTCATAAATGCCCGCTTCCACCGAATTCTTGTCCAGCACGAAATTCCAATGCAGCAGGCGCTGGGCAGCAATGTTGGTGACGGGGTTGGAAAAGCTGACATCGCGAAGCAGCGGCACGAAGCTGCGCGCAGGGATCGAGAAGTCGCTGGTCTGCAGCTGCTCCATGTCGGCGACGGTGAATCTGCGCCCCGAACTCAGAAATTCATTCTCGACCTGGGCGCGGAATGGATCAGCCCAGGTGTAATGCACCGCCCGCTTGTCGGGCCAACTGGTTTCGACTTTGCCGGTGGGAACCTGATAGTCGTTGGAGGTGGCGTAATAGCCTTGATCCGGATCGACAATATGCGGCAGATCCTTCATGGGCAGATATCCGGCCCATTCAAACCGGCCATCACCCGGCACAGGCATCAACCCGCTCGAGTTTGGCCGCAAGGGCGTCTTTCCCGTCGCTGTGTAAAGGATGTGATTGTCGCGGTCACCCCAGATATAATTTTCCGCGGGATAGTACATGTAGCTGGCGGCATCCATGTATTCCGCCACGTTTTTCGCCTGATCCATGCGCAAGCTGGCAACATAGGGCGCGCCGCCCTCCTCCAAATAGGTGGCATGGATCGCATAGGCTTTGTGATGCGCAGTATCCTCGAATATCACCGGGCCGTGGCGGGTGAATTTGAGCGCAACCTTGCGCGGCGCCTCGCCCTTCACAGCGATGGTGTCATTTATGGTCTTCATGTCCTCCCAGCCATTGCCGTATTTGTACTGGTTGGGATTGGCCGGATTGGTGTCATACACCACCAAATCCTCGTCATTGGTGCCGAAGGCGGTCAATTCCCAGGCGCCATATTCGTTATGCCCGATCGAAACTCCCGGTTGCGTCGCCTGGCCGGCGCCGATTACATTCCAGCCCGGCGCCACCAGATGCACCCAATAGCGCAAATTTGGCGTGTCCTGGGCGCGGTGGGGGTCGCCCACCACGATCGGAAATCCGCTCATGGTGTGTTTGCCGCTCACCAGCCAATTGTTGCTGCCCATGTCGGCGCGCGGGTTGGTGCTTCCAATTCCCGGGTCAGGCAGCGCAGCCTCGTCCAGCATGGCGAGGTCGGTCAGATGCTGACTGTTCAACTGCGCCGCCTTGCGGGTGGAACGATATTGCGCCGCCAGTTGTTCGGGCGCGAATTTCGGAGACGATATCCAGGCATTATAGGTATCCAGAATACTGCGGTTCATGATGGACGCATCCACCACCGGATCAACGGTCAGATCGGGGTTGGCGGGCTGGAAATAGGCCAGATCCTTGATCTTGTCGGCGCCTACGGCATGGACCGCCAGCAACATCTGCAATTCGCCATTGGGTTTGCCCAGGCTCACCGAGTTGATGCGGGTGATGGCGGTTTTAAGGGTCCATTTGCCGGGCTTGATCCCCAGCATCTGGAATTCCGGCGATAGCAAATTCGGATTCTTCGCCGTCTGGTCGATATAGGCGTTGATGCCCTTGACGAAGGCTTCGAAGAGGGCGCGGCCGTGCGGATGATAGACGGCCAGTTCCTTGTCCAGATCGCCGCGGAACATGAATTGCCGCGCGCCGATATCGCGGTTCAACTCCTTCGGTCCCAGTATCTCGGCCATGGTGCCTTCGGCGCGGCGGCGGAACATCTCCAACTGAAACAGCCGGTCGCGGGCGGCGTTGTAGCCCTGGGCGAAGAACAGGTCATTCTCGTTCTTGGCATAGATGTGGGAAATGCCCCAATGATCCTTGATGATCTCGACCGGTTGGTTGAGGCCCGGCGCGGAAAGCTTTTCGGTGGGCGTCGCGGCCATCGCGCCGAATGGCGAAATTCCCGCCAGCAAGACACACGCGAATAGCAGATGTTTCCGGTTGGTCCTGTTCATCAGCATTTCCCGTTCTTGTAAAGCTTCGCCACTCATAAAGGCCAGATGCCCTAGAAGGACGCCGGCATCTTTCGCTTGCCGTCCACCACCGGCGGCAATCCGTTCACCTCGTTATAGACTTCGGAAATGAAGCGGTCCTTGCTCGACTGCGAGTCGCCCAGCGTGGTCTTGTCGTACGGCGCGGTCAGGTTCATCGCCAGAACATCCTTGAGCGACTTGCCCTGTCCGCGAAGCGTCTTCACCTTCGCCAACACTTCCACCAGCATGTTGCGGTAAGGCAAGAGGTCCTTCCTGTGAACCAGCGTGCCGTGGCCCGGCACCAGGATGGTGTTGTCGTCGGCAAGCTTCTCAAGCAGATCGATCGCTTTCAGCATGCCGTTGATCGAACCGCCATTGGCCTGATCGGCGAAGGGATAGCCGAAATTGCGATAGAAATCCTCGATGTAGATGACATCGGCGTTGTGGAAGCGCACCACCGTGTCGCCGCCCATATGTGATGGCATCATGGGAATGAAGTCCACCGTCTCGCCATTCATGTGAATGGTGACGGCGGGTTTGCCCTCGGTGGCGGGATCATACTGATAGGTTACTGTCGCAAGGCTGGCGGGATCGACCGCCGGGGTCGGCTGGCCATTGGCGCGGGCCGGCGGGCGCGCCAACTCATCGCGCAGATTTTCCTGCGAGAAGAGAATGGCACCCTGCTTGGCGAAGAAGGCATTGCCTCCCGTATGGTCGCCATGGGCGTGGCTGCTGACCACGATCTTGATCGGCGCCTGGGTGAACGTGCGGATCGCCTTCAGCGTCTTCTCCGCCACCGGCTCGTTCTCGGTGTCCACCATCAATACGCCATCCGGCCCGAACAGCACGGCGGCGCGCCCGCCCGAGGCATCGGGATGACCCGAGTCAGGGCCGGCATTGCCATGCAGGACGTAGAGATTGGGCGACAGCTTCTCGGTCACCATGATCTGAACTTTGTCCCAGGGCGTCTTGTAGCCCTCGGGAAAGGTGTAGGGGCCCTTGCCCACAGGCACCACCTGGATCGGGTATTTGTCCGCTGCCCACGCACTTGCCGAAAGAGCCGCCACCGCAGCCGCACCCAGTAACAACCATGTACGTTTCATCGGCCCACCCCCATGTTTGGTTTGTCGTTTCCCACCACTGTATCGGCCGCGTAACGCGGCAGCGTTTGATTGCAGCATGGTAATTTACTGCCCCTGCCAAAGCAAAGCACTGGTACCATTTCGGCAAAGCTGAGGTGCGGTGCAGCGTAATCGCTGCTCAGGGGCAGACTTCGCCCTGCGGGCCGGATCCGCCGCAATAGCTGGTGTCCTGGATCTGCATCGCAATGTTGTCCGGGTCGTTGAAATACAACTCCGGCGTGCCAAGCCAGTGGCCCGGGCCGCCGCCATTGTTGGCCCGCTGGCGCAGGCGCAGCCGGCAGGTCAGGGGCTTGATCAAGGCGCTGTTGCCATACTCGATCGGTTCCAGCCCGTTGTCGGACAGAATGTTCATTACGGTGTTGGCGTCGAAATTGGCGATGGTGAAGCAGCCATGATTGACGCCGGCTTTGGCATTTGGGTTGTTCACCCCGACATTGAATACGACGCAGTCAAACCCCTCTCCCACGCTGAAACACCATTGGGTCGGGCCTTGTTTGGACTGCACCTCCCAGCCGAACAGTTTTGAATAATAATCCAGACTGCGCGGGCCGTTGGAGTTGGTCAGGGTGACATGACTGAGACCTCTGAGCGCGAAAGCGGATTTGCCGGTTTGCGCCGGCGGCAGCACCGCACCGCGTGGCCCGGAGCCATGGCCATAGGCGATATCCTGGAGTTGGATTTTGATATTGTCGGGATCGTAGGCCCACACTTCCGGCGTGCCGTCGCGCGATGTCACTTCGCCCCTGGCGCCCGCGTCCGACAGCGTCTTGATCAGACCCGCGGGATCGAAATTCTCAACGGTCAGGCCATAAGAGAGGAATTCTGGCCTGGCGCCGGCTTTGACCGGCGTCAAGCCGAAAAAATGGGGGCCCACGCCGACCCGGAATATCGCGACATCGCCCTGGACGGCCGGCGCGCCGAACAGCTTCTGGTAGAAGGCGATGGAACTATCCAAGTCCGACACCGAGATCATGAAATTGTTCAGCCGGCGGGTGACGATCGGCGCCGCCTGCGCCATGCCCGGGCGCGCCAACAGAGGCGATGCCGCGGCGGCCAGAAGGAAATTCCTGCGCGCGAGATTTCCGTCCATTCCCGTCCCGCTCCCCTCGGCCCCTTTTTCCTCAGTGAGCCATAAAAAGCGGGGCGCCGACAGGGGGCTTCAGGCGCGGATCAATCCGGTCATGGCAGGTGCGCCGGCGCTGTCAGGAAAGACATTGCCGTTCAAGGCCGAAGGCGGCACGCCCATATGCTCGGCCAATAGGCCCTTGAATAGGGACCGCAGGTCTGTGCGGGCGGGCTGATCGCGCCCGTCCTGCAGCGCCGCCGTGGAAAGACCGGTCCATTCGGCGCGGACATGGCCGCCGGCCACCGCGCCGCCCAAGAGGAAGCTGGCGCCGCCGGTGCCATGATCGGTGCCGCCATTGCCGTTGGGCCGGGCGGTCCGCCCGAACTCGGTCGCCATCACAATGGCCGTCTTGTTCCAGGCGGGGCCGAGCGCGGTCTTGAGCGCATCCAGTCCTCCGTCCAGCGCCGCCAGCCGCCGCGCCAGCGCGCCCTCGCCCGCGCCTTCGTTGATATGCGTGTCCCAGCCGCTGATATCCAGCACGGCGACGCGAGGCCCCGCTTCGGCGGCGAGCAACCGGCCCGCACCCGCAAAAAGCGGAGTCAGATTGGCGTTGTTGCCCGGACCCATTTTCTTGTCCGAGGGATCGTCGGAGGCGATCATTGCTGCACTCTGCAGTGCCAGGGCATCGCCCAGGGACCGCGACAGCGCCGGATCGCCGGCATAGAGCAGCTTCACCTGGGCCAGGAAAGCGGCGTCGGGCGTCGGCAGCGTAGCCGGCATCCAGCTGGTGGCCCGCGCCGGACCGGTAAGAAGCAGAGGCGGAGTTTGCGCAACGGCCAGCGCATGGCCGCTATCGGCCAGACCCATAGGCGTCAGCGCCCGGTTCAGCCAGCCGTCGCCGATGGCGTGGGGTTTGGCCGCGCCCGTCTCCAGCACATTCTGGCCCTCGAAATGCGAGCGGTCGCGATAGGGCGAGCAGATGTTCTGAAACGCGATCAATTGCTTGGCGTCGTACAGCATCTTCATATTGGCCAAGGCCGGGTGCAGGCCGAACATGCCGTCCAGGTCGTGCAGCGGTGTGGCGCCGTCAGTCGCAAGCGCCAATTGCCCGCGCGTGGAACCATAATCCTTGTCACCATGCGGCGGCACCGCCGCCAAACCATCCACCGCGCCGCGCAGGATCACCACCACCAGCCGCCGGTCGCCGGGCACAGCCGCGAAAGCGAATTTGAGGGGGGCATCCCACAGGCATAGAGCGGTGGTGGCTGAAAGGCCCCTGAGCAGCGAGCGGCGTGAAGCGTCCATGGCAATCACCTGCGTTGAAATTCGGAGCTGGAGAGCAAAAGTGCCATTGCCTCACCGGCATTGGCGGCGGCGGCGATGACGCCCCGCGTGGCGGCAGAGAGGCGGGAACCAAGCGCCCTGTCCGCCAGTTGCGTGACTTGCCCCACCGCGAAATTCTGCGGCAGGCGGGAAGCCAGTTGCCGGGCAAAGGCGATGCGCGACAGCACGGCGTCGGGTCCCGACCAGTCCTGCGACTGATCCGACCAGCCCTTTGGCGACGGCGCGGCCATGGGGAATTGGCCCATCAGCCGGCAGGCCTGCATCGCCCCCTGGGTCTGGCGTTGGGCGTTCTGGGCTTGGGGCAGATTGAGCAGCCGGTAGGTGGCGGTGATATAATCCACGGGTGGACGCATCTTGCCGGGACCTTGTGTCCAGGCAGCGGGATCTTCCACCACCGCAACCGCCAATGCCTTGAGATCGCCCCCGGTGTCGCGGAAAATATTTTCCAGCCGCGTCACGGACTCAGGTGGCGGCGTATCGGATATAAAATGCACCGCGAATTTTCCCGCGATAAAACGCGCCGTCGCCGGGTCATGGGCCAGATCGTGAATCGCCGCCCGGCCGCCGGCATAACCATCGGGATAGGTTTTGCCCCTGAGGCTGACCCGCCCCGGTTCATGACGGTTTTCAAAATAACGAAAGCCGCTCGACACACCGGTATCGCGGCGCAAATCGCCATCACTGATGCGGCCGAACTGCGCGATCCGGAAAATACGGCCGCCGCCCTCGGGCTGGCCCGTATCTATGCTCCAGCCGGTGAGAAGCTTGGCCAGGGCAATGACGTCCGCCTGGGTATAGCCGCCGTTCACACCCAGGGAATAAAGCTCCATCAATTCGCGGCCGAAATTCTCGTTGAGACCGCGCCGCGACACCACCCCGGCCAGCGAATCCGGGCCGATGGACTGGGCATTGTTGAGATAAACCAGCATCGCCGGATGGGTGGCGACGGCAAGCAGCATGTCCTCGAATTTGCCGGCGATGAAGGGCCGGATCGCTTCGCGCTCATAGGCGCCGGCAAAGCTGGCGGTCCCGGCGCCCTGGGTCGAGATGGTGAAATGGTTGGTCCAGAACCAGACCAGCCTTTCGGCGAACGGTCTTGTGGTCGAAAAACCCAGATCGAAGCGCGCCGACATTTCGTCCAGCAGGACCTGGCGCTGCTGCTTGTTGAAGGCCATGGCGGCCTGGGCGTCATTGGCCTTGCGCGCGTCCCGGCGTTCGCGGCGAAAGGCGGTGAGATCGGCGACCAGCGCGGCGCCGCTCTTGAACGGTGTGCCATCGGCCTGGACTGGCTGCTGGGCCGGGCCTAGCTGAGCAGTGAGCCAGGTTTTGGGATTGTCGCTGGCCTGTTCGACTTCGCCGGGCCTGGCGCCCAGGCCGAAGCGATTTACGGCAAGGACACCTTCCAATGACATGGCATCTCCCCTGGGAATCCAATCCTCGCAGATTGAGCGATGTCAGTTGAACCGAAAATGAATGGGATGGTTCACAGCCATGACAAATAGTTCATGCCGAAGCGTGCCAGAACTGGATTTTGGCCATTCTGCGGTCCGTCGCGGCACGGGTGGAGCCGCCGCAGGTCTCAGTCTTCGACCTTGGCCGGGCCCGCATTGAGCATGCGAAGCAGCTTGGGCTGGTCCAGTTCGTTTTCCCAGCGCGCCACCGCCAGGGTGATCACGCCATTGGCGATAAAATTGGTGAGAGAGCGACATTGGCTCATGAAGCGGTCC